>NZ_CP030051.1:4800000-5480833 GCF_004114975.1 Bradyrhizobium guangdongense
CATCATTTCCGCCGTGATTCTAGCGTCGACGGCAGCCGCCTATGCAGCGAAGGATAAATCCAAGAGACACCTGGGATCGCTGCACATCAGGCCACCCAGGGCGCGTTCAAGCGTGACCGCAAGATCACGAGGCACATCCTCCGGAGTGAGCACGAAGAGCGCGCGGACGGGTCCCGTCGCTTGCGCTGATCTGTCGTCTCGCTCGTGATGCGAATGTCAGGCCGGCCTGATGAAGAAGAAGCCAAGCCCGATTAGAACATAGACGCCCACGAGCAGCAGGCCCTCGAACCAGGTCGTCTCCCCGTCCCGGGCGACGGCGTTGACGATGAACGCGGTACTGGCAATCGCAAACAGATGCAGCGGGTTCACGAAGACGAGGGTCATCGGCTTTGCCATGAATGCCGAGATGAATACCAGCAGGGGCACGACCACGAGCACAAGCTGGATCGCGGATCCTATGCAAATGTTCAACGCAAGCGCCATTTGGTCTCGATGGGCAAACCACCCTGCTGCAAAAATGTCCCCGCTGGTGCCGACGAGCGCCAATACAATCACTCCAAGGAATTCTGGCGTCATTCTCAGGATCGCCGCAGTCGGGATCAGCACATCGGAGATGAATTCCGATTCCAGAGCGATGACCACAGTGCATGTGACGATGACCCCAAGCGATACGCCGAGCCCCCACGTCGGGGCGGCATCGGCCTCCTCGTCCGCAAAGACGTCGCGATGGGTGACCAACGTATATCCGAGATTTCCCGCGTAGAGCAACAGCAGCACGATCGACGCGCCTAGGCTCAACTCCTCGTCGGTGATGCGAACGTCGCGCAGATGGCCCTGTCGAGCCGTATAGTCGAAGATGGCCGGCAGCAACAATGCGATCACTGACAGGATCAGGAGAGTTGAAAGAAGGCCGGCTTTCGCTGGCTTCAATGTTTGCCGCTGCCGAGAGAGGCCGCCTATCAGGATGGCAATTCCCAACCCAAGAAGGCTCGTGCCTATGATCGAGCCCGTGATCTGGGCCTGAACAACCGCCATGTGGCCGCTCGCAACGACGAACAGCCCCAGCACGAGTTCAGCAACGCTGCCCAGCGTAACCATGATGAGGCCGCCGACCGTTGCACCTGCGTGTCTCGCCAATTGCTCCGTCCCGCGGCGGATCCACTCCGCGAGAACCGCTACCGCGGCGGCGCTGGTCACAAATCGCAACCACGGAGGCGCTCCAATGAACGTCAGCACTAACGAGACCGGCACCAGCGCAAGCAAGGACATGAGTGCCATTGAAGGTCGGGCATGTTCGGTTGCAGCGCATGTCTTGCCCACCACCATAAATGCCTCAATTACCATCCGGGATAGCGTCTATCAGGCGAGACCCGCCGTTGTGAGTGGTCGGCTTGCCCTCCCGCTGCTCGTCAGGCGCGGTTCCCTCAAAGACGGCATAGATCATAACGCTTATCGGAGCCGCGAACACCACTCCGGGCAGTCCGAAGAAGCTGCCCACCGCCAGAATACCGAACAGCATGATCGCAGGAGGAATTGCGACGAGCCGCCGCTGTATGATGGGGAGCAGGACGCTCCCCTCGATCTGCTGAATGGCAATGTAGGCCAGTATGGTCCAGACCAGAGGCGAGCCCCCCTGAGCGGTAGCGACAAGTAGCGCTGGAGCCGCGGCAATGAAGGGACCTAGGTACGGAATAAACTCAGCAAGTCCGGCGATGACACCCAACGCCAGTGGCGACGGCAATCCGATCAGCCAGGCCGCGAACGTGGTGAGCATGCTCACGATCAGCATCTGCACTGCCTGTCCGACGCTCCAGAGCTCGAGCGACTGCACGATGTGCTGTATCGTGGCTTCGACAGTCCTTCTGGATCTTCGAGGCACCACGTTGCGGAGTTCAAGGCGATAGACGGCGGGCTGAGCCGCGATATATGCACCCATCGCGATCATGACCACTAACGAGGCCAGGACGTTGGCGCTGACGCTGACAATGCTGCCGGCCCAGCTGGTGAGGGACAGCTGGCTGGTATCGATATGCTTCAGCAGCGCAGCGCCCCACGTCGAATGCTGCAGCGCGGTTCCGATGCCTTTGGCTGCGATATCCGCGCGCTCGATCACATCTACCATTTCGCCCGAGAGAGTCGTGCCGAACATGTACGCGGCTGCGCCGACCAGGGCGAATACAGCGATCAACGTCAATCCGATCGTTGCAGCTCGCGGAATTCCGCACCAGCGCAGCGGCTTGCTGACGATATCGAGCAAGATAGCCAGGAGCAGCGCGCCGACCGCTACCAGCAGGACCAAACGAAAGTACCACAGCAGGAATGGAATCGTCGCGATTCCCACCGTGATCGCGACGCGTTTTGCAAATTCGGCAGTATCCATCGGCCGGTCCGCTCGAGTTCTGATTATGACATGTTTCTCGTCAGGCAGGCCGGGGCAGGAGGGACGGCCAAGCCGGTCGACCAATTCGGCTACGAGCACGCATGCTGGCCGGCGCCCTCGCCCGGTGCCGCAAGGAGGTTGCGGCGGCAGTCAGGCAACCAGAGACGTATGCCGCAAGCTCATGCATCGCTCATCCTAATTCAGTACGGATGCAACGATGGGTAACCAACTTGCGTTCCGAGGAGTCGAGATATGACTAGGCGTCAGACCGTCGCACGTCCGCTCAAACAGCGTCTGCGCACTGAAGAAGCAACTCCGTCCAGTACCGTACACTCCGAAAGAATATGTCGGCCGCGGCAATCGCATCGCTGCGCTAAATACGCGCCAATCCTGCAACGCTTGCAAGAACCGCACGTTGAGTTTGAACTAAGTTACTCACTCGAGCCGGCATAATAGGTATGAGCGCGAGCGCGGCAACACTCAATAATTGGGAAGGACGTTCCGTAATCCCGCCATCGAGACGGCTGCTCACGTCCTTGGCACTCACCCGATCGGAGAATTGATATGCGAGACCTCGGTTGCACCCTTTGGGCTATTCCGGAAGGTTACATTCCAAGCGACGGCGTAAGCGACGCCTATGATCTTGTCTCTCATGAAGCAGCTTGCTTTCTGAACACGGGAGACACTGATGCAGAAGTCAGGATCACCCTCTTCTTCGAAACCCGCGAGCCGGTCGGGCCCTATCTGGTGAGAGTGCCCGCTAGACGCACGCTGCACATGCGCTTTAATGATCTGACCGACCCAGCACCGGTCCCTCGTGACACGAGCTATGCCTCACTCATCGAGGCTAGTTCGCCGATCGTGGTTCAGCATACAAGGCTCGATTCTCGGCAACCGGCAATGGCCCTGCTTACCACGGTCGCCTTTCCGGCAACTTAGCAGCAGAGCCGCTCCCGGGCGTAACTCAGAGTCTGGAGCTAATTTCTGTCACTTATTCTGTCGCTCACCTTGAGCGTAACCGCGCGCCGTCGAAGCAAGAGCCCTTGGTCGCCCGGACCTGGGCGGACGGAGCTCGAACTCGCTGCAGAGGGGCCCACCGCCAACATTTCGGTCTCCTTCCGCTGCGTCGCAATTGGAACCCAACATGATCCCTGGAATTAGATTAGTCCGATAAACGGGCTCCCGGTTACTTCAACGTGCGGCTCACTGAGATTAGAGGACAGTGGTTCTGATGTACGGCGGGCGCAAAGGAGTCGGCTCGCAAGGAGGAGCTCCAATCGCACCTGACAAGGCCGCGGGTACAAACAGGCTTCTGAAGCGCATTCCGGATGAAGAGCTCGCTCTTGTTTCATCGATGGCCGACACCGTCGAACTAAGATCGCGTCAGGTTTTGCATCATTGGCGTTTGCCGATGGAGCACATCTATTTTATTTGCGGTGGTCTTGTTTCCGTTTCGGCCAAGGTCGACGAGTCTCGCTTCGTCGAGGCTTGGCTAATCGGATCTGAGGGTATGGTGGGCGCCCCCTTCGTTCTCGCACCCGACGAAGCGAGCCCACCGCACCGGCGAGTCGTTCAAGTCGGAGGAACCGCGCTGCGAATATCCTCCGCGGAATTCATTTCCGCTCTCAAAGACTTACCCGTGCTTCGTGAATTGATCCTGCGGTACATTAACCTGGTCCTGTTCCAGACATCTCAATGCGGTGCCTGCAATTCGCTCCATTCTGTGAAGCAGCGATTGGCGCGCTGGCTGCTTATGGGCATGTCAGCTTTGGACTGCAACGAATTGCCGCTCACACATGCCGTTCTGGGGCAGTTGCTCGGTATTCGTCGGGCTAGCGTGAGTGAATGTCTGGAGGCCCTGGAGAGTCACGGCATGATCCAAAACGTTCGCGCTGCAATCAGGATCGTAGATAAAGCGACCCTGGAGCGGACCGCCTGCTCCTGCTATGGATTGATACAGCGCGAGTATGACCGACAGATAGCGAGGTTTGGTATCTCGCCCCGCTCTCCTGCCGAACGTATTTCCTGTGATTAACTCAGTTGGCACATCTTGGCGCGAGATATGCCCGCTCCCGAGCCTCCTGGAACAACCGAAGCGACCGCCACGGCTCGCCGTGGCACAATTGCAACGACTTGGATGTGGGCCAGGTCGGTCTGTGGAAGATCGCGCAACGCAGATAAGCCAGGAACGTGCGTCAAAACTGTGAGTTTTTCCTGAGAGGACGTTTCACATGCCGCAAAACCTCCAGGCCAGAACAATCGCCAAAGTCACCAGACGCCTCGTGCCGTTTCTCGTCGTTTGCTATTTTGTTGCTTATCTAGATCGGGTGAATGTCGGGTTTGCCGCGCTCACCATGAACGCGGATCTCGGCTTGTCACAGACGGCCTTCGGGTTCGGAGCCGGCATCTTCTTTATCGCCTATTTCATCTTCGAAGTGCCATCCAACCTGTTGCTCGAACGTCTAGGTGCGCGCACATGGATCGCCCGCATCATGCTCAGCTGGGGTATCCTGTCTGGGTTGATGGCATGCCTTCCCTGGATCTCGCGCGTTTCCGGACTTGGCAATGAGAACAGCTTCTATCTCTTGCGCGTGTTGCTCGGTGCGGCGGAGGCTGGCTTCTTTCCAGGAATCATCTTTTATCTCACTCTTTGGTTCCCGGCGGAATACCGCGCTAGGATCGTCGGCTATTTCATGGCCGCCATTCCACTCTCGACAGTGATCGGCGCGCCGGTTTCAGGGCTCCTGCTCTATCTTCACGGCGGCTTCGGCCTTGCCGGCTGGCAATGGCTTTTTCTCATCGAAGCGATACCTGCGATGGCCCTAGCCGTGGTCGTGTTCTTCTATTTAACCGATCGCCCGCAAGACGCAGGCTGGTTGGCAAGTGACGAACGCGAGTGGCTCAGCCAGCGACTTCTGGCCGAACGTCGCAGCCGGGAGGCCGTTCGCATGTACACGGTGGCCGAAGTCCTATTTGATCGGCGCGTAATCGCTCTTAGTCTAATCTACTTTGGTGCAGTGGCGACCAATTACGGACTCAGCTTCTTCCTGCCCCAAATTGTCAAGGCATTCGGGCTCAACACGTTTCTGACCACCCTTGTCTCTGCAGTCCCGTACGTTGTTGGCGTGATCGCCATGATCTGGTGGGGAAGGCGCTCGGATTGGGCTGCGGAGCGGCGCTATCATGCCGCGATCCCCCTGTTCATAGCGTCTGCCGGACTCGTAGGAGCTGCTTTTTTGGGTGATCCAAGCCTGAAAATGCTCGCATTCTGTTTTGCCGGATTTGGCATCTTCGCCTGCCTGCCGGTGTTCTGGACATTGCCGACCGCCTTCTTGTCTGGAGCCGCGGCCGCCGCCGGCATTGCCGTGATCAACTCCATCGGCAATCTCGCGGGGTTTGCCGGCCCATTCGCGATGGGCTGGCTCCGAGACCACACGGGCAGCTATAGAGACGGGCTTCTGCTGCTCGCCGGTCTCGGCATAATCGCAATGGGGATTGTACTCGGAATTTCGCATGACGATACACTCGAGCGGTCGCCATCATCGGCTCCGTAATGGAGACCTGCTCGGCCTTTTGCGCACCAGACCTTCGCTACCGGTGCGTCGATGTCTTCTCCCGTTCGCTTCGTCGAGCATGCGGAGGTACCGAGAAATTACTCCAGGGCGCTACGCTCCCAAGCAGATCGCAATCCAGATCGCGGAGATGCCCGGGGCTGTAGTAGTATGCAAGCAGCAACTGCATTGCTCGTCGAGCGGGACGTGCTCGCGCGCCATCCGTTGGCAGAATATCGTCGCGAGTGCGGCTATCGCGTCGTGGAAGCAACTGACCACGACGAGGCGCGTGAATGCTTCGAGAGCGGGAATCCTTTATCAATGTGGCGTTGATCGACGTAGGCGGCCCCACCGGTTCCGGGTTTGCTCTTTCCGCGTGGATACGGAGCAACCACCCATCCGTGAAGACAAGGCTGGGCGCGACGGTCGGGAAGGTCCTAGCGCTCGCAGTAGACCTTGGGGCCCGGCCCGTCGTGCGCGTTCATCGTTTCCGCAACACGGTGGAGAGCGCCGAGCCGTCATTCAAGGTCGCGAAGACCTCCCGCGGCGACAGGTGGGCAGCCGCTTGTTCGAAGCTATCACTTGCATCGATCTTGGCGCGACCGACCGCCAGGTTGGCGTCGATCATGTCGGGCCGTACGGCGCGAGCAGGCGGCAACTGCGCGAGGTGGAAGGCCAAGAGAGCGGCGTCTTCGCGCAGCTCCACCAACGCGGGTTTGATGCCGATCTCCGCCCCCGCGCTCAATTCGTTGGCCCGGCGCAGCACCGCAGGCGCCTCTCGCTCTTCAGGGGTGCCAAACAGTTTGCCGCAAGCGGGGCTGGCTGTCAGCGCGCCTATTGGAACGGCGAACACAAGCCCCAGGATAACGGGTGACATCCAGAGCAGAAGTGGCAGCGAAACGGCGTACGCGCTTGCGGCCATCGCGACCCCGCACAACGTCGGAATGCCGTACTTCCGATAGAGCTCGCGGCGCTCAACCGTACCGTCGTCGCGTCTTTGCGTCTGCCAGCCCGCATCACGGCCCGCCAGAATCTCCACGACCGCGATCGACTGAAAGATCATCATCACAGGCGCCATCAACGCCGACACCACGATCTCTGCAATAACTCCAGCGGAGACACGCAACGCGCCGCCGAATTGCCTGCGCACCGATCGCCGCGTCCAGAGGAGGACCAGGCTAAGCAGCTTGGGCAACAGCAACAGACCCATGGTGGCACCGAACACCCAGATGGCGAGCACGGGGTCCTGAGCGGGCCAGGTCGGAAAGAGCGAGAAACCCTTCGGAAAATACTCGGGACGCACGAAGCGGGCCTGCAGGGAGATCAGCATCCCCAGCAGCAGGAAGAGCAGCCACAGCGGCGCCGTCAGGTAGGCTCCTATGCCGACCATGAAATGCAGCCGCGATACCCAGTGGAGACCACGAGCGGGCACCACGGCGAGATGCTGAAGATTGCCCTGACACCAACGGCGGTCGCGCGCGGCGAAATCGAGCAGCGAAGGTGGCACCTCTTCGTAGCTTCCGCTGAGCGTCGGCAGCATATAGATGCCCCAACCAGCCCGCCGCATCAGCGCTGCCTCGACAAAATCGTGGCTGAGGATGTGTCCCCCAAACGGCTTGCGCCCCCGAAGTTGCGGCAGCGCCGCCGCTTCGGCGAACGCCTTCACGCGGATGATCGCGTTGTGCCCCCAGTAGTTGCCTTCCGAGCCGTGCCACCATGCGACCCCGGCGGCAATCATCGGGCCGTACAGACGGCCCGCGAATTGTTGGACCCGGCTGAACAGACTTCGCGCGTTGACGATCATGGGCAGTGTCTGGACAAGGCCGGCGGTCGGGTTGATCTCCATCGCACGGACCAGTCGGACGATGGTCTGTCCGCTCATGAGACTGTCGGCATCGAGGACGATCATGAAGTCGTAAACGGCGCCGAACCGCGTGATCCACTCTGAGATGTTGCCGGCTTTGCGCGCCGTATTGTCGGCGCGGTGGCGATAGTACAGCCGAGGTATTCCGACCGCCCGCCGCAACGCGAGCAGCGCTTTTTCTTCGGCGACCCAGATGTCCGGATCGGTGCTGTCGCTCAGAACGTACCAGTCGAACAGTTCCCCGTGCGAGGTCGCCTCCAAGGAGTCGATGATCGCATGAAGCCGCGCCGTCAATCGGTGCGGGTCTTCGTTGTAGGTGGGAAGCAGCATGGCGGTGCGGCTTGCGATCGAAGGTAGCTCCGCATTTACCGCGTCCGGACGATGGGCCAGCAGCACGAAGAAACCAGCAAGTGCGGACGCGAACGAGAAAGCCACCCAGGCGAGCAGAACGAGGAACAGCGCCAACACCATGGCTTCGAGGACCGTGACGCCGCCAACCTCCAACACGCGATACATCTCGTAGCCGCCGGCGCCCGTGAGCGCCGCCGTCGAGAGCAGGATCAAGCCGCGCCGCCAAGCCATCGCGGGGGCAACCGCCGCAGGAACGCGGTCGGGTACCCGGTTCTTTGCGAGGTCGCTAGGAGCCATCGGAAGGGGCGTCTCGCGCGGCAGCAGTCGCTGCGTCGCGATATCGCCGGCGACCGGCTGGGGCGCCGTGTTCAGGGAGCCCATCGGTAGACCCAGACTTCCGACAAGGGCTTGTCGCCCTCGGTCAGAAGCGCCCGCAGCTCGATCGGCTCGCCTTTCACCTGGCATTGGAAGCTCAGCCGCCAGCCGCCGGTGTGGGGATTAGGCTGCGTGACGAGGTTCTTCACCTCGGACTTCTCCGCGGTAACGACACCTTTGACGCCGGCAGGATCGATGCCCTTCAGGTTCTCACCGACCAGATCGAGGACGAAGAGGCGGGCGTCCTCGCCCCGCGCCCCTATCCCACTTCGCGTAAAGCGGGCCAGCGAATGCGGCTTTGGGCTATCCGGCCCCCAGTGAAGCCGATAGGTGTAGTTGTGCTCGCCCTTGGCTTGCAGTGGGGTCTTCGGCCGCCAGAATGCGGCGATGTTATCGTGGACTTCCTCCTTGGTCGGGATTTCGAACAGCATCACGCCGCCCTCCCCCCAATCCCCGATCGGCTCCACCCAGAGACTGGGCCGTTTTTCGAAGCTGGATTCGATGTCTTGATAGGCGAAGAAGTTTCTCTCCCGCTGCATCAACCCGAACCCGCGCGGATTGAGATCCTGAAAGGTGCTGATCTGGAGATCGCGCGGGTTATTGAGCGGGCGCCAAAGGCTTTCGCCCTTTCCGTTAAAGACCGCAAGGCCATCGGAATCGTGGACGGACGGACGGAAATCGTCGACCGCGTTGCGGTCGTTCGGGCCGAAGAAGAACATGCTGGTCATCGGCGCGAGCCCGGCCCGCGGCACTTCGATGCGCGGATAGACCGACATCTCGACGTCGAACACCGTGGTGTCCCCGGGGCGCACGGTGAATCGATAGCTCGCAGCGCAGCTTTTGCTGTCGAGCAGAGCATGGATCACCAACGAAGTCGCGCCAGGCGCCGGCCGCTCGAGCCAGAATGCCTTGAAGAGCGGAAATTCCTCGCCCTTGGCTTCCCCCGTATCGATCGAAAGTCCCCGGGCGGAAAGCCCGTACGTCTGCCCCTTGGCCACGGCGCGGAAATAGCTCGCGCCCAGAAAGACGCAGACCTCGTCGTAATAGTCGGGGCGGTTCATAGGCGCGTGTATGCGGAAGCCTGCGAACCCGAGATCGCTGTCCTCGAACGGGGGGACCTTATCGCCGAAGGAAAAGTCCGCCTTGCGGTACTTAAGCTCGATCGCTTTTCCGTCCGCGACCTCGAAGATGTTCACTCTATTATTGTAGAAGAAGCCGCGATGGAAGAACTGCGCTTCGAATGGAAGATTCTTGCCACGCCAGAGCGCGCGCTCGGGCAGAAAGCGGATCGAACGGTACTGATCGTAGTCGAGGTCCTTCAATGCGCTCGGCAGCTTCTCGTCCGGCGCCTCGTACGGCTTGCCCGCGAGCATACGGGCCAGGTCCCTCACAGTTGACGGCACGAAGACGTCGTCTGACGCCGCCGCGAAGCCGCTGCGCGAAGCGAGCAGCAACGCTGGCAGCACAGCCGACCCTTGAACAAGCTGGCGTCGGTTCACACGCTCTCCTACTCGCTGCTTCTGCCGCGCCCAAGCAACGACCGCAGCGCCCGCGAGTTCCACTGGAGGGCATCAGCTTAGGTCAAAAGCTGCCGATGGATGGTCCGATGACATAGGGCGACCTGCCCTGCCCCTGCCGCGCCACATGCCATTCCTATCGGCAACCCGATGAGCTGAATTACCACGGCGATCATGACAAATGAGATGCGGACGTTTCGACCTATGACCTTTGCGGGCACTGTCCTGCTTCGTCCCACTGGGCCAACAATGTTGATCGATCCGCGTTCGGGGCAGCGGAAACTTTCCAGCTGAGCTACTTGCCTTCCAACGGCATCTCGCCAACCTGTCTTCGCTCGGCGAGGAGCTCCTTCTCGGCCTCGTACCAAAACGTATCCATTTCCCCGGGTGGTTCGCCGGCCTCTTGCCAAAGTCGGTACGCGCGATTGCGGATATCTTCCTCACTCAGCTCGGCCATTGCTTCCATCCTTTCAGAAGCAAAGCCTCACGAGGCGCGCGAGTTCCTTCATGGACGGCTCAAATAGATCGGATGGTTGAACGACCCTGACCTTCGACATTCGCAGCTGAAGGATCAAGCTTTTCACGCTCCGGGCGACGTCATCGGGTCCCTCAAGCGAGAGGAAATGTGCCGGAAGCCGACAGGCCTCGTTTCCTAGCCCAGATGCTGCGATAGCATTCGATGGCGGAGAAATCAGCCTCTATTCCGAGCCCAGGATTCTGGTTCAGTTCAATCGTGCGGTCCCTGACATTGACGATCAGGCCACAGAGCATCGCGCAAGGGATTATCATTGGCGTCGACCTCGACCCAGCCATCACCGCCGACCGCCGCGAGGAGATGCGCAGACGCAAGCAGTCCGATGCCTCCGCCGAGATAGTGCGGACAGAACGTCTTCCCTTTCTCAGGGTCTCGCGGGCGAGTTCTCCGCATTCGGTAAGCCCGCCCCTTTTGCCATGTCGGGCTGAACCACGCCGAGCACATCTTCTTGGAGGGCCAGCTCGAAATCGGCAACAGTGAGAAGTTTTCGCCGGCGACAATCGCGCGCAGCGCCGCCAGATTAGCGAGATCGGTCTCGATGCCGAACGGTGTCGATCAAAACGGGTCGGGAATAAGGATGAAGGTACCGTCAGCCAATCCGACAAAGGCGAACACGGCCCACCGATAGTCGACGATAAGTGTCGACAGGACTTATTTTGAGCTTCAGCGAGTTAGATCGAAGTTTTGAGCAAATTCGGATAGCTGCGAGCAGCTCCGAATTATTCCCACTCTATCATCTCGAACGAAGCTTCGTCCTTGATTTGCAAGCACAAATTTCTAAACCTGACGGACAAATGCCGACGGTGTACCCGCCGCATTTTTTTGGTCTTGAATTCACAGGAAAATTTGCCGCCCTCTGAGGATTGGCCCCCTTCAAGAATTATCGGAGCCAATCGCGACATTGGAAGCCCAAGAAGTCGGAACGGCCTTCTCTGCGCTTTCGCGGGGATCTAGCCGATACCGTCAGCGGTCGGTTCGGAACGTGCAATTGACGGGGCCGGTTTTCGGCCACTATTTCGCCCCCAAAAAGCTCCGGACCCGTACGCGCCGATTGGCCCTTGAGTCCGACTGAGCTCATCTCAAAGCAATGACTGACTGCCGCTCGGGCCATTGAGACCAAGCTGCTGGTATACGGCTTGGAACGTTGCGCCCAGCGACCGTCCCAAGCGGCGCCGTGCTAGCTACGGGCTAGTCCCGCAAGCGCCAGTCCTGCCAATCTGCGGAGGGATTCTATCCCAAGTGAATGCCGCGAGGTGCAATGCTTTACAGCAATCGCTCTCTAGGTACGGCAATCGCTCTCGCGTGGCCAAGGCTCCGTTCCGCTAGATCATCACGGTCCATACATCCAACGGAACCGAGGAAAGATGATCTCGAGAGGCACCGTTAGATCCGACTTGATCGCACCGGCTTATGCGAGATCGTCAGGAGTGTCCGGTTTTGCTCGCAAAATGGTTGAGCAGGTCTCGGAAATCACGGGCGCAGTCCATAACCTGGTCTTGGATGTACGCGATAGCTACCGTCCTGAGCTGCACTATATGCGCGGCCGCGGCCCGAAATGGCGCGCCAAACAACCGCCTTTCGACGGCATGCCTTAGCAATGTCCCAAAGACCACGGCAATTCCTCAGAGTCAGAAGAAAACCCCACGAGCTGCGCTGCTCCGCATCCGCTCTCTCCTCAATAGCAGCGGTGCGTTTTGGACCGCGTGCCAAGTCGCTGCCGTGGCGAAGACCAAGCTGCTCCCACCCGCGGTAGAGCACCAGATCCCCAAACTAACACCCGCTATATCGTCGGTTGGGAGCGGTCCACTCAATGCCGGGGATCGGGCCGCGCCGCGACAACACGAAGCTCAATACGTACTCAGAAAGTCAGAGCTGTTGCCTTTCAGCAATAGGAGTTAGCGCAAGCGTTGATGCCCGTACTGAACAGAGCTTCAACTCACGCGATGGGGGCTTGCAGCAGGAACAGACAAAGCATGATCGATTTAGGAAAGACCTCGAACCGTACCGCGCCTAGAACGCCTCCAACGGTCAGACTAGGCCGTTTCACCGGCGAGTATCAATCCATGAGCAATTCTGGCTTGCGAGATATTTCGCTGAGTCAGCGAGACACATCCCGGGCACAGCAGCGCGACCTGCCGGTCGGCACGCGTCCTCACGCCGATGCAGAAATGACGCGCGTGCTCAAGACAGCGCCACTCCGCATGGCTTCAGACCCGTCGAACGGCATTATCGCCTACTGGAGACATGACGCCGTGCACGACGTCGTCGGCCCCATGGCCGACCACGTCCTCATGGCTTTCCCTTCAGGGTCACTTCGCTTCGAGCGCCGCTCCGGAAAGTCCGTGGTAACGGGAACGACGCATCGCGGAGCTGTGACGGTAATTCCCGCCGGCTCGTCGTCCCGGTGGGATATTCCAGAGCCATTGAATGTCGTCCATCTCTACCTCCCGCAGGCCACGCTCCAGCGCGTCGCCATTGAGGCCGGAATGGCTGCTCCCGCCGATCTCGTGGAAAGATCGGCCCATCCCGACCCCGTTACATCCCGCCTGCTCCTGAGTGCGGCGGATGTGCTCGAAGGCAGCGCCGCCCTGGATGCCCTGTTCAGGCAGCAGATCACAGATCTTCTGGCCACGCGTCTTTTGGCTGCGCACAGCGGCTCGCCACCCTCGTTCCAGCCGACCCTCGGCGGGCTGTCACCGGCGATACTGCGCCGGGCCATCGAACGCCTGCGCTCCGACACTGACGCAGACGTCTCGCTAGCCGCGCTCGCCGCAGATGCTGGGCTATCGCGCTTCCACTTCTGCCGTGCCTTCAAGGAAAGTACCGGACTCTCGCCGCATGCTTGGTTGCGCCAGCACCACCTTGAGCAGGCCATGAACATGCTGCGCGAGACCGACGACTCGATCGCGTCGATTGCGGCAGCGCTCGGCTATTCTTCGCAAGCGGCCTTCGCTGCGGCGTTCGGAAAGCTGACCGGCGAGACCCCAAGTGTTTGGCGACGACGGATGCGGTGAAGACGCCGAATTGCCTCGCGCATGAGCAGCAATAGCTCTGGAATCGCGTCAATCGCTCTGGGGCGGCGGCGCGGCTGATCCGCTACATGACCCCATTGCTCGCGGCTTCGATCGTGGTGTGGATCACAGGCCTCGAGCAGGATCGGACAAGTCACGGCCGATTCAGGAAAGACAGCGGACCCTCGCAACGTCCGAAACGAGACCCGAGATCAGGCCGAAGATCACGAATGCCCCAGTTCCTGAGCCGCACCGCCACGGCCGCGTCGATTGTCGAGGCCCTGAAGGCGGAGGCTGGCACCCCGCCAAAGGCACGCGCAAGCTTTGCCAAGGGCCGGTGTGTGCGTGGTACTTATACCCCGTCGGACCAGGCCAGCGAGATCACGAAATCCCGGAGTTTTACCAAGCCATCTCGTGTGTTGGCGCGCTTCTCTGTGGGCGGCGGTCATCCGAAGGTGGCGGAGACGGACAAGCTCGTGCTGCGCGGTTTCGCCTTCCGGCTCGGCAGTGACAACCAGCGCTCGGAGATTTTCACCCAGAACGCGCCGGTGCATTTTGCGAGGACGCTCGACCAGATGTTGGCCTTCCTCAAGGCACGCGTTCCCGGACCGGACGGCAGGATCGATGCAGCGAAGGTCAAGGCCTTCTCCGCTGCCAATCCCGAAACGTTGCTACAGGCAAACTATCTTGCCGCGCGCCCGTTGCCAGGAAGTTTCGCGGGCACGACCTATTGGGGCGTGCACGCCTTTCCCGCGACGAACTCAAAAGGCGAGACGCGTTTCATCAAACTCAAGGTCGAGCCGGTCGGCGGAGAGGTTTCATTGACCGATGACGAAGCCAGGGGAAAGTCTGCTGACTTCCTGAGCGACGATCTCGATCAGCGGATTGCGGCACGCGACATCAGGTTCAGTGTGATGGCACTGCTCGATCGCAACGGCGATCCCGTCATGGACGTCACCGTCCGATGGCCGGATGAAGACGAACGCGAAGCGGTGCGGCTGGGAACGATCGTTATCACGGGTGTCGAAGGCAACGAGGCCTGCGACGAGGCGAACTTCAATCCGGCAAATCTCGCCGAAGGTATCGGTCATCCCCCGGACGAGATCTTCGCGGCGCGCCGCGCCGCCTACGCCATCTCGCAGACTATGCGAGGCTAGGCCGACTACGTTTCCCTTTCCGTGGCGCCATGCTTGTCGCGGCGCCAAGCGCCCGGACTGACGCCGACCACCGAAGAAAAGACCCGTGTAAAGTGGCTTTGATTGGCAAACCCCGCCGAGATCGCGATCTCGGACAGCGGCAGGTCGCGAATGGTCAGCAACTGCTTGGCCGACTTGACGCGCTGATGCAGCAGCCACTGGTGCGGCGGCAGGCCGGTGGAGATGCGGAATGCCCGGGAAAAATGGCTGACCGAAAGGTCGAATTCGGCGGCGATCTGCTGCAGTGAAAGGCTTCCGCCGAGGTCGGACTCCAGCCGTTCGCAGGCCCGCTTCATTTGCCAAGGCGCAAGACCGCCGCGGGCAAGCTCGGTGTTGCGCCTTAGTCCGCCGTAGGTCTGGGCAACGTGGGCCGTCAGCGCAAGCATCGTGTGGTCGAGGAAGAGCTGATTGACTTCACTCGGTCGATGCAGCGCATCCAACAGCGCAGTGCCGAGATGACGGACGACTGAATCGTGGTGGCCGATGCCCGGTTCGTAGGCGAGTTCGCCAATGCGTGGCGCGCCGCTCTGCTTGGCGATGTCCTCGAGTGCCGACCGCGGCAAATAGAAAAACAGCGAGTGGAAAGGCTTGTCGATGACGTAGCGCGGATCGCGCTTCAAGTCGTATAGGTAGGTTGCTCCGCCCCGGACGTCCGTCTTGATGACGCACCGGCCGCGTTCCCAGCATTCGCAGTCGGGGTAGTCACGAAGCTTCAGACTGACGAGATAGGCATCCTCGGAAGGCAAGGCTCCGCAGAGACCAGGCACGGGATTGTCATCCCGCGTCTCGACAACCGCGAGTTCGGCGCTGCGCAGCGAACGCGTAATCAGCGAGGGCGCGTCCTTCAAGTTCAAGGGCTCCCCGATTCTTCGTCCGTAGATGCCCGGCTGTGTCATTCGAGTGGATTCCGTAAGTGGAGGCGGACCGCGGCTCAACTCGTCGCTCGCGCGGTCGCTTTTTTCCATTATCCGGCATGGGCAGGCGGTGGTCCAGTACCGTGGAGATGCGCACAACCATTATGACAAACCTGTGGCAATGCGATTTTTCGGCGCGATTTCAACGTTTAGGGCGTTTGGAATGCAACTCGGCGCCACCTCGACCGGGGCACTAACTGCATCGTGATCCCAGCACAAAATGTCGCACCGCGAGCTTTGAGCAGAATCGGACAAAGCACGACGGCTTCAGGAAAGACCCCGTAGTTCTACGAACCTAGAAGGTCCACCGAAAAGCCGCGGCGCTTAGCGGCAATCCGTTCGGCAGACAAGAGGCGACGACTTCACGCCAGCCCGACAAGGTGGGTCCGGCGGCGCGAGTGCATGCCTTTCCGCAAAGTGGACACGCCTTCATGAGCAAACCCATCTCGGGCAATTCTGCGCAGAAGACTTTGCACATTGCATCCGACGCGTATCCGGATTCTTCGCCGATTGCCGACCGCCGTACTGCGGATAAGGAGATGGCACGCGTCCTACAAACTCAACCACTCCGCATTGCGTTGGAATCATCCGGCGCGATCGCCCATTGGCAACATGATCCCGTGCACGACATCGTCAAGCCAATGGCCGACCATGTCGTTATGACTTACCCTGTAGGCGTGCAGCGATTGGAGCGACGCACCGGACGATCCGTTGCGACTAGGACGGCGCGCCCCGGGGTTGTGACGGTCATTCCGGCGGGCTCAAGCGCCCGATGGGACGTCACGCCAGCCAGTTCAACCGATCGACCCCGCATTCACCCGCCTCTGAGCCTCATTCAGCTCTACCTTCCGCACACAACGCTTGCACGCGTTGCCAGCGAAGCCGACACTACTCCTCGGGACCTTTTGGAGCGAATTGCGTATCCAGACCCGATTACATCGCGATTGCTGACGAGTGCAGCAGATGTTCTCGAAGGCAACATGACTCTGGATGCGCTGTTCAGGCAACGATTGACAGACCTCCTGGCCACGCGCCTGCTGGCTGCACACACTGGCTCGCCAATGACGTTGCAGCCGGCCGTGGGTGGGCTGTCCCCGAAAGTCTTGCTCCGTGCCATCGAACGCTTGCGTTCAGACAGCGATGCGGACGTCTCCCTCGATGCGCTCGCATCCGATGCCGGCCTCTCGCGCTTTCACTTTTGCCGCGCATTCAAGGAAAGCACCGGGCTTTCGCCTCATGCCTGGTTGCGCCAACACCGGCACGCGCAGGCGATGACCATGCTGCGCGACACGGACGAGTCGATCGTTCAGATCGCGGCGGCGCTTGGCTATTCCTCGCAGACTGCCTTCGCTGCGGCCTTCAGGAAAATGACCGGCGAGACACCGCGCGACTTTCGTAGGCACATGCGTTAGCAGCAATCGCTCTACAGTGACGGCAATCCCTCTGGGGCAGCGGCAGGACTGATCGGTTAGACCATCATCATGTCCGAACCAACAGACGGAGACTAAGGATGACCTGGAGGAACTTCGTCAGCCGGCTGCCTATCACAGCACAGCGCAGGGGCCTCACCACAGCAACTCTGTACGGTCTTTCGTTGGCTGTCCGCTTCACGTCAGCAGCGGGACGCGACGACGAAGTACCCACGCAGTCGCTGCAAATGATCAAGCCGGTAACGTCCATCATGGTCCGAACCGCTCCGCGCCTTCCCTATGAGGACCTGGCGAAGGCTGCTCAGCCGATCGTCTTTCGTCCCGGCTGGCCGCTGGGTTCGCCAGGATGCCGCGCCGGCTTGTGAGTTCTCCATGCGGGTGCCATCGATACCGGACCGCCTCCGTCCGTAAGGACTGAGACCTTTCATTTCACCTCTTCGCGTCGTCGTCGTCGCGCGCTGCACAGGCAGCGAGCGGCAGCGCGCGGACTATTGGAAGTCCAACCACGGGAGCCAACACATGCGACTAGTCATCATCGGCGCCGGCTTTGCCGGCATGTACGCCGCCCTTTCCGCAGCACGCCTGCGCGACATCAAGGGCGTTTCGCCCGACGAGCTCGAGATCGCGCTGGTTGCGCCCGAGCCGACGCTGGTGGTTCGCCCGCGGCTCTATGAGCCGAAGCCCGAAACCATGACGGCACCCCTGCTCGACGTCCTCAATGCCGTCGACGTCGTCTACGTGCAGGGCAGTGCCGAGACGGTGGACACGAAGTCTCGGATGGTGCAGGTGGCCACAGCCAAAGGCACGCGGAAGACCCTCTCCTACGATCGCCTGGTCGTTGCCACCGGCAGCCGGCTGTTCCGCCCCAATATTCCCGGACTCGCCGAGTATGGCTTCAGCGTCGATTCGCTCGAAGATGCGGTTGCCCTCGACAAGCATCTGCATGGCTTGGCCGATCGGCCTGCAGCGAGCGGCCGCGACACAGTCGTGGTCGCGGGCGGCGGCTTCACCGGAATCGAGGCGGCAACCGAAATGCCCCCGCGGCTGCGCGCGATCCTCGGTAAGGGTGCCAAGCCGCGCGTGATCATCGTCGAACGAAATCCGGCTATTGCCCCCGATATGGGCGAAGGGCCCCGCCCCGTCATCGAGGAAGCGCTGCGAAAGGTGGGCGTGGAAACTCGGGTCGGCGTGGGCGTGGCCTCGCTGGACAAATCCGGCGTCACGCTTTCAAACGGCGATCAGATCGAGACGGAGACCGTGATCTGGGCAGCGGGCATTCGGGCGGCCCCGTTGACGCAACAAATCCCCGCCGAACGCGACAATTTCGGGCGGCTGCTGGTCGATCCGTGTTTGCGCGTGCCCAAAGTGTCCGGCGTATTCGCCACCGGCGATGCCGCTCGCGCCGCCTGCGACGACGATGGCAACTATGCGCTGATGTCGTGTCAGCACGCCACGCGGATGGGCGCTTTCGCCGGCAATAACGCCGCGGCGGAGCTCCTCGGTGTTCCGACCAAACCCTATCACCAGAAGGCCTACGTCACCTGCCTCGATCTCGGCGAGGCCGGCGCGCTCTTCACCCGCGGCTGGGAGCGCACGGTGGAGATGGTCGGCGAGGTCGCCAAGAAAACCAAGCAGGAGATCAACGGCGTCTGGATCTATCCGCCCAAGCCCGAGCGTGCAGCCGCACTCGCCTCGGCCGATCCGGAGCAAGTCACCAAGCTGTAGGAGCCCGACGCAACGGGCCGCGCCTCCGGGTGAAGCGCGGTCCGTCCGGACTCCAACATCAAGATCGAACGTCAACGTCTAACAATGGAGCGTTCAAATGAACCAGATGATCCGCAGCATCAAGCAGAAGATCATCAAGAACCTGGGCACGACCTCGCGCCACGGCCGAGCCGAAACCGACGAGCTAGTTCCGTCGCGCTATGCGCTGCGAGTCGGTGAGATTGAGGTGCTCGTGATCAGCGATGGGGTGCTAACGCCGCCATCCGAGTCCATGGCGACTAACGCCGATCCGGCCGTCCGGTCAGCCTGGCTAGACAACATGTTCTTATCCCGCGACGCGTTCGATTGGGCACTGAACGAGGTCGTGGTGCGCAGCGGCGGCCAAACCATACTCATCGACGCCGGGCTGGGAGAGGAGTACCCGGACTTTCCGCGCGCGGGACAATGGGGCCAGCGACTCGAAGCCGCCGGCATCGATCTTGGCTCGGTGACCGACGTGGTGCTCACCCACATGCACTTCGATCACGTTGGCGGACTGCTCGTCGACGGCGTGAAGAAGCGGCTGCGCCCGGACCTGAGGATCCACGTGGCGGCCGCCGAGGTCAAGTTCTGGGCCTCCCCCGACTTCTCCCGCACTGCCATGCCGCCGGCACTCGCGGACTTGGCGCGGCGGGCGTCCAAGCAATTCCTCGACGAATATCACAGCCACCTACAGCCGTTCGAAGACGAGTCCAAGGTTGCGCCCGGGGTTGTCGTCCGTCGCACTGGCGGTCACACCCCTGGGCACAGCGTGGTTCGCCTGGCGTCCGGCGACGACAGGCTCATGTTCGCGGGCGACGCCATATTCCCGGTCTCGTTCGATCATCCCGAATGGCACAACGGCTTCGAGCACGACCCTGAGGAGGCGACCCGCGTCCGGCTCAAACTCTTGCGGGAGCTGGTGGCGACCGGTTCGTGGCTGGTTGCCACGCACATGCCCTTCCCGTCCATCGGCCGCGTCGCGGCCGCCGGCGAGCTCTTTCGCTGGGTGCCGGCGTGGTGGGACTACTGAGCACTTGTTGGCTCGGCACCGAACGGGGCGCGGGCTCATAGCGCAAGACGAGTTCGCGCCTCCGTTACCGATCGGAAGCGCGTCACCGATACTCCAATAGATCACCAGCACCGGCCGCGCCTCGCAAGGCGCGCGGCCGCTCACATCACAGCATCAGCAGAGTTACTCCGATGAAACACGAGACCGTGCGCGCGAACGCGTTCGCCATGCCGCTAACGAACCCGGCCTTTCCGCCGGGGCCATATCGGTTCGTCAACCGCGAATACTTTATCATCCAATACCGGACCGATCCCGATGCTTTACGCCGGATCGTGCCGGAGCCGCTGGAGCTGGCCGAGCCGGTGGTGAACTACGAATTCATCCGCATGCCTGACTCGACGGGCTTCGGCGACTACACCGAAAGCGGACAAGTCATCCCCGTGAGCTACAAGGGCCAGGCCGGCAGCTTCGTGCACCAGATGTTCCTGAACGATCATCCGCCGATTGCAGGCGGCCGCGAGCTATGGGGGTTTCCCAAGAAGCTGGCGCAGCCGAATCTCGCGGTCGAGATCGACACCCTGGTCGGCACCTTGAACTACGGCTCGGTGCGCATCGCGACCGGCACCATGGGCTACAAGCATCGGGCCCTCGACGCGGCGACCGAAGCGCGCAAACTCGCGGCGCCCAATTTCCTGCTCAAGATCATCCCGCATGTCGACGGTACGGCACGTATCTGCGAACTCGTGCGCTTTCATTGCGAGGATATCACGGTGAAGGGCGCCTGGACCGGACCTGCTGCGCTTGAGCTCTACTCCCACGCGCTCGCGCCCGTCGCCGAATTGCCCGTGTTGCAGGTGCTCTCGGCCAAGCACGTGGTCGCTGACCTGACTCTCGGCCTCGGCACGGTGGTCCACGATTATCTGTCCCCGGCTGCAGTCTCACGGCGACGCGGTACCGAATCCGAAATCTTGATCGAAGGCAACGCCGGCTGAGCCGCATGCAAGGAGTCTTGGCCATGTTGAACGTGATGCGCGAGCAAACTGAACTGCAGCAAACAAGGTCGCTGCCATACGATGTCGTCGCCCTGGTGCTGCAAGGCGGCGGCGCGCTGGGCGCCTATCAGGCTGGAGTCTACGAGGGTCTGCACGAGGCCGGCATCCGGCCGAACTGGCTGGCCGGCATCTCGATCGGTGCACTTAATGCCGCCATCATCGCCGGCTCGCCAGAAGCCGAGCGCGTGGATCGACTGCGCGAGTTCTGGGAAACCATCTGCGCCTTTTCGATCGAGTGGCCCGCCGGTGAGGGACTGGCCAATGCCCTGCCCTTTGCTTTCGATATCAACTCGGTGCGCAATGCGATGGCGGCGATGCGGGCGCTGGTGCAGGGCCAGCCAGGTTTCTTCAAGCCGCGCTTTCCGTCGCCGCTGTGGTCGCCGTTCTCGGGCGACGCTGCGACCAGCTTCTACGACACCGCACCGTTGCAGAAAACGCTGGAGCGGCTTGTCGACTTCGACCGTCTGAACTCGGGCGACGTGCGCGTTTCCGTCGGTGCGGTCAACGTCCGCTCCGGCAACCTGACCTATTTCGACACCGCCGAGCGCCGGCTGGGGCCCAGGCATTTCATGGCTTCAGGAGCGCTGCCGCCCGGATTCCCTGCAGTCGAAATCGAAGGCGAGCACTACTGGGATGGCGGTGTGGTTTCGAATACGCCTCTGTCCCGCGTGCTCTCCGGTGAACCCTGCGACACGCTGGCTTTCCAGATCGACCTTTGGTCGGCCAAGGGCCGCGTTCCCTACGACATGATGGAAGTGTCGAGCCGGCAGAAGGACATCCAGTATTCGAGCCGCACGCGCGCGGTCACCGATCAGATGCTGCGAATGCAAAAGATGCGTCAGGCGCTACAGCGGACCATCGAGAAACTGCCGGAAGCCGCAAAGCAAGACCCGGAAATCCGCGCCATCGCGGATCTGGCGCGCCATCGCTCGCACAACATCATTCACCTGATCTATCAGACCAAGCCCCATGAGGGTCATTCCAGGGACTACGAGTTCGGACTGAGCGCGATGCGCGCCCACTGGCAGAGCGGACTGGAAGACATCCGCCGCACGCTGGCCGACGGCCGTCGCCTCGACCCGCCGCCACCCGAGCTTGGCATCGTCACCCATGACATTCACCGCCGCGACTGAGCTCTCGGCCCATTCATCTCCTGCTCATCGAAAGGAAATACCATGTTGAACGGCAAGGTAGCCATCGTTACCGGATCGACCAGCGGTATCGGACTTGGCATTGCGAAGGAACTCGCCAAGCTCGGCGCTGACATCGTGCTGAACGGTTTCGGCGACGCCGGCGAGATCGAGACTATTCGCAAAGGCATCGCGCGCGAGCATGGCGTGCGCGTCATCTATGACGGCGCGGACATGTCGAAGGGCGAGGCGGTGCGTGGCCTCATCGACGCCACCATCGAGAAGTTTGGGCGGGTGGATATCCTCGTCAACAATGCCGGCATCCAGTTCACCGCGCCAGTCGATGAATTTCCGCCCGCCAAATGGCATGCCATCCTCGACATCAACCTGTCCGCGGCGTTCCACGGCATCGCGCGGGCCCTGCCGCAAATGAAAAAGCGGGGCTGGGGCCGGATCGTCAACATCGCCTCGGCGCACGGCCTCGTCGCCTCGACCCACAAGGCGGCTTACGTCGCGGCGAAACACGGCCTGGTCGGCCTCACCAAGGTGGTGGGCCTCGAGACGGCCGGGAGCGGAGTGACCTGCAACGCGATCTGCCCCGGCTGGGTGCGCACGCCACTCGTCGAAAAGCAGATCAGCGACATGGCTGCGCAGCGAGGCATCAGCCAGCAGGAAGCGACCGAGGAGCTTCTCGCCGAGAAGCAGCCCTCACTGCAATTCGCTTCTCCGGAGCAGCTTGGCGGCAGCGTCGCTTTTCTCTGTTCGGCTGCGGCAGACCAGATCACCGGCACGGCGATCTCTGTCGATGGCGGCTGGACCGCACGGTAGCCGCGAGAATGGGCAGAGCTGTCAACGGTAGGAGGACATCGTGGCGCATCCCAACAAGAAGAAGGTTATCGGCTTGTTGCTATGCCTCGGCTCCGTCGTGACCATGCTGGCCGGATGGACCTATGCCCATTCGGGCGAGACGTCGACGGACAACGCCTATATTCGTGGCGACGTCACCTCGCTCGCGCCGAAGGTTGCGGGCTACGTCACGGCAGTGGAGGTTCGGGACAACCAAGCCGTCCATAAGGGCGATGTCCTGTTCCGGATCGACGATCGGGATTACCGCACGCGGCTGGCGCAAGCCGAGGCCAATGTCGAGGCCGCGCAGGCCCGCCTCGCTAATGTCGATGCGGAGATCCCGCTTCAGGATGCGCTGATCCGGCAGGCCGAGGCGCAGAAGCGTTCGAGTATGGCCGAGATGGCTCTGGCCACCAAAGCCTCCGATCGGCGCCGCGAGCTGATCCGTACGAATGCGGTCAGCCAGGCCCAGGTTGACGAAAGCGATGCGGCGCTGTCGAAAGCTGAAGCAGCTGTCTCCGCAGCGGCCGCCACGGTGGAGGCGCAGAAGCAGCGCATCGCCGTCCTCGCCAGTCAGCGCGAGGCGGCGCTGGCCGCCGTGGCACAGGCGCGGGCCGCCCGCGACCTCGCCCAGATCGATCTCGACAATACCATTGTGCATGCGCCAGTCGACGGCGTAATCGGCAACCGCCAGGTCCGTGTGGGCCGCCTTGTCGCGCCGGGCACTTCCCTGCTCGACATCGTACCGGTCAGCGATGTGTGGGTCGTGGCGAACTTCAAGGAGACCCAGATCGAACGGATCCGGCCCGGCCAGCGCGTCCGCATCATCGTCGATAGCTATTCGGACCAGCCTCTACAAGGTGTCGTGGACAGCTTTGCGCCCGGCAGCGGCTCCGCCTTCAGCATGCTGCCGACAGACAACGCAACCGGAAACTTCGTTCGCGTCGTTCAGCGCGTGCCGGTGAAGATCCGCTTCGCAATCAATCCGTTGCCCGGCCGGCTCGTGCCCGGCCTGTCCGCGCGCGTCGACGTCGACCACGGGAGCGGCTCATGATCAAGGTCGCGTGCACCATACCAAGCCGCGGACGATCCGCCGCAGGACCCCTTCTCGTCACGGGCATTGTGATCGCCACCTTAACGGATGCCATCGCGAGCACCGTGCTGTCGCTCGGGCGTGGCTATATCATCGGCGACACCCACACCACTCCCGATGAGTTCGCCTGGCTCGATATCGGATACACAGCGCTGAAGCTGATTGGCTTCATAGCCACTCCCTGGCTGATGCAGCGTGTCGATGCGTGCCGCCTCGTCATCTGTTCAACCCTGGTCATGGGCGGGGCGTGCGGCATCACCGCCACTAGCGCCGGGCTGGACCTGCTGATCGCGCTGCGCATGGTGCAGGGCTTCTCTGGCGCCCTCCTGCTTGTCGCAGGCCAGGCGATCATTTTCCGCGCCTATCCGCGATCCCAGCAGGCAATCCTTCAGGCGTTGTTTGCGATGGGATCGGTCGTGGCACCCGCGACCGCCGCTCCGGCACTGCAGGGCTGGTTGATCGACAATCGGTCCTGGACATGGATTTTCTTCAGCGTCGTTCCGCTGGCGCTGGCGGCTGCCGGCCTGCTCCTGATCGCCGGCAACCCGCGGTCCGGTACGCTCGTCCGCCGTCCGCTTGACTGGATCGGCCTCTCATTGATCTCGATCGCACTCTTCAGTCTGACCTATGTTCTCAATCAGGGCAGTCGCTGGAACTGGTTCGAGGCGCCCGGAATCCTCTGGCTCACAGTGACCGGAGCGGCCGCGTTTCTGGCATTTCTCGGCCAGCGATTAATGGCTGGAGGTCGCGGCCTGATCGACTTCACCCCATTTCAATCGGAAGACTTTTCCTTCGCGTTCATTGTCAGTTTTGTTGCGGGCGCCGCATTGTTCGGCAGCGCGTTCCTGATTCCCTCTTTTGCCGTCTCAGTGCTGGCATTCAGGCCCACCGACGCCGGCCTCTTGTTGTTGCCAAGCGGTGCGTTCTTCGTTGGCACGCTCCTCGTCGCCGTCTTCCTGATGCAGGTTCGCCGCGTTCCGCCGGTCGCCACGGTGCCCCTTGGTATTCTGACGATCATGGTGGCGATGTGGATGTTGTCTGGCTCGGCCAGCGAAAGCGGCGCGCACGACATGATGGCTGCCGTCCTCTTGCGCGGGCTCGGACTAGGCTTCCTGTTTCTATCGATCACCCTGATTGCTTTCAGCAACCTCAACCAAGGCAACCGCGCCTCCGGCATAGGCCTCTTCAATACTGGTCGACAGCTTGGCGGCCTCATCGGCGTGGCCGTCCTCCAGACCTTGATCGAGCACAACGTCGCTGGCAACGTCACCGTGCTGGGGGCCAGTCTGACTGCCGGAGTTCCTGCAGTCAGCGAGCGGCTAAGGATGACGGCAGCATTGCTCGCCGCTGAAGGAATGGACGCACTGGCCAGCCGGGCTTCGACGTTGCTGCTGGACCGCGCGGTCATTCGTCAGTCCACCGTGATCGCCTTCGACACGGCCTTCAACGCAGTCGCCTTGCTTTTTGTCATCGCGGCGCCGGTTCTGGTTGGCGTCAAGATTGGCCTTTCGCTATACTCGAAGCTGCGCACTGTACCCCGGACGGACCCGCCTAGCATTGCCGGCCCTGTTAGTTTGCCGCCTCGCCTGGCTAATTCTCCGCATACCCCTGACTGGCGACGGTCCTGCTTGCAAGACTGAAACCCGCCAGGCGAAGAAGCAGCCAATCTTCTGCGCTTTGGGTTCGGTCGATCAGGAGCAGTCAACACGTTCCGTGAACGCGTCATCGACGTCCAAAGGAGGACGGGCGCAATCTCCGGACTTGTCCTGCTCGTTCCAGCAGCTTTGGCCATGCAGGTGGAAGTTAGCGCTGGTGAGCTTGCAACGCTCGTATGGGTCTACTCGCAATTCGATCTGATCCACGCTGTGGTTCTATTTGCGCGACGGCAAAGCGGACAAAGGCGGCAGCATCAGAGCCGTTTTCTACGTCTCAGGAGCGCTGGAGACTATTGTTCTTATTGCCACGACGACCGTTGCAACCATCCGTTGACATATCAGGCAATGGGGCTGCTGGCGAGCGCGACAAAACGGGCTTCTTGCCTTTTGCCAGCCTCGCGTCAGTGTAAATGTCAGCTTTTGCGCCAAGAGCTGCCTCCATCGACTCAAACTTTTGCGAACAAACTGCCTCTTCTGCGCTTTCGCCGGCATCCAGCCGATAGCGTCAGCGGCCGCTCGGACACGCCCTTGATGGGCCAATTTACAGCTACTATTTCGGCCTGCGGGGCTCGAGACGTGCTCGCCTTTCGTCCCGCTCGGCCGCTGTCGCAAGAACCTAGCAATGGACACAGACCACGGTACGTGGCCTAGTCGCCAGTCGGGGTAATGCGAAACTCGATAACCTCTGGCAAACCGCGCAGATGTTTAGCAAGTCTTTCTGCATTAAGCCGGTCGCGGCTCTTGATCGTCATGCGGTATTCAAACTGCCGCCCGCGTTCGCTTAACCGGGACGACAGGTTGGCGATGGTAAACCCGTGAGCGCCGATCATCTTGTGGACTTCGTCTTCACCCATGACCCGATCTCGGGCAAACCGAAGCATATGATGGGCGTAAAACTCGCTAGGCAACCGAGCCTCGATATACCTGAACAAAGGCGAGCACAATCAGAGTCGCGAGAGCACCGACAACGGCAGCAAACCAGAACCCTATTCCGACCAGAACACCGATGGCCGCGGTAACCCAAATGGACGCCGCCGTTGTCAGTCCGCGCACGGTCAGGCCCTCCTTAAAGATGACTCCCGCGCCCAGAAACCCAATGCCGGTCATGATCCCCTGCGCCATGCGCGTCGGGTCGGTTCGGATCGCATCATGTTCAAGCAACGTCATCCACTGGTGCTGATAGACGGTTACGATCATCAGAATCGCTGATGCGACGCACACCAGAGAATGGGTTCTAAACCCTGCCGGTCGACCGTGAAACGTACGCTCGAATCCAATCATCGCGCCTATGACGAGGGCACCCGTCACTCTGACGACGATCACAAATTCATCGTGCCCCATGGCTCACGCCCCGTAAAATTACATTTGTCACACGTGATGATCATATGTATAGTCCACTAATTCAAGCTGCTAAATAGGGTGCGTCAAAAGAGGATAACGTCCGAACCTCAAATCGCGTGTTACAAAATCGTTCAACGCGCAGAGACAAGGCGCGAAGTCAATCCAGCGATAGACCGCGGGCGCGACGGATCTACAGCGGGAGGAGGTATCCAGCAGAGGCGTCATGGTCCGAATCATTCAGATTTCCGATACGCATCTCAGCCCGAGCAAGCAGCACTTCGATGCAAACTGGACGCCGCTTGCGCGATGGATCGCGCATCATAAACCAGATCTCGTCATACATACCGGCGATGTAACGGTCGACGCCGCCGATCAGGAAGCCGACGCAGCCTATTGCGCAACTCAACTGGCGTCGCTCGGCGTCCCGTTCGTGGCGGTTCCGGGAAATCATGACGTCGGCGAGGTGGGCAATCTGCATCAGCCGGTGAATGAGGAGCGGCTCGATCGCTTTCGTCGACATTTCGGCGACGACTGCTGGCTACGCGATCTGGACGGGTGGCGCCTGATTGGGCTCAATTCGATGATCTTCGGCGGCGGCCCCGAGGAGGCGCGGCAAACCGAATGGCTCAAAGCCGCGATGGCCGATGCTGCTGGGCGTCGCCTTGCCTGGTTCACGCATCGGCCACTGTTCATCGAATCACCGACCGAGGGCGACACCGGTTACTGGTCGGTCAAACCGGAGCCACGCCGCGCCCTGCTCGAATTGCTGCATCGCTACCGGGTCGAGATCGTAGCCAGCGGTCATCTGCATCGCTGGCACGAGATCCGGCTAAACGGAACGCACTACGTCTGGGGGCCGGCGGCCGGCTTTCTGGTCGGTGAGAAACTGGCGCCGCCAATGGGCGGCGCCGCCCGGCTCGGCGCAGTGGTCTACGACATCGAGGGCGAGAACATCGAGGTGAGCATTCGTCCGGTGCCTGGCCTTACCGATTACTGGATCGACGACGTCGTTCATGAAGTTTATCCGCCCCGAAAAGCTGAGGACTAATCCGCGATGGCCGGCCTCACATTGCGCGGCATCCATAAGACTTTCGGCGACACGACTGTCCTCAACGACATCGATCTAGACATTGCGGACGGCGAATTTCTGACGCTAGTTGGTCCCTCCGGATGCGGCAAGTCGACGCTCCTGCGCATCATCGCCGGCCTCGAATCGCAGGACGGCGGCTCGGTGTCGATCGGCGAGACCTCAGTCGATCATCTGCGGCCTCATGAGCGCAGAATCGCCATGGTGTTCCAGAATTACGCGCTCTATCCCCACATGTCAGTGTTCGACAACATCGCGCTGCCGCTCACCATGACGCGCCTCAACCTGTTCGAGCGCCTGCCGATCATGCGTCATTTGTCTCCCCGCCGCCGGCGCGTCATGGGCGAAATTGCGCGCGAGGTGCAGGCCGTCGCCGAGCAGCTTCGCATCGAAACCTTCTTTCATCGCAGGCCTGGGCAGCTCTCGGGCGGGCAACGACAGCGCGTTGCGCTCGGCCGCGCAATGGTGCGTCACCCGCAAGCCTTCCTGATGGACGAGCCATTGTCGAACCTCGATGCCAAGCTGCGTGTGCACATGCGCGGCGAGCTGACCGAGCTCCATGCACGGCTGGGCGCGACGATGATCTACGTCACCCACGACCAAGTCGAGGCGATGACGATGTCCGATCGCCTGGCCGTGATGGATCACGGCGACATCCTCCAGCTCGGCACGCCCGCCGAAGTCTATGAGCGTCCCGCCACGACCGCGGTCGCCCAGTTCATCGGCAGTCCGGCGATCAATCTGCTCCCGGCCCGCGCCGGCCCCGGTGGCCAGGTCGAGCTTCTCGGCCGCACGCTGCCGATCGACGTTCGGAACGCTCCTGCCCCGGAATTGATGGTTGGCGTGCGCCCGGAGGCGATGCGGATCGGAGGCGGACCGTGCACGATCACCTGCCGGTTCCGCCGCCGCGAGAATCTCGGCTCGGAGAGCATTCTTCATTTCGACCTCACGGCCTCACCCGAGGTCGCAGTGCTCTGCCGGATCGACAACGACGTGCCAATCCCCGAGGGCGAGGTCACGCTCTCCTTCGAGCCGCGGGACTGTCACGTCTTCGACAACAACGGCCGACGCATCGAGGCTGACAGCCGCGCCGCGGCTGGCCGCGACTTGCGCCGCGCGAGCGAGGTCCGATGACCACCGCCGCGGTCGAGATCGCCCCGCTCGGCGCCGCGCCGCCGGCCAGCCGCCAACGCTGGATCGAGCGGTTCGCGGGGCTGGGCTTTGCCGCGCCGGCCTTCATCCTGCTGGTGCTGACAAATCTGGCGCCTCTTGCCGCCCTCGCATTCCTGAGCTTCACCAATTACGAGCTGGGCGCGCTCGACTTCTCGTTGGTCGGCCTCAAGAACTTCAACTCGGCGCTCCAGGATCCCGTGATCCGGCGTTCGGTGACCAACACCCTGCTCTATGTCGCGATCGTGGTGCCCGGCGGCGTCCTGATCTCGCTGCTGGTCGCAATCCTGATCCATCAGCGCAAGCGTACGCGCAGCCTCTATGAGGTCATCTACTTCCTCCCGGTCACCTCGACGCTCATCGCAATGGCCACGATGTGGCAGTTCTTGCTGCATCCGACCCTCGGGCTCGTCAATCAGGTCCTCAAGAGCCTGGGTTTAGGGCCGACGGCATTCCTGAGCGAGCCCGGCCTCGTCATCCCGACCCTCGCCGCGATCGGCATCTGGCAGCTCATCGGTTTCAACATGGTGCTATTCCTCGCCGGGCTCTCGGCGATCCCCAGGGATCTCTACGAGGCGCTCGACATCGACGGCGCGAGCCATCCCGTCGACCGCTTCCTCAAAGTGACGTGGCCGATGCTCGGTCCGACCACGATGTTCGTGACGGTGACGACCTTCATCACGGCCTTCAAGATCTTCGACACGGTCGCGGTGATGACCCGTGGCGGCCCCGGAGGTTCATCCGAGGTGCTGCTGTATGCGATCTATCTCGAAGGGTTTCAGTATTTTCACATGAGCTATGCGGCGACCCTCACGCTGGTCTTCCTGGCGTTCACGCTGGTGTTCTCCGTGCTGCAGACCTTCGTCCTCGACCGCCGGGTGCACTACTGATGCATCAGCCAGCCACGATCCTCCGCCCTTCCGCTCCGGTCGCGATCCGGATACGCCGCCTCGTCTCGCTCGCACTCGTGCACGCGGTGCTGATCGGCGGCGCCGTCTTCATGCTGCTGCCCTTTGTCTTCATGCTGACGAGCGCGATCAAGCCGCCAGGCGAGATCTTCGAGGCGACGTTTCGGCTCTGGCCGCGTCAGTTCTATGGATGGCAGAACTTCGATTCCGCCCTGAGCACCGCGCCGTTGCTGCGCTTCCTGCTCAACGGACTGATCGTCTGCGGCGGAATTCTCATCGTCCAGCTGCTGGTCGCAATTCCCTGCGCCTACGCGCTCGCCAAGCTGAAATTTCCGGGACGCCCGGTCCTCTTCTCGCTGGTCCTGCTCGGGCTCTGCATTCCGGTCCAGGCGCCCTCGCTCCCGCTCTACATCGCGTTCGCCGAGCTCGGCATTCTCAACACCTACCTCTCGATGATGATGCCGTTCTTCCTGTCGGTCTTCGCGATCTTCCTGTTCCGGCAGTTCTTCAAATCCTATCCGGACGAGATCATCCAAGCGGCGCGGCTCGATGGCGTCGGCGAATTCGAAATCGTCTGGCGCATCGTCGTGCCGAGCGCCTGGCCCGCCATTGCGGCGTTCTCGATCTTCTCGGTCGTGGCGCACTGGAACGACCTCTATTGGCCGCTCATCGTCGTCTCCGACACCAAGCTCGCAACACCACCGCTCGGCATGATGTATTTCGCCGATTCCGAGCTGGGCTCGAATTACGGCGCGCTGGCCGCCGGTGCCACCATCATCACCGCGCCGCTGGTGATCGCGTTCCTGATCGCGCGGCGGCATTTCATCGCCGGCATCACGATGACCGGAATCAAGTGACGTCAACCACTGCCAGGGGAGACACTGTCATGCTGCATCGCCGAGACCTCCTGAAGAGCGCCGCCGCCGTCGGGAGCACCGCGGTTTCAAGCCCGTTTCTGGCGCGCTCCGCACAGGCGCACGAAGTGACGCTGGACGTCCTCTATGCCTTCCCCGCCTTCGCGAAATTCCACGAGCCGATCGCCCAGGAATTCATGAAGCAGCGATCGGGCATCAAGGTCCAGTTCCGGGCCCCGGCGGCGAGCTATGACGAAGGTCATCAAACAATGCTGCGGCAGGCCGTCACCAACCAGCTCCCCGACGTCTATTATTCGGGTTACCATCTGCTCGCGGAGCTCGTGCGCACACTGGTGAAACGCAACCAGATCACGGAAGTCGCGCCCTTGCTGCAGAAGGAGGATGCCGCCTGGCGCAAGGCCAACTACTCCGACGGAATCCTGGCGCTCGGCGCGGTCGACGGCAATATCTACGGTCTCGCGTTCAATGCATCCCTGCCGGTCATCTATTTCAACACGCAGCTCGTGAAAGCGGCCGGCGGCGATCCCGACAAGATGCCCGACAATTGGCCCGGCATGATCGACCTGGCGGCCAACATCAAGGCCAAGGGCACCGATGTCGCCGGCATCGCCTACAACATCCATGATTGGCCGGACGACTGGCTGTTCCGCTCCCTGATCCTGCAGGGCGGCGGCCAGATGCTCGACGCATCGGAAACCGCTGCCGGTTTCGGCAACGAGACCGGGCTCAAGGCGCTCAGCCATTGCCGCAGATTCGTCGCTGACGCCAAGATGCCATTGATCGATTGGGATTCCTCGCGCCAGCAGTTCATCGCCGGGAAGATCGGCATCTTCGCGGACACGCCGGCCCGGCTGCGCCAGGTCACCGACCTGATCGGCGACAAGTTCACATTGCGAACCTGCACGTTCCCGATCGACGACAAGCAGAAGGGCGGACTGCCGACCGGCGGCAACGCGGCGATCATCACGGCAAGGGACGCCGCAAAGCAGCAGGCCGCCTGGGAGTTCCTGAAGTTCGTGAGCGGACCTGAAGCGCAGAAGATCGTGGTCGAGACCACGGGCTACATGCCGACCAATCTGCGCGCCTCGGGGCCCGAATTCCTGGCCCCGTTCTACGAAAAGAACCCGAACTTCCGCACCGTTTCGCAGCAGATCGAGCGCGCGAAGCCTTGGCAGGGTTACCCCGGCGGGCAGTCCGTGAAGATATGGCGCACCCAGCGCGAGACTGTCCACGCCGTGATGCGCGGCGAGACCACCCCCGAGGCCGGGCTCGATCGCATGGTCAGGGAAAGCAACGCCTTGATGAAGAGCTCTTAAGTACTGGATCATCGATTGCCGCAACGGCCACGTGCCGGCCGCAACGCTTCAGGAGACGGAATTACGTGTTCATCATTGCCCAGCTGAGCGATCTCCATGTGCGATCGCGCGGCAAGCTCGCTTACGGCCACGTCGATACCAACGCGATGTTTCACGACGCCATCGACGCGGTTGTGATGCTGGACCCGCGGCCTGATTGTGTCGTAGTCAGCGGCGACCTTACGGATAGCGGGCTCGCGGAGGAATACGGGATCGTCGACGCCGGCCTCGCCAGGCTGCCGATGCCTGTGTTCGTCATTCCCGGCAACCACGATAACCGCGAACAGCTCGTCCGCTCGCTCCGGCCACGCCACCATTATCTGCCGCCCGATGGCTTCATCAACTTCGTCGTGGACGATTTCCCGCTGCGGCTGATGTTCCTCGACAGCGTCGAAGCAGGACAAGGCCACGGGACCTTCTGCGCGACGCGACAGCAATGGTTGCGCGACGCACTGGCGGCCGGGGGCGGCAAGCCGACGCTCGTGATCATTCATCACCCACCGTTCCTGGTCGGAGCCGACGGGATGGACGAGCTGCGCCTCATCGGGGCCGATCCGCTCGACGCAATTATCAAGGACCATCCCGAAATCGAACGCGTGCTGTGCGGCCACTACCATCGCTCGATCACGACGCGCTATGCGGGCACGGTGGGCTATGTCGCCCCCGGCACGGCACATCAAGTGGCGCTCGACCTGCGACCCGGGCGCGCCAACCGCTTCATCATGGAGCCGCCCGGATTTGCCTTGCATTGCTGGCAGCCGGACATGGGCGTCAGCAGCCACGTGGTCCCGATCGGAAACTACGGGTGCTCGCTCGAATTCGTATCCGATCGCCAGCCCAGGACGGATCGAGATGACGGCCTTTCGACCCTGCTGGCCCGCGCGGACACGGTCGTCGACGAGGCCGCAGCCAAGCTGGTCGCGATGCAATTCTCGCCCCTGCACACCGAGCGCAAGGAAGGGCTCGACATCGTCACCGAGGCGGACCTCGCCTCCGAGGCGATCGTCGTCGCCGGCCTGAAGCGCCTGACGCCGGATGCCGGCATCCTGGCCGAGGAGAGCGGCGCAAGCCCGGGAGATCACGCCGCGCGCTGGATCATCGATCCGCTCGACGGGACGATCAACTACGCGCGCGGGCTGCCGTGGTTTTCCGTCACGGTCGCCTACGAGGTCGGCGGCGAGACCAAACTTGGCCTGATCGACGCGCCGAAGATTGGATTGAAGGCGCGCTACCTCGCCGGGGAAGGCGCGACGATCGACGGCGTGCCGGCCCGCGTCTCCTCGACGCGTTCGCTGTCGGATGCGGTCATCTCCGTGATCCTGACCTCGCATTTCACGCCCGAGGAAGTCCGGCGGACGGCGCGTGTCATCGAACTGCTCGGCGAGGTGGTGCGCGGCGTGCGTATCGTCGTTTCGGGCGCCCTTGAGACGGCGATGGTGGCCTCGGGCCGCCTCGACGGCTTTGTCTCGCTGAAGGCCGACATCGTCTCGCACGCGGCCGCGATGCCAATGGTGTGGGCCGGCGGCGGCAAGGTCACGACGCTGACTGGACGGCCGTGCCGCAACGAAGATCTCGACAAGATCACCTCCAACGGATTGATCCACGACGAGTTGCTGGCGCTTCTGCGCCAGGCGCTGCAATGACGGAACGCTATCGCGGAAACAGCTTGTCGCGGATGTAGCGAGAGGTCGGGGTCAATCTGGCGCCGCGCGGCTTCCGCCAAACCGCGCGGTCGATCTCCTTCTTGTCGCCGACCTTCAGGCGCCCCGACACCTTCTTGGCCAGGAAGATCGCATCACTCATCCGCCGGCCGGTTCCGCCCTTCTTCGCCTTCACTTCCTTCCAGAGCTTCAACGGCCCGAGCTTCAGCTTGGGCAACTCCTCCTTGATCTCGCGTCGAAGGCAGCGCCTGTCGCTCTCGCCTGCCCGCCGTCTTCCCCCCGGAAACATCCAGAGCCCGTCGCGCCTGCGCCTCACCATCAGGACGCGGCCCTTTCTCGCGACGACGAGTTTGGATGATTTCGCCATGGCCTTACGGGCAGATGATCGCCTTGATGATTCCGTCGCGCCGCGCGACCTGCTGCTCGAACGCGGCAGGCGTCTGGTCGAGCGAGAAGCTATGGGTCGCCAGCGGCGCGAGCTTGACCTGCCCAGACTGCGCGAGGGCGATGGCGCGCGGATAGACCTCAGGCATGCGGCGTGAAAACTTGATCGACAACCCCTTCCGGCGCGACTCCGCGCCGCTGAGGACATACTGGTTGTTCTCGGGAATGCCGACCAGAACGACCCGGCCGCCGATGCGCGCACAGCGTGCGGCATGCTCGAAGCCGTGCGAGGAGTCGGTCGCTTCGATGACGAGATCGACGCCGCGGCCTTCGGTGGCTTCACCGACCTCGGCGAAGCTGCGGCAGGCAACATCCGCACCGAGGTCGCACGCCAGTGCCGTGCGCTGCTCGACGGGGTCGATCGCGATGATCTTGCCGCTACCCGCGAGCCGCGCCAGCTGCACCAGCAGCAGTCCCACCGGCCCGCAGCCGAGCACCGCCACGGTCTCCTGAAGCCGCGGTCGCGCCAGATCCATGGCATGGATCGCGACACCGAGCGTCTCCAGGATCGCCGCGCCGGCGGGATCGATGCTGTCAGGCACCATATGCACGGCGGATTTCGGCACGCAGACGAATTCGGCCATTGCCCCGTTGTGAGGCGCGTAGCCCAGAAATTTTACATTTGGGCAGAGATTGGTGTGACCGCGGTGGCACCATTCGCAATGGCCGCAGGGAATGGACGGATCGACCGCCACCAGCGCCTCGGCCGAGAACCCCGCCTTGCGGGCCGAGTCCGGCGTCAGGACGCCGGAGAATTCATGTCCCAGGACGAACGGCCTGACTTGCGTCGGGCCCGTCGTTCCGCCCTCAAGATAGGAGTGCAGGTCGCTGCCGCAGACACCGACCGCCTTGACGCGAATGATGAGCTCGTCATCCGCGAGCGGCCTCGGCTCGGGAATATCGAGGACGCGGATATCACGAATGTCCTGGAGCACCGCAGCGCGCATGTCGAAGCATTCCCTCTGAGTAATTGTCTCCGTTATATTACATATGTAATCATCAGGTGACAAATGCTTTCCACTGGCTCACGGCGCACGTGCGTGGCCATCGCGCTCCCGGTACCGAAGGCGCGCTCCCCTCTACGCTACGGAAATGCCGCTATTTCTGCTTGTCGAACAGCTTCAGCGCGGCGACGGCGGTGTTCTCGTCCGTCACCAGCACCTTGCCGATCCGGCCGCGCAACACCGCCGCGATGATCGGGGCCTTGTTCAGCCCCCCGGCGATCAGCATCGAGGTCGGCACGCGCGCCAGCTTTTCCAGCGGCATCGCAATGGCGCGACTGTTGATGCCGTGATCGATGGGCCGGCCGGCCTTGTCGAGGAATTGCGCCAGCACGTCGCCGACGGCGCCCGCCGCCCGCAGCTGCTCGGCACGCACGTCCGGCGGCAGTCCATGCCGCATCAAGAGCGAGCGCGGCGTCAAATCTCCCATGCTGAGCAGCGCCAGATCGATCTTCTCGACGCTGTTCAGCACCTCCTGATAGACCTCCTGGGCCAGGAAGGTGTCGCGGGAGCGGCGGCTGCTGACGAAAATCGGCGCCGCCAGATAGCTGCACTGGGCGTGCAGCCGGTGCGCGAGCTCGCCAGCGATTTCGAAGGTGTTGAGCTCCAGCCCGCGCGACAGGCCGCCCATCATCGAGACGATCGAGAGATCAGGATAGTCCGCCGGCGTGACGTAACGGATAGTCTCGCGCAAGGTCGCCCCCCAGCCGATCCCGATGATGCGCGGGCGCTTCTGCTCGAGGAATTTGGACAAATAGGCTCCCGCCGCCATCCCGATCAGGCTGCCGGTCTGCTCGGGATTCTCCGGGCTCGGAATGACGACGACATCCTCGAGGCCGCATTCGCGGCGCAGGCGGTGCTCCAGTTCCGTGCAACTCGCAAAGGCGGAGTTGAGGCGGATATTGACGATGCCGGTCTGCCGGGCATCCGAAAGCATGCGGTTGACGCGGGCGCGGGTCAGCCCCAGCCGCTCGCCGATCTCGGCCTGGGTCAGATTCTCCATGTAGTAGAGCCAGGCGACCCGCAGGATGGTTTGATCAGTCACGGCGCAGTCCCCAGCAGCGGCCTCGAAACAAGGTCGGACGTCGGAGCATTTGAGGCGATCTTTCGTTGGCCGTCAAATCGGCGCCCTGCGGAGATCGTCATGCGGCCTTCGCGCCCGGCACGCCGTCCTCGACTACGAAGCTCGTCAGCCGCTGCACGGCGCTGCCGGCGTCCTTGACGTGGTCGAGGGCCTCGAATCCCACGGTGCAATGCCGGGCGTCGAGCTCGACCGTCGCATAGCCGCGCTTGTCGCCACGCGCATAGATGAGGTGCGGATTCTCCGCCAGCGCCTTGCGGACTCCGGCTTCGCTCGGCCCGTCCGAGGTGATCGAGGTGCCGACGAACTCGGTCGCAATGGTCGGCCCGTCCGGCCGGGCGAAGTCCTGCTTCAGATCGGCGGTGAAGAAGGCGTGGCGGTCGCCGCCGATCACGATCGGATTGCGCCGTCGCTGCGCCACGAGCGAATCAAGTAGCCGGCGGCGGGCATTGGGATAGCCGTCCCAGCCGTCCATCCAGAAACGCGCGCCGTCATCCCCTTCCCGCTTGTCCTGTGCCATCAAGGTCTGCTGCGCGACGATGGTCCATCGGCCGCGGCAGTCGCGCAGGCGCGCATCGAGCCATCGTTCCTGTTCGCGGCCCAGCATCGTTCGCGCTTCGTCCGTCCGGTCCGCGCAGTCCGTCACCCAAGTCGGCCGTCCGCCTCCGACACAGGCCGACGCCGAGCGATATTGCCGGTCGTCGAGCAGCAGCACGTCGAGCATCTCGCCGAAACGATAGTGCTCGTAGATCGTGGCCTCGGCCCCCCGTGGCTGCGCCGAGGGCGGCAACGGCATGTGCTCGTAATAGGCCTGATAGGCTGCCGCACGGATCTTCAGGAACTGAGCGGCATCGCCCACCGTGTAGGAACGATCATTGGCATAATCGTCCATCACCTCGTGGTCGTCCCAGACCGACAGCCAGGGAAAGGCGGCGTGCGCCGCCTGCAGATCGCGATCGCCCTTGTAGAGCGCGTAGCGGTTGCGGAATTCATCGAGTGTCGTCGGAATTCCGACGACGTGCTGGCGGACGTGGCGCGATCCCCAGGACTTCTCATAGATGTAGTCACCGAGATGCACGACGAGGTCGAGATCGCGCGCGGCCATGTCGCGATAGGCTGCAAAATAGCCCTGCTCGTATTGCTGGCACGATGCGAAAGCAAAGCGGAAAGGCCGTTCCGACCCCGCCGGCGCGGTGCGCGTTCGTCCGACCGGGCTGAACGCCGGACCGGCGCGGAAGCGGTACCAATAGACGCGATCCGGCAGCAAGCCCGTCGCCTCGGCATGCACCGAATGCGCAAGCTCGGCGCTCGTCCGCACGATGCCGTGGGAGGCGATGCGCGCGAACGCCTCATCCTCCGCGACCTGCCATTCGACCTCGACCGGTGCATCCCTCATGCCGCCGCCGTCGAGCGGTTGCGGCGCAAGGCGGGTCCACAGGATGACGCGATCCTGCCGCGGGCATCCGGAGGCAATCCCGAGCGTGAATGGATCTGCGCTGAATGAGACCGGCGCTCCCCGCACAAACCCGGCGGGCGCGGCCAAGGCGGCGCTCGCCAGCGATCCTACGAGAAAGCGACGGCGCGGAATCATGGGCGGGCCGGCATCGTTTCGAGCTGGCGGCGAATGCTCACGGCGAGATCCGGCCGATCGGTCGTGATCTGCCGCACCGGCTGGGCAAGCCAGTAAGCGATATCTTCCGGCTCGTTGGTCACCCATGCACCGAGCCGCTCGGGGCCGAGCAGCCTGAGGGCGACCGGCAACGCGAGCCCCAGGAGCGATTTTTCGACCGCTACGATGCAGCCGGGAATGCCAGCCAATTGCGTCAGCGCTGGCTCTAGTCCGCCCATCATCTCTGCCGAACGACGGTCGAGCGAAACGAGCACCCGCGCCTCCGGCCACAGCCGCCGCACGGTCTCGATCACGCCGGGCACGAAGCAGGTGATGACGGCACGACGCTCCAGGCCCCGGCGCTTGATCTGCTCGATCAGCCGCGCCTCGAGTCCTGAATAGGCACTTCCAAGCGCATCCGTCTTGATCTCGATGTGGAGCTCGAGCGTGGTTTCGCTGAACACGTCGAGCACCTCGTCCAGGGTCGGAATGAACTCATCGCCGGCATCGCGAAGACGCGTTGCCGTCAATTGTCGCAGGCTGCGCTCGCCGACCGGCCCGCTCTCGAATGTGGTGCGGTCGAGCAGCGGATCGTGGATCACGACCACACCGCCGTCCGCGCTCTGATGGACGTCGAACTCGACCGCATCGACGCCCTGCTTGCACAGGTTGCGGAAACCCGTCAGGCTGTTCTCCGGCCAGAGATTGCGTCCGCCGCGATGCCCGGCGATAAAAACCATGATCAGTCCCTATTTGCTGCTGTCGACGAGACCCTTGATGAACCAGCGCTGCAACAATAGGACGACCAGCACCGGCGGCAACATCGTGAGGAGCGCACCACTCATGGCGATGTTCCAGGCCGGCTCGCTGTCGGAACGCGGGATCAGGCCCTTCAACGCAATGACCGCCGTTGCCATGTCCTTGTCGGTCGTGAACAGCAACGGCCAGAGATACTGATTCCAGCCGAACAGGAACAGGATGATGGCGAGCGCCACCATGTTCGGGACGGACAGCGGCAGCAGGATGCTCCAGAAGAAGTGCAGCGGCGAGGCGCCGTCGAGCCTCGCCGCCTCGCACAGCTCCTCCGGGATCGTCAGGAAGAACTGGCGGAAAAGGAAGGTGGCGGTGGCGGAGGCGATCAGCGGCAGGATCAACCCGGGATAGGTATTGACCATGTTCCATTCCAGCGCGATCGCGACCTCATGCCCGCTGATCCAGCGCCAGAGATCGGCGACATGCAGCTTGTCCAGGAGCCATTGCAGCGGCAGCGCCGCATTTGCCACGGCTTCGAAGGTTGGCACGATCCGGACCTCGATCGGCAGCATCAGCGACATGAAAATGAGCCAGAATGCCAGCATCCTGTAGCGAAACCGGAAGTAGGTGATGGCGAAGGCCGAGAGCAGCGATACCGCGATCTTGCCGGCAGTGATGCCGAGCGCCACGATGATCGAATTGGTGAAGGTGCGGCTGAAATTGCCCTTGCTCCAGGCCAGTTGCAGATTGTCGAAGAACTGGCCTCCCGGCAGCCATGGCAGCGGCACCTTCTGCACCTCGGCCACCGTGAGCGAGCCGGCCACGAACGCGAAATACAGCGGTATGCAGACCGTGAGCGCGCCCGCGATCAGGATCGCGTGACAGAGCACGTTGAGGACCGGTGAGCGTTCCACCATGCGGCTAGACCCCGTAATTGACCTTGCGATCGAAGTAGCGGAATTGCAGCAGCGTGCAGATCAGCGCAAAGCTCATCAAGAGAACCGACTGTGCCGCCGAAGAGCCGAGATCGAGATTGACGAAGCCGTCGACGAAGACCTTGTAGACCAGAATGTTGGTCGCACCGGCCGGGCCGCCTTTGGTCACGGCATCGATGATGGCGAAGGTTTCGAAGAAGCCATAGATGAAGTTCATCACCGTGAGGAAGAAGATGGTAGGCCCGAGCATCGGCAGCGCGATCGAAACGAAGCGGCGGATCAGTCCCGCGCCGTCCACGGCGGCCGCCTCCATCAGCGATACCGGCACTGCGAGCAGACCGACCACCAGGAAGATATAATCGTAGCAGATGTGCTTCCATGACGCGGCCAGCGTCACCAGAATCAGCGCATCGGTGGGATTGAGGTTGGGGTCCCACACAATGCCGAGCCGGTGCAGCACCTGCGCCAGCGGGCCGACCGCCGGATTGAACAGGAAGGCCCACAGGATGCCGGCGATCGCAGGCGCAATGGCATAAGGCAGCAGGATCATGGTGCGATAGACCGAGCGGCCGCGCACGATCCTGTCGGTGGCGAAGGCCAGCACCAGGGCGCTGCCCAAGGTGAGCACGTTCTGCGCCACCGTGAACCAGAACGTCATCGCGATCGATTGGCGGTAATCGCTGCTCGCGAGCAGCGTCCTGAAATTGTCGAACCAGACGAACTGGACGCTGGTTCCGAAGGGATCGCTGAGCAGAACGGACTGCATCAGCGCCCGCAGCGACGGAATGAAGAAGAAGAACAGCAGGATCAGCAATTGCGGCAGCAACAGCAGCGTCGGCAGGCCGGGACCGTCGCCGAAATTGGCCCGCTTCAGTCCGGCCTCCTCGCGCCGCTGCGTCTTTCCGGACCTGCGCGAGCTGCCAGCGGCTGCCGACGGCACGCCGCCCCCGTGCCTTGGTTGAAGCACAGGGGCGCGCGCGTCACGCCACGGGATGGACAGGCGCAGCGTCATGGACGCTCGGTTTCCGGAGTCTTCCCGGCATTCAGCTTTTCGAACTGCCGCAGGATCTCGTTACCCCGCTTGACTGCGTCATCCATGGCCTGCTGCGGCTGCTTCTGGCCGGCGAACACCGCCTCGACCTCCTGGCGCTGGGCCAACATCGTCTGCACGAAGTTGCCGAAGCGAAAGCCGCGCGAGTTCTCGTTCGGCGTGCCGCGCGAGAGCTGCAGCACCGCGATCTCCCTGGTCGGATGATCCTTGTAATAGCCCCGCTCCCGTGCGAGCGCATAGGCGCGGTTGGTGGCGGGAACATAGCCGGTTGCGCCATGCCACCAGACCTGGGTTTCCGGCTGCGCGACGAAATCCAGAAAGGCCGCGACGGCCTCGTATCGCTCGGGCGTGTGGCCCTTCATGACCCAGATGGCCCCGCCCCCGATGGTGCTGTTGAGCGGCGGATCGATGTCGCTCTCGTGCGGCAGGAAGGTGGCGCTCCAGTTGATGGTCGCATTGCGCTCGATGTTGCCGTGCGATGCGGTCGAATTCACGAAGGTCGAACACCGGCCCGACGTGAACAATTGTTCGGGACTGAAGCCCTGGCCTGCGATCTGCATCACCCCGTCATCAAGCCATTTCTTGAGCCGCGCGACTTGTGACACCACCTTCGTCTTGTTGTAGACGAATTCGGTGCCGAGCCCGTCGAATCCGTTTGCCAAAGTGCCGTAGGGCTGATTGTTGATGGCGCTGTAGTTCTCGAGCAGGCTCCAGTAGAAATCGCCGGGCAGCACCGTGCCGCACTCGCTGATCCCCTTGGACTTAATGGCATAGAGCTGCTTCTCCAGCTCCTGCCAAGTCTCGGCCGGCTTGTCGAAACCGGCCTTCTGGAAGTGATCCTTGTTGTACCAGAAGATCGGCGTCGACGAGTTGAAGGGCATCGCGGACATTCGGCCCTTGTAGCTCCAGAAGCTTGCCACAGGTTTGATGAAGTCCGAGAAGTCGATCTTGTAACCCTTTTGCTCCACCAAATCCTGCACGGGGACAATGGCTCCTGAGAGCAACATCGTCATGTAACCGCGTTCGGCGATCTGCACCATTTCGGGCGGCCGCTTGGCGCGATAGGCGGCGATCACCCCGTTCGTCACCTCATCATAGTTCCCCTTGGCGACGGCGACGACCGTGTACTTGTCCTGCGACTTGTTAAATTTCTCGACCAGCTCATTGAGTCGGTCGCCGAGGACGCCACTCATGGCGTGCCACCACTGGACCTCGACCCGCGCCTGCGCCGGACCAACCAATGCCAGCGCGCCGAACAAGGCCGCAATGAATGCGACTTTCCTACCCATGGCAGCCCTCCCTCGCCGGGCCAAAAGGCCCGATCTATACATTTGTATTCCTATCATGACATATGTGTCGACATGATGAAAGTGGGCGTACGCCCTCTCCTTCGGAGTGCCGGCGTCGGAGGTCAGCAGTGCCAAACGGATCCAGTTTGCAAAGGGAGCTACGACGCGTATCGAATTGCCCGGCCGACCTTCTGCAGGGCTTCGAAGGTTCCAAAGCGCCGGTCGGCCCAAGGAGCCAGGGCAACCTGGGGCCGATGGATCTCTCCCAAGACCGACATCTCCTGCATCGCCTCGCCGAGATTGGAATGGTCGCCGGAGGCAACCGATCCCAGCATCGCGGAGCCGAGCAGGACGGCCTCCGGGGACGCCGACGCGGCGACCGTCAGCCCCGTCATATCGGCGAGCACCTGTCGCACGAGGCGGCTCCTCCCGGCACCGCCGCTGACCACGATGGTATCGACCGCAATGCCCTTGTTCTGCTGGGCGCGAACGATCTGCCTCGCCCCGCAGCCGAGACCGCACAGCCCGGCAAGATAAAGCGACAGCAGACTCTCCAGATCCGAGCGCATATCGAGCCCGGCGATCAGTGCACGCGCGTCAGGATCCGCGAACGGCGCGCGATTGCCGAGGAATTCGGGGACGACATGAACCTCGCCGACCAACTGCGGAATCATTCCGGCACCGCCGCGGGATTCGCTTTCGGAGGCCAGCCAATCGGCAAGCGTCTGCTGCTTCTGGCGTGCAGCCTGCGTCGCTTGCGCGGAATGCGGATGCATCTGCAACAGATGCTCGATAGCAGCGCCGGCGGCGGACTGCCCCCCTTCATTGAGCCAGAGCCCGGGTACCATGGCCGAGAAATAGGGTCCCCACACGCCGGGGACGAAGGACGGAGCCGACGTGGTCGTCATGGTACAGGCGGAGGTTCCGAACACATAGGCCATGCGCGTCAGCACCGTGCCCGCCGTACCGCGCGCGCCCACCGTTCCGACGCCGCCAGCATGGGCGTCGATAAGGCCGGCGGCGACCGCCGTACCCGCAATGAGGCCGAGATCGGCCGCGGCCTTCGCCGTCAGGCCCGCCGCCAATCTCGTTCCCCCGGGCACGATCTCGGTGCCGATCCTGCGAAACTGCTCGTCCGCGAGCACGCCGAGGCCGACCTTGCGGAAGAATTGATCGTCCCAACGGTTTTCGTGACCCAGATAGGTCCACTTGCATGTCACGGTACATGTGGAGCGAGACAGGCTCCCTGTCGCCCGCCAGGTGAGAAAGTCGGTCAAGTCCATGAACTGCCACGCATGGCAGAACGTGTCTGGCATGTTTTCGGCGAGCCACAACAGTTTCGGCGTCTCCATCTCAGGTGAGATCATTCCGCCGACATAGTCGAGAACTTTTTCGCCCGTCTGGTTGATGCGGCGCGCCTGATCGGCGGCGCGGTGATCCATCCATACGATGACGTTGCGGGCGGGATCGCCGGACGGTCCGACGGGCAGCGGCGCGCCGCCCTCGCCCAGCACCACCAGCGAGCAGGTCGCGTCGAAGCCGATGCCGGCGATGCTGTCGGGCGCGACACCGGCCTGCGCCACCGCGCCGCGCACGCCGCGGCATACGGCACGCCAGATATCCTCGCTCGAGTGCTCGACGACGTCGCCGGCCTCCCGCCAAAGGGCGATGGGTGCGCTGTCACTCGCAAGGAGCTTGCCTGAGCGATCGAACACGCCGGCCCGTGCGCTGCCGGTGCCGACATCGATGCCGAGAAAATGGCGCTCATCGGATTGCTTTGTCATCTGGATCGCCGGTCGTAGAATGCTAGAGATCGTTGCTCTGCGGCAGAATGACGAGGTCGCGAATGGTGACGTTTCTCGGACGAGTCAGCATGAAGAGCACGGCCTGCGCGACTTCCACCGGCTGCATCAGGCCGCCGGCTGCCATCTCCTCCTCGATCTTCGCCTTGGGCCAGTCCTTGATCAGCGCGGTCACGACCGGACCGGGCGCAACGGCGCCGACGCGCAAACCATGTTTGGCGACCTGCCGGCGCAGCGTATGCACGAAGGCCTGCACGGCGTGCTTGGACGCGGTGTAGATCGGTTCCCAGACGACGGGGACAAGACCCGCGATCGAACTGGTGACGATGATGTCGCCGCTCTTGCGCTCGACCATGTGCGGCAGCACCGCATGCACCGACCGGAACAGCGCATTGATGTTCAAATTGAGCATGCGGTCCCAGGCGTCAGGATCGCCGCCAAGCACCTCACCGCCAACATAGGCGCCTGCGTTGGCATGAAAGATGTCCAGCCGGCCCGCCTTCTCCAGCACCTGCGGCATCATGCCTTGCATCCTGACGGGATCGGTCAGGTCGATGCATAACGGAATCGCCTGGTCGCCCAGCTCCGCGCAGGCTTTGGTCAGCGCCTCCGCCGCCCGATCAACCAGCACCACCCGCGCGCCGGCCCCGATCATTGTTCTGGCACATTCGAGACCGATGCCCGACGCGGCGCCGGTGATCGCGGCAACTTTTCCTGCAAGTTCTTGGGCCAAGTCTTGTCCTTTTCTTGTTTGAGTTCTTCAAGCTCGGCCATGGGACAGGCGTGAGCGCCGTGCCAGCGAATCGACGATGACCGCAATAGCAAGGACCGCGCCCGTGATCATGTACCGTAGCGACGAGGAGAGATCGAGCAGCGTGAGGCCGCTCGCGATGGACTGGATGACGATGACACCGAGCAGTGCAGAATAGGCGCTGCCGCGGCCGCCGAACAGACTGGTGCCACCGATGACCGCCGCGGCGATCGCGTTGAGGTTCACGTCCCCGGTCCCGGCCTGCTGACTGGACGATGCCAGCCGCGCAGCGGCCAGAATGCCGCCGGCGGCCGCCAGCGTAGAGCACAGCACGAAAGCGGTCAGATAAACCCGGCGAACGTTGATACCGGCCCGGCGGGCCGCCTCGCGATTGCCGCCCACCGCAGACATCGAGCGGCCCCATTTGGTCCGCGTCAACGCGTAGTTCATGACCATGCACAGGCCGACGAACAGGCCGAACATCCAGGGGATCCCGCGCCCCAGATTGAGATAATAGACGACGAATTCGAGCACGATGGTGACCAGCAGCGCCTTCAGCATCATGCGGCCGGGCGAACTGGCCGATAGCCCTGCCTGCCGCCGGCGCGCCGCCGTACGGTAGCCCGTCACAAACATCACCAGGCTCGCGGCTGCCGCCAGCACGTAGGATACGATTGGCGGCATGACGAGCATCTGCCCGAAACTGACCAGCGGTGATCCGTACGGAAGGTTGATCGAGCCCGAGGAGCCGAGCAGATACAGCTGCAGACCGAGCCATCCCAGCAGACCCGCCAGCGTCGAGACGAAGCTCGGCATTCCCAGGCGATTGAACAGAAACGCATAGAGCGCGCCGATGGCAGCGCCCAACGCCAACGCCGTGACGATCGCCACGGCGACCGGCCAATCCTGGCTGACCCAGAGCACGCCGACGAGCGCCGATGCAAACCCGCTCACCGAGCCGACCGAGAGATCGATCTCGCCGACCATCAGGATGCAGACGATGCCGAGCGAGATCACGCCCACCGTCGAGCAATCGAACAGCAAGTTGACCAGATTGTTCGGCGCGAGAAAAACAGGGTTGAGACTCTCGAAGGCCGTGCAGATCACAATGAGCCCGACGACCACCGGCAGCGAACCGAGGTCGCCTGATCGCACGCGGTCCACAAAGGCGCTGATCGTGTTGCCGAGCTTGTCCGCGTGCTTGACCCGCTCGTCACTGCGGTCGAGCAGCCGCGCCGACGAAACCTGTTGCGTGTCGTCGGTCATCGCCTAAGCTCCGGCGACTGATGGGCACGGCGCCGGCTGCCGCGGCGTGAGACCGAGTTTTCGTCCGCCCCGGTGATCGCGGTGACGAGATCCTGATTGGAAGCGTCGGGCTCGAACTCGCCGTTGTTGCGGCCGAGACGCAGCACCGCGATCCGATCGGCGACCGCGCGGACGTCCTCCATGTTGTGGCTGATCATAATGACGCCGAGACCTCGGGCGCGCACGCGCTCGACGAGGTCGAGCACCTCGGCGGTCTGAGCGACGCCAAGTGCCGCGGTTGGCTCGTCGAGCAGGATCAGCTTCGGCTCGGTGAGCAGCGAACGTGCGATCGCCACAGTCTGGCGCTGTCCGCCGGACAGCGAGGCGACCGGCTCACGTACGCTGGGGATCCGCGCCGACAATTCGTTGAGCAGCGTCCAGGCGCGGAGCTCCATGGAGACCTCGTCGAGCCGCATCGGATTGAGTTCGCGGCCAAGGAAGATATTTGCGACCACATCGAGATTCTCGCAGAGCGCCAGGTCCTGGAAAACCGTGGCGATGCCGAGGCCGAGTGCGGTGGCCGGATCGGACAGAACGACAGGTTCACCGCCGAAGGCGATCGTTCCAGAGGACGGTTGGTGCACGCCGGCCAGGATCTTCACCAGCGTGGATTTTCCCGCACCGTTGTCGCCCACGAGCGCGACGACCTCGCCGGCATGCACGTCGAGATCGACATTGGTCAGTGCGGACACGGCGCCGAAATGCTTTGAGATTCCGCGAAGACTCAAGACCGGCTTGCGCATTCCGCCCTGCGTCGAATCCGAGATCGTGGTCATGTGTCAGTCCGCCCTCTCGTTGCCCGTCCCGGCCGCGGCGAGCGGCCGGGACGAACGCGGTTACTGCGTGATGCCGAGCTTCTTGCAGCCCGCGGCATATCGCCCCGTGCAGAGTTGATCGGCGGTCTGAATCTTTTTGTCGATGATTTCCGCCTTCAGGTTCTCCTGCGTGACGACCGCCGGCACGAACAGCTTCGATGGCGCATTGAAGAGCGTGGTTTCCGCGTTGGGCGCCTCGCCGGAGAGGAACTTCACCGCCGCCTCGGCCGCCGCAGCGGCCACGATCTCGCTGGGCTTGGAGATCGTGTTGTACTGGTCGCCGGCGATGATGAGCTGAAGCGCGGCGATCGTCGCATCGTTACCCGTCACCGGCGGCACCGGATCGACGCCCGCGGCCTTGAAAGCGGCGATTGCGCCGCCGCCCGTGCCGTCATTGGCGGCCACGACGCCAAGGATCTTCTTGCCGAAACGGGTGATCTGGCCGCTCGTCCATTGTTGAGCCTTCGGGGGCGCCCAGTCCGGCGTGTCGTATTCGGCGAGAATGGGATAGCCGCTCTTGTCGAGGCCGGCATGGATGCCTTTCTTGATGAGTCCCGCTGCCGCATCGGTCGGTGAACCATTGATTTCAAGCACACCCTCGCCCTCTTTCGCCGTGACATTGGCCGCCTTGAGATGCTTGACGAGCGATTCGGAGATCGCCTTGCCAATGGCTTCATTGTCAAAGGACACATAAAAATCGACCTTAGCATCGGGGACCGGCCGGTCGTAGGCGATAACCTTGATACCCTGCGATTGTGCCATCTTGACCAGGGAGGCTGCGGCGGTCGAATCGACCGGATCGAGTACGATCACCTTGGCGCCCTGCGAGATTGCCGAGTTGAACTGCTGTTGCTGCCGCGCGGCATCCGCACTGGCGTTCTGGTAGATCACCTTGCAGCTCTCGCAGAGCTTCTTCATCTCTGCGGCGAAGCCCGGATAGTCATGTTGCTCGTAGCGCGTGGAGGCCTGGTCGGGCATCAGGAAAGCAACCGTCGCGTCCTTCAACTCCGCGGCCTGCGAGAGCGTGGCCGTCGTGCCCAGCATCGACAGAGCCAGGGCGAGCGTGCCTGTATGTTTCGGCGAGAACCTTTTCATTCGGAGTTTCCTTTCAGAACTAGAGTGCTGTGGTTGATCCTTGAAGATGGGCCTTCGCGGCTCCCGTCCCGGCGACGATGAGTGCCGGGGGCTCTGAAGCCGCACGGAATTCCTGGACAAGCGATTCCTGTCGCGGGCTGCCATCGGCATGCCCGCGTCATTCTTCCCGTTTTGGTCTCCTCCTTGCTTTTTTCGCCGGCTAGGCCGCGCGTGCCGTATCGATGTTCTGCGCGAGCAATCGCCTGAAGCGCGAAGGCGGCATACCTTTCTCGGCCAAAAACTGCCGATTGAAGTTGGAGAGATTGTTGAAGCCGACCTCGAAGCAGATGTCGGTGATGGAAGCCTGCTCGTCGCTCATCAGGATCTGACAGGCGAGATTGACGCGCAGGCGCTTGACGTATTGCACCAGCGACATGCCCGTGTGCCGGCGGAAGGAGCGCGAAAACGCGCTTGGCGACTGGCCGGCGATTGCCGCGAGCTCAGATTCACCAAAAGGCTGCGTCAGGTTCTGTCGGATGAAGGCGAGCGCCTTATTCATGCCCGCAGACATGTATCCAGACGGGTCGGGCAGATAGTTCGGGCTGGAAAGCGGACGCACATTGCGAGCGCGGCTGAGGGTTCCCAGGATCATCAGGAACAGTTCGATCCGGCGCACACCGTTCGCGGTCACGATCTCCTCCATCAGCGGAGAGATCTTGTCGCTCGTGCTGCGCGTAAAGAGCGCGCCGCGCCGGGAGAAATCCAGCAGCGCGGCGAGGCCCGACAGCTCCGGCATGACCTTCATCAGGTCGCCGATGAACTCTTCGCTGAACTGGAGGACGCGCCCGCGTAGCGGGATGGTGTTTCCGGCCGGCACATCACTCACCCAATTGTGCGGCAGATTGGGGCCGGTGAGCACGAGATTGCCCGGCTCGAACTCGCCGATGAAGTCGCCGACGAAATAGCGACCGCTGGTCGTCACAACCTGGTGGAGCTCGTATTCGGGATGGAAATGCCAGCGGACGGTGTGGAATGGGTAGCCGTGCGACCACGCCTTGAACGACTCGCCGCGCCGTATCTGGACAACTTCCAGGTCCGGTTCCATATCCGCTCCCTTCAGGCCAGTGCGGTTTGCAATGAGCCGCACCTGTTCCCTTATTGGCTGAATTTGCTTCAGCGCTTCCTCTCGCCCGAGATCGTAGCGAGCGGTATCTGGACCCGCCACCACGATTTCAATGTGCGACTGATACTTTTTTGACATGCATTGCGGCCCCGCGGGCATGTCGCGGCTGGGATTGCGCAGACGGATCAATTAGATCGGGCAATTCGGGCTATCAAGCCGCCGAATTCTCGTGCCACAACCGGAGGCCCTGCTGTCAAAAGCGCATGATGGCTGTATCCGGATCCTTGTTGGTCCGTCGGTGCACACGTCATCCACACGCAGCCCACCTCAGAAATTGAACATTCTGAATTCTTCAATCCATGCCCGAGGCGCTTGAGGCTACCTTGGCCAAAAGGATCGGTGCTAATCAACCCCTGTGGCCCGGACCTATCGGTGTCGAAGACTCTGAGTGCCCGACCTTTATGTACGATCAAGCGCGCGAAATTTCTCCATCAATGAAGAGACAATGGCTTTCAGATCTCTGCCGGGATAAGCCGAGCTCGCTGGCCGGCCCGCCTCTCAGCGCGACGGACGGAGAACAGTTCGACCAAATACGCTAAACTGCGCTATCCTCGCCACCCGCACTACTCCCACTCAATCATTCAGGATGATCTTTCGTCGTTGATCCAAAAGCACAAGTCCTCCATCTGACGGACAAATCCTGACGGTATACCCGCCAAAAATTCTTTCGGCTGAGTGACTCTGCAGGCGTAATCGCTAACGCTCGCACCGCCGCGGCATAGTTTCATATACCGTCAGATATCGGGAAAGCGCTGGTTCGCTACGTGCCATGAGCTGCCTTTCGCCGATAACCAGTTTGACCCGAAGCAAACAGGCTATGACTTGGTGCGTCGAGCAAAATATGCCTCAATCTTCTCCTTCACTCCTTCGGCGGGTGCCTCCCTGAATTTGACGGTGCTGGGATGAAGAGGGTGCCATGAAGGTGCGCGTGCGAGCCAAGTTTCAGCAGAGGGTTCAAACTTCGATGGATCATCGAGGCTGCCGACGGTAAGCAGCAGCAAATGCGGCCTTGTCGGCCAATGTGCGGAAATTTGACTGCCACAATGATTGCAGAACCCTCTCCGGAACAAACGTCCACTTTCTGCAACGGTTTCGAAGAAGGCTGGCTCTGACTTCAGATAGCGAAACCTGTCGCTCGCCATCATGATGAAGGCGGAGAATGCTGTGCCGCTTGATCGTTGGCAATCCCGGCAGTGACACATCAACTGAACAATCGGAACGTCTGTGCATTCATAGCGAACCTTTTCACACGCGCATCCGCCGGTCAGCATTTTCATCTTTCCGTTCACTGAAGGAGTTGATGTAAGATACGTAAGGAGGGATCGGTCAATGACGAGCTCCGGTTTTACTCCAGCAGACCCATCCCGCCCTATGACGCCGAGAGCCGCTTCTCGACCTTCTACGGCTTGGGTCTCACACCTGAATGCGTTTTGCACCAAAGACTGCTGGCGTGTGGCTTGCTTTCGACGCCTGCCCTTCTGTCCATCGGATGCGCCGCGCATTGCGAACGATAGCCGATCGCTCTACGGTGGCCTAACCGAGCGCGACTAAAAGCGTTTCGCCCGTCGCAACCAGCGATCGTTTGCCGGAACCGTCCTCCGCAAACAATTCTGCCCGAGCAAAGGTCTGCTTGCGTCCGGCGCGAACCGTCGCGCCTTTCGCGATAAAACCGCGACCGACCGCGGGCCTCAAACAGTTCATGGAGAAATGCGATGCTGTCACGGGCCCGATGAGAGTCGCGGCGGCAAATCCGCAGGCCGTGTCGAGCAGCGCCGCGATCGCCCCAGCATGCAGATGACCGGCATATTGTGTGAGATCATCGCTCCATGGCATTCGGAGCTCCGCCTCTCCGTCGGAGGCCAACACGACTTCGAACCTGAAAAGCCGATTTAAGTTTGCGGCAGCGTTCGCTGCCGTGAGTTCTTGGAGGTTCATTGCCGGGCCGCCTGTCATCGGTGTCTCCTTTACCAACATATCTCTTGCTCGACTTGACGAGCCCGGTGGGGGGCCTGCTCATCGGCAAACCGATCTGTTCTTTGCTCGAGCGCGCATCTCCGAAAGCGGCAAGACGTCCGAAGGGCCACTGTCTCCTCCAGATAATTTACCTCGAGACGATCGCGAGCCCCCCAGTGTGACATGCAGCTGCAACTACCTACGATGCAAATTTGCTCTGGCCGCAGGTACCGCCGGCGCGAACAAGGTTGCCACGCTCCGTCTTTTTGATCCCGTATGGGGAGGCCTGCGATTTCGTGTCTGCGCAGGCATCGGCCGGGGACGCCGACGCCGTGAGGACCAAAATCAGCCGGATGAAGTGTCACAACCAGCTGCTCTAAATCGTCCTGCCTTGAGAACGCCCGACAAGGTCAGAAAGGGAACGAGCATGTCGAAGAATATTCTTGTCATTGGCGGAGGTTTTGCCGGCTTTTGGGCCGCGATGGCAGCCCGGCGAGTTGCGAAATCGGCAGCGGATATCACTGTTGTTTCGAGAGAGCCAAGGCTGGAAATAAGGCCGCGACTGTACGAAGCCAGGCCAGACACTCTCGCAGTTGATGTTCTTCCATACCTGAACAAGGTCGACGTGAACTTCGTTCGTGGAGAGGCGGTCGGGCTGGACACGACTGCGAAGATCGTATCGCTCGATGACGCAACCTGCCTCACCTACGATCGCCTGATTGTCGCCACAGGCAGTCGAATGTGTCGTCCGCCAGTGCCTGGCGCCGCAGAGGCTTATTCCGTCGACACTCAAGCAGAAGCAATGGCTTTCGATCGGCGTCTGAACGAGCTCGCCCGCGACAAGAAAGACCCCACCCTCGTCGTCGTTGGTGCGGGCTTTACGGGCATCGAACTTTCGCTTGAGTTGCGCGACCGATTCGTGGCGCACGGCGCAGCCGAGGCTGCTGAGCGGATTCATATCGTCTTGATTGACCGCTCGGACGTGGTCGGACCCGAGCTTGGGCCTGGGCCACGTTCGGAGATCGAGCGTGCCTTGCAGTCTGCGCGGATCGAGCTCCGACTTGGCGCGACAATCACGGCGCTGGCTTCAAACCGTGTAAGCTTTGTGGACGGCAGCGCTCTTTCAGCGGACGCCATCGTGCTCGCGACGGGCATGAGAGCCTCGCCGTTCACGGATAATGTTCCCGGCGAGCGGGATGAGCTCGGCCGGATCGTCGTCGACGCAGAGCTCCGGGCTCCCGGCGCGCCGGATGTGTTCGTCGCAGGCGACGCTGCGGCGGCCGACACTGGAGATGGACACCGGGCTCTGCAATCCTGCCAACACGCGCTGCAGATTGGGCGGGTTGCCGGGGAGAACGCCGCGCGGGACCTGCTTGGGATGCCCGCTGTGCCGTATTCTCAACTAAACTATGTCACCTGCCTGGACCTCGGTCGATGGGGCGCGATCAGGACACAGGGCTGGGATCGGCGAGTTGAACTGACTGGCGCTGAGGGCAAGGCCCTGAAGCGAAAAATCAATACCAAGCTCATCTATCCACCAGCTGATGGCGGGGCTGAAGCTTTGCTTGCAAGCTCGACCATCGATATCGTTAAACGCTATGCGATCGACGGGTCGCGATAACATACGGACGCTTTCAAAGTCGAGTTCCGCCCGGATCCAGATTCCAGGCCATAAAGAGGCCGCCACCTGAGGCGGCCTTGGCTTGTATGGGTGGCTGCCTCCGAAAACGGCTTGGTCGGCTCTTCTTTTCATCTCCGGGACATCGCACCGATATATCGGTCGTTGTATCCGCAATCATTATTCATGCGACCAGTGGCGGCGGTCACGACCATTTACTCACAACGGGCGGCATTGCAAGTAACAGGATCACCTCAACCCATCCAAGAAAGGGATTGCGCGAGGAACGTAGATCCGCCGCTCCGCCGCCACTGCCCGTGCGCTATCACGACGCGCTCTGGCTGCCAGTTCAACACCTTCGCGCGCGCCTTGCGAGCGAGCCGACGGTCGAGAAATGACAGACGAAGGTCGAGCGGCGCTCGCGCACCAGTAAGTGCAGTGATGCCCGACAGACGCGCAAGGCATCGTTGCCATGGCTTCCATTTAGCTTTGAGGTAATCCTCGCCAAAGGCCTGAACGAGGTCGCCGAAAATCGCAGTACCAGATGCTTTGTGGAAGAATGCGAGCTCGTCCAGCAACGGCGAACCGCGAAACCAGGCCTGATCGATGTCACGGCTCCAGGCGGCCGGCGGCTGATCTGTCAGGCCGCGTTCGAAGGCCAGGTCGGGTCGCTTGTCGATCGTTGACGCTGGCCCCCAAAGATGAGCTTGCGGGAAGGATTCCTGCCACCGTGAGAGGAAGAGGTGGTGAAGCCTGTTCGGGCTGACGAGATGGTGCACGGGACCAAGGCTGGCCAGTTCCGCGCGCAGCTCTTCATTGAGGTCGATCGGCGACCAGACCCAGAGATCACCGTTTGAAAGTCTGACGATAACCATGCGGGTGGGATACGGAAATCCGTGGAAGCTCACGTCCGCCCCATCCGCTATCCAGATGTTGTCGGCTATCGATTGAAGCATCGCCGTGCTTCCAGAAGCATTAAACGGTGAGTGAGGTCTCGAGCCAGTATGTCAAGGACGTGCTGGCACGCCATCCCGTGGGAGAGCTCTCGTCCCGCTCAGCCGAGAACTCCGCATAGCCATTCAGTCGTTCGAGCTCTCCTGTTCCCGAATCGCCCACGATCTCCCAACGGCCGCGCACGACCGGGCCCGGCTCCATGGCCCCCTCGGCCTTTAGCAGAAATGATCCCCTCAGGCCCCCGATTGAGCCTGTGATGCGCTCATAGCAGATCAAGGTGCCCGTGCCGTCGGGACGTTCGAGCCTCAAGTGCGTGGCCCTCCCTTCGCCGACGATACCACCGATAAACTTTTCCACCAGGCGTGTCTCGACAATGGCAAGGCCGCTCGCGTCCGCCTCGTTGAGAACCGACCTCTCGTATTTTTCGACCTCGACCTTGCTCGCTACCGTGCGAGGCTCGCAGCTCCCCTGTCCGGCCGCCAAGCCGCCCTGAGACCTCGGAGTGGATCGCAAAGCGCCTTCGAGAGCAATCGTCGCTTCCCAGGCTCTTACTGTCGAGTATTCGGCGAGCACACGCAAAGCCTCGTGCATCTCGGCTGCTGTGATGCCTGCCCGAAGCGCCATCCAAACGTGCGCTGCAAAGGCCTGTCCGAGAGTACCGCTCACAATATCGATCGCAAAACTGGCAAACAGGCGCTCGCGGTGGTCCAGGCCGGGTCGTGCCCAAAGCTCAGACGATTGTCTTTCGATTGCAAGGGCAAGCTTGGGATCGGCAGATCTGAGTGCTTCAAGAGCATGTGCCGGGTATGGCGCTGCAAGATGAGGCGATGGACGGCGTGCTGCATGGCTGTCGGGGCTATGGCCGAGTTCTGCAACCACCTCCGCCAGTCGCTCGAATGCCCGCGAAGCCGGATTGAGACCGGCCGCTGGCGCCACATGACGCAACAGCTCGCGCAGGTCTTCAACACACATCCCGGCCTTGCTCAAGGCCATGGCGACATGCAGCTCGAACGGGAGGCCAAGCTCGTGCACCGCAACATCTCCAGCAATAAGCAGGCACGCCTTTTCACGCATTGAGAGCTGCGACGACGACCAGATGCTGCGAGCGGCCTCAAGACCCATGGATCCGAAAACAGGATCAAGCCGCAGGACACGGTCGGGGGACACTAGCTCCATAACGCACTCCTTGTCGTTGATGTGACGGGGTTCACAACGGTCTTCGATTAGTAGATGCCCGGCAACAATCGGGCCGTGCGAACTCGATAGGTCCGGTATTGCTCACCAAACGCGCCGATCAACAGGGCTTCTTCGGCATCCATCCGCGCGATCAGCGGCATGACTGTCGCCGCTGCCAGCAACACGCCCGCAAGTGAGCGGAAGGCAAGGGCCCAGCCCAGGACACATAGAAGCATGCCGAGATAACTGGGATGACGGATCCAGCGATAGGGCCCGGTGGTGACGAGACGGTGTTCTGGCTGGATCGCGACAAGTCCACTGAAGCGATTCCCAAGGACGAATACGGGCCACAGCCTCAGCCCTCCGCCCATCGTATAGATAACCACGCCACACCAGCGCGTTGTGTCGCCGTCAATCGTACCCCAGTCCAATCGGTCCGTGAGAGCCGGTAGCCAGCCGATCAGAATGCCAAGGGCCGCGAAAGCGGCAAGGACCCAGCGGTTTGACCGATCCTCACGCACGCCCGGGCTTAAATTGCCGGCGGTGAACATGGATGCGATCGTCAGCACGACCGTGACCACTGTCAGCACGGTGAGGGGTGCATGGGAAAAGAACGGGCGCAGCCCACCCCACCCCAGAATGGCCAGGGCGATAAACGCGGCCGTTCCCAGCCCTGCCGCGATGAGAAGGAGCAGCGAGTGCATATTGCTCATCTGGATCCGCTGTGAGGACGATCGAGCCTGCATTCGTCAGACTTGCCTCGTTGGTTGACTGCTCCCCCGGACTCCCGAGAGGACTGCGCACAGCGCCAGCACCAACGCCAACAATGTCAGCGCCGCACTCGCCGCGTGCCCATATTCCCATTGCAGGCGGACTACGCCGAGATTTGCCGGTATTTCGGTCCAATTCCGTGTGAGGGCGTTCATCGGATAGATAAAGCACCAGAAGATGACCTGGGCACCAATGAGCAAGGCAAGCGCTCCCAGCGAAAGCCAGCGCGCGACGGGAATGTCCCACATAGCGATGGCGTGGCCGAGCGTGCAGCCAACCGCGATGACGATCGCGACACCAAAGAGCGCCCAGCCATCATAAGCCCTTTGCATCGTCATGTAGTCGACCGACGACATCTTCAATTTGTTGAACATTTCAAAGAAGTGGGCGCCTTCCGGGATGAGGTAGATGGCGACCGAGATAACGGTCGTGATTCCAAGCAGGTCGGTCCCATATCTCCCTTGGCCGTTGGCATCCTCAGGCATCGTGGGGCCCTTTACTGTTGGCAACATGCGTCAGCTTGTCCGGATTCCGAACGACATAAACCCTGCCGATCCTGCCGCTCACGATCTCGAGGGCGATGGTGAGAAGTTCTCCATTTGCCAAAGTTGCCACGCATCCAGGGAGCCCGTTGATCATCGCAGGACGCAGGTCGACAACGGGCTGCACCCGCTTGCGCGCCAGACCGGCGAAAAGCGCAACAATCCTGGCGCGTCCGACAATCGGATTGAGAGCGGCTCGTCGCTTGCCGCCACCATCCGTGTACAGCACGGCGTCGTTTGAGAGGATATTCGCCAGGCCATCGACATTTCCGGTCCGATAGGCTGTCATGAACGCCTGGAGGATTTCATTTCCTTTGTCAGGTTCAACCTCGAATCGTGGTCGCGACTCCCGGATGTGCGCACGCGCCCGCGCGGCGAGTTGCCGGCACGTTACCTGATTGCGTCCGAGCAGCCGGGCAACCTCATCGAACTCGACATCAAAGACGTCATGCAACAGAAAGGCGGCCCGCTCGAGCGGTGACAGCCGTTCCAGGGCCAACATCAATCCGATGGATAAATCGGAGGCATAGTCGCTCGCCGTCTCCGCCCCCAGGGTCTCGGCATCCAGCACGGGCTCCGGCAACCATGGGCCGACATAGGTCTCGCGCTTTGCGCGGGCGGATTTCATCTGATCAAGACAGATGCGAGTGACGACCTTTGCCAGGAACGCTCGCGGCGACTCGACCCTCGCCCTGTCGGTACCGTGCCATCGAAGGTAGGCTTCCTGCACAGCATCCTCGGCTTCAGTCAACGAGCCAAGCATCCGGTAGGCCAAACCGGTCAAATAACGACGGTGCTTTTCGAACTGGTCTGCAGCCCTGCGCCCGCTCTCTTCAGGCGAGCTTTGCTCCTGTAAGGCGTCCGTCATGGTGCACTCCCGAGAAGTGATCGAGCTGAAACTCAGTTGGCCTGGGGTTCGTCTGGATGGTGAGCGCGCGCTCCTATGGCAAGGCGGTTGAAGGCATTGATGAGCGCGATTGCAACGGAGAGCGCGATGATCTCATTCTGCGAGAAGCATCGCTGCACTTCTTCGAACACTTCATCGGGCGCGTGAGTTTCTGCAATCCGCGTCAAGCTCTCCGTCCACGCAAGCGCCGCCCGCTCCAGGTCCGAGAACAGCGCCGACTCGCGCCAGGCGTCCAACAGGAGAAGCCGGGTAGGACTCTCGCCGTGCTTGAACGCCTCGCCGCTGTGCATGTGCAGACAGAAATTGCACCCGTTGATCTGGGAAGCTCTCACCTTGACCAGTGCGACCAGCTTCGGATCGAGAAGGCTCGCCGCCCATTGATTGGCGGCGCGCATAGCCTCAATGCCCTCATTCGGGCTTGCAAGATTGATGCGGGGTTTCATTTGGCGGCCTCCTTGACTGTCTAATGACAAAGAGACGACCGACGGCATCGATCGTGACATGTGCATTGCCTGGAAAAAACAGGGCTGCTTTGCAAAACGTTCCAGGCTCATGCGGACTGCCAGGAGCCGCTTCGCTTCTCCTCCGGCAACGCCGTCATCTTTGCCAGCGAAGCTCGATTGCAGCGTGTTAACGGATATCGTGCCGGGATCCAGCCCGTTGGAGATCGATCTTCCTCTGGCGAATTGCCAGGCCGTTTCGGCCACCCGCCGGCCAAGGAACCTGGCCGTGTCCAGGTCTGATCGGGTCGGAGCCAGATCCGGACCCTGATCCACGTTGGATTGGGCTCCTGCTCCAAGCCAGAATCCAAGCCGGTTCCGCTCTTCGTCGGATCCCTGAGATGAGTTGTTGGCGGGAGGAAGCCCCAGATTGATCCAATGCACCCCATGTTGGGCGGCAAATAGCGATAGCTGTACAAGATTCGAGAGCTTGTCTCCGGAACGGGCTCCAGAATTGGTAAAACTTGCAGCAAGCTTTCCGGACCAGGCGAAGCCCTTGGCCAGGACCGGCCGGGACGTGGCTTCCTGAAACGCCTTAAATTCCGCCGACGCACTTCCCATATAGGTCGGTGCACTGAATATGATGGCTTCGCACACCTCAAGATCGATCCACCGCTGCTGCGCTTCGGTTACGTCCATGAGCAGCGCGTGGACACCTCGAAGTTCTGCAGCTCCGTCTCGTACTGCTTCCGCTTGTTTTTTCGTGTGGCCGAAGCCGCTGTGATAGACGACAGCGACCTTGATTGTCGAATGCATTACAATCACCTCTTCCTGGCGTACAGACTGTTCAAGTACGCCGCCCTGCCGCGCTGCTTTCGTGAATGTCATTGACGTGTTTCGGCGGTTGACATTCTGCCGGCGATACTGATCAGACTGTCGCTTCTGGGTCCGGTTGCGCGACATGATCTACTGACCGGGGGCACCGCGTGGCGCGAGTAACGCTTCAGGATCTGCAAATCTCGCTGGCCGACCAGCCAGGTTCGCAGCAACAGCCTCGATATGATCCGGGGAGCCGATCAGGGCGTGTTGCTCCCGTCTCTCGCTCGCAAGACCGACACCTGCATCACAAGCAACGGCTTCGTTCAGGAGCCGCTTCGCAGCGCGGATTGCGAACGGGCTCCGGGTGGCGATTTCACGTGCGGTCTTCATAGCCGCGGCCTGAGGATTATCGACCACATGCGTGACGAGTCTGTAAGAAAGAGCCTCTTCGGGACTGAAGATTCGACCGGTATAGGTCAGCTCCCTGACGACATCTTCCGCAGCAAGGTGACGCATCAGCTGCGTGCCCGACATGTCGGGCACGAGGCCCCACTTCGACTCGAGCACCGCCAGTTTGGTTCCCGGCGCCACGTACCGAATATCCGCGCCGAGAGCGATCTGGAATCCGCCACCGAATGCCAGGCCATGAACTGCCGCGATCACCGGCACGGGAAGCTGCCGCCATAACCAGACGACATGTTGAGCCCAGTTGGCGATGCCGTGGGACGCTTGAGTAAGATCCGCAAACGGCAGCAAGCTTTCGCCTCGAGAAATTGCATCGAGCCGTTCGACATCCAGGCCAGCGCAGAAGGCACGGCCTTCGCCGGACAGCACGACTGCTCGAACTGTTCTGTCGCGACTGAGCCGCTCACCGGCCTCTGCGAGGGCCATGAACATGGAGGGATCCAGAGCGTTCATCTTTTCGGGACGATTCATGCGCACGTCAGCAACATTCTCCTCTACGGCAATGGTCACGCGATCGTCCATCATTCGGGCATCTCCGCGCTGGTACAATTCAAGCTAACTTCCTCGATGGACGAAACGATCGCGACAAGGGAACCGCCCGACCAACAAAGGGGAACAGCGCGGTGAGTATGCCCTCACCGGATGCTCTCTCTCGACCGCTGTTGACCCGTCTTATCCATCAAAAACACTGACGAGGTGGACGCAGGTGCCGTGACACGCCCTCGCAAAATTTTGTCAGGCAGCGAACCCAAAAGCGCGCTCTGTCAGCACCAATCCTACAGTCAAAGGAGGGACCATCGACCCAAGGCTGTTGGCGCGTGCAATTCAGCCCCTTTGACCAGATAATTAGTCTATGCTAATCATTAGTCGCAACTTATAATTTGCTTGGATGCGGTTTGGCGGGCGGACAAGGTCTCCTCCCCCGATTGCAGGCGTCAGAGCTTAGCCATGGTCAAAGATAGTGCGCAGCTTGCCGCCCTAGGGGATCCCACGCGAAGGCGAATATTCGAACTCGTGGGAACGCGGCCTCGCACTGTCGCTGAAATCACTCGAGAACTAACTGTCTCGCAGTCAGCCGTCTCCCAGCACCTCAAGGTTCTGCGCGAATCCCGTCTGGTTCGTGCCGAGCCGAAAGGTGCCAGCAACGTTTATCACATTGACCCGGCCGGGCTCGGCCAGATGCGCGCCTGGCTCGACCGGTTCTGGAGCAACACGTTGGCGGCTTACAAGGTAGCTGTCGAGAAATCATGAGAGGACTAGCATGAGCAGACACATATCGGCCGCACCCATCAAACAATCAATCGTGGTTGATGCCCCTATCGAGCGTGCGTTCAAGGTTTTCACTGAAGACTTCGGCAGCTTCAAACCACGCGAGCACAATTTGCTTTCTGTTCCCATAGCAGAGACGGTATTCGAGCCACGTGTGGGCGGTCACGTTTATGATCGGGGTATCGATGGCAGCGAGTGCCGCTGGGCGCGTGTGTTGGCTTTCGAGCCGCCTAATCGTGTGCTTCTGAGCTGGGACATCAGCCCACGTTGGCAACTCGAGACCAATCCCGACAAGACCAGTGAGTGGGAGGTGCGGTTCATCGCCGAGACGCAAAACCGGACCCGCCTGGAGCTTGAGCATCGTCACCTCGAACGCCATGGCGAAGGTTGGGAAGGCGTCCGCGAAGGCGTCAAGGGCGATCAGGGTTGGCCCCTCTATCTGAAAAGGTACCGCCAGCGGATCGACGGTGAGGCTTGATGCTCGCCTTCTCCCTGCGTCCCTATCATAATTGCGGAGGCCCTCATGGCAGCTTATTCGTTGAGTGTTATCGGAGTACTTCTCCTCTGCCTCATATCCAAATTGCTGGCGATTCATTCGGGATCGTCCAAAGGCAGGGCGGGCGTCCTCTCCGGACCTGTCCTGCCGGCCGACGACGAAAACTTGTTGTACCGGATTGATCGCGTGCACATGAACACGGTGGAGGCGCTGCCACCTTTTGTGGTCCCAGCCGTTCTGGCCATGATGGTAGGAGTCAGACCCGGTACACTTGCGACGCTCGTATGGATCTACGTTGCGATTCGTCTGATACACGTTGTGGTCTATTTGCGCGGCGGCAAAGCTGCCAAAGGCGGCAGCATCAGAACCATTCTCTATGTTTCGGGAGCGCTCGTAACTGTTATTCTCATTGCCACGACCACCGTCGCAGCTATCCGCTGAAGAACAGTGGGGCTACTGAGACCGCGACAGATTCGGCTACTTGCTCTCCTCGCATTCGTCCAGCTGTCCGCTTTTCGCCAAGAGCTGCCTCCTTCCACCCGGGCCACCCAAGCTTCGACCTTTGTGTACGCTGCAATGCGCCACTGTACTCATTTGTCGCAAGCAGGATGAAACTCCAACTGCGATACGATAATGTGGAACTCACCAATTTTGAGAGTGCTCGTCTATGAAAGGTGGAGAAACTGCCCCACCCAAACTTGCGCAAAACCACGCCATAGACGTCCTTCCTACTACTCCCACTCAATCGTCCCCGGCGGCTTGCTGGTCACGTCATACACCACCCGGTTGACGCCCTTCACCTCGTTGATGATGCGCGTGGCGGTCTCGCCCAGAAACTTCATGTCGAACTGGTAGAAGTCCGCGGTCATGCCGTCGGTGGAGGTGACGGCGCGGAGGCCCACGACGTAGTCGTAGGTGCGGCCGTCGCCCATGACGCCGACCGTCTTCACGGGGAGCAGCACGGCAAAGGCCTGCCAGATCTCGTCATAGAGGCCGTGCTTCCTGATCTGGTCGATGTAGACGGCATCGGCCTTGCGCAGGATGTCGAGCTTGTCGCGCGTGATGTCGCCGGGGCAGCGGATGGCAAGTCCCGGGCCCGGGAAGGGATGGCGGCCGACGAAGATTTCGGGCAGGCCGAGCTCGCGCCCGAGCTTGCGGACCTCGTCCTTGAACAGCTCGCGCAAGGGCTCGACGAGCTTCATGTTCATGCGCTCAGGGAGACCGCCGACATTGTGGTGCGACTTGATGGTGACCGAGGGGCCGCCGGTGAAGGAGACGCTCTCGATCACGTCGGGGTAGAGCGTGCCCTGCGCCAGGAAGTCGGCGCCGCCGATCTTCTTGGCCTCAGCCTCGAACACCTCGATGAAGAGGCGGCCGATGGTCTTGCGCTTAGTTTCGGGATCGGTGACGCCTTCGAGCTCGCCGAGGAACTGCTTGGACGCGTCCACGTGCACGAGCGGGATGTTGTAGTGGTGGCGAAACAGGTCGACCACGGTTTTGGCTTCGTCGAGACGCAGCAGACCATGATCGACGAACACGCAGGTGAGCTGGTCGCCGATGGCCTCATGGATCAAGACGGCCGCGACGGCGGAATCGACACCGCCGGACAGGCCGCAGATCACCTTGCCCTTGCCGACCTGCTGGCGGATCTTTGCGATCTCCTCCTCGCGGAAGGCGCGCATGGTCCAGTCCCCGGTGAGGCCGGCGATCTTGCGGACGAAATTGCGGATCAGCTTGGCGCCGTCGGGCGTGTGCACCACTTCGGGATGGAACATCAGGCCGTAATATTTGCGCGTCTCGTCCTGGATGATCGCGAAGGGCGCGTTCGGCGAGGTGCCGGCGACGGAGAAGCCCGGCGGCATCCTGGTGATGCGGTCGCCATGGCTCATCCAGACCTGGTTCTTGCTGCCTGATGACCAGACGTCCGCGAACAGCTGGCTCTCGGCCTTGACCTCGACGTCGGCGCGACCGAATTCGCGGTGATGGCCGCCCTCGACCTCGCCGCCGAGCTGCGCCGCCATGGTCATCTGGCCGTAGCAGATGCCCATCACGGGCACGCCGGAATCGAAGATGAGCTGCGGGGCGCGGGGCGAGCCGGCTTCATGCACCGATTCAGGGCCGCCGGAGAGAATCACCGCTTTCGGCTTCATCTCTTTGAAAGCCTGTTCGGCCTTGTTGAACGGGACGATCTCGCAATAGACGCCGTCCTCGCGCACCCGACGCGCGATCAGCTGCGTCACCTGGCTGCCGAAGTCGACGATGAGAATCTTGTCGTGCGCCGAGGCCACCGAGGGCGTCGACGCGGAGCGGTCGTTCTGTGCTGCTGTCATGGCAAGCCAATACGCGATGAGCCCCCTGCCCGCAACCGCGGCCGTAGGCGCTCCCACATGCTTCTTTGGGCATGGACAAAGCTATATAGGTAAGTATTATTGACCTAATTGGCCCATCGCTTGAATCAAGGGCTATCAGGGAGAACGCCATGTCCAGATTTCATCAGCCATCACAGCTTGTCACGCTCGGCCGGACCTGGGTCGAGGCCTGGAACGCGCGCGACCTCGAGCGCGTGCTGACGCTCTATGATGAGGACGCCGTGATGACCTCGGACCGAATCCCCGCGATGGGGTTCGACGCCAGCGGCACGGTGCGCGGCAAGGAGAGTTTACGCGCGTATTGGGGCAAGGCACTCGGATTGCTACCGGAGCTGCACTTCTCGCTGATCGATGTGTTCGTCAGCCCTGACAGCGTCATGGTGTTTTACCAGAACGAGCGCGGCAAGAAGATCTGCGAATATCTGCGGGTGAATGATGCGGGGCTGATCGTGCAGGGCTCGGCGAACCATCTGCCGCATTGAGAACTCTCGTCCCATCCGCCACTGTCATTCCTCCGACAGCGGAGAATCCAGTACGCCGCGGCTCCTCCGCATTACGGCATGGCCTCTGGAGTCCTGGATCGCCCGCTTCGCGGGCGATGAGACGGAGACTGCGGCGCGTACGTGCGCTAACACAGGCGCTGCCGGCTCTGAATTCAAGGACTCCTCTCCATGAAACTCCCCACCTCGCCATTCACCGTCACCGACTGGAGCAAGGTCGAAGCCACCATACATCCCGGCGAGACCGGCGAAGCAAAATGGCGCACCCTGAACATCGGTGATCTCAGGGTGCGGATGGTCGAATATTCGGCGGGCTATCTCGCCGATCACTGGTGCGATCGCGGCCATGTGCTTTACGTGCTCGCCGGCGAGCTCGACAGCGAATTGCGCGACGGGCGCAGGTTCAAGCTGACGCCGGGCATGAGCTACCAGGTCTCGGATTTCGGCGACGCCGCGCATCGCTCGTCGACGGCGGTGGGCGCAACGCTCTTCATTGTCGACTGACGGAACTATCCTTCCCGCGGCCGTGTGCAGCGCAAAATAGCAAACGGCGCGCGGCTCGCTGTCAGCGCGCGGCGCCTTGAAGTCGCCCCAAAAAATCTCTAGATTGTGATCATCGATCCTTGGCCGAACGACTGGGCCGCTCCGTCTCATTTCCAATGGGCGAGCACGTTTCAGGTATTTCTCCAAAATCGACCAATCGGGACGTGGGCGCAAACCATGCGCATTTGTCCCCCTGAGTGCATCGTCACAAAGAAGGAAATGACTATGGCAATGGGTACCGTGAAGTGGTTCAACAATCAAAAGGGCTTTGGCTTCATCCAGCCTGACAACGGCGACAAGGACGTCTTCGTTCACATCAGCGCCGTCGAGCGCGCCGGCCTCAGCACCCTCAACGAGGGCCAGAAGGTCTCGTTCGACATCGTCGCGGACCGCCGCAGCGGCAAGTCCTCGGCCGACAACCTCCGCGCCGGCTAGTCAGCCGCGCACGATCTGACCACGGACGTACCGGTTAGAATCGTTGAACTCGAAGACCCCGCGACCGGGATACGGTTCGCGGGGTTTTTGTTTGCGCTGTCATTCCGGGACGCCCCCAGGGCGAGCCCCGGAATGACGGCGGAGCGAGATCAGCCGACCTTCTTCAGAACCGAGACGAAAAACCCGTCCGTCCCCGTACGGCGCGGGGTCATCAGCCAGCCCTCGTCGGATTGCAGCGCGGCTTGCGCAAACTGCTCGGCCTTGTCCCAAAGCACGCTGGCGGTCTGCTCGGGCGGAAGGGCCGAAAACTCCGGATGCTTGGCGATGAAGGCCCTCACCTGCTCGTTGTTCTCTTCTGACAGCACCGAGCAGGTGATGTAGGCGATGCGGCCGCCGGCCTTCACCAGCGGAACGGCGCGCTCCAGCACCTCGGCCTGGTCTTTCAGGCGGATCTCCAGCGCACCCGGCCGCATGCGCCATTTGGCATCGGGGTTACGGCGCCAGGTCCCGGTTCCCGTGCAAGGCGCGTCGATCACGACGAGGTCGGCAGTCGCGCTGATATCGGCAAGCGGATCGGCTTCGCCCTTGGGCGTGCGGACATCGGCATTGTGGACGCCGGCGCGCGACAGGCGTTCGTGGATCGGCATCAGCTGGCGCTTGTCGCGATCGGTGGCAATGAGCCGGCCCTTGCCCTGCATCAGCGCGGCGAGCGCCAGTGTCTTGCCGCCGGCCCCGGCGCAGAGATCGATCACCTGCTCACCCGGTTTGGCCGCGGTGAACAGGGCCGCAAGCTGCGATCCTTCATCCTGCACCTCAACGCCGCCCTTGATGAAATCCTCTTCCGCCTGAATGCCGGGATTGCGCGCATCGGCCGACAGCTCGATGCGCAGGCCGTTTGGCGACCATGGCGTCGGTTTCGCATGAAGATGAGCAAGCGCCTTCAGCACCTTGTCGCGATTGGACTTTAGCGTGTTGACGCGCAGGTCGAGCGGCGCCCGGCTTGCCATCGCCATCGCCTCGGCGATGCGGTCATCGCCGAACACTTTGGCCAGATGCGAATCGAGCCATTCCGGATAGTCGCCGGCGATCGAGGCCGGTGCATGCTTCAGCGAGCGTTGGCTGAGCGCGGCCTGCTCCGCCTCCGTCAAAGGCGCCGGTGCGAAGCGGCTGCCGTCGAACAAGGCGGCCATGGTCGCGGTATCCATGTCGCGCTCGAGGCGGAGCATGCCGATCAGGCGCGCGCGGGCGGTATCGGAATCCATCAAATAGGCGCTCGAGGAAAAGCGGCGCAACACGTCCCAGACGAGGCCTGCGATGGCGGCGCGGTCGCCGGAGCCGGCAAAGCGGTGCGCGGTGCCCCACTCCTTCAGCGCCTTCGCCGCAGGCACGCGGTCGCGTTCGATGGTGTCGATCAGTTCGATGGCTGCGGACAGCCGGGCAGCGGGAGTCATTTGAGTCTTTCAGATCAGGATTGGCGCACCAGCGCCTAGATCAGCAGCAGGATTTTCAGTGCGAAGTAGACCCACATCGCCAGCAGCACGAGCACGCCGGCGAGCCAGATCGACGAGCGCTGGCCGAGATCGTTCGACGTGATGAACACGCCGGCATGGGCAAAGCGCGTCACCACGAACACCCAGGACATCAGCACGATGAAAAGGTCGGCGTGGCGCAAGGGCAGTGCCAGTGCGATCAGCGCATAGAACAGCACCGGCAGTTCGAACTGGTTGCGGTAGCAATTGGCGGTTTGCGTGGCGCCCTTGGGCCAATTGGGCTCGCCGAGCGCAATGTCGCGGATCTTGGTCTCGCCCGAGACCAGCGCTTTGCGGCGGGCGAACACCATGCCGATCAGGAGGGCGAAGGTGAGCCCGATCTGCACGAAGACAGGCAACAAAGCCATTTGAACTGACATCGGAACTTTCCCGTGAGGCGGCATGCCGCGGACCGTCAATAGCCGCGACTGCTCGCCCTGACAATCGGCGAGTTGAACCGGCGTTCCCGCTTCGGCGACCAACTGCTGATACTTGAAGCGATTTTGGCCCCTCAAGTCCGGCGGCGGCGCCGCCCAGAGCGCGACATGAATACCCTGTCCAATCTTTGGAGCGAAGCCGCCGACGGCGAGCTCGGCATCTGGATGTCGGCGCTGTCGGGCATCGCCGCGGCCCTCGCCGTGGCGCTGGCGATGACCGTCTACTTCCGCCTGTCCTACCGGACCTGGCGCGACGTCGTCAGGCATGGCCTCGCAACGCTCGCTGCCGTCGCCCTGTTCGGTTTCGCCGCTTACGACATGCGCCACGCCGCGCTGGCCTATCTCGGCCTCAACCCCTCCAAGCCCGCGGTCGAGTTCGAGATCCGCATGCCCCGGGAGACGCTGACGGCCGTCAGCGGCAGCCAGATCGAGCTGCACACCGACCGCAACCAGACGCTGGCGCTGGTCGACGGCGTGACCGAACTTGCCGACGGACGCGCGGTGCTACGCGGCGCGGTCGCCCTCAACTACCGCACCGCCGACCGGGTGCTGGTCCTGAACCTGCCCGGCAAAGGCACGTTCGAGTTTCGCCTGCGCCTCTCCGCCGAGCCGCATCCCAGCGAGCAGTTCGGCCCCTGGCACCTCGCCGACCGCATCACCCCCTCGGTCGCAAGCGGCGCCGCGCCGCAGGACGCTTACACGATCCGCTATCGCGTGCTTTAAACTTTGTTTCATCACGGTTCTTGTGCGCGCGTCATCGTTCCGACGTTTCGCCGGACGATACTTTGCCTATGTCCGAATTTCGCCTCACCCAGATTTCCGACACGCATCTCGGCCGGCGCTTTCCCGGCCTGATCGCCAACTTCCAGGCGATCAGCGAGCATATCGACGCGAGCAGGCCTGATCTCGTCATCAACACCGGCGACGTATCCTTCGACGGGCCGATCAGCCGCGACGACGTCGAGTTCGCGAAAAGCCTGCACGACGCCCTGCCCGTTGCCTGCCGCTACATTCCGGGCAATCACGACATCGGCGACAATCCGACCGCACTCGGGCCTGCGCCGAAACCGCCGGTGACCGAAGCCCACCGCCGGCAATTCCGCGACATCATCGGCGAAGACCATTGGTCGTTCGAGGCTGCCGGCTGGTGCTTCATCGGCCTCAACTCGCTGGTGATGAATTCTGGCCTCGCCTTCGAGGCCGAGCAATTCGACTGGCTCTCGGCCGAAATCTCACGCGCGAACAGAAAACAAGTCGCGCTGTTCATCCACAAGCCGCTGTTTCTCCACCGGCCCGATGACGCCGAGACGCCGGAGACCTCGATCCGTTACGTGCCGCAGCCGGCGCGTGCGCGCCTGATCGAGATGCTGGGCAGCGCGGACCTCCGCCTCATCGCCAGCGGCCATGTGCATCAGCGCCGCGACTTCACGTTCCGCCACGTCAGGCACGTCTGGGCACCGTCGGCCGGCTTCAAGATTAACGACGCGCGCCAGGACCGGATCGCGATCAAGGAGACCGGCCTCGTCGAGTACCGCTTTTCACCCGACAGTTTTGAAGTCCGCCACATCCGCGCGGCTGGTCAAGTCGATGTCGATATCGAAGAGCTCTTCGCCCAGATGGGCGGCGAGCAGTGAGCGCACACGCTCAAGCGACGCTCTTGAGATCCTGCTGGATCGCAGCGAGTAACGATTGCAGCGCTTCGCTGGTGACTTCTGGAGGCGCCGCCCCATCGACCGGCACGATCTTCGCGGGCTCGGCCGTCTTGAGCGACCGATTGGGAAAACGCGGCGGCGGCTTTGGCATGGCGGGGGCTGCGAACTCGCCCTCCTCCTCGCTGTGCACGAACTTGCCGTGAATGACGTCGTCGTGGCGGCCCATGACATACATGGCCACCCAATAGCCGGCCGCCAGAAGAATAACGCAGAAAATACCGATCTCTAACATCGCAGCACCTGAAATATGCGCGATGATTCAATGCCTTCGCCCGGACGTCAATCAACCCTCGTTCACACTCCGCCCTTTAGGGGCGAGTGTGGCCGATCGGTGACTCTTTGTTAACCATTGACGCCCGGGGCGCGGCGTCGGAGCAACTGGATGGCGCTCCAGGCCTGTCGGAGACGCAGCAGGCCTTGAAAGCTAAGCCTTATCCCCCCCGACCCGGACCAGCTGCTTGCCGAAATTGGCCCCCTTCAGCAGCCCGATGAAGGCAGCCGGGGCACTCTCCAGGCCCTCGGTGACGAATTCCTTGTACTTCACCTTGCCATCGCGGACCCAGGTCGACATGTCGCGCAGGAAGTCGCCATGGCGCGAGGCGAAGTCGGAGACGATGAAGCCGCGGAAGGTCAGCCGCTTGGTGAGGATGTTGCGCATCATCGCAGCGGCCCATTTGGGGGGCTTGGCCTCGGTATCGTTATAGTGGGCGATCAGGCCGCAGACCGGCACCCGCGCGAAGGGATTGAGCAGCGGGAAGAGCGCCTCGAACACGGCGCCGCCGACATTCTCGAAATAGACGTCGATGCCATCAGGGCAGGCATCCTTCAGCTTGGCCGCAAGATCGGGATCGCGGTGATCGATGCAGGCTTCGAAGCCGAGCTCCTTCACCACGTAGTCGCACTTGTCCTTGCCGCCGGCGATGCCCACGGCACGTGCGCCCTTGATCCTCGCGATCTGGCCGACGGCCGAGCCGACAGCGCCGGAGGCGCCGGCAACGACAACGGTCTCGCCGGCTTGCGGCTTGCCGATGTCGAGCAGGCCCGTATACGCGGTCATGCCGGGCATGCCGAGCACACCGATGGAGGTCGAGATCGGCCCGAGCTTGGGATCGACCTTGATGAGCCCCTTGCCGTTCGAGATCGCATGCGTCTGCCAGCCGGTGCGCGCACGGACGATGTCGCCGACCGCGAAATCGGAATTGTTGGAGGCTACGACCTCGCTCACCGCCTCGCCTTCCATCACGCCGCCAACCGGCACCGGGGCGGCATAGGACGGCCCTTCGCTCATGCGTCCGCGCATGTAGGGATCGAGGGACAGCCAAACGGTGCGCAGCAGGACATCACCCGCGCCGGCCGAGGGAATCGCGAATTCCTCGAGACGAAAATCCGACGGCTTGGGTTCCCCGACGGGGCGTGCGGCGAGAACGATGCGTTTTGCTTGGGCCATGATGGTTCCTCCGGATCTGTTTGTGGGCATGATTTAGAGGCAGCGTGGCGGCGAAGCAAACGCTCGCTCGATTAAGGCTTTGGTCGCGAATGCAAACTAAAATTGCGCAGCGTTTCCATGATCAAAGAGCCTAACCGGTGCCAGAGCTTTCCGTCCCGTCCGACCATCGCCGAGAGATCGGCGCGAAGGGCGGGCTCAGCCTGCGCTGGCGCGTCCTGGCCGGCAACCTGATCACGAGCCTTTTGGCCATCGCCTTCGCCGGCGCGGTCGCCTGGGGCGGATGGGGCGACCTGCGCAAGCGGGAAGCGGCCGCGCGCTCGCTTGATGCCTTCGAGCTGGTGATGAAAGCGAACAGCCTGATTCCGGTCGAACGCACCGCCTGGTATGCGGCCGCGACTCCCGCCGAGCCGGCCACGCCCGAGAAGTTGTCGGCGCTCGACAAGACCATCGCCAACACGGACGCTGCCATCGATGCGGCCAAGGCGGCCATTCGCGCGGCGGAGCTGCCGACGCGATCGGTCGAAGCCGCCGAGCAGATCTTGCAAAAGACCCGTAGCGTCGGACGCCAGGCCGCGGCCTTGCCCAAGTCGCAACGTCCCGCCGATAGCCAGACGGCGATCGTGGACGGCCTTGCGCGCTCCGTCGACGCGCTTACGGCTGCGACGAGCGAAGCCTTGATCAGCCTGTCACGCACCGGCAGCGACATCGAGAACCTGCTGCCATCGGCCGCGCTGGCGCAGAGCGCGCAAAGCATGCGCACCATCAACGGCGCGCGTGCCGCCGTGCTCGGCCTGTTCGCCCGCAATCAGCCTCTGTCGGCAGCCCAGCGCGTCGAGGTGACCGAATTGTCGGGTCAGGTCGCGCTGATCTGGACCCAGATCGAGCAAGGCGTTCACAATGCCGGCGATGCGCCGGTGCTCGTGAACGTCGCCAACCAGGTGCGCGCAAAACTGATGAGCGAAGGCGAGCCGCGTTTCCAGGAATTGGTCGCGGCGGCCCGCGAGGGGCGCCCCAGCCCGATCAGCGAGGCCGAATGGCCGCGCTGGCTCGCTCCCGTCCTGAACAGCGTGCTCGGTCTGCGTGACGCCGCCCTGACCTTTGCCCACGAGGCCAACAATACGGCGATCGGGCAAGCGCAGACGCGCCTGATCTGGGCGCTGGCGGCCCTGCTGGTCGTGCTGATCGCCTCGGTCGCCGTCGTCATCGCCGTGATGCGCCAGGTGATCAGCCCACTGGTGCGGCTGACCGGCGCGACCCTGCGGCTTGCTGACGGCGAGCTCGACGTCGCGATCCCCGACGGGCATCGCAAGGACGAGATCGGCACCATGGCCGGCGCGCTGCAGATTTTCAAGGATGCGCTGGTCGCGAAAAAGCGCGCCGACGCGGATGCGGCGCGTAACGCCGAAGCGCAGATCGAGCGCGGCCGTCGCGTCAACGTCATCACGCGCGATTTCGAGACCGTGATCGGCGAGATCGTCAGCACCGTCTCCTCGGCCGCGACCGAGCTTGAGGGGTCGGCCGGCACCCTGAACACCACGGCGGATCGCTCGCAGACGCTGACGACGGCCGTCGCGGCAGCCTCCGAAGAAGCATCGGCCAATGTGCAATCGGTGGCCACCGCGACGGAAGAGCTCACCTCGTCGGTCAACGAGATCAGCCGTCAGGTGCAGGAATCCGCGCGCGTGGCCGGCGATGCCGTCGAGCAGGCCCGCCGCACCAACGACCGCGTCGGCGAATTGTCACAGGCCGCGAGCCGGATCGGCGACGTCATCGAACTCATCAACTCGATCGCGGGTCAGACCAACCTTTTGGCGCTGAACGCGACCATCGAGGCCGCGCGCGCCGGCGATGCCGGTCGCGGCTTCGCGGTGGTCGCCTCGGAAGTGAAGGCGCTGGCGCAGCAGACCGCGAAAGCGACCGAGGAAATCCAGCAGCAGATCGGAAGCGTGCAGGCGGCGACGCAGGAATCCGTCGGCGCCATCAAGGCGATCAGCGAGACGATCGAGCGACTTTCGGAGATATCCTCGACGATTGCCGCGGCCGTCGAGGAACAGGGCGCAGCCACGCAGGAGATCGCGCGAAACGTGCAGCAGGCGGCGCACGGCACCCAGCAGGTCTCCGTCAACATCAACGACGTCCAGCAGGGCGCCAGCGAAACCGGCTCGGCCTCGTCCCAGGTGCTGACCGCCGCCCAGTTGCTGGCCTCGGATTCGAGCCGCCTCAAGCTCGAGGTCGGGAAATTTCTCGAAGCCGTACGCGCGGCCTGAGGCCGCGCGCAACTAGCCGCCGCCCGGATAGTTCGGGCTCTCGCGCGTGATGGTCACGTCGTGGACGTGGCTTTCGCGCAGGCCCGCGCCGGTGATACGGACGAACTGCGCCTTGTCGTGCAGCTCCTTCATGTCCTTGGCGCCGACATAGCCCATCGCCGCGCGCAAGCCACCGGCGAGCTGGTGCATGACGTTGCCGACCGGTCCCTTGTACGGTACCTGGCCCTCGATGCCTTCGGGCACGAGCTTGAGCGAGTCCTTGATGTCCTGCTGGAAGTAGCGGTCGGCCGAGCCCCGCGCCATTGCGCCGACCGAGCCCATGCCGCGATAGGCCTTGTAGGAGCGGCCCTGCCACAGGAAAACTTCGCCTGGGGTTTCGTCTGTGCCGGCGAGCAGCGAGCCGACCATCGCAATGTCGGCGCCGGCGGCGAGCGCCTTGGCCAGGTCCCCTGAGAACTTGATGCCGCCGTCGGCGATGACCGGGATGTCCGACTTCTTCGCCGCCTCGACCGCATCCATGATCGCGGTGAGCTGGGGCACGCCGACGCCGGCAACGATGCGCGTGGTGCAGATCGAGCCCGGGCCGATACCGACCTTGATGCAGTCCGCGCCCGCATCGATCAGCGCCTGCGCGCCGTCTGATGTCGCGACGTTGCCGGCAACGACCTGCACGGAGTTGGACAGGCGCTTGATGCGGTTGACCGCATGCAGCACGTGGCGGGAATGGCCGTGCGCGGTGTCGACGACGACGAGGTCGACGCCGGCATCGATCAGCCGTTCGGTGCGCTCGAACCCGGTATCGCCGACGGTGGTGGCGGCGGCGACGCGCAGGCGGCCCTGAGCATCCTTGCAGGCGAGCGGATGGGCGACGGCCTTCTCCATGTCCTTGACGGTGATCAGACCGACGCAGCGATACTGGTCGTCGACGACCAGCAGCTTCTCGATCCGGTGCTGATGCAGCATCCGCCGCGCTTCGTCCTGGCTGACATTCTCGCGCACCGTGACGAGGCCTTCGTGCGTCATCAGCTCGGAGACCTTTTGCCGGCGGTCGGTGGCAAAGCGCACGTCGCGGTTGGTCAGGATGCCGACCAGCTTGCCGGGCGTATTCTTGCCGGCGCCGGTGACGACGGGAATGCCGGAGATGCCGTGGTCGCTCATCAACTTGAGTGCATCGTCGAGCGAGGCCTCGGGGCTGATGGTAAGCGGGTTCACCACCATGCCCGACTCATAGCGCTTGACCTGCCGGACCTGGGCGGCCTGGCCTTCAGGATCGAAATTGCGGTGGATGACGCCGAGGCCGCCGGCCTGCGCCATGGCGATCGCCATGCGGGCCTCGGTGACGGTGTCCATGGCGGAGGCCATGATCGGGATGTTGAGCGGGATGGCGCGGGTGACGCGAGAGCGGATGTCGACCTCGCCCGGCATGACGTCCGACAGGCCCGGCTTCAACAGCACGTCGTCGAACGTAAAGGCTTCGCGGATGCCCTGAAGTTGCACCGTGGCCATATGCCAACTCCTTCCTGCGGCCGTGCCGCAAATGACGATGGATGAGCGCCGCCCTCGGCGTACCTTGCGGCATCGCCCTGAAGAATCGGAGCCCATCGGTGGGGTTGACGCGGGTCGATAGCACGGCCGCGTGACGAATCAAAGCAAATCGGACCGCCGGCCAGCCATGCACAGGTATTATTAGGTAAATTCCGCGGGAAAAGGCCGGCGGCGGCCCATCCAATCCGCCGTCATTCCGGGGCGCGACGAAGTCGCGAGCCCGGAATCCATCCCGCAGCTATGCCGGCGGCCCAATGGATTCCGGGCTCACGCCACGTGGCGCGCCCCGGAATGACTGAAAGAGCGAGCGCAAAATCTAGGTGCTATGCGTTGATCTGCAATGGTCCGACGCTAGCGGCGATGATAAGCCGCAATCCTCGCCCTTTCCGCCCCATTTCCAGTACCAATCGCTCATGGTCGACAAGCAACGCATCATTCCGCTGATCGTGGCCACCGCCTTGTTCATGGAGAACATGGACTCGACCGTGATCGCCACCTCGCTGCCGGCGATCGCGGCCGACATCGGCACCAGCCCGCTGACGCTCAAGCTTGCGATCACCTCCTACCTCTTGTCGCTCGCGGTGTTCATTCCGGCGAGCGGCTGGACCGCGGACAGGTTCGGCGCGCGCATGGTGTTCGCGATCGCGGTCGGCGTGTTCATGATCGGCTCGGTCGGCTGCGCGCTGTCGGGTTCGGTCACCGACTTCGTGTTCGCGCGCATCCTGCAAGGCATGGGCGGCGCCATGATGACGCCGGTCGGGCGTCTCGTGCTGCTCCGCTCGGTCGACAAGAGCGCGCTGGTCAACGCCATGGCCTGGGTGACGGTCCCTGCACTGATCGGTCCCGTGATCGGGCCGCCGCTTGGTGGCTTCATCACCACCTACGCGTCGTGGCACTGGATCTTCCTGATCAACATCCCGATCGGCCTGCTCGGCATCTTCATGGCGCTGCGCTTCATCGATCCCATCAAGAGCGAGACGCAGGAGAAGTTCGATCTCTACGGCATGATGCTCGCGGGCCTCGGGCTTGCCGGCATCGCGTTCGGCCTCTCGGTCGCCGGCCTCAATCTCCTGCCCTGGAGCACGGTGGCGGCTCTCGTCCTTGGCGGGGCGATCTCGATGACGCTGTATGTCCTGCATGCGCGCCGCACGGGCTCGCCGGTGCTGGACTTCTCGCTGCTGAAGCTTCCGACGTTGCGCGCGGCGGTGTTCGGCGGTTTCATGTTCCGGCTCGGCATCGGCGCGCTGCCCTTCCTGCTCCCGCTCCTGATGCAGATCGGCTTCGGGCTGTCGCCGTTCCATTCCGGCCTCGTCACCTTCGCTTCCTCGCTCGGCGCGATGGGCATGAAGACGCTGGCTGCGCGCCTGATCCGCACCTTCGGTTTCCGTAACCTCATGACGGTGAACGCGATCGTCAGCGCGTTCTTCCTCGGCGTCTGCGCGCTGTTCACGGTGACGACGCCGCTTCTGATCATCATGGTGATCCTGGTGGTCGGCGGCTTCTTCCGCTCGCTCGAGTTCACCGCGATCAACACGGTGGCCTATGCCGACGTCGAGAGTCCGCAGATGAGCCGCGCCACGACCCTCGTCAGCGTCAACCAGCAGCTCGCGGTCTCCGCCGGCGTCGCGGTCGGCGCGGCTTGCGTCGAGACGACGATGTGGTTCAGCCATGTCGACGAGCTCAACGCCACGGTGTTCGCGCCCGCCTTCATCGTGGTGGCGCTGACTTCGGCGGCATCGAGCTGGTTCTTCTGGCAGATGCCCAGCGATGCCGGCCACGAGATCTCCGGCCGGAAGGCGGTGGAGATCGCAAGCCGCAAGGGGGCCGGCAAGGGTGCGGCCAAGGCCGCCGTCAAGACGGCGACCGAAGATACCCAGGACGTGCGGGACCAGCGGTTGGGGTAGAAGGCTACGACTGCTGCGGCACCAGGGCATACCCGACGCCGCGCACCGTCGTGATCGGCGCCGGCGCCCCGTCGAGCTGCATCTTGCGGCGCAGCCGCACGATCAGATTGTCGACCGTGTGCTCGCTGATCTCGCGAGGATCGCGATTCGAGATCACGTCGAGCAGGAAATCACGGCTCAGCGGCTGCGTCATGTGAGACGCGAGCGCGACGAGGATGTTGAACTCCCCCGACGTCAACTTGACCATGCTTCCGTCGGGACGAAACAGTTCGCGGCGGACCGGATCGAGAATCCAGCCGTCAAAGGTGACGACCTTTTCCTTGGTCCGCCGCAAGACGCTGCGGATGCGGGCCAGGAGCGTGCGCAGATTGATCGGCTTGGAGACGTAGTCGTCCCCGCCTGCGTCGAGCCCAGAGAGCATGTCGGCTTCGGAATCCCGGCTGGTGACGAAGATCAGGCCGCATTGTTCGCCGAGCCGCAGCTCACGCGCCAACGCGATGCCGTCGGCATCCGGCAGATTGATGTCGAGCAGGACGATGTCGGGCCTCAGGGTGGCCAGACCGGCGCGCAGCTCCGCGCCGGTCGCCACGCCGTGAGCGGTCATGCCCTCTCCGGTCAGGAACGAGGTCAGCATCAGCCGGATATCCGGCGCATCTTCAACCACGAGCACGCTGATCGACATCACTTTCCCCAAACTCACACGTGCCGGCCGCACTTGCCGGGGTGCCACGCCCGCCAGCGCCCTGCTCTCTCAACACGAGATCGATCTGCCTGCGCAGCGCATTGACGGCGTCATCCCGGTCACGAAGCCCCGCGAGCACGGCGCGCCCGGCAATCATCGCGTCATCGGCGCTCGCTGCAAGCTCCGACATGCGCAGATTGGCTGCGCTTCCCTTGATGCGGTGGGCGATGCCCACGAGCTCCTTCGGAGTCAAATCGCTTCGCGCCAGCGCGCGGTCCAGCTCCGGCAGACTATCCGCAAACAGCTCCTGAAATTCGTCGATGCGGTCCCGCCCGAACACCTCCTCGAGCGTGAACGCGCCGTCGGCAGTTTCCGGCGCAAGGAATGCCTCGATCTTCCAGACGACCTCTTCCGGCGACAGCGTTGCTGCAATGACCAAATCGGCGCCCTCATCCAGCAGGCGAGCGCCCTCTTCAGGCGCAGAAGCGCCGATGACGAAGATGCGCTTGCCCTCGTGCTGGGCTCGCGAACGCAGCGCCTGAACCAAACCGGGCGGCGGGGCGACCGCGACGATCGCGGCGAACTCGCGCGCCGCCAGCATGGCACCGGCGGCATCGAACGAGCCGGCGGGAAAGACGCGAAACCCGAGATGCCGAAGCGGGTCGTGGATCGCCTTGCTGCCCTCGCCCACCACCAGGACGTCACTGCCGACGTTGAGAAGGGCGCCGGGCCCGGCGACGGGCCAGTGCCTGGTCGTCAGCGCGGCCTCGATCGTACGATGCAGAGCCGCAACGTCGATCGGCTTGGCCAGATGCCCGTCCATGCCGGCCGCACGACAGGCTTCGACATCTTCCGTCATGACGTTGGCGGTCAGGGCGACGATCGGAACCTGGCTTTGCGGCGAGGCCAGCGCGCGAATTCGCCGCGTGGCCTCCAGACCGTCGACATCGGGCATCTGCACGTCCATGAGCACGGCGTCAAAGCGCGCGCTGCGCACGAGTTCGATCGCCTGCTCACCCGACTTGACCAGCGCAGTCCTGTGGCCTGCCCGCTCCAGAATGCCACGCGCAACCTCGGCGTTGATCTTGATATCCTCGACCAGCAACAGGTTCAACGGCCTGACCGGCGGCAACGCCGTGTCCACCGCATCACGAGCAGGTGGACCATCGGCCGGCGGTAGCGGCAACGAGAACCGAAAGTGGCTGCCGCGCCCCGGCGTGCTCTCGGCTTCGATCTGTCCCTTCATGCCTTCGACGAGGCGCTTGCAAATCGCAAGGCCCAGGCCCGTGCCGCCGAAGCGCCGGCGGATCGAAGCGTCGCCCTGCTCGAACGATTGAAACAGGCGCGCCTGTTGTTCAGGCGCGATTCCGATGCCTGTATCCGTAACGCAGAACGTGACGAGCATCTCGTCCTGCGATCCAGACGTGGTCACTTCGATGGTGACCCCGCCGCGGCTGGTGAATTTCAGGGCGTTGCCGATCAGGTTGAAGAGAATCTGTCGCAAGCGCGACTGATCGCCAAGCACCCATCGCGGCAAAGCCGGCGCAAGCACGAGCTGGAGCGTCAGGCCTTTCTCATGGGCGCGCGGCGACATCAGGTTGACGATTTCGCGCAGAGCTTGCCGGACATCGAACGGTGCACGTTCGTAGATATCGGCCTGCCGCTCGAGCTTCGAGATGTCGAGGATATCGTCCAGGATCTTGAGCAGGCCTTGCGCCGAGGAGCGGATGGTCGACACGCGCCGCCGCTGGGCGAGCGACAACGGATCATCCAGCGCCAGTTGCGCCATGCCGAGGATTCCGTTCATGGGCGTGCGGATCTCGTGGCTCATGACCGCCAGGAAGTCGGCCTTGACGCTCGCAGCGGCTTCTGCCGCATCCTTGGCTTCGCGCAGATCGAGGTTGACTTGCCGTTCGCGCGCGATGCGCAGATATTCCTCGCGCCGCAGCCGATTGAACTGCGTGCGCGCCACCGCGCCAACGACGTAGCCGACCAGCACGACCAGCATGATGATCGTCAGATCAAGCGAGCTTTCCGGATCGGGCCTGAGCACCGCCCAGAACACCAGGCTGATGATGGGCGCATAGGCGCTCATCAACGCGACCCAGCGAAATCGCCCGGGGATGCACAGGTTGAGCGCGATCGCAATCAACGGCAGCAACAATCCGCCGTGACGGGTCAGGCTCGGATGGTTGAAGACCAGCGCGTTGAGCGTGAAGAACGCAAACTGGTGCGCGTAGGTGACCGCGACGATGCGCGCATAGCGGCTCGTCCGCAGCACGGCGATCACCGCGGCAACGGCCGACAGCGCGATCAGGAGCCGGACCTCGCTGAAATAGGCCAGGCGCGGCCCGGTCAGCATCATGAAATCCAGCGGCACGAAGGACAGGCTTGCCGCCGTCTCGGCGAGAATGCACAGCAGAGACATGGCGCGGGCCGACTGCCAGACGCTCTCCGAGAACGCCTCCTCTGTCGCGCCGTCGCGGAATTCGCCGGTTGGCCCAATGAGCCCGCGAAGGTCGAATTCTACCGCGGACATTCCGGCCAATCTCCTCGCTCGCCAATCACGTCCATCCTTTGCAGGAGCGCCCCACGTTCGTCCAGAGCCAATTCCGCCTGGGCCCTCGCAGCGCGCCTGCGATCAACCTCCGTTGATGGTGGTTTCCGACACCTTACCGTACGAGACCCCTCGATCCCGGACACGTCCGATGTCGCGTCAATTATGGCGACCGACGTTTGGTCGGTGGCCCTGTCAACGGTCCATCGAAGACCGGCGGCAGGGACCGGGAGACGGGTTGGGGAGACGTATGATTTTCTCTGGTCGCGATACATTCGCGCGCGGCGGTTTGCGCCGATTGGCAACACGAATTGATCTCGCCAATTGGCGCTCTGCCCTCAGCCGTTTCAAGGACGCGTTCTCGGCAGCGGCACGGACCATGGCATGCATGGCCGGGTTGCTCGTTCTCGCCCAGGCGATCGGCTTCGGCTCGGCTCTTGCGGCGACCACCTGTGCCGACATCAATGGCGGCGCCTTCAACGTGAGCGGCGCTGATCATCAATCCAGCACGGTGTCGCTGACCGCGGGCGACATCATCACGTTGAATTACACTTTCATCGTCGACACGACATTCTTTCACGGCATCGAACTCGGCGTCGGCGGACACTACGCCGACGGATCCGGCAGCGTCTCGGGTGCGCTGCACGTCACGGTGACCACAACGGGCACGCAGAGCTTCAGCTGGCGCTCGCTGAGCGAAGGCATCCCGTCGCAGATCGACGTCACGGTGGCCTGCACCGCCGCGGTCCTTCCCGGCCCCGTGGTGACCAGCGCCAGTCCGGCGTCGGGCCCCATCGCCGGCCAGCAAAGGACTGTCGTCACCGGCCAGAACCTCACCGGCGCGACCTCGGTCAAGTTCGGCGGCGTCAACGTGCTCCGCTTCACCGTGTTGAGCGCGACGCAGATCTCGGTGGTGACGCCGCCGCATGCGGTCGGCGCAGTCGACGTCACGGTGACGACGCCGCTCGGCTCGGGCACGGGCATGGCGATCTATCGCTATGCCGCCCTGCCGGATCCGACCATGGATCCGACCGTGAAAGCGATGGTCGACTTTCAGGTCCACACCGTGCAGGTGATGGGTCAGCAACAGATGGACAACGTGCAGGACCGGCTGACCGAGTTGCACAATGACGAGGTGCCCCTGCTCAGCAACCGGGCCGCCTTCGCGCAGATGCCGGCCTCGCAGCGACAATATGGGCTGCCGACGGACCCTGCAGCGAATGCTGGCCCCGCATCCGATGCGACGTCGCCTCGTCAGACACCGAAAGATGGACAAGCCGCGCCGATGACAGCGGCCCCCGATTCGTCGCTGCGCTATTTTACCGCCGGCGCGCTGCAATTCGGCCGGGATACCACCTATGCCGACGCCAAATACAACGTGTCCTCATCCGGCATGACCGCTGGGGTCGACACGCGCCTCACCCGGAATGTGAAAGCCGGCGTCGCCGTCGGCTTCGGTATCGATCATGCGACGATCGGCAGCAACGGCTCGCGCATCGATGCCAATGTCTGGTCGGCGCAGGCCTATGCCAGCTACCGCGTGGCGCCGCTCTGGTTCATCGATGGTGTGCTCGGCTATGCGGCAGGCCGGCTCGCAAATTATCGTTACGACAGCACCGCCTTGGCGTTCGGCTCGGGCGAGCGGTCCGCCGGCGATCTGTTCGGCTCGCTGTCGATCAACCACGAGATCAAGGTCGATTGCTGGAAGATCGCGCCCTATGCCCGGCTCGACCTGCAATGGATCCGGCTCGACGGCTACGCCGAGACCGGTGCAGGCATCTACAATTTGACCTTCAACCGGACCTCGGCCGTCGATGCCGCCGGCGTACTCGGGGGCCGCTTCAGCCATGTGACGGACACCTCGGCCGGCGCGCTCAAATCGACCCTCGAGCTCGCCTATCGCCACAGCTTCAGCGGCGCCTACACGCAGATCGCCTATTACAGTTTCGATGCTGCGACGACCTACGGCCTTTTCGGTCTGGCAGAGAAGCACGATCAGGCCCTGATCGGCCTCGGTCTCGAGCTGCAGGTAAACAAGTCGCTGAGCATCAGCGCCCGGTTCGACGAACTGATCGCGAACCAGGCGAGAAGTGAGCGCGGCCGCGCGCAAGTCAAGTTCGCTTTCTGACGACGCGCGTGAGCAGGGATTCCGGAGACCAAACATGATCGCGACAAGCAAGTCAGCCCGAGCAAGCTCAACGGCGCGACCAGCCCAAGAGGAAACGGCCTGGCTCCTGGCTGTAGCCGCCGCCTTCCTGGTCGTTCACATCGTCGCCCTGACGATCTCGGAGCGCGCCTCCGCGAGCCGGACGGTCGCGGGACAATCGGCGATATCAGAACTATGCGACTAACACGCCGCGAAGAGCGAGGCGACTACGCCTCGCGGCTGGTACCGCCGCGAAACCCTGTCGCCAGCACGTAGCGCTCCGAGGAATCCTGCCGGCTTGCCGCAGGCTTGACGTGGCGCACGGTGGCGAAGTCGCGCTTGAGCTGGGCGAGCAGATCGGCATCGGCGCCGCTCTGGAACGTTTTGGCCAGGAACGTGCCGCCGGGCTTGAGCACGTCGCAAGCAAACGCCGCCGCCGTTTCGACCAAGCCGACGATGCGGAGCTGGTCGGTCTTGCGATGGCCCGTAGTGTTGGCGGCCATGTCGGACATGACCACGTCGGCACCGCCGCCCAGCATCGCGGTGAGTTTTGCCGGTACGTCATTGTCCATGAAATCGAGCTGCGCGAAGTCGACGCCGGGAATCTCCGGCATCTCCAAGAGGTCGATCGCAACGACCTTGCCCTTGCCTTCCGTCGATCCGACGCGCTTGGCGGCGATCTGGCTCCAGCCGCCCGGCGCGGCGCCGAGATCGACCACCGCCATGCCAGGCTTCAGCAGCCGAAACTTGTCGTCGATCTCCAGGAGCTTGAATGCCGCGCGCGAGCGATAGCCGGCCGCCTTAGCCTTGGCGACATAGGGATCGTTGAGCTGCCGCTCCAGCCACAGCTTCGAGGACAGCTTGCGCTTGCCGCCGGTCTTGACCTGGACGTGCAAGCGGCCGGTGGTGTCTTTCGCCATCTCACCAGCTCCCGAGTGCGCCGTCCTCGCGCATCATCTCGACCAGCATGCCCTCGCGCAGGCCGCGGTCGGCGACGCGCAAGCGCGGCAGCGGAAACGCGCGCCTGATCGCGTCGAGGATGGCGCAGCCGGCCAGCACGAGATCGGCGCGCTCGACGCTGATGCAGCTGTTGTTCGCGCGCTCCTCATAGCTCATGCCGAGCAGCTTGTTGATGGTCGCGGTGATGTCGGCATCGTTCATCCAGATGCTGTCGATGCGGCGGCGATCGTAGCGCGCCAGATTGAGATGGATGCCGGCGAGCGTCGTCACCGTCCCGGACGTGCCGAGCAGATGCATGTCGGTCAGATCGCGGCCGTGCTGCTCCGCGAAAGGCGCGACATGGCTGGCGACCTCCCGCTCCATCGCGGCATAGATCTCCGCCGTCACGTCACGGCCGCCGAACTGCTCGGCCAGCGTGACCACACCGTACGGGATCGACATCCAAGCCTTGATGCGCGGCTCCGGATTTTGCGCGTCGCGCTCGATCCGCACCAGCTCGGTCGAGCCGCCGCCGATATCGAACAGGATGGCGCCGCGCCCCCTGGGGTCGACCAGCGGCGAGCAGCCGAGCATGGCGAGCGAGGCTTCCGTCTCGCGGTCGATCACCTCGAGCTCGATGCCGGTCTCGGCAGCGACGCGGCTGCGGAAATCTTCCGCATTCGAGGCGGCGCGGCAGGCTTCGGTGGCGATCAGCCGCAGCCGCTTCGCCTTGCGCAGGTTGATCTTGTCGCGGCAGATGCTGAGCGCGGCGATGGCGCGATCGATCGCGGCCTCGCTGATGTTCCCTGTGGCCGAGACGCCCTCGCCGAGCCGGATGATGCGCGAGAAGGAATCGACCACGCGAAAGCCGTCGCTCGTCGGACAGGCGATCAGCAGCCGGCAATTGTTGGTGCCGAGGTCGAGCGCCGCATAGACGCCGGTTCCCGACGCCTGCACGGGGACGGCAGGCCCGGTGGCCAACGCCACCGCCGCCATCGACCCCTCCAGCTCACCGTGCGGCCCATGGCCGTCGCGGAGCCGCGTGTGGTCATTCATACAAACTGTCTTTCCGAGGCCGCTGGGGCCGGTCAGGAATTGCTTTTTCGCCTGAAACATTAGCAGCGCGGCAGGCCTGCGCAACAACGCATCACATGGGACCATGCCCATTCGTGCGTTGTCGTGAACGGGTCCGTGGGCTATCTCAAGGGGGTCCGGCCCCTCCAGGCGCCCCGCGAAATCGCGCAATTGCCGGCTTTTCAGGTCGATTCCATGCAAGAACACACTAAATCGTCCACGCTCGAAAACGTTATTGCACTGCAAAAATATGGCGTCGGGCAACCGGTCCGCCGCAAGGAGGACGACACGCTGGTGCGGGGCAAAGGCCGCTACACCGACGATTTCAACCTGCCAGGCCAGGCCTACGCCGTGATCGTCCGCTCGACCCATGCCCATGGCGTGATCCGCGGCATCGGTGTCGACGCCGCCAAGGCGATGCCGGGCGTGCTGGGGGTCTGGACCGGCAAGGACCTCGATGCCGCCGGCTATGGCCCCTTCACCTGCGGCCTTCCGCTGAAGAGCCGCGACGGCTCGCCCCTGTTCCAGACCAACCGCCAGCCGCTGGCGACCGACAAGGTCCGCTTCGTCGGCGATCCCGTCGCCTTCGTGGTCGCCGAGACGCTGGCCCAGGCACGCGATGCCGGTGAAGCGGTCGAGCTCGACATCGAGCCGCTGCCGGCGGTGACCGACCCAGTGGAAGCCGCCAATCCCGGCGCGCCGCAGCTTTACGACCACATCCCGAACAATGTCGCGCTCGACTATCACTATGGCGACACGGACAAGGTCAACGCGGCCTTTGCCAGCGCCGCCCATGTCACCAGGATCGACATCGAGAACACCCGCGTCGCCGTGGTGTCGATGGAGCCGCGCGTCGGGCTCGCCTCCTATGACAAGAAGACCGAGCGCTACACCATCCAGATGCCGACGCAGGGCGTCGCGGGCAACCGCGCCAACCTCGCCAAGAACCTGAAGGTGCCGAACGAGAAGGTGCGCATCCTCACCGCCAATGTCGGCGGCTCCTTCGGCATGAAGAACGTCAACTATCCCGAATACATGTGCATCCTGTACGCGGCGAAGGCGCTGGGCCGCCCGGTGAAGTGGCTGGACGAGCGTTCGACCAGCTTCCTCTCCGACAGCCACGGCCGTGCGCAGAAGATTCACGCCGAGCTCGCGCTCGACGCCGAGGGGCATTTCCTCGCGGCCAGGCTGTCCGGCTACGGCAATCTCGGCGCCTACATCACCGGCGTCGCGCCGAGCCCGCTCTCGCTCAACACCGGCAAGAACTTCTCCAGCGTTTACCGCACGCCGCTGATGGCGGTCGACATCAAGACGGTGCTGACCAATACAACGCTGATGGGCGCCTATCGTGGCGCCGGCCGACCCGAGGCGAACTATTACATGGAGCGGCTGATCGACCGCGCCGCCGACGAGATGGGCATCAACCGCCTGACGTTGCGCAAGCGCAATTTCATCAAGCCGAACCAGATGCCGTTCGCGGCCTCCTCCGGCGTCACCTATGACAGCGGCGACTTCCAAGCCGTTTTCAACAAGGCGCTCGAGATCTCCGACCACGAGAACTTCGTCAAGCGGAAGAAGGAGAGCAAGAAGGCCGGCAAGCTGCGCGGCATCGCGGTCGGCTCGTACCTGGAGGTCACCGCGCCGCCGAGCCCCGAACTCGGCAAGATCGTGTTCGACCCTGACGGCACCGTGCAGCTCATCACCGGCACGCTCGATTACGGGCAGGGCCACGCCACACCGTTCGCGCAGGTGCTGTGCGCGCAGCTCGGCATTCCCTTCGAAAGCGTCAAGCTGGTGCAGGGAGACAGCGACATCGTCCATGCCGGGAACGGCACCGGCGGCTCGCGCTCGATCACCGCGAGCGGCATGGCGATCGTCGAGGCGTCCAAGCTCGTGATCGAGAAGGGCAAGCGCGCCGCGGCGCATATGCTGGAGGCGTCCGAGGCCGATATCGAATTCGCAGGCGGCAGCTTCACGATTGCCGGTACCGACCGCAGCATCGACATCATGGAGCTCGCCAAGAAGCTCCATGATGGCAAGGTGCCAGACGGCGTGCCTGACTCACTCGACGTCGACCACACCAGCGAACCGGTACCGTCAGCGTTCCCGAACGGCTGCCACGTCGCCGAGGTCGAGATCGATCCTGAGACCGGAGTGGTGGAGATCGTGCGTTATAGCGCGGTCAACGACTTCGGCACGGTGATCAACCCGATGCTGGTCGCGGGTCAGCTCCATGGCGGCGTCGTGCAGGGCATCGGCCAGGCACTGATGGAGCACATCCGCTACGACGAGAGCGGCCAGCCGATCACGGGCTCGCTGATGGATTACGCCCTGCCGCGCGCGGGCGACGTGCCCAATATGACAGTCGGCGACCACCCGGTGCCGGCCACGACCAACCCGCTTGGCAGCAAGGGCTGCGGCGAAGCCGGCTGCGCCGGCAGCCTGTCGACGGTGGTGAACGCGGTGCTCGATGCGCTCTCCGAATATGGCGTCAAGCACATCGACATGCCGCTGACCCCGGAGCGCGTGTGGCGGGCGATCCAGGATGCGAAGGGGAAGGCAGCTTAATCGGCGCGCTTCTGCCTCCACAACAACGCTGTCATCGCCCGGCTCCACCGGGCGATCAGTACTGCGAGACGGTCGTGATTGACTGAGAGGCTGCGGCGTACTGGATGCCCCGCCTTCGCGGGGCATGACAGCATCTTTGGGACCGCGAGCTTGCCTCCAGGCTGGCGCCTACGCCGCCGCTTGCTCCCGCGGCTGATAGATCGCAGTGTGCTGGCAATGTGCGATCGGCGTCGCGCCGTTGGCGACGACCAGCGCATCGAGTTCGACGAAGCGGTGGCCTTTCTTCTCGTAATTTGCGACGACTTTCGCGCGCGCAGTAATCTCGTCCCCGATGCGGACGGCGGACAAAAGCTGCATGCGGCTGCCGACGTGGATCCACGGGCCGAGAATGGTGTTGTCGACCAGCACGCGGTTCATCACGCGTTGGATCAGGCCGGGATGGCCCAGTCCTTCGCGCGCGAAAATCGGATCGGTCTCCCTGATATCGGCGAGATAATCAGTTGCCGCCTGCGCGGCCCAGCGGCGCGGCGCCGTGCCGAGCCATTTGCCGACCTGGAAGATTTCAGGGCTGACCGGTTTGCGCTCGGCCACCGCGGGCACCGCGACATAGTCGCTCAGCGACACCGCCGGAGCGACCGCCGGCAGCGACGCAGTCCCCGTGGCGCAAAGCTCGGTGCGACTGAACACCTCGATCGTCAGTAGCCCATTGTGCTCGGTCGCATCCACATCGGCCGCCTCGCCGTCATAGACCGGCTTGATGAAGCGGGCCTCGACCAACCCGCGGGAGAGGAAATCACGACCCCAGCGGGCGACCGGCACGTGCATCATGTAGGCGAAGACGTCGACGCCGGGGACCAACCCGCCTTCAAATCCGAAGCGGCGTGCCACCGTGTCGTCATGCATCTTGTTCTCGGACTGCTTGGCGGTGTTGTAGGCCTCGACACGCCAGGTTTCGAGCCGGCTCGGCATGGGATCATCTTCCCTATTCTCGTTGTTTCGGACCCGATCGTAGGCTCCGGGGAACACGGGTCAATCCCCTCGCCTTTGCGGCCCGAATGGGGTACCACGCCGCCAATGACCGACACTCCCATCCGCATCTATGTCGACGCCGACGCCTGCCCGGTGAAGGACGAAATCTACCGCGTGGCGCTCCGCCACGGCGTGCCCGTGAGCGTCGTCGCCGGCAACTTCATCCGCGTGCCACAGGATCCGCTGATCGAGCGTATCGCCGCCGGCTCCGGGATGGACGCCGCCGACGACTGGATCGCCGAGCGGGCGAGGCCCGGCGACGTGGTCGTCACGTCGGACATTCCGCTGGCAAGCCGCTGCGTGAAAGCGGGCGCGGAGGTGATCGCACCGAACGGCAAGCTGTTCACCGAAGAAACGATCGGCATGACGCTGGCGGTCCGCAATCTGATGACCGATCTGCGCTCGGCCGGCGAAGTGACCGGTGGTCCGCGCTCGTTCTCGCCGCGCGACCGCTCCGCCTTTCTCTCGGCGCTCGACCAGACGCTGCGCCGGATCCATCGCCGCCGCGCCGATCAGGCCGCCACGAGCCAGAATTTGAGTCAAGGCTAGTCATGGCACCGCCGCTGATCCAACTCAAAGACATCAGGCTGACCTTCGGCGGCACGCCGCTGCTGTCGGGCGTCGAGCTCAATGTCGCTCCATACGAGCGCGTCTGCCTGATCGGCCGCAACGGCTCCGGCAAGTCGACGCTGCTGAAGATCGCGGCCGGCCTCGTCGAGCCGGACGGCGGCACGCGCTTCGTGCAGCCCGGCGCCACCGTTCGTTACCTGCCGCAGGAGCCGGACTTCGGCGAGCACAAGACCACGCTGAGCTATGTCGAATCCGGCCTCGCGCCGGGCGACGACCAGCATCAAGCGCGCTATCTGCTGGAGCAGCTTGGCCTCACCGGCGAGGAGAACCCGCACAACCTCTCGGGCGGCGAAGCGCGGCGCGCGGCGCTGGCCTATGTACTGGCACCCTCGCCCGACATCCTGCTGCTGGACGAGCCGACCAACCATCTCGATCTCTCCACCATCGAATGGCTGGAACAGGAGCTCGACTCCCGGCGCAGTGCGCTTGTGATCATCAGCCACGACCGCCGCTTCCTCACCAATCTCTCGCGTTCGACGGCCTGGCTCGACCGCGGCAAGATCAAGCAGATCGACCGCGGCTTTGCCTCGTTCGAGAGCTGGCGCGACGAGGTGCTCGCGGAGGAGGAACGCGACCAGCACAAGCTCGATCGCAAGATCGTCGATGAGGAGCACTGGCTGCGGCACGGCGTTTCCGGACGGCGCAAGCGCAACGTCAAGCGGCTCGCCAATCTGCATGCGCTGCGCGACCAGCGCCGCAACTATCGCGGCACCGCCGGCACCGCCAGCCTCGCCGCGGCCGAAGCCGAACAATCCGGCAAGCTGGTGATCGAGGCGAAGGGCATCACCAAGGCCTATGGCGACCGCGTGATCGTCGACAAATTCTCCACGCGCATCCAGCGCGGCGACCGGCTCGGCATTATCGGCCCGAACGGCGCCGGCAAGACCACGCTCGTCAACCTGCTCACCGGCGGGACGCAGCCGGATTCCGGCACGGTACGGCTCGGCGCCAATCTGGAGATGGCGACGCTCGACCAGCATCGCGAAAGTCTCGACCCCAAATCGACGCTGGCGGAAGCCCTGACCGGAGGTCGCGGCGACCACGTCATGGTCGGCGGCAAGCCGAAGCACGTCGTCGGCTACATGAAGGACTTCCTGTTCGGGCAGGAGCAGCGCGGCACACCGCTCGAGGTGCTCTCAGGCGGTGAGCGCGGCCGGCTGATGCTGGCGCGCGCGCTGGCAAAGCCCTCGAACCTGCTGGTGCTGGACGAGCCGACCAACGATCTCGATCTGGAAACCCTAGACGTGCTCGAGGAGATGCTCGGTGATTACGAGGGCACCGTCATCCTGATCAGCCATGACCGCGACTTCCTCGACCGCGTCGTCACGTCGGTGATTGCGCCCGAAGGCAACGGCAAGTGGATCGAATATGCCGGCGGCTACAGCGACATGCTGGCGCAGCGCGGCGCCGATTTGAAGCGCGAGACCGCAAAGGCACCGGTCCCCGCCGAGAAGAAAGAGGAACGCATCGCTGCTCCCGTCGCCGCGTCGAAGCGCAAGTTGAGCTTCAACGAGAAGCACGCGCTGGAGACGCTGCCGAAGAAGATGGAGACGCTGCAGGCCGAGATCGCGAAACTGCAGCGCGTGCTTGATGATCCCAACCTCTATGCCAGGGATCGCAAGAAATTCGACGACACCTCCGCGGCCATCGCCAAGGCGCATGAGGAACTCTCCGCCGCCGAAGAACGCTGGCTCGAACTTGAAATGCTTCGCGAAGAAATAGAGCAGGCCTAATCATGACAACGACTCTCGCCGCAAAAATCGCCCGTGAATACGGCACGCCCTGCGCCGTCATCGACATGGACCGGGTCGAGCGCAACATCGCGCGGATCCAGAAGGCCTGCGACGACGCCGGTATCGCCAACCGCCCGCACATCAAGACGCACAAGAACCCGACGCTGGCCAAGATGCAGGTCGCAGCCGGCGCCAAGGGCATCACCTGCCAGAAGATCGGCGAGGCCGAGATCATGGCCAATGCCGGCATCGATGACATCCTGATCAGCTACAACCTGCTCGGCGAAGAGAAGATGGCTCGCCTTGGTGCGCTGAATGCCAAAACCAACATGACGGTCGCCGCCGACAATTCGACCGTCGTTGCCGGCCTGCCCAAGGCCGCCGCGGCGTCGGGCCGCCCGCTCTCGGTCGTGGTCGAATGCGACACCGGACGCAAGCGCGCGGGCGTCGAGACGCCAGCCGAGGCGATCGCGCTGGCGCGCGAGATCGCCGGCTCGAAGGGGCTGGAATTCGCCGGCTTCATGCTCTATCCGACCGAGAGCGGATGGGCTGACGCACAGAAGTTTTACGATGAAGCGCTCGCCGGCGTGCGCGCGCACGGGCTGGATGCCAAGATCGTCTCGACCGGCGGCACGCCGAACCTCGTCAATATCGGCAAGCTCAGGGGCGGCACCGAGCATCGCTTCGGCACCTACATCTACAATGACCGCATGCAGGTCGCCGCCGGCGTCGCGACCTGGGACGACTGCGCCCTGCACATCTATTCGACAGTGGTCAGCCGTGCCGCGCCCGAGCGCGGCATTCTCGATGCCGGCTCGAAGACGCTGACGACGGACACCGGCGGCCTCGACGGCCACGGGCTGATCCTGGAGCACCCCGAAGCCAAAATCGCGAAGTTCGCCGAGGAGCACGGCTTCCTCGATCTCTCCCGCAGCAACACACGGCCAAACGTCGGCGACGTGGTCCGGATCGTGCCGAACCACGTCTGCGTCGTCGTCAACATGATGGACGAGGTTCTGATGGTCCGCGGCGAGGAGATCATCGGCACGCTGCCGGTGGCGGCCCGCGGGAAGCTGCGCTAGGCGCGAATAAGAGCCTGTAGCTCCCGATCGAGCCCCTCGCGGAACAGGTTGATCGGTCGGGCCAGCCGCCCGGCCGGAGGACGGTGCACCAACCATGCCCGAACGGCGGGATTGAAGTCCCGCGCAGCGACCGGCTTGAGTTGCTTGCGAAATGCACTGCGCTTCAATGCGAGGGGCGTCACCAGCCCGACGCCGAGGCCCCGCGCCACGAGCGACAGGCGAAGCTCGCTGTCGAGCGCCTCCACGGCGACCGTGAACGGCAAATGCTCGGCATCGAAGCGGCGCTTCAGCGTGTCGCGGAATCCGCAGCCGTCCTGGTTGATGACCCATGAGAGCTGCGACAGGCGCTCGAGATCGACGGTGCGAGGGATCTTGGTATCGCGCGCGACGACGAACACCACGGGCTGTGCACCGAGATCGTCAGAGACGAGATCAGCAGGCGGCACGGCCCCGTCGGGCAGGCAGATCGCGGCGGCATCCAGCTCGTTGCGGCTGACCCGCTCGACCTGGTTGGGTGACCAGCCCGAGACGACGCGTACGCTCAGCGCAGGAAATTCGGCACGCACGGCATCGAGTGGCGCACTGAGCCCGGCTTCGGAGAGAAACGGCGTGAGGCCGAGCCTGAACTCGCCGCGCACCACGCCGTCATTGGCAACGCCAGCCTTGAGATCGTCGAGCATTCTGAGCAAGCGTCGGCCCTGCTCATAGGCCTCGTGTCCTGCGGCAGTCGGCTTCAGCGGCTTCGAGAGGCGGTCCAGCAATTGCGTGCCCAGCATCTCCTCCAGATTCTGGATGCGCCGCGTCACGCCGGGTTGAGTGAGGTTGAGACGGGTCGAGGCCGCGACGATCGATCCGGTCTCGACGACCGCGACGAAGGCGACGAGGTCATGGGTATTCATGAGAAACTCGCATATTCTTTATAGGCTTAATTGAATTGTAGCATATTGTACCTCCCGCTTAAAGAGGACCACGCATTCCATTCGCGAGGTCCCATGACCATCTCCGAAACCACCAGGCTTGCATCACCCAAGCATCTCGCCGAACGATCCCTGATCGGGCTTGGCTCGATCACCACCGGCGTCGTCGTCACCAATTTGTTCGCGCCGCAGATTCTGGTTGGCCTGATCGGCCGGTCCCTGGCCATGACCGCGGTTCAGGCCGGCCTCGTCAGCACGTTGACCCTGCTCGGCTATGCGCTCGGCCTGGTGTTGCTCGTGCCGCTGGTCGATCTCGTCGAGAATCGGCGCCTGATCCTGCGCACGCTCGGCTGCGCAATCTTCGCGGCACTGGCAACGGCATTGGCGCCGACACCCTCGCTGCTATTGCTCGCCACCTTCGTTCTCGGAGCGTCCTGCGCGGCGATCCAAATGATCGTTCCTCTCGTGGCCTCGATGGTAGCGCCGGAACGCCGCGGCCAGGCGATCGGCGAGGTGATGGGCGGCTTGATGATCGGCATCCTGTTGTCGCGGCCGGCCGCGAGCCTGATTGCCGATCTTTCGAGCTGGCGCGCGTATTATCTCGCCTCAGCTATTCTGATGACGCTGCTTGCCGGCGCACTCGGTCGCTATCTGCCGACGCTGCAGCCAGCGGCCCGCCTCGGCTACGTCGACTTGCTCCGCTCTTTCCCAAAGCTGCTACGGGACGAGCCTGTGCTGCGCGTGCGCGCCTGGACAGCTTCCCTGGTCATGGCGTCTTTCACCGCATTCTGGTCCGCCGTTGCGCTGCGCCTGCCCGATGCACCCTTCACGCTCGATGCCAAGGGCATCGCGGCTTTCGCGCTGATCGGCGTTGCGGGCGTCGCGGCGACGCCGATCGCCGGCCGTTGGGGAGACAAGGGGTGGGCGAGACCGATGTTCTTCGCCGCTCACCTGTGCATCATCGGCTCACTTGCCCTTTGCGCCTGGGCGGGCGTGATCGAGTCCCGCAGTGCTGCGCTGATGGTGATGAGCCTCGGCACCATCCTGCTGGACGTCGGCATCACCGCCGACCAGACGCTTGGGCGTCGCGCCGTCAATTTGCTGCGCCCCGAGGCGCGCGGCCGGATCAACGGCCTGTTCGTCGCGCTGTTCTTCGTCGGTGGAGGCGTCGGCTCCGCGGCGGCCTCACTGGCCTGGAGCTATGCGGGTTGGACCGCCGTCTGCGCCATCGCGGCGGGCTTCGGTTTGCTTGGCCTGCTCACCGATCTTTTGACCAGGACAGGCACGTCATGATCGGGATGACGCCAGCCACGCCAAAGCGCCCCTGCCCGCAGCAACCCCCGTCGCGAACGACGCCTGGAGCAGATAGCCCCCAGTCGGAGCTTCCCAGTCCAGCATCTCGCCGGCCGCGAACATGCCGGGCAATTTGCGGAGCATGAAGTGCTCGTCGAGCTCGCCGAACTCAATCCCGCCCGCGGTCGAGATCGCCCGCTCGATCGGCGCGGTGCCGGTGAGCCCAACCGGAATCGCATTCACCAGATGCGCCAGCTCCGCCGGTGAGAGCGATGCCAGCGGCCGGCCGGATGCGATGGCCGCCTCCTGCATCAGGCCGATACCGACCGGTGACAATTGCACCGCCTTGCGCAGGAAATTCGCCAGGGATTGCTTGCCGCGCGTGCCCGACAATCGTGTCGTCAGCGCATCCGTGCCGAGATCGGGCCGCAATGCGATCGTCAATGTCGCCTGCCCCAGAGCCAGCACCGCTTCGCGCAATTCCGCCGACAGCGCGTAGATCGCGCCGCCCTCGATCCCGCCCCGGGTGATCATGGCTTCGCCACGCACCGTATGTGCACCGATCGTCAGCGCCACGCCCTTGAGCGGCTGCCCCTCGAACCGGTCGCGGAAGACGTCGGACCAGGAGACTGTGAAGCCCGAATTCGCCGGCCGGAGCTTCGAGATGATAATGCCTTTCGCGGCGAGCAAATCAACCCACGCGCCATCCGAGCCCAGCCGCGGCCAGCTCGCACCACCGAGCGCCAGCAGGCTTGCGGCGGCGGCGATGGCTCGCGGACCATCCGGTGTCTGAAATTGCAGGCGACCGGTCTCGTCCCAGCCGGTCCAGCGATGCCGGAACGCGAATTGCGCGCCTGACACATCAAGGCGCCGAAGCCAGGCGCGCAGCAAGGGCGAGGCCTTGAAGCTTTTTGGAAACACTCGTCCGCTGCTGCCGACAAAGGTCAGCTGCCCCAAGCCCGCGCTCCAGTCGCGCAACGCATCAGGCGGAAACGCCTCGACCGCGGCGCGCAGATGCGGCATTGCCTGCCGGTAGCGGAGAAGGAAATCCGCCAGCGGCTCGCTATGGGTGAGATTGAGCCCGCCGCGGCCGGCCATCAGGAATTTGCGACCTGCCGACGGCATGGCGTCGTAGATGGTGACGCGGGCACCGCCCTGCGCCAGCACCTCCGCCGCCATCAGCCCGGCGGGACCGGCACCGATGACGGCGACATCGTTCAGAGCTTGATCCCCGCCCGTGCCGCGGCCTGCGCCACGTATTTCTGCGTCTGCTCGAAAGCGCCGGCGAGCGCCTTCGCCTTGGACATGTCGCTGATCTCGGCAAAATGCGCGGCGATCGCGTCCGGCGTCCATTCGGACTCCGGCAGGTTGATGCCTTCGCTCTCGAGAATCTTGATCACCGCGAAGGAGCCGGCGCCGGCGCCCATGATGGTGCGGGTCGGCGCGTCCTCGCTGAGCATGTACTCGACCGCGGGCGTGATCGCGTTCGGCTTCATCAATTGCAGCGCCTGCGGCGGCAGCAGCTCTTCCGTCATGCGGGTTGCCGCCGTCGGCGAGATGATGTTGACGCGGATATTGTTCTTGCGCCCCTCTTCCGCGAGCACGTTCATCAGGCCGACCATGCCCGATTTGGCGGCGCCGTAATTGGCCTGGCCGAAATTGCCGTAGAGGCCGGAGGAGGAGGTCGTCAGGACGATGCGGCCGTAATTGAGGTCGCGCATGCCGGCCCAGACCGCCTTGCAGCAATAGAACGTGCCGACGAGATGCACGTCCAGCACCTTCTGGAAATCAGCCGCTTCCATTTTGCCGAACGACTTGTCGCGCAGGATGCCGGCATTGGCACACATGATGTCGACGCTGCCCCACTCCTTGGTGGCGCGCTCGACCATCGCCGTGACCTGTTCGAAATTCGACACGTCGGCGCCATCCGCCATCGCGGTGCCGCCGGCTTTGCGGATCTCCTCGACCACGGCTTCAGCCGGCGAGAGCGAGGCGCCGGTGCCGTCGCGCGCGCCGCCGAAATCGTTGACAACGACCTTCGCGCCGCGGCTCGCGAGACCCAACGCGTGTGCGCGTCCGAGACCATTGCCCGCGCCGGTGACGATGGCGACGCGTCCGTCGAACCTGATTGCCATTGATTACATCCTGTTCTTCTCTTCCCTTCTCCCCTTGTGGGGGAAGGTGGCGCGTAAGCGCCGGATGAGGGGTATCTCGCCACAGCCGAGTTCGCGGAGAGAGACCCTCACCCGGCTTCGCGTTCCGCGAAGCCACCTCTCCCACAAGGGGAGAGGGTGACACCGCGCGATTTGAACAGCTTTTTGAGCAGTGATGGCTTGCCGGGTCAAGCCCGGGACCAACGCCTCAAGTCAGGCGATATAGATCAGGCCGAGCCAGTCCGCGACCAGCGCGGGCTTGTCCTCGCCTTCGATCTCCACGGTCACGTTGGTGCGGGACTGCAGTTCGCCTGGTTTGCGCAGCTTGGCTTCGGCCAGCACAAAGCGGCCGCGGACGCGCCCGCCCGAGCGTACCGGCGAGATGAAGCGCAGCTTGTCGAAGCCGTAATTGACGCCCATCGTGGTGCCCGCAATCGCCGGCATCACTTCGTAGGACATCACCGACAACATCGACATGGTCAGGAAACCGTGCGCGATGGTGGTGCCGAACGCCGTCTCCTTGGCCCTCTCGGGATCGACATGGATGAACTGGTGATCCTCGGTCACATCAGCGAAGGTGTCGATGCGGGGCTGGTCGATCAGGTGCCAGGACGACACGCCGATCTCCTTGCCGACCATCGCCTGATAGGATTCCAGCGTGATCGGCGGCTTCTTCCAGATTTGGTTCACTTAAGTCTCACTCCGTGTTTTCGGCAGCTCCGGAAAATCCTCTTCACGGAATTCCCGGCCGCGCAGCGGATCGTTGCGATCATCGTCGCGTTCGAGCCGTCGTAGCTGCACACGGCGGATTTTGCCAGAGATCGTCTTCGGCAATTCGGTGACGATTTCGAGCCGGCGGATGCGCTTGAAGGGCGCAAGGCGCGTGTGCAGGTGCTTGAAAATCGAGAGCGCCGTCTCCGGGGTCCGCTCCGCGCCAGCGATCAGCAGCACGAATGCCTTGGGGATCGCCAGCCGGATCGGATCGGGGCTCGGCACCACGGCGGCCTCGGCAACGAGTTCATGCTCGAGCAGCACGCTCTCAAGCTCGAACGGGCTGATCCGGTAGTCCGATGACTTGAACACGTCGTCGGAGCGACCGACGAAGGTGAGATAGCCATCCTCATCTTCGAACACGACGTCGCCGCTGCGATAAAGCTCGCCCTCGGCGCCCGACAGCTTGCCGTCGTCGCCCTGATAGCCCTGCATCAGGCCGGCGGGCCTGTCAGCACCCAGCAGCAGCGCCACCTCGCCTTCCTTCGCCGGATGGCCATCGGCATCGCTGACCTGCACGCGATAGCCCGGCAGCGGCCGGCCCATCGAGCCGACCTTGATCTTTTGTCCCGGCGAATTGCCGGCAAGCGCGGTCGTTTCGGTCTGGCCATAGCCATCGCGGATGGTGAGTCCCCAGGCGGCCTGCACCTGATCGATCACCTCAGGATTGAGCGGCTCGCCGGCGCCGCAGACTTCGCGCAAGGCAACTTTGAACGAGGCCAGGTTCTCCTGGATGAACAGCCGCCAGACCGTCGGCGGCGCGCACAGCGTCGTGACGCCGCAGCGCCCGATGGTGGCGAGCAGAGCCTTGGCATCGAAGCGCGGCTGATTGACCACGAACACGGTGGCGCCCGCATTCCAGGGCGCGAAGAAACAGCTCCAGGCATGCTTGGCCCAGCCGGGCGAGGAGATGTTGAGATGGATGTCTCCGGGCTGCAGCCCGATCCAGTACATGGTCGAGAGATGCCCGACCGGATAGCTGCGCTGGCTATGTCGCACCAGCTTTGGCTTTGCCGTCGTGCCCGAGGTGAAATAGAGCAGCATCGGGTCGTCGGCATGGGTCGGACCGTCGGGTGTGAAGCTTTCCGGGGTCTTCGCTGCCTCATCATAGGACAACCAGCCGTCGAACGGTTCGCCGACAACCACGCGCACCACGCCATCGACACCAAGGCTTGCGAATTTCGCGACCTGGTCCTGCGCGGCAACGACCGCCTTTGCCTTACCGCGATCGAGCCGATCACGCAGCTCGTCCGCGGTGAGCAGCGTGGTCGCGGGTATCACGACAACGCCCAGCTTCATCGCCGCGAGCATCGTCTCCCACAGCGGCACGACATTGCCGAGCAGCAGCAGCAGATGATCGCCGCGCTTCAGGCCCCGGGCACGCAGGAAGTTCGCGACCTGGTTGGAGCGCTTTGAGAGCGCCGCGAAGGACAATTTGGTCTGCTTGTCCTGGGCCGCATCAACAATCCAGAGCGCGGGCCGATCCTTGCTGTCCGCATTCGTCGCCAGCTCGGCGTCGAACCAGTCGAGCGCCCAGTTGAAGGGGACCGGATCGGGCCAGCGGAAATCCCTGACCGCTGTCTCGTAATCCGTGCGGTGAACGAGAAGAAACGCGCGCGCGTCCTGAAATGTCGTCATTAAGCTTTCCCGGCTAGTCCCCTAACGTGCTTGATAATTCCGGAAAAATCCACCCCGCCCTGGCCGGCTGCGTCGAAAGACTGATAGATCTCCTGCGCATGCTTGCCGAGCGGCGTCGCCGCGCCGGCGGCTTTGGCGGCGTCCTGCGCCAGGGTCAGATCCTTCACCATCAGCGCCGAAGCGAAGCCTGGCTTGTAGTCGTTGTTGGCCGGCGAGGTCGGCACCGGGCCCGGAACCGGGCAATAGGAGGTCAGCGACCAGCACTGGCCCGACGAGGTCGAGGCGACGTCGAACAGCGCCTGGTACGAGAGCCCGAGCTTTTCGCCGAGTGCAAAAGCTTCGCTCACGGCGATCATGGAAATGCCGAGGATCATGTTGTTGCAGATTTTTGCCGCCTGACCCGCGCCGGCGCCGCCGCAATGGACGATCTTCTTGCCCATGTTTTCCAGCACCGGCTTCGCCGCGGCGAACGCGTTCTCCTCGCCGCCGCACATGAAGGTGAGCGTCGCGCCCTTGGCGCCGCCGGTGCCGCCGGAGACCGGCGCGTCGACCGAGAGCACGCCGTGCTTGGCCGCGAGCGAATGTGCCTGCCTGGCGCTCTCGACATCGATGGTGGAGCTGTCAATGATCAACGCGCCTTTGGTCATGGCGGGAAGGACTTCATTCCACACGCCGAGCACGTGTTTGCCGGCCGGCAGCATGGTGACGACGACATCGGCTCCCTTCGCCGCTCCCGCGGCGCTGTCCGCGACGCCGGCGCCATCGGCCTTGGCCTGATTGCGGGAGGCTTCGACGAGATCGAAGGCCACCACCTTGTGGCCGGCCTTGACGAGGTTGGCGGCCATCGGGCCGCCCATGTTGCCGAGACCGATGAATGCGATCGTGGCCATTGTCGTTTCCTCCGCTTGTGACCTTGATTAGTTGAACTTGAGCTCGTCGGCACCGATCTCCGCGAGATATGGCGCCAGCATTTGCGGCGTGACATCCTCGATCCGTGGCGGCGACCAGGAGGGACTGCGATCCTTGTCGATTACGGCGGCGCGCACGCCCTCGCGAAAGTCATCGCTGCGGAACACTTCCAGCGCGGCGCGATATTCGCGCACCAGACATTCCTCCAGGCTCGAAGAGGCCCGCGCGAGCCGCAAGAGCTTCAGCGTCACCACCATGCCGCGCGGGGATTTTTCGTTGAGCGTCTTCAGCGTGGCCAGCGCGAAGTCCGAGCCGTCGCGCTTGAGCGCGGCGAAGATGTCCTCCATGCGATCGAAGCCGAACAGCGCGTCGATCAGAGGCTCCTGGGCGGCGACCGGCCCCGCCCTCTCCCCAGTCGCAAAGCCGTTGATCAGCTTGGTGACCTCGGATGCCATCACGCCCTGACCAACCCTGGTCAGCGCCTCGCGCAGCTCCGGCCATTTGGCTGCAGGCACTACCGCATCCGCGAACTTCGCATAGATCGCGTCAGGCCCGTTCATCGTCTGGCCAGTCAAGCCAAAATAGGTGCCGATCTCGCCCGGCGAGCGAGACAATAAATAGGTGCCTCCGACATCGGGGAAGAAGCCGAGCCCGACCTCGGGCATCGCCAGCTTGGTGCGATCCGTCACGACACGATGGCTCGCATGCGCGGACAAGCCGACGCCGCCGCCCATGACGATGCCGTCCATGAAGGCGACATAGGGCTTCGGAAACATCTTGATCCGGGCATTGAGGATGTACTCCTCGCGCCACAGGATCTTGCCGAGATCGCCGCCAGCCTTCGAACTCTCCCAGAGCGTGCGAATGTCGCCGCCGGCGCACAGGCCGCGCTCGCCGGAGCCCTCCAGCAGGACTACGGCAACGGCGGGATCAGATTCGAAACGGTCGAGCGCCTTGTCGATGTCGCGAAACATCTCCAGCGTCACCGCATTGATCGCCTTCGGACGGTTGAGCCTGATGACGCCGACCGCGCCCTCGACGCGGGCGACGAGATCGCCCTCTTCCGCACCACTCATCGCGCGCCCTCGATCAATTTGCGCGCCACGATGAGCCGCATGACTTCGTTGGTGCCTTCGAGGATCTGGTGCACGCGCAGATCGCGCACGATCTTCTCGATGCCGTATTCGCTGAGGTAACCGTAGCCGCCATGCAGCTGCAGCGCATGGTTGGCGACTTCGAAGCCGACATCGGTGCCGAAGCGCTTGGCCATGGCGCACAGCATGGTGGCGTCCGGATCCTTGCGGTCGAGCGCGGCAGCCGCACGCCACAGGAAGGTGCGCGCGGCCTCCAGTTCGATCGCCATGTCGGCAAGGCGGAACTGCAGCGCCTGGAATTCATCGAGACGCTTTCCAAATGCCTTGCGCTCCTTCATGTACGTGCGCGCCTTCTCAAGCGCGGTCTGCGCGCCGCCGAGCGAGCACGCAGTGATGTTGAGGCGTCCGCCATCCAGGCCGGCCATCGCGATCTTGAAGCCGACGCCCTCTTCGCTCAGCCTGTTTGCAACAGGCACGCGGGCGTGCTCGAACATCACCGCGCGAGTTGGCTGCGCATTCCAGCCCATCTTGCGCTCATTCGCACCGAAGGAGACGCCAGGCGTCTTGCCATCGATGACGAGGGTCGAGATGCCGCCGGGGCCATCGCCGCCGGTGCGTACCATCGCAACCAGGAGATCAGTGCCTCCGGCGCCCGAGATGAACTGCTTCTGACCGTTAAGGACGTAGTGATCGCCGTCGCGCACGGCGCGCGTGCGCAGCGCAGCAGCATCGGAGCCGGCACCGGGCTCGGTCAGGCAGTAGCTCGCGATTAGCTCCATCGAACAGAGCTTCGGCAACCATTGATGGCGCTGGGTGTCGCTGCCGAAGGCATCGATCATCCAGCTCGCCATGTTGTGGATGGAGATGAAGGCCGAGGTGGTCGGACAGCCCGTCGCCAGCGCCTCGAAGATCAGCGCCGCGTCGAACCGGCTCATCGCGGATCCGCCGACGTCGTCGCGGATGTAGATGCCGCCCATCCCGAGTGCGGCAGCCTCGCGCATCACGGCGACGGGAAAATGCTTCTCCTCGTCCCAGCGCAGCGCGTGCGGCGCGATCTTTTCTGCCGCAAACGCCACCGCCATGTCGCGAACCGCGACCTGATCCTCATTCAGAGCGAACTGCATCCTGCCGCTACCCTCTTGCCCCATCGTCATTGCGAGCCACCGGGTCCGCGCGATGCGCGGCCCGACGACAGGCTCCGCGAAGCAATCCAGACTGCCTCAGCCGAAAGTCTCTGGATTGCTTCGTCGCTACGCTCCTCGCAATGACGGGCTGGGCTATAGTCTTACTTCATCGTCGGGATCGAGAACTCCGCACCTTCCTTGACGCCTGACGGCCAGCGCGAGGTCACCGTCTTGGTCTTGGTGTAGAAGCGAACCGAATCCGGGCCGTGCTGGTTGAGATCGCCGAAGCCCGACTTCTTCCAGCCGCCGAAGGTGTAATAGGCGATCGGCACGGGGATCGGCACGTTGATGCCGACCATGCCCACGTTGACCTTGGCCGCGAAGTCGCGGGCGGCGTCGCCATCGCGGGTGAAGATGGCCACGCCGTTGCCGTAGTCATGCTCGGACGGCAGCGCCAGCGCTTCCTTGTAGTCATGCGCGCGCACGACCGAGAGCACGGGCCCGAATATCTCTTCCTTGTAGATCCGCATGTCCTTGGTGACGTTGTCGAACAGCGAACCGCCGAGATAGAAGCCGTTCTCATAACCCTGCATCTTGAAGCCGCGGCCATCCACGGCAAGCGTCGCGCCTTCCTTGATGCCGATGTCGATGTAGCTCTTGACCTTCTCGACCGCCTCGCGCGTGACCAGCGGACCGTAGTCGGCCGACGGATCGATCGAAGTGCCGATCTTGAGGCTCTCGACCCGCGGGATCAGCTTGTCCATCAGGCGGTCGGCGGTAGTCTTGCCGACGGGCACCGCAACCGAGACAGCCATGCAGCGTTCGCCGGCCGAGCCGTAGCCGGCGCCGATCAGCGCGTCGACGGCCTGATCCATGTCGGCATCCGGCATGATGATGGCGTGGTTCTTGGCGCCACCGAAACACTGGCAACGCTTGCCGGTCTGGGCGGCGCGCTCATAGATGTACTGCGCGATCGGCGTCGAGCCGACGAAGCCGATGGCCTTGATATCAGGGTCGTCGAGAATGGCATCGACCGCTTCCTTGTCGCCATTGACGACGTTGAGGATACCGGCCGGCAGGCCCGCCTCGATCATCAGCTCGGCAAGCTTCATCGGCACGCCGGGATCGCGCTCCGACGGCTTGAGGATGAAGGCGTTGCCGCAGGCGATCGCGGGCGCGAATTTCCACATCGGGATCATGGCCGGGAAGTTGAACGGCGTGATGCCGGCGACGACGCCGAGCGGCTGGCGCATCGAATAGATATCGATGCCGGGGCCGGCGCCCTCGGTGTACTCGCCCTTCATCAGGTGCGGGATGCCGCAGGCGAATTCGGCGACCTCGAGGCCGCGCTGGATGTCACCCTTGGCGTCCGGCACGGTCTTGCCGTGCTCGCGCGCGAGCAGCTCGGCCAGCTTGTCGTAATCGCGCTGCACCAGCTCGAGGAATTTCATCATGACGCGGGCGCGCCGCTGCGGGTTGGTCGCGGCCCATTCCGGCTGCGCGGCACGCGCGTTCTCGACCGCGGCGCGGACTTCGGCCTTGGATGCCAGCGCGACCTTGGCCTGGACGTCACCGGTCATCGGCTCGAAGACGTCGGCGGTGCGGCCCGAGGTGCCCTTGACCTCCTTGCCACCGATGAAATGTCCGATTGAACGCATGGAATGATCTCCTTCAGGCCGAGCTTGAACGCTTTGACAAATCCTATTGACCTGCATTTTATAGGATTCAAGTCTGAGATAATGCACCATAGATGTGCGAAAATGCTGGATCAAGGCGCTATCGATTGGGACGACTTTCGCTTCGTGCTGGCCATCGTGCGGGGCGGCTCGGTGTCGGCTGCGGCAAAGCAGCTCGGCGTCGATCATGCCACCGTGATCCGGCGCGTCGACCGGCTGGAGAAGCATCTCTCGGCCAAGCTGTTTGACCGGCGCAAGACCGGCTATCTCCTCACCGAAGCCGGCCAGCGCGTTGCCGACAGCGCGGAGACGATGGAATCCACCATCGTCGCCAACCAGGAGCAGGTCGGCGGCTCGGTGGCACGGTTGACCGGAACGGTGCGGATCGGCGCGCCCGACGGGTTCGGCACCGCCTTTCTCGCTCCGCGCCTCGCCCCCTTCGCCGATCGATATCCCGATCTCGACCTGCAACTTGTGGCGACCGCGCGGCTGTTCAGCCTTTCCAAGCGCGAGGCCGACATCGCCATCAGCCTGACCATGCCGAAGGAAGGCCGCATCGTTGGCCGCAAGCTGCTGGACTACCGTCTGGGGCTGTATGCCGCCCCGGCCTATCTCGACCGGTTTCCTGAGATCACCTCGCGGCAGGATCTGCTGCAGCACCGTTTCGTCGGCTACATCGAGGAGTTGCTGTTCACGCCGGAACTCGACTATCTGCCCCAAGTCTCGCCGCGTATCTCCGCCCGCTTCCGCAGCGCCAATCTGATCGCGCAGCTCAACGCCACGCTCTCAGGCTTCGGGATCGCGGTGCTGCCGCACTTCATGGCGAGCGACTATCCGCAGCTCGTGGCCGTGCTGCCGGAGGAGATCTCGATCATCAGGACGTTCTGGATGCTGATGCATGCCGACAGCAAGGACCTCGCCCGGATTCGGGCCGTGGCGGACTACATCGGAGAGATCGTGGAACGCGAGCGGGCGTTGTTTGCGGGGCGGTAGCACCGGTGCTTTAGGGGGGCAAAGCGAAGCGTGCCCGCCGAATCTTTGTAATCGTGAAAAGAACGTGGGCACGGCGCTCGCGCGCCTTTCCCAACCCTACGGCAGCTTTGCCTTCTTCGCCGCCGCAACCTTCGGCGCGCGCTTTCCCCCATCCAGCGCGCTGTCCCTGCCCGCCTTCAGCAGCTCGTCCGACAGCTCGCCGGAGCCGGCAATGCGCGCCAGCAGCATGGTGCCAGCCATCGTCGCCAACGTCGCGATCGCCTGCTTGCGGGCCGCTTTGCGCGGCAAATTCGGAATGAAATCAGTCAGCATCTCGATCATCTCGTCGAGCTTGCCGGCAAAGGCCTTGCGCGTCTTGGGGCTCTCGCGGGCGATCTCGGCGCCGAGCGCGGGGATCGAGCAGCCATGGCCGGGATTGTCCCGATGCAGCGTCGAGAGATAGGTCTCGACGATTTGAACGAGCTGCTTCTCGGGCGCGACCTGGTCGGACTGCTTGCGCCAGTGTTCCATGGAGCGGTCCATGGCGTAGGCAAAGGCCTCGATCACAAGCGCCTCGCGCGAATCGAAATGCGCATAGAAGCCACCATGGGTCAGTCCCGCCTCCTTCATGAGGTCGGCGACGCCGATGCCATGAGCGCCCTTTTCGCGCAGCCGCACGGACGCCTTCCTCACGATCCGGTCGTGGGTTTCCTGCTTGTGTTCCGGGGAATAGCGCATGCTGCTCTCATTGGATGTCGGAAATCATTCAATAGCACGGATATCGCCATGGCGGCGCATTAATTCCCGGTAAAATTGTTGCCGATCATGGAAAAGGTTGCAGTTGCATGGACCGCGAGTGCCCCCTTACCGTCGCGAACGAAGCCTTCGGTGTAGCTGGCCTGGCGCCCGAGCTTGATGACCCTGCCTTCGGCCGAGATCAGTCCTGATCGGACCGACAGCGGACGCAGGAAAGTCATTTTCAGATCGAGCGTCACGGAGGACTGCCCGGCCTCCAGGCGAGTCGAAATGGCGCAGCCCATGGCGGTGTCTAGGAGCGCGGCGGCTGTTGCCCCGTGCAGAAGCCCGATGGTGTTTTCAAGATCCTCGCGCGGCTCCAGTTCCATCACGATCCGGCCCGGCTCGACGACCGCCATGACGAAGCCGATCAGCTTGGCAAAGGGCGGCGGCGGCAGCCGGCCGTCCCGGATACCATGCATGGCGTCGATGCCTGACAACCCCATGGCCAATTTCGCGACCGGCATGGGCGCTTGCCAATCCACCACCCGCTCGCGCCTTCGCGCCGGTGAAAACAGGTCGAGTTGATCGGCGTCGGTCATCAGCCATTCCTTTGCATGATATTCATCATACTATGCTGCGGACTTCGTTCTGGCAACTCCATCCCGGCGGCTTGACAAGAGAGGCATTTCGGCACGGAAGTAATCCCGACCGCGGCGCTGGCGCGCCCGCCCACGAAAGTTTCGAGATCTCGGATGGAAATGCTCAACAACCACTGTGGCGTGACGCGCGATGCGCGCGGCGTCGTCCATGTTGCGATCTGCAATGCCGGCTCGCTGAACATTCTGGGTTCGCCCGTGATCGACGCGGTGCGGGACGGGCTGCAAAAGCTCGCCGCCGACCGCAGCATCCGCGTCGCGGTGCTGCGCGGACAAAGCGAGAAGAGCATGATCGGCGGCGCCGACATCAAGGAGATGGCCAGGCTCGACCAGAACTCTGCCGAAGCCTTCATCAGCCGCCTGCGCGATCTCTGCGAAGCGGTGCGGCAATTCCCTGCCCCGATGATTGCACGCATGCCCGGCTGGTGCCTCGGCGGCGGGCTCGAGGTCGCGGCGGCCTGCGACTTCCGCGTTGCCGCGGATGATGCGCATTTCGGCATGCCGGAGGTCCGCGTCGGCATTCCCTCGGTGATCCACGCAGCGCTGCTGCCGCGCCTGATCGGCTGGGCTCGGGCGCGCTGGCTGGTGATGACGGCGGAGAACGTCGACGCGCCGACGGCGCTGGCCTGGGGCCTGGTCGACAAGGTGGCGCCGGCCGGCGGCCTCGATGCCGAGATCGAGCACCTCGTGACGGCGCTGCTCGAATGCGGCCCCGAGGCGCTGCGGTCGCAGAAAGCGCTGCTGCGGCAATGGGAGGAACTGCCGTTGACTGAATCGGTGAACCTCAGCGTCAAGGTGTTCGGCGAGGCATTCCTGACCGACGAGCCGACGCGGCTGATGCAGGCGTTTGTGAACCGCAAGCGGTAGAGCGTCTGGAAGCCAGGAAGATTCCTCAAAGACGGTGTCATGCCCCGCGCAGTCGGGGCATCCAGTACGCCGCGGCTTCTCGGCTCCAGCGCAACGGTCTCTGGAATACTGGATTGCCCGCTTTCGCGGGGAATGACAGCGAGTGTGCGGCAATCACCGCTCATGATCCGCGACTCGGTCACCATCACCGCCTGCCTTCAAACGACCAATTCTCATCCGACTCACGACATTTTCTCATGCCGGACGCGGTTGCATTTTTTGCGGCGCATCATATGATGACCATAATCCAACATATTCTCGCAGGGAGCCTTGCCATGGCTGAAGCCGCCGATCCTGTCGTCATCGTCTCCGCCGCCCGCACCCCGCTCGGCCGCTTCATGGGTGAGCTCTCGCCGCTTGCCGCGCACAAGCTCGGATCGCATGTGATCAATGCGGCGCTGGAGCGCGCCAGGCTTGCCCCCGAGAAGGTCGATGAGGTCTTCATGGGCTGCGTGCTGCCGGCAGGACAAGGCCAGGCGCCGGCGCGTCAAGCGGCGCGTTCCGCGGGACTTCCGGACGCGACCGGCGCCACCACCGTCAACAAGGTCTGCGGCTCCGGAATGAAGGCGACCATGCTGGCGCACGACGTCATTCGCGCCGGCTCCGCCGAGATCGTCGTCTCCGGCGGCATGGAGAGCATGAGCAACGCGCCCTACCTGCTCGCGAAAGCGCGCGGCGGTTATCGCGCCGGTCATGACCGTATCATCGACCACATGATGATGGATGGTCTTGAAGACGCCTACGAGACCGGCCGCTCCATGGGAGATTTCGGCGAGGCCACGGCTGAAGCCTATCAATTCACCCGCAAGGACCAGGACGCCTATGCGATGGAAACGCTGAGCCGCGCGCGCAGAGCGGTCGAGGGCGGGGCGTTCAAGGCCGAGATCGCGCCGGTCACGCTGACCGAGAAGGCCGGCCCGCGTGTGATCGCCAATGACGAGCATCCGCTGAAGGTCGATCCCGCCAAGATTCCGGGATTGAAGCCGGCGTTCCGCGCCAACGGCACCATCACGCCGGCCGCCTCTTCCGCCAATGCCGATGGCGCGGCCGCGCTGGTGCTGGCGAAGCGTTCGCTCGCCGACCGCAATGGCCTGCCTGCCATCGCCGAGATCAAGGGCCACGCCACCCACAGCCAGGAACCGCAATGGTTCACGACCGCGCCGATCCCGGCGATCCGCAAGTTGCTCGACAAGGTCGGCTGGAGCGCAGGTGACGTCGATCTGTTCGAGATCAATGAGGCCTTTGCCGTGGTGGCGATGGCGGCGCAACGCGATCTCTGCATTCCCCGCGATAAACTCAACATCAATGGCGGCGCCTGCGCGCTCGGCCATCCCATCGGTGCCACCGGCGCGCGGCTGATCGTGACGCTGTTGCACGCACTCGAAGCCAACAACCTCAAGCGCGGCGTCGCGGCGCTTTGCATCGGTGGCGGCGAGGCCACCGCGATTGCGGTCGAGCGTCTCGCGCACTAGGCGCCGACACGTCCTAAAATGAGGGAAGTCTGTCATTTCAGACTTCCCGCTTCCGTGCCAGACTGCAACCATGACGCTGGGCCTCCCGCAGCCCGCCAACCTGATTGAGGGGCAATGATCTCGAACTGGCTTTCGGCTGTGCTCGGCCGCCGCAATATTCACTATGGCTGGGTGATGGTCGGCGTGACCTTCTTCGCCGCCTTGATCAGCGCCGGCACGGTCGGCGCGCCCGGCGTGTTCATCGTGCCGCTCCAGAAGGAGTTCGGCTGGAGCACGGCCGAAATCTCGTCCGCGCTCTCGATCCGCTTCATCCTGTTCGGCTTGATGGCGCCGTTCGCAGCCGCCCTCCTCAACCGCTATGGCCTGCGCAACGTCACGCTGACCGCGCAGCTCATCGTCGTCTCCGCGCTCGTACTCTCGCTGGGCATGACGCAGGTCTGGCAGCTCGTGGCACTTTGGGGCGTGGTGATCGGCATCGGCACCGGCATGACCGCACTGGTATTGGGCGCGACCATCGCAACGCGCTGGTTCGCGGCGCGGCGCGGCCTCGTCATCGGCGTGATGACCGCGAGCGTCGCCACCGGCCAGCTCGTGTTCCTGCCGCTGCTGGCGAGCCTGACCGAACGCTTCGGCTGGCGCCTCGCGCTTGGCTTCGTCTGCATCATGCTCGGCGTCTCCGCCACCGCCGTGGCGCTCGTCATGCGCGACCGCCCGAGCGATCTCGGCTTGCGCCCCTTCGGCGATGAGGGCACCGAGCCGCTGCCCGCACCGCCCGTGACGCATGGCTCGATCACATCGGTTGCGCTGGGCACGTTGCGCGACGCTTCGAAGTCGAGCGCGTTCTGGATCCTGTTTGCGACCTTCTTCGTCTGCGGCGCCTCGACCAACGGCCTCGTGCAGGTGCATCTGATTCCGATGTGCCTCGATTTCGGCATCCCCCAAGTTCAGGCCGCAAGCCTGCTGGCGGCGATGGGCATCTTCGATTTCTTCGGCACCATCATGTCGGGATGGCTGTCGGACCGATATGACAACCGCTTCCTGCTGTTCTGGTACTACGGCCTGCGCGGGCTCTCGCTGATCTTCCTGCCTTTCAGCGATTTCTCGTTCTATGGCCTGTCGATCTTCGCGATGTTCTACGGTCTCGACTGGATCGCCACCGTGCCGCCGACGGTGCGCCTCACCGCGCAGAAGTTCGGGCCCGAGCGCGCCAATCTGGTGTTCGGCTGGATCTTTGCCGGCCACCAGCTCGGCGCCGGCACTGCCGCATTCGGGGCGGGCCTGTCGCGGACGCTGCTGCAAAGCTACCTACCCGCCTTCTTCGTCGCCGGCGCGCTCTGCGTGTTCGCCTCGCTGATCGTGCTGGCCCTGTCGCGACAGCCGAAGCCGCAGGCAAAGCCGGCGATGGCTTAGGAGCCGTCGCTTCGCTCGCACTGACCGAGCAAGCTGCATCGTCGTTGCCACGCCTGTCGCACGCGTCGCTGAAGGCACGCCTTCGCGCTCTCGCGGCTAATTTCGCCCGAGCTTTGCGTTCTGGTTTCGCACCCCTCTGGACAAAGGGTGCAGGGAAGGCCGGGCGCCGGCAGGCACCCGCGGTCCCGTGTGCAAAACAACGCGCACGGGTTGGACTACAGGTGATGCCGGAACGCCCGGCCTTCCCTGCGCAATGGCTTTACGGCTTATGTCGCGCTCTCCCCGGGGAGCGATGCACTATTGCCCCCGTCGCCTTGCAGATGACTGACGTGTGCATCCGGTTGGAGAGCCCACATCACCACAAGAGTTGACGCACAGACACCGGGCGTCAGGACCACACGATTTTGCCGTCCGCGCACATCCCCACCCCGCACCCCGATGGCTGGCGTGCGCTCACCATCGAGGCCGAACGAGGACGCTGTCAGCGCCGTGTCGTACCGCGCTCATGCCGCTCACGGAGCACCCCATGGGGAATCCCGCCCTGCAGCCTGGAATGCGCGCCGACGCCGTCGCGGCCACCGCCTCCCTGCCCCGTCTCGTGACGATCGCGAAACGCCCTTTGGCGGGCGGGATGCGCGCAATATGCGCCATATCCGAATTTCGGTAAACAGGAATATTTCTGCGCAGAGGGGTTGACATGGTGTGTTGCCCGACGCCTCTCGCTCCACGTTCATCGCCCGTCAGGCTTCGCCTCCTTGTTCAACTCGATCGCGACCTCCGACATCCAGGATCCCGGCGCTTCCATCAGGAACGACTGATGATTGGCCTTGGTCTGGATCGTCACCAGCGCGGCCACCGTGTTTCCTTCGATCCGTGCTTCGATCAAGCCGTCCTTGTTCGTGCCGTAGACTTTGCCGCCCTGGCGGTATTCGCTCTCGAACCAGTTGCCCGAGAGCTCCGTGCCGTTCTGCTCGATGTTCGCGGACAGAACCATTTTGTAGGCATCACTGGCGCAGCGCAGGTCGAGGCTCACGGAACGTCCGGGCCTGGTGATGTTGTACGCCACCTTGCAACGGACCTTCTCGCGCGGGCCATCCGAGGGCTTCATCGAACCTGTGCCGGACCATGTGCCGCCCAGACCGTCGAATACAGGCTCCGCAGACGCCGGGTTGAGGCTCACAAGCGCCAGGCAGGCCGCGCCTGCGCCGAGACGTGCGGCCCGAGAGTTCAATCGCATGTTGTCAATCCTGATCGATGAAATCCTGTCACCTCCTAAGCGGAGACGGGGCGCAAGATGTTGGCGAAGATGTTGAGAGATATTGCGGGACATTGTCCCGGTGTTGCCGATAGACTTCGCGACGCAAACGTGGACAATGAGCCTCAAGCGCTTCGCGCGCGCAGTGCACACCAAGATGCGCCAGAGGAAACAAGATGCCGACCGCCTTCCCGTCGCCCGTCCCCGCCATCCCGACCGTTCCCTTGACCGATCACCTACGCGATGCGTTGCGTGCGATCGTGGGCGAGAAAGGCCTTATCGAGGACGAGCACGGCAAGCAGCCCTTCGTGACGGACTGGCGCGGCTTGCTGGTCGGCGGCGCCGGCGCTGTGGTTCGTCCTGGCAGCACGGAGGAAGTCTCGAAAGTGGTGCGGCTCTGCCATCAGCACGGCATCGCGATCGTGCCCCAGGGTGGCAACACCGGGCTGATGGGCGGCGCCACGCCGTGGCCCGCGCACACCGGCATCGTGCTGTCGCTGGGGCGGATGAACCGCGTGCTGGACGTCGATCCCGTCGGTTACGCGATGACGGTCGAGGCGGGCTGCGTGCTGCAGACGCTTCAGGAGACCGCGGCGGCGCATGACAGGTTCCTGCCGCTCAGTCTTGGCGCCCAGGGCTCATGCATGATCGGCGGCAATCTCTCGACCAATGCCGGTGGCGTACAGGTGCTGCGCTATGGCAATGCCCGCAATCTCGTCCTCGGGCTCGAGGTCGTGCTGCCCAACGGCGACGTCTGGGACGGATTGCGCGCGTTGAAGAAGGACAACACCGGCTACGATCTCAAGCATCTCTTCATGGGCGCCGAAGGCACGCTCGGCGTCATCACCAAGGCGGTCCTCAAGCTGTGGCCGGCGCCGAAAGACATCAGCACCGCGTGGCTGGCTGTCCGCGACCCACGCGCGGCGCTGGAGATCCTGTCCGAAGCCCATGCGGCATCCGAGGACAATGTCGGCTCCTGCGAGCTGATGAGCCGCGCCGCCATCGACATGGTGATGCGCCACATTCCCGGCGTCCAGGATCCACTGAAGGCGGACACGCCGTGGTACCTGCTGCTGGAATGGTCGTCAGCGCGGGCGCGCCGGGGCAGCACTGAAGGCATGTCCGAGAAGCTGGAGCAGTTTCTCGCCGACCAGCTCGAGGCCGGCCGCGTGCTCGACGCGGCGATCGCGCACGCCGGGCATCAATCGCGCAACATGTGGCGCATCCGCGAAGCCGTCGCCGAGGCGTCGCGGGCGGAGGGACCGGGGATCAGCTACGACGTGTCGGTGGCGATCTCCAGAATTCCAGATTTCATCGCCAAGGGGCTGAAGGCCGTGCTCGAGATTCTCCCGAGCATCCGCCCCTATCCGCTGGGGCATATCGGCGACGGCAATCTGCATTTCTCGTTCATGGGCCCCATCGGCATGGATCAGCAGATGCTGAACCAATACACGGCCGCGATCACGCGAGCCGTCAACGATCTCGTCACCTCCATGGGCGGCTCGATCTCAGCCGAGCACGGCATCGGCATCGACAAGCTCGACGAGCTCAGCCACTACCGCTCGAAGACCGAGCTCGACATCATGCGCACCATCAAGCGCGCGCTCGATCCGCAAAACATCATGAACCCCGGGAAAGTGCTGCGGGTGTGAGAATGCTGCACACCCGCACCGCCTCCTCAGCCGTGCGGATTCACGACCGTGTAGCCCCGCAGCGAACGCGCGTGCATGCGCGTCGCGTGACCGCCCGAATTGGCGTCATACGCCATCCACATGTCGCCACCGAGTGACTGCTCCAGCACGAAGACATGCCCGTGGCGCGCTGCGACCATCCCCGGCGCCGGCGCCGTCCGCGGAAAGCGCAGCCAGTTGGACGCGAGATTCAACTCCGGCACGACGTGACCGAACACGCGGATCGCAGCGCCGCAGCCACAAAAAGACGACGGACAACCGGCCGGACGACCACCAATGACGCGATCACCGGAGACGCTGATCGTGCTGGCGGTGTTGCCGGCATCGGTCACCGTCATCTGTGTTGCGCGATACGCCTGTAATGCCTGCCTGGGAGAACGCCCACGGCGCGTCTGCGCGTACGAGAAGTCGCACGGCATGGTGACGTTGCACTCGGCGGCCTGAAGACTGCGATAGGGCCGCGCTTCCGCGGCGACGGAGCTGATGACAATAAAAACGCACGCCGAAAGAACTCGGTTGATCATTGCAGGACTCTGGGTTGGAGGGTCCTGCCCCGCTCAGCAACAACCACTATCGGTTTGGCTGAAATGGGCCTGAACAACGGCGAAAAGAGGTTTCCCTTGTGCGGGATTTAACCTGGGTTAACTTCCGGCACGTGGGCGGCTGCGCTTCTACGGCCGGATCGTCATGCTCTCCGGCGGTCCCGCTTTGCGCAGTGGCTCGGCCAGCCGCGCGAACTCGCACAGCAGCGAGCGCGTCTTGCGGGGATCGATGATCTCCTCGACCCAGAATTTTTCGGCCGAGCGGAACGGCGAGCGCAGCTTATTGAGCCGCTGCTGGATCTCATCGAGTTTGGCGGCCTTGTCCTCGGCCGCGTCGATGTCGGCGCGATAGGCAGCCTCGATGCCGCCTTCGAGCGGGAGCGAGCCCCAATAGGCCGATGGCCAGGCGTAGCGGATCGAGAAGCGGTCGGCCGGCTGATGCACGACGCCAGCGACGCCGAAGGCGTTGCGCAGGATCACCGTGCACCAGGGCACCGTGGTCTGGTTGACTGCGGCCATGGCGCGGACGCCGTGGCGGATCGTTGCCGCCTTCTCGGCATCGAGGCCGATCATGAAGCCAGGGCAGTCCATGAGATAGACGATCGGCAGATGGAAGGTTTCGGCGAAGTCCACCCAGCGCACCACCTTCTGGCAGGCATCGGCCGTCCAGGAGCCGCCATAGTGGAAACTGTCGCTGGCGAGCAGCATCACCGCCCTGCCCTCGAGCCGCGCCAGGCCCACGATGATGGGCTTGCCGAAGTTCTTGGCGACCTCGAAGAACGAACCCTCGTCGACGACGGACTCGATGATCGGCCGGATCTTGTAGACCTGCTTGCGGTTGCGCGGCACTGCGTTGATCAGCGCCTCGTCGCTGCGCTCCGGATTGTCGGTACAGGGCAAGGTCGGCGGCAGCTCGTAAACCGACGACGGTAGGTAAGACAGGAAGCGTCGCGCGCAGGCAAACGCCTCCTCTTCCGTCTCGACGGCGTGATCGATCGCGCCGGCGCGGGTCTGGATGTCCGCGCCGCCTAGCTCCTCCTTCGAGAGATCCTGCCCCAGCGCCTTCACCACCGGCGGGCCCGCGACGAACATCGCGGACTTGCGGGTCATGATGGAATAGTGGCTCGATGCAAGACGTGCAGCACCTAGCCCTGCAACCGAGCCGAGGCCGAGCGCGACCACGGGCACGCGCGACAAATTCTCGGTCGTGAACCGGTACCAGCGGGTGCCGCCGATTCCTCCAGGCAGATTCGCCGCGCCCTTGGTCTCGATGGTCTTGACCGAGCCACCGCCGCCCGAGCCCTCGATGATGCGGATGATGGGCAGACGGAAGTCGTGCGCCATCTCCTCCGCCATTAAGGGCTTGGCCGAGATCGACGCATCGGCGGAGCCGCCGCGCACGGTGAAGTCATCGCCGACCACGACCACAGTGCGACCGTCGACGCGCGCGCGGCCGAACACGCAGTTCGCCGGCGTCACCTTCTGCAACTCACCGGTGGAGTCGTACTCACCGATGCCGGAGACGGCACCGATCTCGTGGAAAGTCCCCTTGTCGATCAGTCCGTCGATGCGTTCCCGAACTGTCAGCCGGCCCTGGTCATGCTGTCGCTTGACCTTGTCAACGCCGCCCATCTCCCGCGCGAAGGCTTCGCGCCGGGCGAGCTCGTCGAGTTCCGGCTTCCAGTTCATTCACTCCCTCCGAATGGATCGGCTTGTTATTGTTGTGCACGGCCATTGCGACCGGTTTACGCGAAATGCGGTTGTTGAAGACGTCGCCTTCCGCGCCTTCCACCAAGCTGCCGAGCGAGCGGCCGAGTTCGAGCATCAGCGGCGCGACTTCCGCATGCAGACGCTGCTCGTCATACATCGCGGACAACAGACCGATCGTGATGACCACGAAGGTCTGATACTGCGGTGCCCAGATCGGCACCGCGAGGCCGTTGATGTGCGGGCTCCACAAGCCGCAGGCGACGACATAGCCGCGCTCGCGCAGCGACTGCCTGTTGGCCTCGATGCGGGGCTTGAGGATCTTTGCAGCCTCAGGCGCTTCCCGCTCCATCTCGGCAATGAAGGCATCGCCGACTTCCGGCGAGAGGGCTGCCGTGTAGGCCGCGCCCGCCGCGGTCGAGGCCATCGAGATGCGGCTGCCGGTGCCCTCGTGCAGGCCGAGCGCAGAGGCCGACCGCGCGAACTGGAGATAGACCAGATGGAAGCGATCGGGCACGACGAAGCCGACCGTGCCTGGAAGCTGCTCGGCGACTTCCTGCAACCGCTGGCGGATCATGCTGCGAAGCTGCGCACCCTTCATCATCGAGGCGCTCATCGCCACCGCGCTGGGGCCGATGCGATATTTCTGATCGCGCGGCAAATAGACCAGCTGTCCCATGCGCGTCAGCGTGTGCGTGAGGCGCGACACCGTCGAGCGCGGCAGGCCGCAGCGATTCGAAATCTCGAGATTGCCGAGCCGCGCTTCATGGCCCTCGAAGCATCGCAACACGTCGAACGCGCGCGACACCACCTGGATGACATCACCCTCACCGGCATCGCCAGCGAGCGCACCTTGCCTGCTTAACCGCTCCGAACGTCGTCCCATGATCCCTACCGTTTGTTCCGCTCTGCGGAATTAAATTCCACTTGCAGATGACGCTACCTCAGGCATTTTGCGACGACAACAAAAAGGCGATGGCATGCCAGAAATTAAGATCGTGACGGAGGTCGCCGGTCGGGTCTGCGCAACTCCCGTGCAAGTTGGAGGAACCGTCGCCGATGGCGATGAGATTGTGCTGGTTGAAGCGATGAAGATGGAGATACCGGTGCCTTCTCCTGCATCGGGCACGCTCAAATCACTCCTCGTTGACATCGACGACCTCGTCGCCGAAGGCCAGACGATCGCGATCGTCGCGAGTTAAGCTCGCGCCGCCCGCAGCTTTCTTGCCCGCGACAATCTGAAACAGACGATATCGAGATGACGATCGGCATCTTGCGTTCGGACGTCACGCGGACGGGCACGCTGGTATCGACGGGTTGCGCGTGTCCCGATTGCGTTGCACAAGGATGCGATGATAGCGCAACCGCCGCCCGCATCTGCCTGGACCCGCTCGAAGCCGCCGCTGCTGCGGTTTCTCGATACTTGCCTCAATGAATTCTCCGCCGAGACGTCAGGCGCGGTGGCCGACTACATTCCCGAGCTGAGCAAGGCCGACCCTGCCTATTTCGGCATCAGCCTCGCGACGCTCGACGGCCATGTCTACGAGGTCGGCGACTCCAGGGTCCCCTTCACCATCCAGTCCATGTCGAAGCCGTTCGTGTTCGCGCTGGCGCTGGACCTGCTCGGCGCGGGCAAGGTCGAGAGTGCGATCGGCGTCGAGCCGTCGGGCGATCCCTTCAACTCGATCCGGCTCAATTCGGAGAACCATCCGTTCAATCCGATGGTCAATGCCGGCGCGATCGCCTGCACCGGGCTGATCTACGACAGCAAGGGCCCGGAGGCCTTCGAGCAGATCCGGCTCGCGCTCGGCCGGTTCGCGGGGCGCGACCTCGCCGTCGACGAGGCGGTCTACGCGTCCGAGAGCCAGACCGGCGATCGCAACCGCGCCATCGGCTATCTGCTCAAGACCAACGCGGTGATCTCGGACAACGTCGCCGGCGTGCTCGATGTCTATTTCCGGCAATGCGCGGTGCTGGTCACCGCGCGCGACATCGCAGTGATGGCGGCAACGCTTGCCAATCGCGGGATCAACCCGGTGACCGGCGAGCAGGTGCTGACGCCTTACGCGATCTCGCGCACGCTGTCGGTGATGACGTCGTCGGGCATGTACGACTATGCCGGCGAATGGATCTACCGCATCGGCATCCCCGCCAAGAGCGGCGTCGGCGGCGGCATCCTGGCGGCGCTCCCCGCCCGCCTCGGCCTCGGCAGCTACTCGCCGAAACTCGACAAGCACGGCAACAGCGTGCGTGGCATCAAGGTCTGCGAGGCGCTGTCGTCACATTATGACCTGCATATGCTCAACCGCAGCGACGACGCCCGCAACGCCGTCATTGCCGACTACGACATCGGCAAGAGCCCGTCACGCCGCGTCCGCCGCCAGCAGGAGCGCGACATCCTCGTCGCGCACGAGCAGGCGGTGCGGGTGATCGAGCTGGTCGGCGTGTTGTCGCTCTCGGCCGTCGACTACGTCTCGCGTCGGCTTGCGGGGCGAGCGCGGCCGCAAATCGTCGTGTTCGACCTGCACCGCGTCACGTCGACCACGCGCGCCGGCGCCCGGCTCATCGCCGAAGCCTTCGAAGAGCTCGCCGCGCTTGATGTAACCGTGGTGATTTCAGGCGTCCGCCGCGCCTCCAGGGAGTGGGACAGCCTGCGGGAATGGACCGCGGAGCTGAAGAACGTTCGCGACTTCTACCTGCTCGACACCGCCATCGAATGGGCAGAAGACCAGATCGTTTACCGCTATGGCGGCTCGATCGATTTTCATGAGACCACCGAGCTGTCGGAGCAGCCGCTGCTTGACGGCCTCGGCGAGGAAGAGTTGATCGACCTTGCCTCGATTTGCACCATCAGGACCTATCAATCCGGCGTAAAGATCATCACCACGGGCGATCCCGCCGATGCGCTGTTCTTCCTGCGCAGCGGCGCGGTGCATGTCACCCTACCGGACGGCGTCAGGCTGGCGACGCTCACTGCCGGCATGGCCTTCGGCGAGATGGCCCTGATCGAGACCATCCGCTCCGCCGACGTGTTCGCGGATATGGCGGCGACCGCGTTCGTGGTCCCTCTGAAAGAATTCGAGCGCTTCCGCAAGCAGCACCCGGGCGCCTCCGAGCGGATCATGCGCAACCTGGCGCAACTATTGGCCGATCGACTGATCGTCGCCAACACCAAGGTCGACATCCTGACGTCGACTTAGTGGTCTCATCCCCGAGTGCTCGTCATGCCCGGGATTGTCCCGGACATCCACGTTCTTTTCGCGCGGTAAGGAGTGGATGGCCGGGACAAGCCCGGCCATGACGGCGCGGAAACTGACGGTGCCCCAAATGCGCCTCGCACTCTACCGGCTTGCCGCCTCGCTGATCCGTCGCTTGATCTTGGCGGCGCTGGCCTTGAGCAATTCGGACGGTTGCTGACCGGTGGCAGTGCACAGGCAGGCCCAATAATAGATGACATCGCCGAGCTCTTCGACGAGACCCGCCTTGTCGAGCCAGTCGTCACGCAGCAGCTTCTTGATGTGCTCGGCGACCTCGCCGGCTTCACCGGCAAGGCCAAGCCCGAGATAGGACAGCCGTTCGTTCGAGGGATGTTCATCGACTTTCGCTGTTATCGCGGCCCAAGCCGCATATTCATCGATCGTCATGACCATTCCTCGCTCGCCCAAGCTTTGGATCAGCCCACCACTTCGGTGACGGGCTGGAGATCAATCTCGAATGTCTCCAGGAACTTTGACGTCATGATGTAGAATCCGACCGAGAGCTGCAGCTCGACGAGTGCCGCGGGCGTCAGCCTGGCGGCGATCGCCTTGAAGGTCGCATCGGTCGGCTTCTTGAGCTTGACGATCTCGTCGGTGAAAGCCAGCGCAGCGCGCTGGGTCTCGTCGAAGCAGGTTGCGGCCTGCCAGTTTTCGAGCGCCTCGTTCTGCGCGTCGGTGACGCCGACATTCTTGCCGATGCGCTTGTGCGCGATGACCTCGTACGGCGCTTCGCACAGAATGCCGGTACGTGTGATCGCGAGCTCGCGCACGACAGGATCGAGCTCGCCCTTGTGCCTGATGGCACCGCCGAGCCGGCAGTACTGCTCAAAATAGCTCGGCGAATGCGCCATCATGCGGAAGATGTTGGCGTTTCGATTTTTGTCGAGGATTTCGCGGGTGCGGTCGGACGCCTTGGATGGGTCGCTGTAGTCGATGCGGGCCATGATTTGCCTTGAGTTTTCCTGAGGCTTTTGATGCTTATTGTCGTTGTCGCGCTAAGTTCCCTCGAACTCTAATTGCGGGCGGACGCAGGAGCAACATCATCGAGTCAAATTGCCGCCGCATTGCTGATCGACCTTGGCACAGTCGATATTCGCCGCGTGGGGACACATTGCGGTGAATACTCGAAGTGGGGTGTTCCGAGTAAAAACAATTGGCCGTCTGCGCGCTCACCACGCAACGATGAGTCACGCCCAAGTCTAGGGAGATAACGGCATGAAGGAAGCCACCAAGGGGGCAGCCTCGGGAGCGCTCGCGCATATGCTGGCGGTGACGGCGATGCTCGTCATCGCCAGCATCTTGTTCTACGGGCGCTAGTCAGGGTTCTTCAGTTTTCGTCATTCCGGGGTGGCTCTCGCACAGGCCAGGCCCAGAATACCCGTTCCAGGCTCGGTCCCTTGGACCGCCCCCGAATGACGGATCCCGTTACGGTTCCTTCGTGAAGTACGGCACGAGCTTGCCGGCAAAAGGCCTGAAGCTCGCGGTGACGGCATCGCCGATCGACAGTCCGTTCTCGCCATGGGCCATCATGCGAAAGCCCTCGGCGCAATCGACCAGCAGGATGTTGTAGGGCACGTGGGCGCGCGTCTCCGGCGTGGCGGCCCGGCAGACCAGCGAGGCCGCGTAGACCGTGCCCCTGCCGCTGGCGCGCTCCTCGCGCGGACCTCCCGTTCCACACGCCGCACAAAAGGCACGATGGAAGTACTGCACATGACCGCACGCGGTGCAGGTCTGAAAAACGATGGCCTCTTCGCCACCGGTCCAGTCCGCAAGATCCTCGCTCATCGCACCCGCTCCAGAAACATGCTGACATGGGACGACAGCACGCCGCCGTCGCCGTGCAGCAGCGCGATCGAGGCGTCACGCACCTGACGATTCGACGCCCGCTCCGTCACTTGCAAGTGGGCCTCGACCAGATGCGCCATGGCGCCGCCGACGCCGCAATGGCCGTAGCTGAGCAGGCCGCCATGGGTGTTCAGCGGCATCGCGCCGTCGCGGCTGAAATGACCGGCACGCACCCGTGCTGCCGCCTCGCCGCGGCCGGCAAGGCCGAGGTCTTCCAGCAGCATCGCGAGCGTGATGGTAAAACTGTCGTAGATCGCGGCGTAGCGCACGTCGGAGATCGCGAGGCCCGTGGCCTCCTTCGCGCGCGCGAAGGAGATCTCAGCGCCGAGTTCGCTCAAGTCCGGCGCCGCCGTGACATGCTGATGGGTGTGCGCCTGGGCACAGCCGCGGATACGCACCCCCGCCTCTCCGGTCCGCTCGCGGCTGACGACGAAAGCCGCACCGCCGTCGGACACCGGACAGCAGTCGAGCAGCTTGAGCGGCATCGCCACCGGCTTCGAGGCCATGACGTCGGCAACCGTGATCGGATCATGGAATTGCGCACCAGGATGCGTGCAGGCGTGCGCACGCATCAGCACCGCGAATTCGGCGAGATCCTCGTCGGTCACGCCGTATTCGTGCATGTATCTGCTGGCGACGAGGCCGTAATAAGCGGGAATGGTCGGCCCGAGCGGCACCTCGTACTCAGGATGCCCCACCTGTGCCAGCGCCTGGATCGAGGCATCGCGGCTCTGTCCGGTCAGGCGATTCTCGCCGGCGACGACGAGCACGTTGCGCGCAACGCCCGCTTCGACGAGATGGTGGGCGAGCATCGTCATCGTGAGGCCCGTGGCGCCGCCGACCTGCACAGCATGAGCGTAAGACGGGCGGATGCCAAAATGCTCGGCGAACACGGTCGCCAGCATGATGTGCGGCGAGACCGTGGAATAGCCGCAGAGGATGCCGTCGATCTCGGCCCGCTTCAGCCCGGCATCGTCGAGCGCGAGTTGGGCAGCCGTGCTCATCAGGTCAAGCGAGGATGAGCCTTCGTGCTTGCCGAACGGCGTGAGGCCGACGCCGGTGATGAAGCTCATGAATCCCCCTACTCCGCCGCCGGCCGCGTGACGCCGTCGCGGATCATGGCGGCGATCTCGTCAGGGGCGTAGCCGATCTCGCGCAGGATCTCCGCGCCGTGCTCGTTGAGGCGCGGCGCCAGGCGCACCGGCTCGGCCTGGCTGTCCGACCAGGTCGCCGTGACCTTCATGCTGCGGATCGGACCTTCGGTCGGATGGTTGACGACCGGAAAGAAGCCGGTCGCCTCCAGATGATCGTCGTGCAGGATCGAGGCGAGATCGTGCATCGGCATCACGGGCACGTCGGCCTTGGTGAGCAGCTCGATCCATTCGGCGGTGGTGCGCGTCTCGAAAATGCGCGCAAGCTCGGCATAGACGACGTCGATATTGGCGGCGCGGCCGGCGAAGGTCGCGAATTTGGAATCGGCGCGCAGGTCGTCGCGTCCCGTCGCCTTGAAGAAGTTCTCCCACTGCTTGTCGTTGTAGACGATGACGCTGAGATAGCCGTCCGAGGTCTTGTAAGGCCTGCGGTCGCGCGAAAGATGGCGAGCATAGCCGCCCTTGTCGAGCGGCGGCTCGAAGGTCAGCCCGCCCATGTGGTCGCCCATGACGAAGCCGGCCATGGTCTCGAACATCGGAATATCGACGCGCTGACCGCGCCCGGTGCGGTCGCGATGCACGAGGCTGGCGCAGATCGCGCCGACGGCGGTCAAGCCGACGATGCGATCGACCAGCGCGTTCGGCACGTAGCGCGGCACGCCGTCACCGGTCTGCGCCAGCAGCGCAGGCAGCCCGGTCGCGCCCTGGATCAAATCGTCATAGGCGGGCTTGGCGGCATAGGGCCCGTCCTGGCCGAAGCCGAACACGCCTGCATAGACGAGACGCGGGTTGATTGCGGAGACGACGTCATAGCCGAGCTGAAGCCGCGCCATCGCCTGCGGCCGGACGTTGTAGACGAGCACGTCGGCATCCTTCAGCAGCCGCAGCACGGCCTCGCGCCCCGCCGGCTTCTTCAAATCGAGGCAGATCGAGCGCTTGCTGCGGTTGGTGTTGAGGAACACCGGACCCATGCCCGCATGCCGCATCGGGCCGATCAGGCGGGTGACATCGCCATCGAGCGATTCCACCTTGACGACTTCGGCACCGTAATCGCCGAGCATCTGGGTCGCATAGGGACCCATCAGCACGGTGGTCATGTCGACGACCTTGATGCCCTTCAACGGCCCCATCCGTTCGCTCCCGATTGCGCGGGCTCGAGATGCGGCTCCGCGATTTCGGTCCAGCTAAGGGCAGCGACGCCGGACGCGCAAGGGCGGCCGGCGTATGGCCGCATGCGCAGGGCCGATACTGCCGCTATTTCTTCTGACGGGATTCGCGGATCTTCATGAGACGGTCGAGCTCGTCGTTCTGCTGGTTGATGCGATCGGCGATGCGCGACTCGTTCTGCTCGCCGGAGGCGGCAGCAGCCTGCTCGATCAGCTGGCGGATGTTGTCCTCAAGGATCGCGATGCGATCGTTGAGGGCCTCCAGCGACAGTGAATCTTCGTAGTCAGTGCTCATGATGCATTCCCTGCAAATCAATCAGGAGCATTAAGGCGGGCCGGAACCGGCCCACCATGATCTAGCGCAAGAAACGTAGGGTGGATTAGCCGCTGGCATAATCCACCAAGTTGGTTAAGCGAACGCGGAAGCGTGGTGGGTTACGCTCCGCTAACCCACCCTACAAGACCTACTTCAACGGCTCCAGCACGGAGACGTAGTTGGCGACCGCAGCGCCGCCCATGTTGAAGATGCCGCCGAGTTTTGCGTTCTTGAGCTGCATACCCTCGGGCGCCTGCCCCGCAAGCTGCATCGCGGTCATCACATGCATGGAGACGCCGGTGGCGCCGATCGGATGGCCCTTGGCCTTCAACCCGCCGGACGGATTGACCGGCAGCTTGCCGTCCTTGAGGGTCCAGCCTTCCTTGATGGCGCGGGCGCCCTGCCCCTTCGGCGTCAGGCCCATGGCTTCGTACTCGATCAGTTCGGCGACGGTGAAGCAGTCGTGGGTCTCGACGAAGGAGAGATCGTTGAGCGTCACCCCTGCCTTTTCCAGCGCGCGCTGCCAGGCAACCGTGCAGCCCTCGAACTGGAGGATGTCGCGCTTGCTCATCGGCAGGAAGTCCTGGGCGTGCGCGGTGGCGCGGAAGCCGATCGACTTAGCCATGCCCTTGGCAGTCTCGGCATCGGCGAGCACCAGGGCGGCGGCGCCGTCGGAGACCAGCGAGCAATCGGTGCGCTTCAGGGGGCCGGCGACATAAGGGTTCTTCTCGCTCTCCGCGCGGCAGAAGTCGAAGCCAAAATCCTTGCGCATCTGCGCGAAGGGATTGGCGACGCCGTTCTTGTGGTTCTTGGCCGCGATCAGCGCCAGCGCATCGGACTGGTCGCCGTATTTCTGGAAATAGGAGCTGGCGATCTTGCCGAACACGCCGGCGAAGCCGCCGACGGTGTCGCCGTCCTCGGGCAAATAGGACGCCTTGAGCAGGTTCTTGCCGATCTCAGGTCCCGGGGTGCGGGTCATCTGCTCGACGCCGACTACCAGCACGATCTTCGCAGCGCCTGCGGCAATCGCGCGCAGGCCCTGGTGCACGGCCGCCGAGCCGGTCGCGCAGGCGTTCTCGACCCGGGTGGCCGGCTTGAAGCGCAGCTTCGGGTCGGCCTGGAGCACCAGGGAGGCGGTAAAATCCTGCGCCGAGAAGCCGGCGTTGAAATGGCCGAGCACGATCTCGTCGACGTCGGAGGCCGAAATGCCGGCATCGGCCATCGCCTCGTTGGCGACTCGGGTGACGAGGCTTTCGACGGTTTCAGTGTCGAACTTGCCGAACGGCGTGTGCGCCCATCCGACGATGCTGGCGGTCATGGTCTTTTCTCCCTGGAGTCTCTTACCTGAGCTAAGTCTTAGCCCAGGGATGGCAAGACTTCACGCAGGTTTAAGCGCGTGAAGGGTGCGCTGGCAGATGGCAGTTATGCCGGCCCAGTTCCCGGCCCGGATCTCCGCCGTCGGGCACAGCCAGGAGCCGCCAACCGCGACCACATTGGGCTCGGCGAGCCAGGTTGCCGCATTGGCTTCGCCGACCCCGCCGGTCGGGCAGAACCGCACGTTCGGAAACGGACCGCCAAGCGAGCGCAGCCCCTTGATGCCGCCGGCCTGCTCGGCCGGGAAGAACTTTGCGACATCGAAGCCGTAGGACAGCGCCATCATCAGCTCGGAGGCGGTGGCAATGCCCGGCGCAAACGGCAGGGAGCTGTCGGTGGCGGCCTTGAGGAGATCGGGGGTCAGGCCTGGGCTGATGCCGAAGGCAACGCCGAGCTTCTCGACCCGGGTGAAGTCGGCCGGATTAAGAATGGTGCCGATGCCGACGACCGCGTCGGGCACTTCGGACATGATCGCTCGGGCCGCCTCGATCGCAATGGGGGTGCGCAGGGTCACCTCCAGCGTGCGCACACCGCCCGCCACCAAGGCTTGCGCCAGCGGCACGGCATCCTGGATGCGCTCGATGGTGAGGACGGGGATGACGGTCGCGGCCTTGAACAGCGCGACGAGGTGGTTCTGTTGGGCAGCAGTGGTCATCTTGGCTTTCGTTTCACTTGGTGGCCTGACGCGTGGTTGCCGGCCGGTGCCGCTTCTTCGGCGGCATGGCATAGCCCGGAATGATGGCGCCGGGATAGCAGATCACGAGGCTGGCGAGGCGGTGCCCGGCCTGAGCGGCCTCGCCCGGATCGGAACCCGTGAGGCGGGCTGCGATATAGGCCGCCGCAAAACTGTCACCAGCCGCCGTAGTGTCAACGACCGGTTTGCTCATGGGTTCGGCCCGGGCCTCGCCGGTCCCGCCGGGAAAGCGGAGCAGGCTGACGGGCTCGGCGAGCCGGAACACCAGTTCGGGCGTCGGAATGCGCGCCATCAATTGCTCACGGCTTTCGCCGGGATAGAGCGCGAGCAGATCTTCGGTCGAGGTCAGCACGATGTCGGCGGCCGCAAAGGCCACGGCGAACACCTCGCGCGCGACATCGCGATCAGGCCAGCCGCGCGCGCGAAAATTGGTGTCGAATACGAAGCGAGTGCCGAGCAGGCGCGCGCGCTTGATCGCCGCGAACAGGCGTTCGCGGCCGGGCGCATCGTAGATCGAGAGCGTGATCGCGGAGAGATAGACGATGTCGTAGCTCATCAGCGAGTTGAGCAGCTCGTCCGTCTCCGGCAGGCTCATCAGCTGCCGTGCCGCCGCACTGTCCCGCCAGTGGAAGAACTGGCGTTCACCCTTTCCGTCCGTCTGGATCATGTAGATGCCTGGCAGCTTGCCGGGCAGCCGCACCACGCGCCGCGTGCCGACCCCCTCGGCATTCCAGGCCGCGATCATCTCCTCGCTCAGGGCGTCATCGCCGAGCGCGGTGAGATAGTCGACCTTGACCTCGAGCCGCGCCAGGTAAACCGCCGTGTTGAGGGTGTCCCCGCCAAAGCCGCGCGAGTACAGGCCACCGCCCTGCCCGGCCTGCCCACCTTGAGCCTGCCGAAGCTCGACCATGCACTCGCCGATGCAAGCCACGCTCGCCATCGTCATATCCACGCTGTTCATCCGACAACTCAGGCGACGAAATTGCCGCCGAGTTCGTCTTCGATGTGAATGCGGATGATATCGTCGAAATTCTTCTCGGCGGTGGTGAAGCCGAGCTCGAGGGCTCGCTTGGGGTTGAAGTTGCGCGGCCAGCCGCCGACGATTCCGACGATGAAGGGATCTGGCTCCCGCTTGATGCGGGCTGCGACCTTCTCGCCGGCAACACGCTTCAGGGCCGCGATCTGCTCGCCGACCGTCGCGGACAGGCCGGGCATCGTCAGGTTACGGCGCGGACCGACGGTCGCGAGGTCCATGGTGCCGGCGTGCAGCAGGAAGCCGACGGCCGAGCGCGGCGTCGCGTGCCAGTGGCGGACGTCCTCGGACACCGGGAGGATCGCCTCCTTGCCGGCCAGCGGCTCGCGCAGGATGTTGGAGAAGAAGCCCGATGCCGCCTTGTTGGGCAGGCCGGGCCGGATGCAGATCGTCGGCAGGCGGATGCCGATGCCATCGAGAAAGCCGCGACGGGAATAATCGGCCAGCAGCAGTTCGCCGATCGCCTTCTGGGTGCCGTAGCTCAAGAGCGGGGTGTGGAAGAACTCGTCGCCGATCGCGTCCGGGAACGGGGCGCCAAACACCGCGATCGAGGATGTGAACACCACGCGCGGCTTGTAGCCGCCGCCGACGAGGCGGATGCCATCCAGCAGCATCCGCGTGCCATCGAGGTTGATGCGGTAGCCCTTGTCGAAATCGAGTTCGGCTTCGCCCGAGACGATCGCAGCGAGATGGAAGATCACGTCGGGACGACCTGCAATCAGCTTCTCGGCCGCACCCGGCACGGCGAAATCGCCCGAGACGGTTTCGACGGCAAAACCGGCCTTTTCCGGCTTCTTGGGCTCGACCACGTCATGCATGGTCAACTTGGTGATGTCGCTCATGCCGAGCCGGCCGTCGCGCAACAGCCGTTCACACAATTTGCGACCAACCATGCCGGCCGCGCCCAGAACCAGAATGTGCAAGAGCCTACTCCTTCTTATTGGCCGGAACGCGCCGCTCTTGAAACGTATTGGCGCGTTCTCAGGCAGGCCCCGCTGGTCACTCCTTCACGGCGCCGGTCATCGCCGACACATAGTACTCTACGAAGAAGGAATAAAGGATAACTACGGGGACCGAGCCAGTCAGGGCCGCCGCCATCAGCGCGCCCCAATGATAGACGTCGCCGTTAACGAGCTCGGTGATGGCGCCGACCGGAATGGTCTTGTTCTCCGAGGATGAGATGAAGGTCAGCGCGTAGATAAACTCGTTCCAGGACAGGGTGAAGGCGAAGATGCCGGCCGAGATCACTCCCGGCAGGGACAGCGGCAGCGTGATCTTGACCAGGATCTGCAGCCGCGTCGCCCCGTCGATCAGCGCGCATTCCTCCAGCTCATAGGGAATGGTGCGGAAATAGCCCATCAGCAGCCAGGTGCAGAACGGGATCAGGAAGGTCGGATAGGTCAGGATCAGCGCGAGATTGCCGTCGAACAGGCCCAGCTGGAACACGATCGCCGCCAGCGGAATGAACAGGATCGAGGGCGGGACCAGATAGCCGAGGAAGATCGCAAGGCCGACATAGCGCGAGCCCTTGTAGCGCAGACGCTCGATCGCGTAGGCCGCGCAGACACTGGCGAACAGCGAGATGAAGGTCGAGGACACCGAGACGATGACGGTGTTCCACATCCACTGCGGATAGTCGGTCTCGAGGAACAGTTTGTGGATATGCTCGAGCGTCGGATGCGCGATCAGGAACGGATTGTACTTCTCGTAGTCGTACATCTCCGCATCGGGTTTGAACGTCGTCACCGCCATCCAGTAGAACGGAAACAGCAGGAAGAAGATGATCAGGCCGAGCGGGAGGTAGACCCGGAGAAACTTCCGCGGGAAGCTTTCCAGATAGTCCATTCCGACGCTTTGGTCGTCCACGGTGGTCATGGGTCAGTCCCTCCCGCCCTGCTGCCAGCGAGAGCGCTGAAGCCCGAAGAAGCTGAGCAGGATCGCGGCGACCAGGAACGGGATCATCGCATTCGAGATCGCCGCGCCCTCGCCCAGATTGCCGCCGGTGATGGCGCGCTGGAACGACAGCGTCGCCATCAGGTGCGTGGCGTTGATCGGCCCGCCGCGCGTGATGGTGTAGATCAGCTGGAAGTCGGTGAACGTCATCAGCACCGAGAACGTCATCACGACCGCGATGATCGGCGACAGCATCGGCAGCGTGATGTGGCGGAAGCGCTGCATGTTGGTGGCGCCGTCGAGGTTTGCGGCCTCGTAGAGCGACGGCGAGATGGTCTGCAATCCCGCCAGCAGCGTGATGGCGACAAATGGCACGCCGCGCCAGATGTTGGCGAGCACGACCGACCAGCGCGCATTCCAGGGATCGCCGAGGAAATCGATGTAGTGATTCAAGAGGCCCGCTTTGATCAGCACCCAGGAGATGATCGAGAACTGGCTGTCATAGATCCACCAGAAGGCGATCGCCGACAGCACGGTCGGCACCACGAACGGCAACAGCACGATGGCGCGCATCATCGACTTGAAGGGCAGCCGCTCGTTGAGCAGCAGGGCCAGGTAGAGTCCGATCGCGAACTTCACGATGCTGGCGAATACCGTATAGAAGATGGTGTTGAACACCGACAGCCAGAACACCGAGTCCTTGGACAGCGAGACGAAGTTCTGGAAGCCGATGAAGCGGCCGACGCCGCCGATCTTGGTGTCGGTCATGCCGAGCCAGAAGCCGAGCGCCAGCGGGTAGGCCAGGAACAGGATCAGGATGGCGATCGCCGGCACCATGAACATGGCGCCGAGAAAATTCCGGCTTTCGAATGCCCTCCTCCAAAGGCTGCTGCGCTTGACCTGCGCCGCGACGGGCTCGGCAATGACGGCCATGTCGGACTCCCTCACAGAACGACGACGGCGGCGCCCAGCGAACTGGACGCCGCCGCGCTAGCGGATCAGACTTGGTAGTAGCGCTTGGCGCGCTCGGCGGCGCGTTTGGCGGCTTCCTGCGGCGTGGCCGAGCCGGAGGCGGCTTCGGCGAACATGTCGACCACGACGAAGTCGCCCATGACCGCGGCCGAGGCGTAGCCGAGATCGCCGGCATAGCCGTTGTCCAGGCAGCGCTTGAGGCAGTCGCGGTACGGCGTGATCTTGGGATCGGAGGTCCAGACCGGGTTGTCGTTGTAGGCCGGCAGCGGCGGCGAGACGTAGCCGTTGGAGGCGACCTCCCAGGCGTCGTAGTTCTCCTTGTCCATCATGAACTTGATGTATTCCTTGACCGCCTTCGGATACTTCGAGTGCTTGTAGCCGTAGTAGACCAGGATGTTCTGCTGTTCGGTCGGCTTGCCCACGGGGCCGATCGGCATCGGCGCGTGGTCCATGTCCTTGGCGATCTCCTGTTGCTTGGGATCAGGGGAGTTCTTGCCGACGGTCCAGATCGAGATGCCGTTCAGGGTGAGACTGAGCTCGCCATTGAGGAAGGCCTTGTTGTTGTTCGAGTCGTTCCAGGACAGCACGCCCGGAATGAACGTCGCATAGAGCTGCTTGACGTATTCGAGCGCAGCGATCGTCTCCGGAGAATCGAGCACGACCTCGTTCTTCTCGTTGACGACCTTGCCGCCGAACGCCCACAGCGCCCATTGGCACCAGCCGTTGGCGTCACCCGTGGCATGACCGAGCGCGAAGCCGGCCGGGGTGTTGTTCTTCTTCAGCGCCTGGCAGAGCTTGAGGAAGCCATCGGTGTCCTTCGGGAACTGCTCGAAGCCCGCGGCTTTCACGTGGCTGATGCGATAGTTCAGGCAGCCACCGGTCGCGCCTTGCGGAATCGCGATCCAGCCATTGCCCTTCTTGCCGTACTTCTCCGCCACCGGATACCAGCCGCCATACTGGGCTCCGAGATATTGGGCGACATCGGTGACGTCGATCAGCTTCTCCGGGAATTTGTGGGGGTCGTCGAGCGTGCCGATGATGAGGTCGGGACCGGCGCCGACATTGGCGGCAACGGCCGCCTTCGGACGGATGTCCTCCCAGCTCTCGGCTTCCAGCTTCACCTTGACGCCGGTCTTCTCGGAGAACTTCTTGGTCTGCTCGGCGAATTTGTCGAACTCGGCCTGGATAAACTGCTTCCAGCGCAGCACGCGGATGGAGGCATTCGGCTCCGGCGTGTTGGTCCACTCCGCAGCTCGGACCGGGACGATGCCCGGGCCGGCCAGCAAGGCTGCGCCGCCCAGGCCGGCTTTAAGCACACTGCGCCTGTCGAAATCGCTCATCGTTCTCTCCCTGAATTTTATTTGTATTTGGCAGTCTAAAGTTAAGTCACGCAGCTACATGCGCTTACCCGTCGCCTCGTCAAACAGATGAACCACCGACGGGTCCGGCTTCAGCCGCACCTTGTCGCCCGGGTTGAACTGGTGACGCTCGCGGAACACCGCCACGACCTGCTCACCGCCCACCTTGGCGAACACCTGCGTCTCCGAACCGGTCGGCTCGACCACGACGATCTCGGCCTCGGCGCCGTCATCGGCGATGGTGAAATGCTCGGGCCGCACACCGTAGACCGCGGGACGGCCGTCGGAGTTCGCCGGCGCCGATTTGAGCGGCAGCTTGACGCCGTTCGGACCTTCGAAGGTGGCAACGCCGTTCACGCGTACATGGCCCTTGAGGAAATTCATGGCGGGCGAGCCGATGAAGCCGGCAACGAACTGGTTGTCCGGCTTGTCGTACAGCTCGAGCGGCGTGCCCATCTGCTCGACAATGCCGTCATGCATCACGACGATCTTGTCGGCCATGGTCATGGCCTCGATCTGGTCATGCGTGACGTAGACGGTCGTGGTCTTGAGCCGCTGGTGCAGCTCCTTGATCTCGGTGCGCATGGCGACGCGCAGCTTGGCGTCGAGGTTCGACAAGGGCTCGTCGAACAGGAACACCTGGGGATCGCGCACGATGGCGCGGCCCATGGCGACGCGCTGGCGCTGGCCGCCGGAGAGCTGGCGCGGATAGCGATCGAGCAGCGGCGACAGCGCGAGGATCTCGGCGGCGCGCTTGACGCGCTTGTTGATCTCGTCGGAGCCGGCATTCCGCAGCTTCAGCGAGAAGCCCATGTTCTCGGCGACCGTCATGTGCGGGTAAAGCGCGTAGTTCTGGAACACCATCGCAATGTCCCGCTCCTTCGGCTGGACATTGTTGACGACGCGATCGCCGATCGAGATCGTGCCGGAGGTGATGTTCTCGAGGCCCGCGAGCATGCGCAGAAGCGTCGACTTGCCGCAGCCGGAGGGGCCAACCAGGACGACGAACTGGCCGTCCTCGATCGGGATCGACACGCCGTGCAGGACTTCAAAATTGCCGAACGATTTCCGCACGTCGCGGATTTGCACAGACGACATCTAGCTCCCTCCTCCGACTTAGACAGCGCAACTGTCGCGCCGCCACCGTCTTGTTTTTCTGAACTTCGCCGACCCGAAGCCTCTGTTAACAGGCGACATTGTCGGCAGTTTGTGCGGGTTTGGCAATTTGTCTTTGGTTAGTCGTTGCTGGTAGCGCTGTCAACGTTCCTTTGTTTGCGAGAGTGACTGTGTTAAGAGCAACAAATGGGACGAAAGCGCACCAAGTCTGGCAAGATTCGGCTGGCGGAAGTCGCCGAGCTCGCCGGCGTCAGCCCGATCACGGCGTCGCGCTTCTTCCGCAATCCCGAAGCACTGTCGGTTGCCAAGCGGACGCGGGTCGAAAGCGCGGCCCGGGAGCTCGGCTATGTGCCTAACCTTGCGGCCCGCGCGCTGGCCTCGCAGCGCACCGAGGTCATCGGTGTCCTGATTCCGTCACTGACCAACAACGTATTCTCCGACGTGCTGCGCGGCATCTATGACGCCTCCGAAGGCAGCCGCTACTCGATCCAGCTGTCCAATACGCGCTACTCCATCCTCCAGGAGGAGAAATTGCTGCGTTTGTTTCTGGCGCAGAAGCCGGCGGGACTGATCGTCACGGGGATCGACCAGACCGCAGAATCGCGCGCGATGCTGGAGGCCGCCGACTGCCCGATCGTCCAGATCATGGAGATCGGGCCCGACCCGGTCGACATGATGATCGGCTTTTCCCACTATGATGCGGCCCGCGCAGCGATTGCGCATCTGTTTGACCAGGGGCATCGCAAGATCGGCTTCGTCGGCGCGCGCATGGATCCGCGGGTGCAGCGCCGGCTCGACGGCTATGTCGCTGCCATGAAGGACGCCGGGCTCTACGATCCAAGATTGATCGTGACCACGGCGACGCCGACCTCGGTGACGCTCGGCGGCGCGCTGTTCGCCGATCTGATCGCACGCGAAAGCGATATCGACGCGGTGTTTTGCGCCAATGACGACCTCGCGCTCGGCGTTCTCTTCGAGTGCCGGCGCCGGGACATCGCCGTCCCCGAGCAGATCGCGATCGTCGGTTTCAACGACCTCGAATTCATGGCCTCCGCGGTGCCGACGCTGACGAGCGTACGGACCAACCGCTATGAGATGGGCAGCACGGCTGCCACGATGCTGATCGAGGCGATCGAAGGCAAGCGCCCGGAACAGCCCGTGCTCGATCTCGGCTTTACGGTGATGGAGCGGCAGAGTTCGCATGCGCCGCGGCCCCCGACCGGCCCGCGGACCGGCGACTGGGCGTCGATCGTACAAAATGATAGCGTTACCAACGACCCATGAGTAGTATCGCAATTGTGAGGAAACGTTCGCCAGCAGGCGGGCCGTTGTTACCTGCTCGCGCCGCCGGGCAGCGCACCGATCGACTTTCCCGACGTCGGCCCGTGCGTTTGCATTGAAGGAGAAACCAATGACAAAAACACCAACCAACGGGCATGCGCCCGCCGGCAACGGCACCCGCCGCCACCTTCGCTCGCAGGAATGGTTCAACAACCCGCATAATCCGGGCATGACCGCGCTCTATATGGAGCGCTATCTCAACTTCGGCCTCACCCGCGCCGAACTGCAATCCGGCAAGCCGATCATCGGCATCGCCCAGACCGGCAACGACCTGTCCCCCTGCAACCGCCATCATCTCGAGCTGGCCCACCGCGTTCGCGAGGGCATCCGCGAGGCGGGCGGCATTGCCATGGAATTCCCGACTCACCCCATTCAGGAAACCGGCAAGCGCCCGACCGCGGCGCTGGACCGCAACCTCGCTTATCTCGGCCTCGTCGAAGTGCTCTACGGCTACCCGCTCGACGGCGTGGTGCTGACCACCGGCTGCGACAAGACCACGCCGGCCTGCATGATGGCGGCCGCGACCGTCAATCTGCCCGCGATCGTGCTGTCAGGCGGCCCAATGCTCAACGGCTGGCACAACGGCGAGCGCACGGGCTCCGGCACCATCGTGTGGAAATCGCGCGAGCGGCTCGCCGCCGGTGAGATCGACTATGAAGAGTTCATGGAGATCGTGGCCTCCTCGGCGCCCTCGGTCGGCCATTGCAACACCATGGGTACCGCCTCGACCATGAACGGGCTTGCCGAAGCCCTCGGTTTCTCGCTGCCGGGGTGCGCGGCCATTCCCGCCCCCTACCGCGAACGTGGCCAGATCGCCTACGAGACGGGAAAACGCATCGTCGACATGGTCTGGGAAGACCTCAAGCCGTCGGACATCCTGACCCGCAAGGCGTTCGAAAACTGCATCGTCATCAACTCGGCGATCGGCGGCTCGACCAACGCGCCGATCCACATCAACGCCCTCGCCCGCCATATCGGCGTGGAGCTGTCGATCGAGGATTGGCAAAAGTTCGGCCACGACGTGCCGCTCCTGGTCAACATGCAGCCGGCCGGCTTCTATCTCGGCGAGGAATTCCACCGCGCCGGCGGCGTGCCCGCCGTGGTGCGCGAGCTGATGAAGCACAAGCGCATCCATGAGGACGCGATCACGGTGAACGGCAAGGGCATCGGCGAGAACTGCAAGAATGCGCCTTCGCCCGACAACGACGTGATCTGGGCTTACGACAAGCCGCTGGTGAAGGATGCAGGCTTCCTGGTGCTGAGGGGCAATCTGTTCGAGTCCGCGATCATGAAGACCAGCGTGATCTCCAAGGAATTCCGCGACCGCTATCTGAACAATCCGAAGGACCTGAATGCCTTCGAGGGCCGTGCCATCGTATTCGAGGGTCCGGAGGACTATCACGCGCGGATCGACGATGCCTCGCTCGACATCGACGAGAATTGCGTGCTGTTCATCCGCGGCACCGGGCCGATCGGCTATCCCGGCGGCGCCGAGGTCGTGAACATGCAGCCGCCCGCCGCCCTGATCAAGCGCGGCATCCTGTCCCTGCCGTGCATCGGCGACGGCCGTCAGTCCGGCACCTCGGGCTCGCCGTCGATCCTGAACGCCTCGCCGGAAGCTGCCGCCAATGGTGGGCTCGCGGTCCTCAAGACCGGCGACAAGGTGCGCATCGACCTCAACAAGGGCAGCGCCAACATTCTGATCTCGGACGAGGAGCTGAAGAAGCGCCACGCCGAACTCAAGGCCGCCGGCGGCTTCAAGCATCCGCCGAACCAGACGCCTTGGCAGGAGATCTATCGCAACACCGTCGGCCAGCAGTCGACGGGCGGGTGCATAGAGCTTGCCACACGCTACCAGAACGTCGCTTCCGCGTTCGGCGTGCCGCGGGACAATCACTAGCACCGTCATTCCGGGGCGCGACGCAGTCGCGAGCCCGGAATCCATCAGGCCACCGACATCGCAGCACAATGGATTCCGGGCTCGCGCCAAGAGGCGCGCCCCGGAATGACCAATTCAAAAGGAGAACAAGAAAATGGCAGACCGCCTCAAGGGCAAGCGCGCCGTCATCACGGCTGCAGCGGCAGGCATCGGGCGCGCCTGCGCCCTCGCATTTGCGCGCGAAGGCGCGACCGTCATCGCGACCGACATCAACGAGACCGGCATCGCCGGGCTGACCAAGGAGGGCATTGCCGAGGTCGCAAAGCTCGACGTTCGCAACACCGCCGACGTCAATGCCTTTGCCAAGCGCATCGGCAAGATCGACATCCTGCTCAACGCGGCCGGCTTCGTGCATCACGGCACCATCCTGGAATGCTCGGAGGAGGATTTTGATTTCTCGTTCGACCTCAACGTGAAGTCGATGCACCGGACCATCAAGGCGTTCCTGCCCGACATGATCGCGGGCGGCGGCGGCAGCATCGTCAACATCTCGTCCTGTGCCGCGCTGCGGCCGCCGGCAAACCGCTACGTCTACAGCTCCTCGAAAGCTGCGGTGTCGCTGCTGAGCCGGGCCGTCGCCCTCGACTTCATCACCAAGGGCATCCGCTGCAACTCGATCTGCCCCGGCACCGTCGAGACTCCCTCGATGCTCGACCGCGCCGCCGCGCAGGGGCCGCAGGGCAAGGAGATGTTCATCTCCCGCCAGAAGATGGGCCGGCTCGGCACCGCGGACGAGATCGCGGCCATGGCGGTCTATCTCGGCAGCGACGAGAGTGCCTTCACCACCGGCGTCGACCTCGTCGTCGACGGCGGCTACATGCTCTGACGCCAAAGGCCACAGCATGAACCAGATCGATCTCAACGGCCGCGTTGCCGTCGTCACCGGCGGAGCGCAGGGCTTTGGCCGCGCCATCGCCGAGCGGTTCGTCGCCTCGGGCGCCAAGGTGGCGATCTTGGATTTCGACGCGGCGCTGGCCGAGAAGACCGTCAAGGAAATGGGCGACAACGCCAAGGTCTTCAAGGTCGACGTCACCGACAGCGCCGGCGTCGAGCAGGCGCGCGATGCGACCTTGGCCGCGTTCGGCAAGATCGACATCCTCGTCAACAATGCCGGCATCGCCGGCGTCAACAAGCCGGTCTGGGAAACCGATCTCGAGGAATGGCGTAAGGTGCTGCGCATCAACCTGGACGGCCCCTTCATCGTCTGCAAGGCGATCGTGCCTGTGATGCTCAAGCAGAAATACGGGCGCATCGTGAACATCGCCTCCATCGCCGGCAAGGAAGGCAATCCGAACGCCGCGCACTATTCGGCCTCCAAGGCCGGCCTGATCGCGCTGACGAAATCGCTCGGCAAGGAGCTCGCCGCGCACGACATTCTCGTCAATGCGGTGACCCCGGCAGCGGCAAGAACCGCGATCTTCGATCAGATGACACAGCAGCACATCGATTTCATGCTGTCGAAGATTCCCAAGGCGCGGTTCGTGCTGGTGGAAGAGCTCGCCGCGATGGTGGCGTGGCTCGCGTCCCAAGATTGTGCCTTCTCGACGGGCGCCGTGTTTGATATTTCTGGGGGACGGGCGACCTACTGAAGCATGGGCCGCCCCAAGGGGCGGGGCCATGCAGATCGGGCGACGAAATTTCGTGAAGCTCGCAGCGAGCGCGGGCGCGCTGCCGCTGCTTTCGCGACCATCTCGTGCTCAGCTCGCGCCCAATCCGTCGAGCGTCCGCCCGCCGTCCCCGGCCGAGCGCGCGGCCATGGCCCGGCTCGCGCAGGCCTTCATGGGCAAGTTCGACGTACCGGGGCTTTCCGTCGCGATCGGTTATGCCGGGGCGATCGTGCATCAGGCAGCCTACGGCCTCGCCGATCTCGAGCAGAATGAGGCCGCGACGCCGCACCATCTGTTTCGCATCGCCAGCATCAGCAAGATGATCACCTCGGTCACGCTGTTCCGGCTGATCGAGGAGAACCGCGTCAAGCTTACAGACCGCGTGTTCGGCCCCGGCGCGCTGCTCGGCACCGACTACGGCGGGCCACCGTACTCGCCCGGCATCGATCAGATCACGCTCGAGCATCTCCTGACGCACACGGGCGGAGGCTGGACCAACGACAACCGCGATCCCATGTTCTCGCATCCGCACATGGATCATGCGCAGCTGATCAGTTGGACGCTGGCCAACCGGCCGCTCGACCATCCGCCCGGCCAACACTACGCCTATTCCAATTTCGGCTATTGCGTCCTGGGCCGGGTGATCGAGAAGCTGACCGGACGCCGCTATGACGAGCACGTGCGCAGCGAGGTGCTCGCCCGGTGTGGCGTCACCGACATGACGATCGCCGGCAACACCCGCGAGCAGCGCCAGCCCGGCGAAGTCGCCTATTACAGCCGTGGCGAAAGCCCCTACGGCATAGACGTCCGCCGGATGGATTCGCATGGCGGCTGGATTGCGACGCCGACTGACCTCGTGCAGTTCCTGATGCATGTCGACGGTTATGCGCGGCCGACGAATATCCTACGGCCGCATACCATCCAGACGATGACCACGGCACCGAGCTACAGCCCGGACTATGCCAAGGGTTTCTGTATCAACAGATCAGATAATTGGTGGCACAATGGCAGTCTGCCCGGCACCAGCACCATTGCGGTCCGAACCCATGGAGGTTTCTGTTGGTCAGCCTTCACCAACACCAGACGACAGAATACCAGCATGGATAGTGAACTGGACCAACTCAACTGGACCATGGCGCGCCAGGTCGGCGAATGGCGAGTGGCCTGAGCCATGATCCGGGAAGGTGGATGCCTGTGCGGCGCGGTGCGGTTCAAGGCGGAAGGCGAGCCGCTGAACGTGCGGATCTGTCATTGCCGCATTTGTCAGAAGGCGATGGGCTCGCCCTACTTCGCCCGCGCCCAGTTCGACCAGAAGGCGCTGACCATCACGGGCGACACCGGCCGCTACGCGTCGTCAGAAAATATCGACCGCGTGTTCTGCAAGACCTGCGGCACGCGGCTGTTTGCCTGGCGGCGCAACGGCACCCTGGCCGGCGTGGCGCTCGCGACCTTCGACGACCGCAACGCCTTCGCGCCCACAGAGCACATCTGGGTCTCGGAAAAGCTCACCTGGGTGAAGCTCGACGACGGCTTGACGCAGTACGAGACGACGATTCCGGCGTGAGGTCACGGCCGGCTCGAAGCCGAGATGCCGGCAGCCCGAACGTGCTGTCCTGAGGTCGTGGCCAGCCAGATCCCGGCAAACACCGCGACGATGCCGGCCACCAGATTCCAGCGCAGCGGTTCGTGCAGCAGCCAGGCGCCGACCAGCGATGCCGTGATCGGATTGACCGTCACCGAGATCGCCACGCGCGTCGGCGTCGTTCGCTCCAGTGCGAAGGCCCAGAGATAGAAGGTCAGCGCCGCACCGAAGGCGCCCAGATAGAGTGCGGCCAGCCACTGCGGCGCGCCAAAGCCTGCGACGGGCGCAAAGCTGCCGCGGAAACATGAGAGCAGGATCAGGCAGACAGCTCCCGCCGCCATGCTCATGGTCGTGAAGGCGATCGGGCCGGAGCGCCGGATCAGCGGCTTCGACCAGATGCCATACAGCGCCATGCACAGCGCAGCCGCCATCATCAAGAGATCGCCGCGCCAGGCACCCGATGGCGCCGAGCTGAGATCGGTGCGCAACGCGACGGCAACGCCTGATGTGGCCACCACGACACCGATCGACATGCGCCAGGTCAGCGCTTCGCTGCCGAGCGCAGCGCCGATCACCAGCGTCAAGAGCGGCAGCGTCGATAGCGCGAGCGCACCGCGCGCCGCCGTCGTGAAGATCAGCGATGCGTTGAACAAGATCGGAAACAGCGCGAAAAAGAGGATGCCGAGCCCGATCGCGGCAGCCCAGTCGCCGCGCGCCGGCCAGCGGTCACCACGCAGCAACGCCAACGGCAGCAGCAGAAGAACGCCGATGCCGAACCGGAACGAGCCGATCGCCAGCGGATCGATGCTCGTCACGAGGTAGCGCGTGGCGCCGATCGAGGTGCCGCCCAGCGCGCTCGACAGCACCGCGGCCAGAACGCCAAGAACCTCGCCCACAATCCCTCCTCTCGAACGCCCGGACGAACAGCATACGGGCCGTGCCGAAACAGGGAATGGAATTTCCGTCATGCTGGGATAACGTTTGGTGATGACCACACCCGATCTCGATCCCGATCTGCTCAAGGCTTTTCTCGCCGTCGCCGAGCATCGCTCGTTCACGCGGGCGGCCAATCAGTTGAACCGGACCCAGTCGGCGGTGAGCGTGCAGGTCAGGCGGCTGGAGGAGCGGCTCGGCACAAGACTGTTTCAGCGCAATCGGGACGGCGTCGTGCCGACCGCCCCGGGCGATGAGCTGCGCACCTATGCCCAGCGAATCCTCGCCCTTCAAGCGGAAGCGGTCGGGGCGCTGCGCGCCCGCAAGCCGGAGACCGTCATCCGCCTCGGTGTGATGGACGATTACGGCACGATCGTCATTCCGCCACTGCTGGCGAGCTTCGCCGAAGATCATCCGGAGGTCCAAGTCGAGATCGAGACCGGCCTGACGGCAACCATGCCGGCCCAACTCGGCGAGGCCTATGATCTCGTCATCGCCATGCACCCGGAAGGACACGGCGACGGCGAACTGCTGCGGCATGAGCAGGCCGTCTGGGCGGCGGCGAAGTCATATACGGCCGGGTCGCAGGATACTTTGCCTGTCGCACTCTATCCGCCGGGATGCCTGTTTCGACAATGGGCCGCAGGCGCCCTCGATGCCGCGCGCCGGCCCTGGCGCCTCGCTTTTGTCAGCCGGACGCTTGCTGCGGTGGAGGCGATCGCGGCGCAGGGGCTTGCAGTCACGGTGGTCAAAGCCGGCACCTTGCCTGGCCGGCTCCGCCTCCTGTCGGATCGCGACGGCCTCCCGCCACTACCGGGAGCGGACATTCGCCTCCACCGCGCGCGCGATCTGTCGCGGCCGGCCGCGCTGCTCGCCGATCATTTGCAGCGTGGCATTTCGGAACCGGCCACCCTATGTTGACCTGAAGCGTTGCTGCACCGCCGGATTGGCCGGGTCGTCTGCAAGGCGACAGGCGAATCGGGACGGACACGACGTGAACATTTCCTTCTACGATCTTTCGGTCTGGGTGCTGCCGCTGGTGCTCGCCATCACTTTCCATGAGGCCGCACATGGCTTCGTCGCGCACCGGCTCGGCGACAACACCGCCTGGCAGCTCGGCCGCGTCAGCTTCAACCCCATCAGGCACATCGATCCGTTCGGCACCCTGATCCTGCCGGCGATGCTGCTGTTTGCGCATTCGCCGTTCCTGTTCGGCTACGCCAAGCCGGTGCCGGTGAATTTCCGCAACCTCAATCATCCGAAGCTGGACATGGTCTGGGTTGCCCTCGCGGGTCCAGTTACCAATATCATGCTGGCGCTGGTCGCGGGGCTCGCCCTCCACGCCTTGCCATGGGCGCCCGCCGGTTCGGCGCAATGGATCTTTGACAATCTCAAGAATGCGCTGCTGATCAATGCCGTGCTGGCTGTCTTCAACATGATGCCGATTCCGCCGCTTGACGGCGGGCGGGTCGCGGTCGGGCTGTTGCCGCGGCCTCTCGCCTTGCCCCTGGCGCGGCTCGAGCCGTTCGGCATGATGATCCTGATCGGCCTTCTGATCCTGCTACCGCTGGCGGGTTCCCAGTTCGGTCTAAATCTTGATGTTATTTCAGCAATACTGCGGACGTTGACCGGTTATGTGATTCAAGCTGTTCTCTTGGTAACCGGCAATGCGTAGTTGAAGGTACAGTCCCGACATCCGCTACTTTGAGATCCTGCACTTGAAGACAAAGCCGAAGGGCTAGAGGCCAACTTGGTCAAAGCTGCCGATATGCTGATCGCGCGACGCGCCGACACCCGTGCTCGCGCCGATTTCGCCACCTGGAAGATGATGGCCAAGCTGAATGGTTTGTCGGCGCTGCCTCCGGATGCCCAAGGCTTCCTCGACGGCTACAAAAAGCTGCTGGAGCGGATGAGCGAGGACGAGGCCTCCGAGGCCTCCATCGCCGAGGTCTACAAATCCTACTATCTGGAGATGGGCGGCGCCGGGAACCCGCCCGACGTCCGCAGCCGGCCGGCCGAACCGAAGACGGATAATGTTACCGCCTTCCGCCGCCCGGCGCCGAAGCCGAAGAAGACCGCCATGTTCGGCGCAACCCTGTTTGGTGGGACCCAGAAGCGTCCCCTGCCGGTGGCGCTGATCTTCGCCTGTCTGGTGGTCGTCTACGTCGGGATCAAATTCTACTGGCGCTGACGGGTGGGTGACTATTTCGGCTTCTTGAAATTCACCGGCAGGCTGAAGGCGAACTGATCGTCTGTCAGCTCGGCCGGCGGGACCGGCACCGGATCCGAGCGACGCACCATGGAGATCGCCTCATTGTCGAAGGCCGGATCCCCCGAGGTCTGCGCCACATCGACGGAAACGACATTGCCGCGTCGGTTGAGGACCAAGCTGAGCTTGACCGTCGTCGTCTTGCTCCTGTCCTTGGGATAGCGCTTGTGCAGCTCGAAATAGGCGCTGATGCGTTTGCCCCATTCAGCCGTCAGCTTGCGGACGTCCTTGCCGATGCCCTGATGCGGCGCAGCGGCCTTCTCGTCCTCGCGCGCGTTCTCGTCTAAGGCCTGCCGCGCCGATTCCTGCGCGTTCGGCATTTCCTCGACAGCCTGGGTTTCGACCTTGGCCACCTTCGTGGTGTCCTCGACCGGCTTCTTGGAGGCGTTCTCGGTGACGAGGCGGTCTGGGTCCTCGGCTTCCTGAGGTGTTTCCTTCGGCAGGTCGGTCTCTTTCACCTCAGCCTGCTGCTGCATCTGCTGCGGCTGGTACTGCGAGGCTTCGCTGTCCGGCCCGGGCGGCAGATCCGTTTCAGGCAGCTTTGGCGAGGTCATTTCCACGGCGTATTCGGCCCCGTTGGCGCCGAGGCCATCGTCTCCGTCATCGGCACGCAGGTTGGCGAGCGCCAGCGCAGCCCCGCCGAGATGCAGGCCGATTGCGGCAATAGCGGCCAAAATCCAGAGCCGCCGGGATGGTTTCGCGTCGATTACAGGGTCGGTCATCGCGCTGCCGTCAGGGTTGGACCGCTCCTTGCGCCGGGCCAGCCGCCGCAGGAGGTGCTTCGAGCGCCACCAGCTTGATATGAGAATAGCCGCCTGCGCGCAGAATTTCCATCACGCCCATCAACTCGCCGTAAGGGACCGCCTTGTCGGCGCGCAGGAACACGTATTTGTCCTTGCTCATGTCGGCGACGGCATCGAGCGAGCTGACAAGGTCGGTCCGCTTCACCGCGTTTTCGCCGATTGCCAGCGTCAAGTCGGGCTTGATGCTGACATAGGTCGGCTTGTCCGGCTTCTTCTGCGGCATCGCGCTCGACGTCGGCAAATCGATCGGAAGATCGACCGTCGACAATGGTGCTGCGACCATGAAGATGATCAGCAGCACCAGGATGACGTCGATGAACGGCGTGACGTTGATGTCATGCGTTTCCGAGAAATCGTCATCGTCATCATTGTCTGTGAGCGAGACGGCCATGGCCTACTCCGCCGCGCGCGAATGCGCGCTGCCATGGCTGCGATCGAGATCGCGCGACAACAATCGCGCCGCGGCGCCCGAAGCGCGGCTGACGAGCTCGAGATAGCCCTTCGTCACGCGCGAGAAGTGATTGTAGATGATGACGGCCGGGATCGCGGCGACGAGGCCGATCGCGGTGGCGAGCAGCGCCTCGGCGATGCCGGGCGCGACCACGGCAAGATTCGTCGTCTGCGACTTCGAGATGCCGATAAAACTGTTCATGATGCCCCACACGGTACCGAACAGGCCGACGAAGGGCGAAGTCGAGCCGATGGTCGCGAGGAAGCCCATGCCGATGCGGATGCGGCGCTGCTCGGCACGCACGATCTCGGCGAAGCTGGACGCCGCGCGCTCCTTGATACCGCTGTCGCTGGAGAGGCCAGCCGACATCCGCGCCTCGCGCAGCGCTGCGGTCAGGAAGGACGGCAGGATGCCCTCCTTGGTGCCGAGCGCCATCTGGGCTTCCGAGAGCGAGCGGACCTCCGCGATCTTCTTCAAGGCCGAGCGAAGCCTGGCGGACGCCAACGACAGCTCGATCGATTTCGCAATGAAGACCGTCCAGGTCACGAGCGAGGCGAAGGCAAGCCCGATCATCACCGCCTTTACGATGATGTCCGCCGACATGAACATCACCCAGGGCGACAATTCCTTCATGGCTGGTGCAATGCCGGCCTTCGGGGCAGTGCTGCCCGCCTCGACTACCGGGGCCACGGCAGCATCGGTCGCGGGTTTGCTGGGCGTCGCAGCCACGGGGACGGCCGCCGCAGGGGCCGCAGTCGCCGGCGCAGGTGCGGTCATCGCGCCCGGCTGGGTGGCGACGGCGGGGGCCGGCTGAGCCGGCACGGGCGCCGGTGCCGCAACAGGCCGAGCCGGCGGCGGCTGGGTTTGTGTCTGAGCCGAAACGGGACCCGCGAGCCAAGTGGCCGTGAGCAGCAGGGCGGCAGCGAGGCTTGCTTGGAAAGATGTCATCTTCATACTTCGGCCCAGGTGCGAATAAGGTTGTGATAGATACCCGTCAATTTGACCGTTTCGGGATCGTCACGCCCGAGACGTGCCGCCAGTGCCTGAATGGCGGTGTCGAGGTCGAAGATCATGCTGCGGGCTTGATCGTCACGTATCATGCTCTGGAGCCAGAAGAAAGAAGCAACCCGCGCCCCCCTCGTCACAGGGGTGACCAGATGCAGGCTGGTCGAGGGATAGAGCACGCAGTCCCCGGCTGGCAACTTGACTTCGTGCGAGCCGTAGGTGTCCTCGATCACAAGTTCGCCACCGTCGTAATCCTCGGGCTCACTGAGGAACAGCGTGACCGACAGGTCGGTGCGGATGCGAAGGCCGGTCAGCCGGTCGCCTCGGATCGCGTTGTCGACATGGAGGCCGAAATGATGCCCGGCGCTTGCGGCATATCGGTTGAACAGCGGCGGGAAGATCTGAAGCGGAATCGCCGCCGCCAGAAATCGCGGGTTCGCCGTCAGCGCCGAGATGATGCGGTTGCCGAGCTTGCGCGCGACCTCGCTGTCCGGCGGCAACTGCTCGTTGCGCTTGACCATTGCCGACTGCGCGCCTGCGGTGGAACGGCCGTCTTCCCATTCGGTGACGTCCATGATGCGGCGGAATTCCGCCACATCATCCTTGCTCAGGACGCCTTCTATGCATGTCAGCATGGCACCTCGTCACGTCTCCTTCAGTAGCGCGCGGACAGAACCAGATAGGCGGCACGACCTGGTGCTTCCAGCACGAAGGGGGCCGCGCTCTGGTACAGCGCGTCGTAGTAGCGCTTGTCGAAGATGTTGTTGACGAACAGCTTCAACTGCCAGTTCTTGTTGATCTTGGCTTCCGCGAATGCATCGAACCGCCAATAGCTCGGAATCGACGTGCCCTGGTTGGCCGCGAGCAAAGTGCCGCCGTAGATCTTCGAACGGTATACCGCCTGCCCGCCCAGCTCCCACGTGTCGTTGAGCTGGTATTTCGAAAGCAGGCTAAAGGACTGGTGCGCGATATTCGCCAGAGGCCGGCCCACGTTGGACGCGTAGAGCGTGCTGTTGGCCGGCGGCGCCAGCGACTTCGTCACCTCCGACTGCATCAGGACGAGGCCGCCGAAAACGCTCCACTTGTCCGTGATCTTGCCGCCGATGCCGAGATCGATGCCACGGACGCGGTAGGCTGCGCCAGCAGTAATACAAGAGACGGTCGTTGCCGGCGCCACGGGAGCATAGGTGCAGCCAAGCGCGGCAGCCGCAGCCGTACTGCCGACGTTCTGCGCCTCACGCGCGTTTTCCTTCGTCGTCTGGAACAGTGCTGCGGTCAGGAGCAGGTGACGATCGAACAACTCCCACTTGGTGCCGAGTTCGATTGCCTTGTTCTTCTCGGGACCGAATATCTGGTTGTTGCCGCCCGCAAGATTCGGGTTGATGCCGCCGTAGGCCGTGCTCGTGCCATCGAACTCCGAGCCAACCGGGTTCGCCGAGGTCGCGTAGGCGACATAAACGCTGCCGTTGGGCAGCGGCTTCAACGTCAGGCCGAGGTTGTAATCCGGAACCAGAAATTCCGCAGACTGCTGGCCGAAGGCGCCAGCCGCCGTGTAAGCCGACGTCTTGACGCTGTAATCGTCGTAGCGGAATCCGCCATTGAGGATGAGGACGTCGCGATAGTTCGCGCTGTCCATCACATAGCCACTGACGGTCTCAATTCCGATCCTCGTCGGCCTACCGGTCAGACCTGCCGGAATCGGGAAAGGATTGTCGGTGGCTTGCGGATAAAAGACGCTGACGCCGGACGTCGATCCAGATCCGGTGAAAGGCGTTGTCCCTGTCGTGATCTCCGAGCCAAGTCCTGTATAGCTGTCGATCGACGATCGCTCGTTGTCGTATTCAATACCAGCAAGCAGCGTGTGCTTGAAGCCGGCATAATCATCGAACTTGTAGGTCGCCTCCGTCTGATTGGCGAACACATCGGTGGCCTGATAGCGGCTCTGCGGGTTTGCGTTCACCGTATAAGCAGTGAACGGAGCGCCAGCGGCCAGCGTCGGCGATTCCGGCAGTGTGCCGATGTAGTTCTGCGTCGAGTGTGATTCCCTGATCTTGTTGGTGAGCAGCAGATCAGGCGTGACCTGAACCTCTGCATTGATCGTGCCGATGTCCTGTCCGGTCCTGTAGAAGTCGCGATTGACGAAGCCGTAGAAGTTGGTTCGGTTGACGCCGAAGTCCGGGAAAGGACCGCCTGACGTCGACGACGTGCTTGGCCGATAATACGGCACGCCGAAATCGGGAATACCCGTCAACTCGGTGTGGATATAATTCCCCGTGATCTTGATCGCATCGGTCGGCTTCCAGGTCGTGGCGACGAACGCGCCATCGCGATTGTCCTTGACCCGGGCTCGCCCTGCGACATCGGCATCCTGGAACAGACCGCCGGCCCGAACGGCGAGCGAAGGATTGATCACCTGGTTGACATCGAGCGTGACACGCTTGGTCTGGTCGGTGCCAAACGTCGTGTCCATGTTGTAGAAGCTCTTCTCCGTCGCTGCCTGCTTGGTGACAATATTGATGGCACCACCGGCCGTGCCGCGGCCCGCGAAAGATGATGCGGGACCGCGCAGGATCTCCACCTGCTCGGTGAAGAAGTTCTCGCGCACGCTGACGCCGGAATCGCGCACCCCGTCGATGAAGACGTCGTTGCGGGCGTCGAAACCGCGGATGAAGAAGCGGTCGCCGAAGGCGTTGCCCCCCTCGCCCGTGCCGAGCGTCACGCCGGCCGTGCTCAGGATCGCCTGCTTCAGCGTGGTGGCGTTCTTGTCCTCAAGCACTTCCTTGCTGAGCACCGTGATCGACTTCGGCGTGTCGACCAGCTTCTCAGGGAATTTGCCGCCGGCCTGGACGTGATCGACCTTGTAGGGCGCGGCCGGGTCCGCATAGGGATTGCGATCGGCCGCGGGCGCGCTGGCAGGCTCCACCGGCGTCTGCGCGGCCTGCTGACGTTGCTGCGCGGCCCGACGCAGCGCATTGCGGGCGCGGACCTGATCGGGCGTCGGTTTCGCAGCAGCGGAGCGCAGCCGCTCTTTCGGCGCGTCGACGTTCACGGCGGGCAGATTCGTTTGCTGGGCCTGTGCTCCGCTCGAAACGGACGCGACCGCGATCAAGCCCGCAACTGTGGAAACAGTCTTGCCCGTTGCGGCATCGAAACTGCCACCGACTGAAGTCCGTGCCGCGGTCGAACGCAACGACCGCGGAGCCCTCGCCATACCCATCCTACGCCCCATTCCGTTTCTGCAATGTGTCGCATTGTGACATTGCGACGCATTGGTCGTATCGAGCGCGGCAAAGAGGGTCAACGCAGTCACGGCATCTGCAATCTTGAATCGGTCCAGATCAAAACGATTCTAAGTACGAATTTGAAACGCTTCTAAACTCGAGTTTATAAGCGTTCTAATCTGGGGCCTTATTTGGTCCTTGCGATGCATTCTGTCCGCGCATCGTGAGCGGTCCTTGCAGATGGGACGCCTGCCATGGCAGGCATCCCGTTTTGAATCGACCCAATCAGAACTTGGCCGTGGTGGTCAGATAGAAGGCCCGCCCCGGCGCGACCGCAACGAACGGCACGGCGCTACGATAGAGCGTGTCGTAGTAGAGCTTGTTGGTGAGGTTCTGCGCGTAGAACTTCATGGTCCAGTTCTTGTCGATCTTCTTTTCGACGAACGCATCGAAGCGCCAGTAGCTCGGCAGCTCGTTGCCGGTGTTGGCCGCGAACGTGCCGCCGTAGACCTTGGAGCGGTACACCGCCTGCCCACCGACTTCCCAATCGCCGTCGAACTTGTACTTGGTCAACATGCTGAATGACTGGTGGACGACGTTGGCAAGCTGCAGACCGATATTGGAGGCGACGCCGCTCTGTGTGACCTTTGACTGCATCAGCACCAGGCCGCCGAAGATGCTCCAACGATCGGTGATCTTGCCCTCCGCCTCGATATCGATTCCCTGGATTCTGTAGGCCGCGCCCGAAGTCAGCACGTTGTTTACCGTCTCGCGCGCGTTGTCCTTGGTAGTCTGGAACAGCGCACCGCTGACCAGGAGGTGGCGATCCGCCAGCTCCCATTTGGTACCGAGTTCAACCGCCTTGTTGCGCTCCGGTCCGAGCAGGACCGCCGTGTTGGCGGGTACGCCGCCGTAATCGGTGCCGGTCGCGTCGAGCTCCGAGCCAAACGGATTGGCCGAGGTAGCATAGGCCGCGTAGAGGCTGCCGATCGAGATCGGCTTGTAGACCAGCCCGACATTGTAGTTGACCAGATCCGAATTCATTTTCAGATACGCGGAGTTGGTCGACGAGCTCATGTTGTAGCCGTCGTAACGGACGCCACCGTTCAGGATGATGGTGTCCTGCCAGTTCGCGGTGTCCATGACGTAGACGCTGCTGGTGTTGACGCCATAGCGGGTCGGATTGCCCGTCAGTGACGGCGTGCCGAAGCCACCAAGATAGGTATACTGGGGCGAGTAGAGATTGACGCCAGAGACCGCTCCACTGCTCGTGAAGGGCGAGCCGGCCAGCTCCGAAGTCAGGCCGGAGTAGCGGTCGATCGAAACGTTCTCGTTGGTGTACTCGACGCCGAACACCGCGGTGTGCTTGACCCCGCCCGTGTCCAGCTTGAACGTGGCCTCGTTCTGGTTGGCCCACACGTCCACGGTCTGGTAGCGGCTCTGCGCGCTCGCGGTCGTAGTCCAGAGCAGCGGATTGAGGCTGGTCGTTACCGGGTTCTGCGGCAGCGTACCGATATAGTTGAGGAGCGAATGCTCACCACGCACCTTGCTGCTCAACGTGATGGCCTCGTTGACCTTGTATTCCGCCGTGGCCGTGCCGAAATCCTGCCGCGCGGTCTGGAAATCGCGGTTGAGGAAGCCGTACCAGGTTCCACGCGGAATGCCGGCCGACGTCACCGGCACATTGCCCTGCTTGTAATAGGGCACGCCAAAATCCGGCAGGCCGCTGAGATCGGTGTGGACGTAGTTGGTCGTGATCTTGATGTCGTTGGTCGGGGTATACTTGGTCGACAGGAACGTGCCCCAGCGATCGTCGGTGACGTAGTTGCGGCCGGCGACATTGGCGTCCTGAAACAGGCCGCCGGTGCGCACCGAGAACGTGGGATCGATGACCTGGTTGACGTCGAGCGTCACGCGCTTGGTCCTGTCGGTGCCGAACTCGGTGTCCATTCGCTTGAAGTTGACGTCGCCGGCCTGCTTGGTGACGATGTTGATGGCGCCCCCGGCGGTGCCGCGTCCGGCATAGGATGATGCCGGCCCGCGCAGGATCTCGATCTGCTCTGTGAAGAAATTCTCACGTATCGACACGGCGGGATCGCGGATGCCGTCGATGAAGACGTCGTTGCGCGCATCGAAGCCGCGAATGAAGAAGCGGTCGCCGAAGGCGTTGCCGCCCTCGCCCGATCCCAGCGTCACGCCGGCGGTCGAGCGCCCGATCTCCTTCAGCGTCGTCGCGTTCTTGTCCTCGAGCACTTCCTTGCTGAGCACCGTGATCGTCTTCGGCGTGTTCAGCATCGGTTCGGGAAACTTGCCGGAGGCCTGGACGTGATCGACTTTGTAGGGCGCGGCCGGATCGGCATAGGGATTGCGGTCGACCGCGCCGGCCGGAGCCGGCGCGGCGGCGGCCTGCTGCTGCGCCTGCTGGCGCTGCGCAACGCGGCGAAGCGCGTTGCGTGCGCGGACCTGCTCCGGTGTCGGCTTCGAGGCAGATGGACGCGGGCGCTCGACCGGCGCATCGATATTCACCGGTGGCAGGGCCGACTGCTGCGCCTGCGCACCGCTCGACAGCGACGCCACCGCGATCAGGCCGGCAACGGCTGATACCGTCTTTCCGGAATTGCCGTCGAACTTGTCGTCAAATGAATTCCTTGCCGCGATCGTACGCAACGACCGCGGAGCCACCGCCAGCCCCATTCCGACACTCCCCATTCCAAATTCGCCGATGCGCAACATGCGCGACGAACGATGAGGCGGTGCTATCGAGCGTGAAAAATCCGGTCAATGCGAGGAGGCCCGCAAGCTCGCTTGAATCCATCTAGATCAAATCGATTCTAAGATTTCGAATCTGAAATTGCCGAAATGCTCCGCGACACATTGATGCAGTCAGACACAACAGCGCTTGCGCTCGCGCGTCATCTCGGACAGCTCAATCGCTGCTCGGCGGCTTCATCAGCGAGAACAATTCATCGACGGTGCGCTGCGCGGTCGCGCGCACGCGATCGGTGTTGTCCATACCGGCGATGTTGACGCCGCCAACGACGGCTTTGATCTCGTCGCGAAAGTCGGTGAGGAAGCGCAAGGGATCGCGTTGCTCATTGGCGACGCGCGCGATCAATCCCGTGATCAGAATCTGACACGCGATCAGCTTGCCGTTCAACTCGTCCATTCTGCACTCCTGATGTGGCGGCGCTGATATGGAGGAGGCTGATTTTGTTGACAACCGAAACGCCGCCCGGGCGGTTTAGAACCGTTCTGGCGACGGTGAATCTGCCCACTTCGGGTGCCGAGCCGCTCGTTCGCGCGCGGCCTCACCCACGTCGCCCGCGAGCGTTGCCCATCTTTTGCACGCTCCTCGCTCAGACCAGCAAAATGCAGTACTGCACACCGCCGCGTCACCCGCATGCCTACGGGGTGCAAAGCTTTCCAATTGTTTAGGATTCTCAACGGATAGTGCTGTTTACACTGGAACTTGGCGTGTATTATACAAGCCATGCTGGAACCCTTTGGTAGCCCCACAATTCGTTGTTTTGGGCATACAAGCCGATACGCTCGCATATGAAAAAGTCACGGCCGGTCCTCTGGATTGTCATCATCGCAGCCGTGGCCGGTGGCGGCTATTACGGCTGGCAGCGATTCCAGGCGTTCGAGGCCGCAAAAGCTCAAGCCGCACAGAAGGGTGCACCGCGCGTTGCCGCGGTGCCCGTCAGCATCTCGCCGGTCCAGAAGGCGGATTTTCCGGTCTACCTGACCGGCCTCGGCACGGTGCAGGGCTTCAACACCGTACAAGTCCGAACCCGGGTGGACGGCCAGATCGACAAGATTGCCTTCACCGAAGGCCAAATGGTCAAGCAGGGCGATCTCCTGGTCGAGATCGATCCGCGGCCGTTCCAGGCCGCGCTTGATCAAGCCAAGGCGAAGAAGGCGCAGGACGAGGCCAATCTCGCCAACGCCAATCTCGATCTTCAGCGCTACACCAAGCTTGGTGAATTCGCGACGCGTCAGCAGACCGACACGCAGCGCTCCACCGTTGCCCAGCTCACCGCGCAAATCGCCGCCGACGAAGCCGCGATCGCCAACGCCCAGACCCAGCTGGACTACACCCAAGTCAAATCGCCGATCACGGGTGTCGCCGGCCTGCGTCAGGTCGACATCGGCAACATCGTCAATGCGTCGAACCAAACCGGTATCGTCACGATTGCGCAGGTCGAGCCGATCACGGTGATCTTCACCGCGCCCGAGGATCAGTTGCCTTATATCAGCGAGGGTCAGAAGTCGGGCGAGCTCAAGGTGATCGCGTTCACCACCGACGGCAAGAAGACGCTGGCCGAAGGCAAGCTCGCCGTCATCAACAATCAGGTCGATACGACCAGCGGAACGATCCGGCTCAAGGCGGTGTTCGATAACCGGGAGCATACGCTTTGGCCCGGACAATCGGTGTCGACGCGCCTTCTGGTCCGGACGTTGAGGGACGCGACTATCGTTCCCGACGATGCGGTCCAGCATTCGACCGACGGCCTCTACGCTTATACCGTCAGTCAGGACAACAAGGCTGAGGTTCGGAAGATCAAGGTCAGCTACTCCATCGACGGCCGTTCGGTTGTCGACGAAGGATTGAGCCCCGGCCAGCAAGTCATCACCGGCGGCCAGTACAAGGTACAGCCCGGCAGTCTCGTTTCAACGACCGTCGCGAGTTCGGATCCGGCCCAGAAGAACAAGGTTCAGCAGGAATGACCGAAGGCGGGATTTCGGCACCTTTCATCCGTTATCCCATCGGCACATCGCTGCTGATGGCCGGCATTCTGTTTGTCGGCCTGGTCGCCTATCCCCTGCTGCCGGTCGCGCCGCTGCCGCAGGTGGACTTCCCGACCATCCAAGTCACGGCCAATCTGCCCGGCGGCAGCCCGGAGACCATGGCTTCGTCGGTGGCGCAGCCGCTGGAGCGGCAATTTGCGCAGATCCCCGGCATCGCGCAGATGACCTCGACGAGCTATCTCGGCACCGCGTCGGTCACCATCCAGTTCGACCTCAACCGCAGCATCGACGGCGCAGCGAACGACGTGCAGGGCGCGATCAACGCCGCCAGCGGCCAGTTGCCGAAAAACCTGCCCTCGCCGCCGACCTATCGCAAGGTCAATCCGGCGGACTCTCCGATCCTGCTTCTATCCGCCACCTCAGACACGCTGCCGCTGACCAGCGTCAGCGACGCGGTCGACGCGCAGCTTGCCCAGCAGATCAGTCAGATCTCCGGCGTCGCACAGGTCATCATTGGCGGTCAGCAGAAGCCGGCCATCCGCGTCCAGATCGATCCGGCCAAGCTCGTCGCCAAGGGCTTGTCACTGGAGGACGTGCGGAGCCAGATCGGGATCACGACGGTCGATAGCCCCAAGGGCAACATCGACGGCGAGAAGCGCGCTTATACGATCTACGCCAACGACCAGCTCACGCAGTCAAAGGACTGGAACGACGTCATCATCGCCTATCGCAACGGCGGTCCGCTGCGCATCCGCGACGTCGGCCAGGCCGTCACAGGCCCCGAGGACGCCAAACAGGCGGCCTGGGCGAATGGCAAACGCGGCGTCTTCCTGGTGGTGTTCAAGCAACCCGGCGCGAACGTCATCGAAACCGTCGACAAGATCAAGGCGACCCTGCCCCGCCTCGTGGCGGCGATCCCGCCGGCGATCAAGATCGAGCTGATGAGCGACCGAACCCAGACCATTCGGGCCGCGGTCGAGGACGTCCAGTTCACGCTGCTCCTGACCATCTTCCTGGTGGTCATGGTCATCTTCATCTTCCTGCGCAGCTTCTGGGCGACGGTCATTCCGACGATCACGGTGCCCCTGGCGCTGCTCGGCGCCTGCTCGCTGATGTGGGTGTTCGGCTACACCCTGGATAACCTCTCCCTGATGGCGCTGACGATCGCGGTCGGCTTCGTGGTCGACGACGCCATCGTCATGCTCGAGAACATCTCCCGCTACGTCGAGGAAGGTGAAGCGCCGATGGCCGCCGCCTTCAGAGGCGCCAAGGAAATCGGTTTCACCATCGTTTCGATCAGTATCTCGCTGGTCGCCGTGCTGATCCCGCTGCTGCTGATGGGCGGCATCATCGGCCGTCTGTTCCGCGAGTTCGCCGTCGTGCTGGCGATGACCATCTTCGTCTCGATGATCGTCTCGCTGACGCTGACTCCGATGATGGCGTCGCGATTCCTGCGCGCCCACGGAGAGGTCCAGCACGGCCGCTTCTATCAGTGGAGCGAGCGCGCCTTTGACGCGATGCTGCGCGGCTATGAGCACATCCTCGACATCGCCCTGAGCTGGAAGCGCACGACGCTCCTCATCTTCTTCGCGACCCTTGCGCTGTCGGTCTACCTCTTCGTCTTGATCCCCAAAGGCTTCTTCCCGCAGCAGGACAACGGCCTGATCACTGCGACCTCGGAAGCTTCGCAGGACATTTCCTTCGCGGCCATGAAGGAACGGCAGGAGGCGCTGGCCAAGATCATACAGGCAGATCCCGCCGTTGCGAGCGTCGCCATGGCCATCGGCGGCAGCGGAAGGGCCGGCAACAACGGCAATCTGTTCATCACGTTGAAGCCCCGCAATGACCGCGACGCTTCGGCGCAGCAGGTCATTGGACGCCTCCGTCCTCAACTCGAGAAGGTGCCCGGCGCCCGGCTTTACATGCAGGCGGCCCAGGACGTCCGGCTCGGCGGCCGGCCCACCCGCACGCAGTTCGAATTCACGCTGCAGGATGCCGATCTCTCCGAGCTCAATGAATGGGCGCCGAAGATTCTCGCCAAGATGCAGACGCTGCCGGAGCTGCGTGACGTCGCGACCGACCAGCAGACCCAGGGCACTACGGTCCAGCTCAAGATCAACCGCGACACCGCCTCGCGCTACGGCATCCAGCCGCAGCTGATCGACGACACGCTCTACGATGCCTTCGGCCAGCGGCAGGTGACGCAGTATTTTACTCAGCTCAACACCTACAAGGTGATCCTGGAAATCCTGCCGGAGATGCAAGGCAACCTGGATTCGCTGAACAAGCTCTATCTGAAATCGCCGCTGACCGGCGATCAGGTGCCGCTATCGACGTTTGCGACCTGGACCACCGATCCGGTCCGTCCGCTCTCGATCAGCCACCAGGGCCAGTTTCCGGCGATCACGATCAGCTTCAACCTTGCCCCGGACATCGCGCTCGGCCAAGCGACGCAGGCGGTGCAGAAGGCGATGGCTGATCTCGGCGCGCCGGCGACGCTGAACTCGAGCTTCCAGGGCACCGCGCAGGCGTTCCAGCAATCGCTCGGCACCGTGCCGCTCCTGATTCTCGCCGCGCTGGTCGTGGTGTATCTGATCCTCGGCATCCTCTACGAGAGCTACATCCATCCGATCACGATTCTGTCGACCTTGCCCTCGGCCGGCGTCGGCGCGCTCGCGATCCTGATGGCGGCCGGTTTCGATTTCAGCCTGATCGCGTTGATCGGCATCATCCTCTTGATCGGCATCGTGAAGAAGAACGGCATCATGATGGTCGACTTCGCCATCGCGGCCGAGCGCGACGAGCACAAGACGCCGGAGGAATCGATCCGTCAGGCTGCGCTGCTCCGCTTCCGCCCGATCATGATGACGACGATGGCGGCATTGCTCGGCGGCGTGCCACTGATGCTGGGCCACGGCACCGGCGCCGAGATCCGCCAGCCGCTGGGCTACGCCATGGTCGGCGGCCTGATCGTCAGCCAGGCGCTCACGCTGTTCACCACGCCGGTGGTCTATCTCTATCTCGACAAGTTCTCGAACCTGTTCAAAGGCAGCTCGACCGAGAACGAAGGGCACGACACAGCCGGGCACCGCACCGTCAAGGAGGCCGCCGAGTAAGCTTGCGTCGCCGCTTCCGCGACGCTACAGCGAGATTTCGGTTCACGCCAACGCGGTTTCGCCATGCCCATGCAATCCAGACTTGTCGCTCTTGCCGCCGCCGCTGTCCTGATGTCGACGGGTGCCGCCTCTGCCCAGCAGGGCGCCAAGAAAAATGCGACTCCTTCGGCCACGCAGCCCACGCCCGCACCGACCCAGCCACAAGCCGAGGGTGCTCCCGGGCAATCCGGCTGGATCGTCCGCTGCACCAGCGTCAGCCGCGACGCACCGCTCGAATGCGCGATGGAGCAGAACGCGGTGCTGACCAAAACCGGTCAGACCGTCGTCCTGATCAACATCCGCATCGCGCCCGACACCCGCACGCCGATCGCATTGCTGCAGCTGCCGCTCGGCCTCAACCTGCCGGTCGGCGCAAAGCTCCAGGTCGATGAGGGCAAGACGGTCGATCTCCAGATCCAGACCTGCGAGAACCGCGGCTGCTACGCCTCGACATCGCTCGCGCCGGACCTGCTTGCTGCCTTGCGCTCGGGCAAGCAGTTGAAGGTCTCGTTCCAGAATATGGCGAAGGAGACGATCGCGATCCCGATGCCGCTCGGCGATTTCGCGGCAGCTTACGACAAGATCAAGTAGCTCCGCAGACGCCGAAGGCTTGCACGAGCGGGTTTCCGAGCCGCGCGCGTCGGTCTATTCTGCAGCCGGCGGGACCAGACATCGGCGGTGAAGCATGACACGCGAGAAGTCAGGTCTGGATCGGCTCGGCCTCCTGGTCATCCTATTTGGGATGATGAGCGCCGCCGCGAGCGCGCAGACCCAGTTGCAGCCACCGACTGCACCTGTCGCCGAGCCCACGGTCCATGACGCGAGGGTACCTCGCAATGACCAGACCGACGGCAACTTTACGCGGACGCCCTCTGCCGGCCCGCCCTCGCCCATGCCGGACGTGAAACGCATTCGCACGACGGACGAACGCATCACGGATGACACCGCTCCTCCCGCGGTCGCGCCACTGCAGCCGCCTTCACCTAAGCCGTAGGTGCGCCACACGCCTACTGCCGCGCCATCTGGGCGTTGCCGACGGCCTCGCCGTCGAGCGACTGATCGTTGTGCATGGCGACGGTGACGCGGAGCAGTCGCCCCTCGAATTCGAACGGCGCCTCGTAATGCGACACCGGGCTGCCGCGGTCGCGGCCGATATCGAGGCCGGACCACGAGATCAGGGTGTGGAAGCCGAGCTGGGTCTGCAGCGAGCCGGCCGGCTCGCCGTCGATCAGCAGCGTGTATTCGGTGACGCCGGTGCGCGAGCCCTTGGCCGGCGGCTCCCTGCGGATCAGGCGCTCGACGTGAACGCCGAGCCGCCGCACGTCCGGTGGCACCTTGCGGTCGGAGCGCACGATGTGATGGCTGCCGCCGATGTTGAGGTCATGCACGAGGTGGCCGTCCCTGACGTAAAGGCTGTAGCCTGACGTCGCGTCCCCATGCGAGATCAGCACGCCGCTCGCACCCGCGTCGTCGATCTCGACATGCGCCTCGATCGTGTAGCTGCGGCTGCGAACGTCGGGCGCCACGTCGGTCGGAACGTGTCCCATGCCGGCGTGAAAGACGAAGTGGTGGCGAGCGCCGTGGAAGCGTGCCGCATTCTCGGCGAAGCGCGGCCCGAAGCGGTCGTCGAGCGGAAGCACATTGTGCTTCTCCGCCTCGTCCCACCATGTCGCGATCATCTGCGCGAGCCGCTCCGGCTCTTTCGCCGCGAGATCGTTGGTCTCGGAGAAATCCTTCTCGAGATGGAACAGCTCCCATTTGTCGTTGTCGAAGGGCGTGCCCGGCGGGTGATAGGCAACCGCCTTCCAGCCGCCCTGCCAGAGGCCGCGATGGCCGAACATCTCGAAATATTGCGGCGAGGCCTTTGAGGGCGCGGTCGCGTCCGTGATCGAGCGCGCAAAGCTCGCGCCTTCGAGCGGCATCTGCGGGCACCCGGCGATCGTGGTGGGCGCCTCGATGCCGATCAATTCCAGCAGGGTCGGCGTCAGATCGCTGGCGTGCACGAACTGGTGGCGCAGTTCGCCCTTGGCGGCAATGCGCTTCGGCCAGGTGATGACGAAGGGATCGCGAATGCCGCCGCCATGGGTGTTCTGCTTGTAGCGGCGCAGCGGCGTGTTGGAGGCCATGGCCCAGCCATGCGGGAAATTGCTGTGGGTGTCGGGCCCGCCGATGTCGTCGATGCGGGCGAGCTTCTCGGCGATCGGCTCCGGCTTGAAGTTGAATGGCCCCATCGCGTTGACGAAGCCGAGCGGTCCGCCCTCCTGGCTCGCACCATTGTCGGACATCACGATGATGACGGTGTCGTCGCGCATGCCAGCCGTCTCGAGGAATGAGACCAGACGCGCAAGGTGCCGGTCGGAATGTTCGAGCATGCCGGCAAAGGCCGCCTGCAACCGGGTGAATACCCGCCGCTCGTCGGCCGAATGATCGTCCCACGCCTTCACGCCGTCATTGCGCTCCGGCATTCGCGTCTCCTGCGGCACCAGCCCCAACGCCTTCTGACGCGCCAGCCGCCGTTCACGCTCGACATCCCAGCCGTGCGCGAATTGGGCATCGTAGCGTCGGATGATGTCGGCCGGCGCCTGGTGGGGCGCGTGGCAGGCGCCCAGCGCGATCCAGGTCAGCCAGGGAATATCGGGCCGATCGGCATGATGATCGCCGATGAAGCGGATGGCCTGATCGATCAGATCCTCGGTCAGATGATAGCCATCGGCGTAAGTGCCCGGAGGATCGATATGCGTGTTGTCGGAAACAAGCTCGGGCGCATATTGGTCGGTCTCGGCGTCGAGGAAGCCGTAAAAGCGATCGAAGCCGCGGCCGAGAGGCCAGCCGTCGAACGGGCCGGTGGCGCCGCTCTCGGTCAGCGGCGTGACGTGCCATTTGCCGACCATGTAGTTGCGATAGCCGTGGACCCGCAGCATTTCGGCGAGCGTCCCCGCCTCGCGAGCGATCTTGCCGCGATAGCCGGGGTAGCCGGAATCGAAATTGGCAAGGCACCCGACACCGACCGAATGGTGGTTGCGCCCGGTGAGCAATGCAGCGCGCGTCGTCGAGCACATCGCGGTGGTGTGGAAGCCGGAATAGCGCAAGCCTTCCGCGGCGAGCCGGTCGATGGTCGGCGTTTTGATCGAAGACCCATAGCAGCCGAAATCGGAGAAGCCGACGTCGTCGAACAGCACGATGAGAATGTTCGGCGCGCCCGCAGGCGGCTTCACGGCCTCGGGCCACCAGGGTTTTGACTCCGCAACCGTCCTGCCGACGGTCCCGCGGAACGGCGTGCCGCTGCCTGCGCTCATCTGTTGCTCCCTATGCCGGCCGTCACGGTTGACCCGCGGCTCGCCTTATTCTAAATTATAATCCGAATTATGATTATGTTTCTACGCTGATGCAAGCACGAACGCGGCCCTCGTCCGAGAAGCCCGGCTCTCGCGATTTCGACCTGCCGGGCGTGGCGCCGTCACGCCAGAAACGCAGCCGCGAGACGACGCTGGCGCTGCTGCGGGCCGGCGCCGACATGCTGCGGACACGAAGCCTTGGCGAGCTCTCGATCGAGGCGCTCTGCGCCGAAGTCGATGTCACCGTCGGCGCCTTCTACAGCCGCTTCGAGAGCAAGGAGGCCTATTTCAACGCGCTGATCGCCCTGGCCGCGCGCGACGGCGAGCAGCGGCTCGGCGAGATCAGGCGCCCCTCCGCCGACGCCGATCTCGACAAGCTCTGCGGCATCGTCGTCGACGGCATCATCGCCTGGATGCGCGAGCATGAAGGCGTGCTCCGCGCCGCCCTCCAGCATGATGACACCCGTCCGGACAAATGGACACCGTTCAAGGCGCTGGCCAAGACCACGACCGAACGTGCCACCCCTCTCCTGCTCCCGGCCATGGGCAAGGGCCGCACGGCCGCCAAGACCCGCGCGATCGCGTTCGGCCTGCAGGTCGTGCTCGGCACGCTGGTGAACGCGATCCTCAACGACCCCGGACCGCTGTCGCTCCGATCGAAAGAGATGGAGACGCGGCTCTCGGGCTGCCTGCTGCTGCTGCTTCAGGCGGAGCTCGGTCCAAGCGCTTGGCCGCCCCGATAAAGCGAGTGTTACAGTCCCGGTGATCTCGCCGCCCAGACCTTGGTGGCCGGGCAGTTCTCCATCGCTCGGGCATAGGCAGGGCGAGCCGTCGTGCGGACAAGATAGTCCCGCTCCGCAGGCCCGGGAACGTAGTTGCCGGTTCGCAGGCCGAGCAGCAGGGCATAGCTCACCGAGATATCGGCAGCGGTGAACCGGTCGCCGGCCAGATAGGGGCAATCCGCGAGGCGCCGGATCACCAAACCCAGCCGGCTCTGAAAGGTCTCGTCGGCCCAGCGGGTCACGCGGGCCTCTCGCTCGGCTTCAGGCGCGAATTGACGGCCGACCAAGACGGCGTTCATCGGCCCGGCGAGCCCGGCCTCGCCCAGATGGAGGAATTGCAAATAAGGGGCGAAGGCGGGATCATCAGGGGCGACGCTAAGCGAACACGAGCCGTAGCGGGCGAGCAGGTACTCGAGAATGGCGATGGATTCGACCATGATCGTCTCGCCATCCTGGAGCGCGGGAATGAATCCGGCGGGGTTGATCGCAAGGAAATCGCGATCTTCCTCGACGGCGAGCAGATCGATCGGGCGCAGCCGGTAAGCCAATCCCAACTCCTCCAGCAGCCAAACAACACGAAAGCCACGACCTTCGCCATAGACAGTCAGCATAGCGTTCCTCGATTGGGCTGGATGCAGCAACTCGGAGGTGAGCCAGTCGCGCAGGCGGACGAAGCGTGCACTCAGCGGACGATCTCATCCGCGCGCAGCAGCGCCGTGAAGCCGCCATAGATCATGCGCTTGCCGTCGAACGGCATGTCTGAGCCTTTGAGCCTCGCATCAGCCATCACCTTGGCATTGACGGCGTCGCGGCTCTGCCGGTCGCGATAGACGATCCAGGAGAACACCACGACCTCGTCCTCCGTGGCCATCACCGCGCGGGGAAAAGACGTGAGCTGGCCATAGGGAACGTCGTCGCCGATACACTCGACATAATCGAGCGCGCCATGCTCCATCCACACCGAACACGCCTTTCGTGCCAGCGCCTTGTAGGCCTCGATCTTGTCCTTCGGCACGGCGAGCACAAAACCATCGACATAGGGCATTGGGATCTCCTTGGGTTGAACGTCACAAGGACGATCGGATGCGGTCCGATCCGACTGATGATGGATGAGGCAAACCGTCGCGAGGAATGGCTGGTCAAATGCGCTGCAGGGGCGATGGCGCCCGGAAATGGCTGTAGCCGCTGGAGAGCGCCTGAAACTGGCTGGGGAACCTGGATTCGAACCAAGACAAACAGAGTCAGAGTCTGTTGTGCTACCGTTACACCATTCCCCAACGGAATAGCCGAACAAATTCAATATCTTACTGATCTGTCCGACTTTGGCCGGAAGCGCGGTCGGCGCAAATCACGGCTCAGGCGTGCAGCCTTCTACCTGCTCGTCCCCACGCTGGCAAGCACTGCCGTGGATGGATCACAGCCTGGTCCAACTCGTTATTGGCGGCCTCGAAGATCTTCTTCCACCGCTCCGTTTCGGAGGCGATGTGGGGCGAGAAGAGAGGCCACGCGGTCTCCGATGCCGGCCTGCGCACGCTGGCGACGCCGCCCCTCCGTGATCGCGGGACTGAGCGACACCGTGGATGCGATGCGCATGGACACGCCGACCTTTCGCGATCACGCGCTGCCCAGGCTGATGCGGCTGACAGGCACGGTGCAAGAGCTCGCGATCAAATCGGCCTAGTGAGCTGAGCGCGCCTTCCGCCGGCACGCTGCGTCTATTCCGGAACGAGCGTCGCAAGCCCGGCCTCGATGATGGTGATTTCCCCGTTGACCTGCGCGATGGCCTGCTGCGGGTCTACACCTGTCACGACCACGAGCTGCCGCAACAGGTCCTGCCGATGCGCCAGAATGTCTTCCAGCGCATCGCGATCGTTCAGCTTCACATAGCCTTGGACGATCAATTCAACGGAACGAGACATAGTACTCTCAATACAGGGCTGACTGCTGATGTTGCGAAAATATCGCGCCGATGCACGGCTGCGGGAATGAAGTCGCGTCAACCTTGACAGGTAAGATTAACGGCTGTGCAACGCGCTGCCTAAACATCGATACGATCGAAGTCGGCGGCGATCCTGACGTGCGGGAATATCTTTGCCGCCTCAGCCAGGATCTCGTCGTCCTCGTAGCGGCCCGACAGATGCGTCAGCACGAGTTGGCGGACGTTGTTCGCGGCCGCGAACCGGGCCGACTCAGCCGCGGTGAGATGGCCGTAATCGCGCGCGGTTGCGGCATCGCGATCCAGGAATGTCGCCTCGATCACCAGCAGATCGGAGTCCGCGACATGTTTGGAGAGACCGTCCGTCGTCTCTGTGTCGCCGATCACAACCAGCTTCTTGCCACCGCTCGGCGGACCCAGCACATCCTCCGGATTGATGGTCCGGCCGCCTTCAAGGGTAATGGTGCGCCCCCCGGCCAGCTCGCCGCGCATGGGTCCGTCAGGCACGCCAAGCGCGGACAGGCGATCAGACAAGAGATGGCGCCGCGCGGGACTCCGAAACGAGAATCCAAAACTGTCGGTGTCACGGTGGCGGACCGGAAAACAGTCGATGGTGAAGTCCCCGGTGTCGACCACCTGCCCCTCGGAGACCGGCGCGAACTGTACCGAGATCGGCGCCCTTCCCGGTCCCCACAGGCCTGCAAGGATGCGGATGACGATGTCGAGCGTGCCAGGACCACCATGGATGGTCATCGCGTCGGAAGTCTGCCGCAGCCCCAATGTCGAGAACAGGCCGGGGATGCCCAACACGTGATCGAGATGACCATGCGTCAGCAGGATGCGATCAAGCCGGCGAAAACCGGCGCCGCTCCGCAACAGCTGGCGCTGCGTGCCCTCGCCGCAATCGATCAGCATCCGCTGGCCGGCGACCTCCAGCAGCAACGCCGGATGGTTGCGCTCTGCGGAGGGGACGCTGGCCGAGGTTCCGAGAAATGTCAGGGCGAACATGGGTGTCACTTGTCCAGCGGGCAGGTCCGCCCCGAGCGCGTCTTACGCCCGCCTCGACTGCGCCTCGACCGCCTGCACGGCGACGCTCGCCACCTGCCGCAGCGCTTCACGATCCGCGCCGGACGATGCCATCACGCCCATGCCGACGGCGACCGCCGAGACGTAGCGCGCGAGCGCGGCGGGATCGGCGCTTGCCTTGAGATCACCTTCCGCCTTGGCGCGGACAAAACGGTCGCGGAGCTGGTCTTCGTTCTGGGCGCGGCGCGCGGCGAGCTCGAAGGGGACATTTTCGGAGCCGGTGCCGCAGGCGATGCCGCCCTGCACCAGCAGGCAGCCCGGTGGATTGGCGGGGTCGGTCTGCTTTTCGGCGATGCCCATCAGCATGCGGTCGGCGACATCACGGGCGGTCGGCGCCGCCACCACTTCGTCCATCCACACACCGCGCAGCTTGGTGTAGCGGTCGAGGGCAGCCTTGAGCAGGCCTTCCTTGTTGCCGAAGCACGCATAAAGGCTCGGCGGGTTGATGCCCATCGCCTCGGTGAGCTGGGCAATCGTGGCGCCCTCATAGCCATGGCGCCAAAACACTTCCATCGCCCGGTCCAACGCCGTCTCGGCGTCGAATTCGCGGGGGCGTCCAATGCCCATGTGCCTGTCTCCTCGGATTCACGTTCCGCCTCAGGCTTAACGTCGAATCCTATCTATTTGTTCTAGCTTTATATTTCCGGGCTCTTCCATTTCTTGCGGTATGCGGCTACAATTTTCTTAGTGAATGGTACATAAGTATCTTGCGCTGCGGTATCCAGCTCCACATCTGTAGTGAACACTACATATCTGGAGCGCGCAAATGCACCCCTCCCAAGAAACTTCCCCCGCCGGCCGTTTCCGCCGCCTGCTTGGCGGCGTCGCCATCATTGGCGCCCTCGCCGCGGCCGGCTCGATCGCGACCGGGCACTACTTCCATGCAGCCCAGGCGACCGCAACTGGCGCGGCAGCCGAGCAGGCCGTCCCCGTAACCGTCGCGCTGATCGAACCAAAGCAGACGGTGCTGTGGGACGATTTCTCCGGCCGGCTCGAGGCCATCCAACGCGTCGAGCTTCGCCCGCGCGTCGCTGGCGCGATCCTGTCCACCAACTTCACCGAAGGCGCGCTGGTGAAGGCCGGTGACGTCCTGTTCAAGATAGATCCCGCTCCTTATGAGGCCGAAGTCGACAAGGCAGCCGCGCAGCTCGAGGCCGCGAAGGCACGCGTGGTCTTCACCAAGAGTGAGCTCGATCGTGGCGCACAGCTGGTCGGCAACGCCGTGGTCACCCGCCGCGACTACGATCAGCGCGACAATGCCAATCGCGAAGCCATTGCCAACGTGAAGGCCGCCGAGGCGACGCTCCAAACCGCAAAGCTCAATCTCGACTACACCGAGGTGCGCGCGCCGGTGGACGGCCGCGTCGGCAAGATCGAGATCACCATCGGCAATCTCGTCGCCGCCGGCACCGCCTCCCCGGTGCTGACGTCGCTGGTCTCGGTCAATCCGATCTACGCTTCGTTCGACGCGGACGAAGAGGTCGTTCTGCGCGCGCTGAACTCGATCGCGGATAGCACCGGCAGACGCGGCAATCTCGACCAGATCCCGGTCGAGATGACGACATCGGGCGCCCTCTCGGCCAAGGGCCACATCCAGCTCATCGACAACCAGGTCAACGGCCAGAGTGGCACCATCCGTGTGCGAGCCGTATTCCCCAACGACGACGGACGTCTCATTCCCGGCCAGTTCGCCCGCGTGCGCATGGGCCAGCCGAAGCAGCAGACACTGGTGATGATCGACGAGCGTGCGATCGGCACCGACCAGGACAAGAAGTTCGTGATGGCGGTCGGCGACGACAGCCGCGCAGTCTATCGGCCGATCACGCTCGGCGGCGCCGTCGACGGCCTGCGGATCGTCACCGCAGGCCTGAAGCCCGGCGACCGCATCGTGGTCAACGGCCTTCAGCGCGTGCGTCCCGGCGCCCTCCTCAAGACCGAGGTCGCGGCGATGGGTGCGCGCGGCCAGCAGGCCTCCAACCACAGCAACCAGGACGTGGTGCAACGCTAGTTACCTCATTCCGGACGACGCGCGACACGCGTCCGGAATGATCCGGACATACCGACCAAGACATCGCATCTCGATTCCGGCCTTCGCAGGCACGACCTGCGTCCCGGAGTGCGGGAGAGCTGTCTCTCGCGCAGGGGCAAAGCCATGAATCTCTCAAAATTCTTCATTGACCGTCCGATCTTCGCCGGCGTGCTGTCGGTGCTGATTTTCCTCGCCGGCCTGATCTCGCTGTTCGCGATGCCGATCTCGGAATATCCCGATGTCGTGCCGCCCTCGGTGCTGGTGCGCGCGACCTATCCCGGCGCCAATCCCAAGGTGATCGCGGAGACGGTGGCGACCCCGATCGAGGAGCAGATCAACGGCGTCGAAGGCATGCTCTACATGTCGAGCCAGGCGACCACCGACGGCGCGATGACGCTGACGGTGACGTTCCGCCTCGGCACCGATCCCGACAAGGCGACGCAGCTGGTGCAGAACCGCGTGCAGCAGGCCGAGCCGCGCCTGCCCGCCGTGGTGCGCCAGCTCGGCATCATCACCAAGAAGTCCTCGCCCGACCTCACCATGGTCGTGCATCTGCTGTCGCCGAACGGCCGCTACGACATGACGTACTTGCGCAACTACGCAGTGCTCAACGTCAAGGACCGGCTGGCGCGGATCGATGGCGTCGGTGACGTCCAGCTCTATGGCGCGGGCGACTATTCCATGCGGGTCTGGGTCGATCCGCAGAAGGCGGCCGAGCACGGCCTGACCGCGAGCGACATCGTGAAGGCGATCCAGTCGCAGAACGTCGAGGCCGCCGCCGGCGTTGTCGGCTCGTCCCCGAACGTCAAGGGCATCGACCTGCAGCTCTCGGTCAATGCGGAAGGACGCCTCGCCAACGAGGAGCAGTTCGGCGATATCGTGGTCAAGACCGGCATGCGCGGCGAAGTGGTGCGGCTGCGCGACGTCGCGCGCATCGAGTTAGGGGCCTCCGAATACGGTCTGCGTTCGCTGCTCGACAACAAGCAGGCGGTGGCGATCCCGATCTTCCAGGCGCCCGGCTCCAATGCGCTCGAGATTTCCGATCACGTCCGCGCCACCATGGCCGAGATCAAGAAGAACATGCCGGACGGCGTGTCCTACCAGATCGTCTATGACCCCACCCAGTTCGTGCGCTCCTCGATCGAGGCCGTGATCCACACGCTGCTGGAGGCGATCGCCCTGGTGGTGCTGGTGGTGATCCTGTTCCTGCAGACCTGGCGCGCCTCGATCATCCCGCTCCTGGCCGTGCCGGTCTCCATCGTCGGCACGTTCGCGGTGATGCACGTGTTCGGCTTCTCCATCAACGCGCTCAGCCTGTTCGGTCTCGTGCTCGCCATCGGCATCGTCGTCGACGACGCCATCGTCGTGGTCGAGAATGTCGAGCGCAACATCGAAGGCGGCCTGTCGCCACGCGATGCCACCTACCAGGCGATGCGCGAGGTGTCGGGGCCGATCATCGCGATTGCGATGGTGCTGATCGCGGTGTTCGTGCCGCTCGCCTTCATCTCCGGCCTAACCGGACAGTTCTACAAGCAGTTCGCGCTGACCATCGCGATCTCGACCGTGATCTCGGCCGTCAACTCCCTGACGCTGTCGCCCGCTCTGTCGGCCCTGCTGCTCAAAGGGCATAACGAGCCAAAGGACCGGCTGACGCTTATCATGGAAAGCGGCTTCGGCTGGTTCTTCCGGCGTTTCAACCAGGCCTTCACTTTCTCCTCGAACAGCTACAGCGGCACTGTCACCAAGGTGATCTCGGGCAAGGCCTCCGTGATGGGCCTCTACGTGGTGCTGGTCGGCCTCACTGCCTTCTTGTTCCAGCAGGTGCCTGGTGGGTTCGTGCCGGGCCAGGACAAGCAATACCTGGTCGGCTTCGCCCGCCTGCCCGATGGGGCGACACTTGACCGCACCGAAGAGGTAATCCGCAAGATGAGCGACATCGCGCTGACCCAGCCCGGCGTCGAAAGCTCCGTGGCCTTTCCGGGCCTGTCGATCTCCGGCTTCACCAACTCCTCTAACGCCGGCATCGTATTCTCCACGTTGAAGCCATTCGACGAGCGCAAGGATCCATCGCTCAGCGGGAACGCCATCGCAGCCGAGCTGAACAAGAAATATGCCGGCATCCAGGAAGCCTTCATCGCCATGTTCCCGCCCCCGCCCGTCAACGGCCTCGGCACCATCGGCGGCTTCAAGCTGCAGATCGAGGACCGCGCGGGCCTCGGCTATGAGGCGCTGAACGAGGCCACCAAGGCATTCATGGCGGCGATGCAGAAGGCGCCGGAGATCGCCGGCGTGTTCTCGAGCTTCCAGGTCAACGTGCCCCAGCTGTTCACCGACATCGATCGCACCAAGGCGCTGCAGCTTGGCGTGCCGGTGACGGAGGTCTTCAACACGCTGCAGATCTACCTCGGCTCCTACTACGTCAACGACTTCAACAAGTTCGGCCGCACCTATTCAGTCTATGTCCAGGCGGATGCGCCGTTCCGCGCGCGTGCGGACGACATCAGGCAGTTGAAGGTACGCTCATCATCCGGCGACATGGTGCCCTTGTCGGCGCTGCTGAAGATTCGCCAGAGCGCAGGACCTGAGCGTGCGATCCGTTACAACGGCTTTCTGTCGTCCGACATCAACGCGGCCGCGGCGCCCGGCTTCTCGTCGGGCCAGGCACAGGAAGCGGCGACCCGAATCGCGGCGGAAGTGCTGCCGCCCGGCTTCGCCTTCGAATGGACCGACCTGACTTATCAGGAGTTCATCGCCGGCAATTCCGGCCTCTGGGTGTTCCCGCTGGCGATCCTGCTGGTGTTCCTCGTGCTGGCGGCGCTCTATGAGAGCCTCACCCTGCCGCTCTCGATCATCATGATCGTACCGATGGGCCTGTTGGCTGCGATGTTCGGCGTCTGGCTCTCGAAGGGTGACAACAACGTCTTTACGCAGATCGGCCTGATCGTGCTCGTTGGCCTCTCCGCCAAGAACGCGATCCTGATCGTCGAATTCGCGCGCGAGCTCGAATTCGCAGGCCGCACGCCGATCCGGGCCGCGATCGAGGCGAGCCGCCTGCGGCTGCGCCCGATCCTGATGACGTCGATGGCCTTCATCATGGGCGTGCTGCCGCTGGTGCTCTCCACCGGCGCGGGTTCGGAGATGCGGCGCGCGATGGGCGTCGCGGTGTTCTCCGGTATGATCGGCGTCACCGTGTTCGGCCTGTTCCTGACGCCCGTGTTCTATGTGCTGCTGCGGACCGTTACCGGCATGAAGCCGCTGGTGCATCATGGGAGCGACATCAGCGCGGCACCGGTTCAAGGCGCCGGGCACTAAAGCAGAGAGATTCCCGACACCAGCAAGAGAACGAGCACGGTCTTGCGAAAGACCGTCTCGTTTACCCGGTGAAAGGCGATAACGCCGAGCGCCGAGCCGGCAAACAAGGCCGGCAAGCTGACCGCGAGGTCGACGAAGACCTTTGACGACAGGTCCTGGTGCCCGACCAGTAGGACGATCGCAAACAGCTGCATCGCGGCGATGAACGGCTGCACCAAGCCGCGCTGCTCGCTCTTGGGCATGCCGCGCATGTCGCACCAGATCGTCGGGATCGCCCCGGGCATCGCGGTGAGCCCGCCGACAAGCCCTCCTCCGAAGCCGATCAGTGCGACCCAGGGGCGGCCGACGGCCTCGCCGGCGGTGACCAGCGTCGGCCTCAGCAGCATATAGCCGGCGTAGAGCGCAACGACGAGACCAAAGCCTCGCCGGAGCAGATGCGTGTCGGTGCTCTGCAACAACGAGACGGCAATCGGGACGCCGATGAGTCCGCCGATGATCAGGAGCAGACTTCCTTCCCAGCGGATATTGCGCCGGAGCGCCCACAGATTGGTCGCCTGCACGCCGATGCTGCACGCCATCATCAACGGCACCGCCTCGAGCGGCTGAAACACGCGCAGCAGGACGGCGCCGGCAACCGCGGAGAAAGCGAAGCCCGAGAGCCCCGAGACGAAGGCTCCGGCGAATACGGCGAGGCTGAGCAGCAGCAGTGTCGTGATGTCGGGCATAGTGACCCCCGCCTAGTCGTAGGGAATTGGTGATACCGATGCGGCGGCGCTGTCAGCGCAACTCGTCGCCTCGCGCGGAAACGACACCTGCATGGCATGCGCGTGCGACCGCTCCAGCATGACAAGACCAACGAGTTGAAGGGTAACGAGCGCTGCGGTGAGCGCCATGGCGACAATATTGAGGTTACGCGCGCTCGAGACTTGGACGCGGGGCCGAACGCTCGCGCGCAGCGGATTTGTGGGCATTTGCTGAAAATTCCTCTTCATTGCGGACGGAAATGCATTCGTTCAAAGGCGAGGATTCGCTCGGCGCGTGCAGCAAATGGTGGTAGCGCTGCAAGACGCGCCGCGCTTCGATTGCACGTTGTTGGTGCAGCGCTGCGACCATGTAATCGACAACGCCATGGAACTTCTCGGCAAAGCTACGGGACGCTGTTCGCATGACGGTCTCCTCATCAACCTGCAAGCGAGATTGATGAAATTGACTTCCGCTCGCTGTGAGTTGCTTCACAGAATGCCCGAACGCGACGAACAAGAAATCGTGTCTGCTCTCGTAGGAGAGAACGCACAAATCGCGTCAGCCAAACGAATGATGCGCGATAACATTCTGATGAAGAGATTGCGGATTTGGCGCTGACGTCCTCGTCAGCGCACGATGCGTCAGTGAACGAGCGGGTTGGAAAACCCTGCCGCGAGCTTGACGAGGTCGGCCTGGCGGCTCGTACCAGTCTTGGCAAACACGCGATGCAGATGCGTCTTCACGGTCGTCTCTGCGATTCCGAGCGCATCGGCCGTCTCCGGCACACCGCCGACCTCGACGATCGACTGCAGAACCCTGAGCTCCGCAGGCGTCAGTTCGAAAGTGCGGTCGATCGACCCGGCGCAGGCGCGAACATCGAGCTTCGCCATCCAGACGAACAGGGCGCCGATGGCGCCGCGGGTGCGCCCTGCATTCCCCTCTCGTAACAGCGAGGGCAGCGCGATCACTTGGGCGATGTAGTGGGATCCATCACGCGATGTCAGTTGAATCTTGCGGTCCGTTGCCACCGCAGCAGCCACCTCCGCCTCGCCGCGAAAGACGTCGCGCAGAGCTGCATTCGCTTCAGACGACCGCGCCAGCAGCCGGCCGTGAACGGATCGCAGGACATCTTCGGCATCCAGGATCGCATCGGCAGCCGGATTGCTGTGCACGATGTTGCAGGCGGAATCGAGCAGGATCACGCCGGCATTGAGACGATCGACGACATCGGCCAGCGCCATCGACTTCTGTCGCTTCTGCTCGATCGTCCGGTTGATCATGAAGGCGCGGCTTGCATGCGGGGCCACCAGCCGCATGCGCGCACGCATCTTCGCGTCCAGCATCTGCCTGCCCGGAATGACCGTCATCAGCATCGGACAGGACGAATTCGCCTGCTCCAGAACTACATTCGCGGCGTCGGCACATCCCTGGGGACGCAGCCATTCCTGATAAAAGCGACCGCGGCGGTATTCATCGAAGTTTACAAGATCAGGAATGTTGCGCTGGCGCCGCTAGCCAGCGCCGAGATCGTTCCGCGATTGTCGATCGAGGCGTTGCCATCAGCGGTGATGCCGACGCCATTTGCGCCGGTTGCCTTTACGCCTCCAGCGTTGGCCATGGCGGCGTCGGCCGTTACCGAAACGCCAAACCGGACACCGGCGATCGTGCCCGTGTTTGCCGTCACGTTCACCGTTGTTGCGTTAATTCCGATCGAGTTCGCACCAATGCCGATGATCGTTCCGGAACTGCTCACGGTGACGGCAGTCGCATCAATGGCGTGCCCTTGCAGGCCACTTGCGATCGCTCCGGCATTGTCGAGATTGAGCGTCGATGCCGTGATGCCGTTGAACCCGGAGATCGTGGCGCCACTGGCGTTAGACACCGTCACATCGCCTGCCGTGAGGCCGGCGCCGTTGGGTCCGTCGATAATGCCGAGATTTGTGAGAGTGCCACCGGAGCCGGTCCTGATGCCGAAGGAGGTCCCGTCGACCTGCGCCCCCGCTTCGACTCGATAGCTATTATTGTTGTCATTGAAAGTCCCATATCCCGTAACGCCGCCTTGCTGCGTGTCGACGTTTCCCGAGCAGACAATGGTTGCGTTGCTCACCGGCGCGACCGGCGTGCAGGCGGCCTCGGCCCGATTGGCGACCAGCAACGGCGCCAGCAGGACCGCCGACACCGGGACCCGCAGCAGACCGCGGTTGACGGTCGCAAGAAGCTTTCGTTTCATCTTCATTCCCCAAGCGATGCCTTCCGCCCGAGGGGCATGCAGGCTTGTTGCGTCAGCATCCTCCGATCGAAGGAGGCTGACGCTGCGAACTGTGAATCGCTAACGCTAAGGTAGAAGGAGGCCATCGTCCGACTTGGACAGAAGCGACCGGGTTTCCGCTCAGAACGAATTGCCGCCCTTTCAACTGCCAGTGGTGCAAAGTTGCGACACTGCCGCTTCAGACCTGGTCCCAACCCGCCTTCTCTGCACTCTCAGCCCAGACCGCGGCACGATAGATCTCCTGTCCGCCAGCGTCCCTGACGCGGATCCAGGCATTGCGGTCGCGCAGATCATCGCGCCAGACGAACAGATGCCGCGCCATCTCGTCGGCGACCACGAACGTCGCCTTGGCATGCTCGAAGACCATTCCGCCCGGATCGATCTTCACGACGTTATCGACCAGCAGATCGAAGAAGAAGCGGCGCATTCAAAACTCCAACGAGCGGCGCCGCATGCAACGCATCCGGCACAGCCAATGACTGCAGGATCAAACATCCCATGAAAAATTCCCCGCTCGACTGAACGGATGACCCGGCCGCTTCACGGGGACGCGATCAGTCCGCCGTGCCGCTCCTGACGTCTGTCGGCGTGGCACCATAGGCGCGCCGGAAACAGCGATTGAAATAAGAGAGATCGCCGAAGCCGACGTCATAGGCGATCGAAGAGACCGGACGTTCGACGAATTCCGGTTCCCGCAACATGCGATAGGCGCGCTTCAGGCGCTGCTCGATGAGGAAGGAGGAGAACGTCTTGCCGTCGGCTTCGAACAGGCGCTGGAGATAGCGCGGCGTGACGCCGAGTTCCTGCGCGACACCGCCGACCGACAAGTCCTGCCGCCAGCAATTGTCGGCGATCAGGAACTTTGCCCTACGCAGCCGAGCGGCTTTCGCACCGCGCCGGCCGGCAACTTCCTTGACGTCGTCGGTGGCGCCGAGCACGAGCGCGATGAGATCATGCAGGTGCTCGACGCCAAGCTGACGCAGAGCTGCCGTCGCAAGCGCATTCTCACGCACGAGCGACGTTGCGTAATCGACCAGCACTCTGATCTCGGTCTGGCGGTTCCCGATGAGGCGCATGACCGTATCGTCGACATCCATGAGCATCGGCACGAGAATGCGCCGGGGCACGCGCAGCGAAACGCACTCGCCGGTCGCAAAACGTTCGAAAGTCGACGCATCCTCGGCGCTGGCCAGCACAGCCTGTCCGGGGCCGACGAGCAGTTCGCGTCCCCGCGCCCTGATGCCGATGGTTCCGGATCGATTGCAGATCAGGGCAAGACTGTCGTCGCCGTCGACAACGAGCTGCTTGGTGCGGATGACCCGGGCGCCGAACAGCGTGCCCAGCATCAGCTGCACGTCTGGCAGCGAATGGGCCGTGAGGTTAGCCGCTAGGCGCTCACCGTCACGGATCTCGATCTCGGCCTTCACCCCGCGACAATAGAAATCGCGCAGCGTCGCCGCGCGCTCGCTTTCAAGAATATCGTTTGTGGAAACGTTCACAATGAACAATTCATCATTGCCGCTCACTGCAATCCTCCAATCGACGAGGAAGCTCGGCCACGTTCCGCTTCTTCTCCGGCCTCATATCCGGTCAAGCGTATTGTGGTGGCGTGCATCGCCCCTCTCATTTCAAAAAGACGCCTATACGAAAGTATCAAATGACAAGCGTCATGCGTTCGGAGGACGAACGCAGCCTGGTCTTCACAATGGATTGAGATGGCGCAATCTCACCGCGCACGATGTGAATTGGATCACACGGGCTTGTCGGGACCGCTCGGCAGCGCAAACGGCGCAGCAAAGCCCCCCGCGATCTTCACCAAATCAGCTTGTCTGCCGGCGCCGGTCTTCTCGAACAGGCGACCGAGATGCGTCTTCACCGTCGTCTCGGCAATTCCGAGCTTTGCCGCAATGTCGGAAACTCCACCGAGCTCGACGATCGCCATCAGTACCCGCAGTTCAGATGGCGTCAGCTTGAAAGCCGCGCTCATCGCCGCCGTTGCGAACTGCGGGGCCATCAATACTTTCTGCAGGAAAAGCGCCGTCGCTACGCCGTCGCGTTGCAGGTTGCGGGCGTGTGTGGTCGGAAAGGCGTGAGCCAGATAGTGCTGACCGCTTGTCGAAGTCATGAGGTCGATGTTGCGGCGGTCGGCCCAGCCGGTTCCGCCAGCCGCGACATCGAAGAGAGTGCGGAGTATTTTGTCAGCCTGGGTGTTACGCGCCACCACGCGATCGCCGACGGTGGCGAGCAGATCGCCGTCGGCGAACATTTGGCGGCAGGCCGCATTGGCATGAACGACTCGCCCGTCTGCGTCGAACAGGCAGATGGCCGTGCTCAGCCGGTCGAGCACTTCCGCGAGGTCAGCCACGGTGTACGAGCGGGCTCTGATCTGCCTGCTCATGGCGCGGGAGCGCTGGATGTGCGGCGCGATCAATCGCATGCGTTCGCGCATTGCGTCGTCTACGGTCCCGCGTGATCGGCTGCGCATGACCTGCATGACCGTCATGCGCGCGTTCGATCGTTCGAGCGCGGCGGTCGCGAGGTCGACGGCGCCCTGCGGTTCCACCCATTCCCGATAGAACCTGGTAGCCACGAAGTCCGGATAGGGCATCACATCGGCCACGCCGATGGTCTGTTCGACGGCAAGGTCGAGGTGGCGATCGAGCAACGGATCGAGTTCGACGTAGCGATCCCGGTAGAGATCGCGGAAGCGGGAGTCCATTCCATGATGCTGGTGGATTTCGATCGAGAGCCGGGCTGCGTCCCGCAAGAGAATGGTGACAGCCGAACCGCCGACGAAACCCGCAACCTGCTCGAGCACGGCGCTTCGCCGCGCGGGATCGACGGCCGCGTCGTAGATCTCGCCGACCAGCAAGGAGAATCTTTGCGCCTCGACGATCGTCATCGGGCGGGCAATGCAGTCTGCAGGCCGGCAACGAGGAAACGCCAACCACCTGTGATCGTCGACGAAAAGACGTCGGAGAGAGATGCTGGAATAGCGAACATCGTCCTTGCGTAACGTCTACCGCAGGGTGCGGCTTGGACGTTTTCGCCAAAGACTAGGATAAATGCGAACAGCGAGCGGGCTATGTGCCACGCATCACGCACCGTCTCGCGATCGCTATTGCCTCTTGCTCAAGTCCTGTCTGCCAATATCCGAGACATCGGCCGTTTATTTCAAAGCGCGAGCCGCTCTAGGCACGCCGCGGCACGATGGCGATCGGGGTGAAGGTGTAGACCTCCTCGCCGTTCTGATTGAACATCGTCCACTTCACCAGCGCGATGCCTTGCGGCTTCGACTTCGACGGGGTCAGGCTCATGACCTCGCCGACCAAATGCAGTCGGTCGTTCGGCCGCACCGGGATGGTCCAGCGCAGCCCGTCGACGCCGGCGCCGATCAGCGGGTGCGACCCGAACGGTCGGGTCTGGATCGCGAGGTTCATGGCAATCGCCGCTGTGTGCCAGCCCGAGGCAGCCAGGCCCTTGAACAGGGTCTGCTTGGCAGCCTCGTGGTCGAGATGCATCGGCTGTGGGTCGAACTCGGCGGCAAACCGCTTGATGTCGGCCTCTGTAATTTCGATCTCGGGGGATTTGAAACGCATGCCAACGGAGAGATCGTCGAACCAGGCGATCTGGGCCATGATTTTGCCTCGAAATGGAACGTGCCGCCGGCGCATTGCGCACGGCTGGAAGGGATGGGTCGGTGTCACGAGATGTAGCGGCTTCGCCGCCCGCAGACCAGCTCCGGTTCCCCGCGAAACCCCTTTCCGATCTCGACGAAACACGCCTGAAACAGAGGGCCGGTTAACTGGCCGTCAAAATCATACAGGGACGCGTGTCATGCAATTCATCCTCGACCTGATCTATGAATATGCCTGCTGCCAGCACCTCGTCGCCCAGCCTCTAGGGGAGGACGAACTATGATCGAGCTGGTGTCAGCCCTCCTCGCCCTTTGCAGCATCGGCGTTTTCGCGGCGCACGCGCTCGATGCCTATCGTGCGACGCACGACTAACCGGCGCCCGCGATCCTAGAACGGCCTCCGGTAAAAATGCTCCGAATGCGTTGCCGGCGGAAACCGGTTGGCGAGCGCCAAGGCCCCCTTTTCGTCCGTTTCGAGCGCGATCTTCTGCGCCAGCATCACGTCACCAGGCACGAGAAAGCCTGACGGCACGAAGCACCACCCCATCGTTGCGATTCCGGCCTCATCGATTTCGTGGACATTTGCGGCAGTGCCGTAATGAATGCGATAGCGCTTGCCGCTGTCACAACCGACGACGTCGAAATGCCGGTGCTGCTCGAACTGCGCGCGCTGCTCGGCCGATAGCCATTCAGACAATAACCGGCGTCCGCGCGCCTCGGGCGTATTCTCGCCGAAGAAGCGCCGATAGAGCTCGCGGAGCGCGTGCAGACGCGCTCGCGCGGGCGCGCGAAACCTGAAGACCGCGATCATCGGCCGTTCAGATCAGCCGCCGACCAGGCGGGGATAGAACAGCGTTTCCTGCGCGGTCGGATCGAACGATTTGATACGCGTGACTTCGCCGGGTCCGGTCCGGTACGCAGCGGTAAAGCCCGCGCCGGTCAATTCCCGAAAGCGCTGTTCGGCCTGCGCCAGCGCTTCGGCATTCTCGGGATCAAACTCGTGGCGCGTATCGCCCGTTTGGTCCATCACGATCTGGGTAGCCATGTTGAGTCTCCTCATGCCCAGCCCTGAACTCGATCAAAGCAAACGTCGTGCCGTCGGTTCCCGAAAGCAACAACTTTCTCGGCATGCGCGGTCACGCCTTGCGGAGCGCCTCAGCGCGCCGCCGCCCCGCCGCCCCCGTCGATCTGCCGACCCATCAGCGCGATGGCCTTCTGGTAGACACCTGCCGCATTCCACGCCTGGATGGCGGCGAAATTCGGCTCACCCGGCTGGTAACCGGCTCCCGCCCGCCAGCCATTGGCTTTCAGGAAGTTCGCCGTGGAGCTCAGCGCGTTGGCGGCGACATCGAGATTGCCGGTGCCGTAGGCCAGGATGTTCTTGGGCATGAACTGGGTCTGGCCGACCTCGCCATGCATGGAGCCGCGGGTCGAGCCCGACAGCACGCCCCGATCGACCAGCTTCAGCGCCGCATAGAGCTGCTCGGTGAAGAATTCGGGACGGCGGCAGTCATAGGCCAGTGTCGCGATCGACGAGAGCATGTTCTGATTGCCGCGCTGGCTGCCGAAACCGGTTTCCATGCCCCAGATTGCAATCAGCGGGCCCGGCGGCACGCCGTAGCGCTGCTCGATCGAGGCGAACATCGCCGCCTGCGACTGCTTCAGCGAGCGGCCGCGTGCCACGATGGTGGTGGCGCCGCGCTTGGCCAGGAACTGCTCGAGGGAGAGCGAAAAACTGTGCTGGCTGCGATCAGCATTGATGGTGGCACTGGCGTAATTGGTCTGCATCAGGGCCGCGATTGCGGTCTGACCGATGCCCTTGCCCTGCGCCTCCGCGCTGAACTCGCGTTTCCAGGCCTCAAAGCCGCCGGGCCCGTTGCCGCATTGCGCGGCATGGGCGGCGGGCATCAAGGCCAACAGGAACGCGGCCGCGCCGATCATCGCCGTCGCAACGGTCTTGCCCTCAGTCATTCCTGCGTTCCCTCCTCTTCATCGCGCGACAGGCGCGCGCCGGCATGATCCTACGTCAGCCCCGCGCACTCAAGCCAGTGCAATCAATGCAAGCAATGTGCTTGACATCAATCGAAGGCTTACCGCCCGCCGTCGGTCCCGAGCAGGAAATCCACCATTATGCTCTGGTGCTGCAGGTACATGTCGGTGCCGGTTGCGGTGATGCAACCGAGCTTACGGGCTTGTGCGATGAAAGGCGGAATTTCAGGCTTGGTGATGACGCAGCCGCAATAGGCCGCCGGCGTCAGCCGCGTGACGTCGACCGGCAGCGGATCGCCGTCCACCATCCCCGCGGGTGTGGCATTGGCGACAAAGTCGAAGCCTGCCGGATCGATCGTGCCGGCCCGCACCGGCACCTTGCCGAGACCGTTGAGGCGGTCGATCAGCGCGTCGCGGCGCTCGGACGCGCTGTCGTGAATCGCGAGTTCGCTCACACCGGCCTCGACCAAGGCAAGCGCGATGGCCGAGCCTGCCCCACCGGCGCCGACGAGAAGCGCCCGCCTGCCGCGGGGATCAATCCCCTTCGCCCGGGCCGCGCCCACGAAGCCGAGACCATCGACCATATCGCCATGCCACGATCCGTCAGAGCGTCGGCGCATCAAGTTGACCGTGCGCAGAAAGTGCGCGCGATCGGTCGCGCTGGTACATGCCTGGTAGCAGGCGAATTTGTGCGGGATGGTCACGACGATCCCGTCGAGATTCTTCAGCCGCACCGCTACGGAAAGAAAATTGGACAAATCGGCGGTCGCAACCTGCACCGGAACGAGAATGCCGTCATGACCCCGCGCAGCGAATTCCGCGGAAACGCCGGCGGGCGAACGCACTTGCGCGATGGGATCGCCGACGATGGCGTAGAGCCGCGTCGCCCCCGTGGGAGCCGGGATCATACCGCTCATGCCGGAACCGGGGAACCGCCGGCCTTCACGTCTGGTCCATAGGTCAATTCCAAACCATCCAGCCTGCCCTCCTTCCGCCACTTGGCAAGCAGTCGCAGGAACGCCATTGGTCCACGCCAATATTGGCTGTTTCGCGCTGCGACAGGATCGAACACGCCCTCATTGTTGTAGTAGCCGGGCGTGCACTCGGCGAGATAGGTCTGGCGGCCGACCGCGGCTTTGACGACCTCGTCGACCCAGGCGTTCTCGGCAGCGAGCGTCGGCTCCAAGGTCCTGGCGCCCCGCTTGCGCGCTTCTGCGATCACATAGGCGATGTGCTGCGACTGCTCGTCGATGATGTGCGGGAAGTTGGCACTCTGTCCGGCCTGCACCGTCACGATCAGGAAGCAGTTCGGAAAGCCGCGGCTGTAGAAGCCGTGCATTGTCTTGACACCATCGCGCCAGCGCTCGGACAGGCTGATGCCGTCACGGCCATAGACCTCAAATCCCATGCGGCGTGCATAGTCGGTTCCGACCTCGAAGCCGCTGGCGTAGATCAGGCAGTCAAGTTCGTAGTCCTTGCCGTCCACGACGACCGCACTCTCCGTGATGCGCTCGACGCCCCTGCCCTTGGTGTCGACGAGATGCACGTTGGACCGATTGAACGTGTCGAGATATTCGTCATGGAAGCACGGCCGCTTGCAGAACGCCTTGTACCAGGGCTTCAGTGCCGCTGCTGTCGCCGCATCCTTGACCACGGTGTCGACCCGCGCGCGGATCTCCTCCATCTTGCGATAGTCGGCCTGCTCAATCACCCTCAGTGCCTCGTCCATCGACGTCACCGGCTGCGGCTGACGGCGCGGCGCCAGCAGTATCTCGCCAAGCAGGCCGGTCCAGCCGTCCTGCACCAGATCCTGCTCGAACGGCTCGCCCGAAATCACCGCGGTGAAATTGTCCATCCGCTCGCGTTGCCAGCCGGGCTTCAGGCTTTCCGCCCAGGCATGGTCCGTCGGACGGTCGTCCCGCACGCCGATCGCCGACGGCGTACGCTGGAATACGTAGAGCTCTTTCGCTGACCGGCCGAGATGCGGCACGCATTGCACCGCGGTCGCGCCCGTGCCGATGATGCCGACGCGCTTGTCGGCCAGACCGTCGAGCCCCCCCTCCGCGCTGCCGCCGGTGTAGGCGTAGTCCCAGCGGCTGGTATGGAAGCTGTGGCCTTTGAAGGTCTCGATGCCGGGAATGCCCGGCAGCTTCGGCCGGCTGAGCGGTCCTCCAGCGAGGATGACGAAACGCGCGCGGATGCGATCTCCCCGATCGGTCTCGACCAGCCAGCGGCTCTCCTGCTCCTGCCAAGCCATGCGCGAGATGACGGTCTGAAACAGCGCGCACTCGTACAGGCCGAAGTGACGGCCAATGCGGCGCGAATGCTCATAGATCTCCGGCGCGCGCGCATATTTGCGCACCGGCATGTACCCGGTCTCTTCCAGCAGCGGCAGGTAGATGTAGCTCTCGGTATCGCAGGCAGCGCCCGGATAACGATTCCAGTACCAGGTGCCGCCGAAATCGGCCGCCCTTTCCACGATGCGGAAATCGGTAATGCCAGCCGTGCGCAGGCGTGCGCCACACAGCAAACCGCCGAAGCCACCGCCGACAATGACGACCTGCGTCTCTTCGCTGACGGGCTCGCGCGCAAATCCGGCATTGGCCCAGGGATCGTCGAGATAGCGAGCAAAACCGCCTGATACCTCGACATACTGCGCCTTGCCTTCCGCGCGCAGCCGCAAGTCGCGCTCGTCGCGATAGCGCGCACGCAAGGCGTCAACATCGATGCTAGGCGCGCCGGCTGCACCGATCTTGTGTCTTTCCGCTGACATCGATCTCCTCCACGGCGGTGCGCCGCTTCGGCGGCAGCCCGCGCCAGTTAGCCCTGAAAAAGCAACGCACGCAATCATATCGGGCGCTTTTTGCGTGGACGTGGCGCGGCTTTCCGCTACCTTCCACGCAAGCACGAACGCGGCATGCAACGACATGATAAGGCGCACGGCTTTTCGGAGGGGACGATGCAGGGATTGATGATGGACATGCCGCTCTTGATAAGCGGGCTGATCCAATATGCCGCCGACTATCACGGCGAAGCGCAGATCGTCGCGCGAGAGATTGAGGGCGACATCCATCGCTACACCTATGCCGAGGCCCATCAGCGCATCAAGCGCATGGCGCTGGCACTGAAGCGGCTCGGCATGACCCAGGGGGATCGCGTCGGTACGCTCGCCTGGAATACGCACCGCCATTTCGAGATGTTCTATGCAGCGCCAGGCATGGGTTATGTGCTGCACACCGTCAATCCACGGCTATTCCCCGAGCAACTCGTCTACATCATCAATCACGCCGAAGACCGCATCCTCTTCGTCGACCGCGCCACACTGCCGATCGTCGAGGCGATCGCGCCGCAGCTGACGACGGTCGAGGCTTACGTGATCATGTCATCGCGCGAACGCATGCCGGAGACGAAGCTTGCTAACGTGCATTGCTACGAGGAGCTGCTGGCTAGAGAGAGCGATGCGGGATTCGCTTGGCCGCAGTTCGACGAGAAATCCGCCTCCACCATCTGCTACACCTCGGGCACGACGGGCAATCCCAAGGGCGTGATCTATTCGCACCGCGCCGCGATCTTGCAGACCATGACCTGCTGCAGCGCCGACTTTATTCCCGGGCATCTCGAGGGGGTGCGCGAGGTGATGATGCCGATGGCGCCGCTGTTCCACGGCAACGGCTGGAATATGCCGTTCACCGCGCCATATACCGGCTCAAAGCTGGTGCTGCCCGGCCGCAATTACGAACCCGACAAGCTCTACGAACTGCTGGAGGGCGAGAAGGTGACGCTGTCGGCGGGCGTACCGAGCTTCTGGTTGATCCTACTCGACTGGCTCGGCCGCACCGGCAATAAGTTTTCACGGCTGCGTGCAACACTCTCGTCAGGTTCGGCACCGCCGCGCGCGATGGTCGAGAAGCTCAAGCGCGACTATGGCGTCGACTATATCCAGGCCTGGGGCATGACGGAGGCGCTGGGCTGCTCGATGCCAGGGCTGCGACCCGGCTCGGAGCATCTCAGCGAAACCGAGATCTTCGACCGCCGCCAGGTCTCGGGCCGTGCTTGCTTCGGCACGACGTTGCGCATCGTCGACGACAGCGGCAACGAGCTGCCGCGCGACGGCAAGACCGTCGGTCATTTGCGCGCCCGCGGGCCCTGGGTCGCCTCCGGCTACATGAAGCTCGACGAGGGACTCGACCGCGACGGTTGGCTGATCACCGGCGACATGGCCGTGATCGATCAGTACGGCCACGTGACGCTCACCGACCGCTCGAAGGACGTGATCAAATCGGGCGGTGAATGGATATCCTCGATCCAGCTCGAGGACATCGCGTTGTCCCATCCCGACGTACTGCAAGCCGCCGTGGTCGCGATTGCGCACGAGAAGTGGCAAGAGCGCCCTCTCCTCCTCGTTGTCCGCAAGAAGGGCGCGACCATCGACGGCAAGACCCTGCTCGACCATATGCGTCCGAAGATCGCAAGCTGGTGGATGCCGGACGCGGTCGAGTTCCTCGACGAATTCCCGATGACCGGTACCGGAAAGGTGCTCAAATCGGCGCTGCGCGAGAAGTTCAGGGAATATCGCGCCGGATAGGTTAGCCCATCTCATTGCGCGATGATCTTCACCTTTTGGTAGATTCGCCGGCGATATATCCGAGACATCGCTACTCCTTCTCGAGGATATCATGGCGTTTTCCGGATTGGGCCTGCATCTCGGCAATCTCTCGCGCCTGTCGAACGCGCAGACGCGTTCGATCAGCCCCGAGAACTTCACAGGCGAAAAGGGCAAGGGCGGCATGGCCGTCGACGGTCCCGCGGCACGGCAGGCCCGTGACCTCGGCCAAGGCTGGAAGGTGTCGCCCTATGTCGTGATCGAGCCCGGCGCGACGTTCACACTCGCCGACATCAAGGGCCAGGGCGCGATCCAGCAGATCTGGATGACGCTGGCGCGCGGCCGCCTGCGCCATTCGATCCTGCGCGTGTATTGGGACGATCAGGAGCATCCGAGCGTAGAATGTCCAGCCGGTGATTTCTTCGCCTGCGGATGGGAGGAGTTCGCGCAGGTGTCGTCGCTCGCGGTCTGCGTCAACCCGGGCCGCGCCTTCAACTGCTACTGGGAAATGCCGTTCCGCAAGCGCGCCCGCCTCACGATGGAGAACCGCAGCGAGGAAGCGCTCACGGTCTACTATCAGATCAACTACACCCTGACCGAGGTGCCCGAGGATTGCGCCTACTTCCATGCCCAATTCCGCCGCACCAATCCGCTTCCCTACAAGGAAGTCTACACCATCCTCGATGGCGTGAGCGGACGCGGCCACTATGTCGGCACCTACATGGCGTGGGGCGTCAACAACAACGGCTGGTGGGGCGAAGGCGAGATCAAGTTCTTCATCGACGGCGACGGCGAATTCCCGACCATCTGCGGCACCGGCACCGAGGATTATTTCTGCGGTGCCTACAATTTCGATCCCTGTGTCGCGCATGCGGGCCAGCTACAATCGCGCTATGTGGAGTTCACCACGCCCTACGCCGGTCTGCCGCAAGTGATCCGCCCTGACGGCGTCTACAAGTCGCAGCAACGCTTCGGCATGTATCGCTGGCACATCCCCGACCCCATCCGTTTCCAGAGCGACCTTCGCGTGACGATCCAGGCGCTGGGCTGGCTGCCCGGCGTCAAGGAAGCCAAATACCTGCCGCTGCAGGACGATATCGCCTCGGTCGCGTTCTGGTATCAGACGCTGCCGACCTCGTCGTTTCCAACGCTGCCTGGCCCGGACTATCTGGAAATTGGTTAGATCGCGGCCAGTCGTAACGGGACCTGAGACGCTCTACCCGATGTCGGCCCAAAATATTCGAATGCGTCAAACCGGCTAGTTCACGACCTCCACCGTCGCGGAACGCCCCGCGACCAGCGACATTCCTTCGGGCACCTTGTCCAGCGCGATGCGTACGGGCACGCGCTGGGCCAGCCGGACCCAGCTGAAGGTCGGGTTGACGTTCGCAAGCAGGCTTGCGCCCTCGGCGCGGTCGCGATCCTCGATGCCGGCGGCAATGCTTTCGACGTGGCCTGTGAGGGTACCCTTCTCACCCATCAGGCGAACCTGCGCCTTGTCGCCAATGCGGATGCGCGCGAGCTTCGTCTCCTCGAAATAACCCTCCACATGCAGCGTGTCGCTGTCGACCAGCGCCATCACGCCTTTCCCGGCGGTGACGTAAGCGCCGGGCCGCAGATCCATGTTGGTGATCACACCGTTCACGGAGGCCCGAACCTCGCTGCGATCGAGATTGAGCTGCGCGAGCGCGCGGTCGGCAACAGCCTGATCGAACGCAGCCTTGGCCTGAAGCTGGGTCGCGAGCACTTGCTCCTGCTTCTGCTGCGACACCGCATCCGTCGTCAGCGCGCTGTACCGCTTCAGATCGGCATTGGCCTGATCGAGCGTGGCCTGGTGCCCCGCGACCGACGCATCGGCCTGCCGCAGCGCCAGCGCGAACCGCTCGCGGTCGATCTTGAACAGCACCTCGCCGCGGCGGACGTTCTGATTGTCCCTGACCAGCACGTCGGTGACGAAGCCCGAGACATCGGGCGCAACCTGAACCACGTCGGCGCGGACACGGCCGTCGCGCGTCCAGGGCGATTCCATGTAGTAGACCCACAGCTCGCGGCCGACAGCGAGCGCCGCAACCACGGCAATAATCGTCACCGCAAGCCGGCCGAGCCGGGCAAAATTCCCTTTCATGAGAGATACTCCGAGAGATAGACGACGCCGCCGAGCAGGCAGACGAAGACAGCAAAATCGAACAGCGCGCGGTGCCAGACCAGGCGGTAGAGATCGAAGCGCTGCATGACCAGGCGGAGAAGCGCGCTCAGCGCATAGGCGACGATGATCCAGAGCAGCAGCGCCGGCACGAGCACGCCGTAGATGTCGATCACATATCTCATGCCGCCAGACTCTCGCCTGCGCGCGGCCGGTAGGCCGGCGCGTCCGGGAACAAGCCCCGCCTGATGCCGACAAGGCCGATCAGAGCGTCTTCGCGCGCGCGGTCATTGGGATCCTTCACGGCTTGGGCCAGGGCGCGATCGACGCTGGTCAGGAGGTCGTGGGGCATGCCACCGCCCGCATAGTTGCGGCACGCGGCGGCAAGCTGGTCGAGCATGTCGTCGATGACGGAGATGGTCGATACCGCAAGGCCGTAGCGCGCTCGGCGCAGATCAATGATGTTGATTCCGATGCGGAGCTGCACCAAGCTATCGGCGTCGCGCCGGTCGCTCTCCGAGAGAAAGGCGATGCGCTGAACCAGAAGCCCGAGTCGGTGCAGCATGAGGCCCGCGAACTCCGCGCGGTCGTGCTTGCCCCGCCTCTCGGCGGCGATTGCGATCGTGATCCAACCCGACAACACCAGACGGTTGGCGATCCACTCGGCCCCCACTCCGCGCGCGATCCGCGTCACCAGTTCGGCGATCACGACGCCGACGAAAAAGGCGACGGCGGAATTGGCGTAGGACGCGAAATCCGCGCTGTAGGTGGATTGCAGCGCCAGCAGCGTCGCCGTGTTGGCCGCGAGCGCCATGCCGGTGCCTGCCGTTGCCGGCCGCGCGATCAGGAATCCATAGAGCAGGAAAGCCGGCGCGAGCGCGAAGACGAGCACTTCCAGGTGCGAGATTGCAGGGACCAACGCGAACAGATAGATCGCGACCACCACGATGGAGACGAGGGACCACAGGCCGAAACTGCGGATGAAGCGCGCAGGCTCGTCCTGCGCGGCAAAAAAGGAACAGGCCACCGCCGCCATCATCGGCGCCGAGGCGCCGTCAGGCCAGCCTGTGCCGATCCAGAACCCGCAGCAGATCAGGATGGCCGTTGCCGCGCCGGCGGCCGACCACATCGCGAGTCCGCGGTCCCGATGGCGTACAGACGCGGCGCCAGCCTCGGAATGGAAGGTCAGGTCGAGGGTCGATACGCTTCGGCTCTCGGCAATCGCCTCGGTCAGTTCACGGCAATCGCCCGAGAGATCGACGAGCTCGCGCAACCGCAACAGCAGGCTCGTGATGATGATCCGCTCCCAGGACGTGCTGTCATCGAGCACGGCTTGCCGCTCGGCAATCATGTCGCGAATTCGTTCGGCCGGCTGCCGCGCGCCGACATCGCTGACGATCCACTGCGCCAGATCTTCCAGCAATCGCTTCAGTTCCGGTTGCCGACGCAGCGCCTGGTCGCCGAGGGCAGCGAGCCGGTCTTCGAGCGAGGCGATCACAGGCAGCAACATCAGCATCCGCAGCCGGATCTCGCCGAGACCGCTCACCACGTTACGATCGGTCAGGCGATCGTAGGCCAGATGGGTCGAGAGCGTGTCGATCTCGACGATGTCGGTCGCGAGCTTGATACGCCTGCCGCGGCGGCTTTCACTTGTGCCCTCATGCAGCAGAACGACCTGGCTGAGGTGGCGTGCATCGGAGAGCCAGCTATCGACTCGGGCCGCAACAGCAGGCGCCACGCTGCGCGGAAGCACGATGGTCGAGACCAGGCTGGCGCAGATGATGCCGAGCGAGATTTCCTCGAGCCTCGCGACCGCTGTATCGAAGATCGCGCCGGGCTCGGACACCGATGGAAAGCCGATCAGCGCCACCGTGTAACCGGCCAGCATGAAGACATAGCTGCGCGGCGTGCCGTCGAGCAGCGACAGATAAAGGCAGAACCCGACCCAGAGCGCGATGGCGAGGCACAGCAATTCCGGCGCGTCGATCAGGTTCGGCACCAGCGCCACCGTCATGATCGCCCCGACCAGCGTGCCCATGACGCGGAAAAGCGCCTTCGAGCTGGTGGCGCCGGCCAGCGGCTGCGAGGTGATGTAGACGGTCGCCATCGCCCAATAGGGCCGCGGCAGGTCCATGGCGAGCGCGATGACGAGCGCCAGCATCGACGCGGCAAACGTCTTCAAAGCAAAGATCAGGTCCGCATGGCGGACCAGAAACGGTTCATCTGTGCGCATCGCTACTTCGCCTCGGGGCCGGCCTTGGCGTCCTGCAGCCGGGCGGCTCGCTGTTCGATGCGCTGAAGAGTCCTGAAGGTGATGGCAAGTTCCTCGGATCGGATATCCTTCAGGAGGCTGGCCCGCACGCGGCGCAGCACCCGGTTGGTCTCCTCGACCTTGGTTTCGCCCGCTTTGGTCAGATGGAGCGTCTTGGCTCGGCGATCGGTCGGGTCTTCCCGCCGCTCCACCAGGCCTTCGGCCTGAAGCAGATCGACCAGCCGGACCAGCGACGGTCCCTCGATGCCGAGTTCGTCGGCGAGCACGCCCTGCCGCACGTTCTCGCCCTGGCGCGACAGCACCAGGAGTGGAATTGCAGTCGCGTAGGACAGGCCGTGGTCGGACAGCGCCTGATCCGACTCGCGCCGCCAAAGGCGGGCGAGGCGCGCGACGAGCCGGCCGATTTCGCTGTGGATATGAGGCTGGGAGGGAACCACGCCAAATAGATAGGAGACTAACTATTAGCTCGCAATCCTAAAGCCGATCACGAAATGGCGACCGGCTCGCGGCATCTCGCATGGGGTTCCCGAGCGCCGCGCACCGGCTGGGTTTACAGGCTGCGCCCCGGCTCACTTCACCAGGTATACGTCCGGATCAGCGCTAGAGCTCGGGTTCTTGAAGGCGTTGCGCAAAGCGGCCGACATCGGGACGTTGTAGTTGAGGCCGTTCGGCGGCGTCGGCGATTCCAGCCACTTCCTGTAGAGCACCTCGATCTCCGGGCTCGCATAGAGTTCGGCCGTGGCGCGATCGGCCAGCGCCTTGAACGGCGCATCGTCCCGACGCAGCATGATGCCGTAGGGTTCAGGCTTGGAGAAGGTCTCCTCGCTGATCATGAACTGGCCCGGCTCCTTGGAGCGCGCGATGGCAACCGCGAGCTGCACGTCATCGAGCGCATAGGCCTGCGCGCGGTCGGTCTCCAGCAACAGGAACGCTTCAGCCTGATCCACGGCCGGCATGATCTTGATGCCGAGGTTGCGCTCGGAATTGACCTTGGCCAGCTGGTTCAGGTTGACCGAACCTCCCACCGCCGTGACCGCCTTGCCCTTGAGGTCGTCGATAGTGTTGATCTTGGCGGCCTTCTTCGCTGCAAATCGCGTCGCGCTGAGGAAGTGCGTGTTGGTGAAGGCGACCTGCTTCTGGCGATCGGCGTTGTTGGTGGTCGCCGAGCAGTGCAGATCGAGCGTGCCGTTCACCATCAGCGGGATGCGGTTCGACGAGGTGACGGCGACATAGTCGACGGCGATGTCGGGCATGGCGAGCTGCTTCTTCACGGCATCGACGATCTTCAAACAGATGTCCATGGCAAAGCCGACCGGCTTCTGGTTGCCGTCGAGATAGCTGAAGGGCACGGAGGCTTCCTGATAGCCCAGGGTGATCTTCTTGGTCTCCTTGACCTTCTGAAGCGTCCCCGTGAGATCCTCGGCCGAGGCCGCGCCTGCAAGACATGTGACGGCCAGAACAACGGCGGGTAGACGCATCGGGGGGCTCCTGAATGGGCTGCGCCTCCATCTCGGGCGCAATCGAGATTCTGGTAGCCCAGGCGCGCGCCAATCACCAGATCAGCCCGCGTCTATCAGCTATCCCCGCCTTCGATAGGTGCGAGGACATCAGGGAGAACGCATATATTTTGATCAAATCCCGCGCTACATTGCTGCACGCCTGCCATCTCCCCGATTGCTATAAGTTCTCGATCAAGATTCCCTGCCATGATCACCCAGACAGCCTTCGACCTGATCTTCCGCAACGCTCGATTGCGCTCATCCCCGTTGCCCGTAGATATCGGCGTGAAAGTCGGGCGTATTGCCGCGATCGAACCCAGGCTGGCCTGCGAAGCCGTCGAAGTCGATCTCGAGGGCCGGCTGGCCCTGCCCGGCTTCGTCGACACCCACATCCATCTCGACAAGGCCTGCATCCTCGAGCGCTGCGGGCACATTCACGGCACGCTCGGCGATGCGATCCGTACCGTCTCGGCGATGAAGCGTGACTTCACCACCGACGACGTCTATGCGCGCGGCGCCAAAGTGCTCGAGCGCGCCATCGTGCACGGCACGACGCGGATGCGGACCCATGTCGAGATCGACCCGCGCATCGGCTTGCGGAGCTTCGAGGCAATCAAAGCGCTCAAGCGCGATTATGCCTGGGCGATAGATCTGTCGCTTTGCGTCTTCCCGCAGGAAGGCCTGACCAACGATCCCGGAGCCGACGAACTGCTGGTGGAGGCCTTGCGCGACGGCGCTGATGCGATCGGTGGTTGCCCGTATACGGACACCGACCCGAGCGCACATCTCGCACGCATTTTCGACCTCGCCCAGGAGTTCGACCTCGACGTCGACCTCCATCTCGATTTCGATCTCGATCCGTCCTGGTCGCATCTCGACGAGGTCATCAGGCAGACCGAGCGGCGCAACTACGGCGGCCGCGTCGCGATCGGGCATGCCACAAAACTATCCGCCATGCCGCCGGACCGGCTGAAGGCTACCACCGCGCAACTGGCGAAGGCCGGCGTTGCCGTCACGGTGCTGCCGGCGACCGATCTCTATTTGATGGGACGCGAGGCCACCCACAACGCGCCGCGCGGGCTGACGCTCGCGCACAAGCTCGCGGGCGACAGTGTCGTCTGCTCGGTCGCGACCAACAACGTGCTCAACCCGTTCACACCGTTCGGCGATGCCTCGCTGCTGCGGATGGCGAACTTTTACGCCAACACCGCCCACGCCTCCGTCAGCGATTTCGACACCTGCCTCGACCTTGTCACCGAGCTGCCGGCGCGGCTGATGAACCTCGGAGATTACGGGATCGCAGTCGGCAAGCTCGCCGATCTCGTCGTGCTCGACATCAAAGACAGCCGCTTCGCCGTGGCGGAGCTGCCGGATATCCTGATGGGCTTCAAGAATGGCCGACAGACCTTTGAGCGCGCGCCGGCCAAGCTGCTTCGTCCGCGAAACTGAGCGCGCGCGACATCAATCGATCAACGGAGCACCGGATGGCCTTCGACAAGATCTTCCTGAACGCCCGCTTCGACGACGGGACGCCGCATCACATCGCGGTCAAGGACGGTCGCATCGCCGCGCTCCTGCCGACTGATGCGCCCACAGACGGCGCCGCGACCATCGACCTCGGCAACGCGCTGGTCGCTCCAGGCTTCGTGGAAGGCCACATCCATCTCGACACCAGCTTCTATGGCGATGCCTGGCGTCCGCACAAGCCCTGCACCAACGGTTTCAACGTGCACGAACGCGTCGCCTTCCAGGCCCAGAACATGGCTGAGGCCGCACCGATGGACGTACGGGCGCGCAACCAGCTCGATCTCTGCATCGGTCACGGCACCACGCAAATGCGCAGCCACGTCATGGTCGACGGCTCGGTCGGCCTGAAGTCGCTGGAGACGATCTTGCGCGTGCGCGAGGACTATCGCGGCCTGATCGACATTCAGCTCGTCGCCTTTCCCCAGAGCGGCATCTTGACGAGCCCCGGCACACCGCAACTGCTCGACGAGGCCATCGGCCTCGGCGCAAACCTCGTCGGCGGGCTGGATCCCGCAAGCTTTGATCGCGATGTCGAGAAGCACCTCGACGTCGTGTTTGGCGTCGCCGACAAGCACGGCGTCGACGTCGACATTCACTTGCACGACATGGGTACGCTCGGCGCCTTCGAGATCGAGCAGATCGCGGCGCGGACGCGCGCGCTCGGCATGGAGGGCCACGTCGCCATCAGCCACGCTTATGGACTTGGCGACATCACGATGGACCAGCTCAAATCAGTCGCCGACACCCTCGCTCGTTCCGGCGTCGCGATCATGACGAATGCGCCCGGCACGCGGCCGTTCCCGCCAATTCTTGTCCTGCGCAATGCCGGCGTCACCGTATTCAGCGGCAATGACAACATCCGCGATTCCTGGTGGCCCTATGGCGACGGCGACATGCTGCGCCGGGCGACGACGCTCGGCTATCGCTCGGGCTTCAACACCGACGGGGAGTTGCGGGTCGCATTCGACCTGGTCACTGCGTCGGGCGCCAAGGCGCTGAGGCTCGAAGATTACGGCCTGCGGGTGGGTGCCAAAGCCGATTTCGTGACGTTGGACGCAGAGCATGTGCCGGAGGCCGTGGTCGCGGCGCCCCCGGGCCGCGCTGTCTACAAGGCAGGTATGCTTGTTGCGTCTAACGGTACGATTGTCGGGAGACAACGCTGATCATTGGGTCTTTTCGGCCCGATTTCTCGCGAATTCGCGGCCGAATCCCGAGTCCGGTAGAATCCCGGACCGTATCCCAACGCGTTGCGAGAAAGGTGGCACTAACCATAATACGACACGCGTCCTGACCGTCTGCGTTCTCTGAGGAAGTTATGGATCTGTTCAGCGCATTCAGCAGCATCGATTACCAATCTATTCGGGCCAACACGCCCGCCGAAATGGCCGTCAAGCGATTGAACGGCATCGGCGAAGCGCTCTCCAGCCTCGATATCTCGGCGATCCATTCGCGCGACGACATGGCCCGCGCGCTGTGGACGCTCGACACCGCCGACAAATGCATTCGCATGATCCTGACCGAATTCAGGAGCGTACGCACTAAGGACGTCGTCCGCCAAGCCAAGAGCCTGATCGACCTGATCGAGGCCGCCCGCGACGAAGTCTCGAGCTATCGTGGCATGGTCCTGAGCTGAACGTGGCGCTCGGCCTCAGCGTTTGATTTTCGCCAGGATCCGATCCGCCTCGGTGCGCCAGTCCGGACTGCGGGCAAACTCCTTCGTTCCCCTGGGTCCGAACAGACCCTCGTCGGCGAGATCGGCCACCCAGGCCTGACGTTCGGCCGTGCCCTGCGCCGACCACGGCGTCAGCCCCGCCTCGCGCACGGTCTCGGCGACCTCGCGCACCTCCTCGGCCCGGCGACGGCCGTGCTCGATGACGCGCTGGAAGAAATAGGCGCCCTGCTTCTCCCAATTGATCGCCGGAAAGGTCTCCGCGAGCGAGGCCAATACGGCATCTTCGACGCCATAGGCGCGCGCAGTGGTGAAGCTTTCGATCACCATGGCCTCGAGTCCCTTGATCATGATGCTGCGGCACATCTTCACGGCGGATGAGACGCCGAGCTTGTCGCTCGCGACCTTGGCCGCAAAGCCTATGGCGTTCAGCAGCGGTTCCAGCTCCTTCGCGCCGGGGCCACCCAGCAGGAGCGGCACCTTGATCCGGTAAGGCGGCACCGAGGTCATCACGGCACCTTCGACATAGCGGCCCGCGGCACCGTCGATCAGCGCCGCGGCCCTTTGCTTGGCGCCCGGAGAGGCCGAGTTGAAATCGAGGAACCAGGTGCCCTGGTTGATTGCGGCCGCGCAGGCTCTTGCCACCGGCACGGCCTGACTGGCCGTCACCGCCGAAACGATGAAATCCGACTTCGCCGTCAGTTCGGCGTGAGAGGCCGCGAGCGTCACGCCGAATTTCGCCGCATGCTCCGTGAGCGGCGCGCCCTGCTCGCCGCCGAGCTTGATGTCGTAGGCCGCGACCTTGATATCCTGCTGGCGCAGATCCTCGGCCAGGATCCGGCCGACCTCGCCATAACCGACAAGCCCGATCTGCCACCGCTTCGGATCCACCATCAGTTCAACCCTCGTGTCGTTTCGTCGAACAGCTCTTCAACCGCGTAGCGGCGCGGGATCAGCCCCTGCTGGAATGCGTAGTCGACGATCAGCTCCAACGGCTTTCTGTTGGCCTCGATCCCGAACGGAACGACGTCGGGCGTCGCCGCCGGTCCCGCCTGCTCCTTGTTCCGCTTGAGCAGATCATAGACGCCCGCGACCACGTCGGGACGCGCTTTCGCGAGCTGCTCAGTCACGACCACGAGATGATTGACCGGCACGACGCCGCGCCGGTCATACCATTTCGCGGCTTCCGCGGCCGGATCGGGAAACAGCGACTTCAGTTTGGGATTGTCAGTGGTCTCGCCTAGGACGGCATCGAGTTCGCCGTCGAGCAGCATCTGCAGAACCTTCTTGTCCTTCGGCGCGCGCTCGGTCGTGTCGACATATTCGGCGACATGCGGATCCTCGAAGGTCACCCATTTGATCTTCCCGAGATCGACGCCGTAATCGTTGGCCAAAATGCCCCTGATCCAGGCGCCGGTCGTCGTCGTGAAGGAGCGGATGCCGACGCGCCTGCCTTCGAGGTCGGATGGTCCGACCGTCCCGTGCGCCGGATTGTATAGCGCATAGGCATGCTGGAAGCGGCCGAGCACGGTGGCCGGCAGCAGCACCAGCGGCTTGCCGTGGGCTTTCGCCATCAGATAGGTGACGATCGCCATCTCGCAGACGTCGAAGGCCTGCTCGCGCACCATCGGCTTGAACGCGGTGTTGGTGGGCGTGTACTCGATAAAGTCGAGCTCGAACAGATCGGAGCGGAGCTCGCCGCTCTTCACCGCCTTGACGTGAGGGTGATTGCCGAGCACGGCCTTCAGCTTGAGACGATCCATCCACCCGCTCCGCTTTTCGCGAGCATGATCCGGAAAAGTGTGCAGCGGTTTTCCGAAGAGATCATGCTCAAAACAATCTTACACGTCCTCGGGATTATCGACATAGACGAGCCCGGCCTTCGCCAGCGCCTCGCGCATGCTGTACATGTCGAGGCCGAGTTCGCCCGAGGCCAGACGGGCGCGCTTGCCGCCCTCGTCGGCGTTGCGCTTCTTCGCCTTCCCGGCGACCTCAGCGACGTAACGCTTCGGCACCACGACGACGCCGTCATCATCGGCCACGATGATGTCTCCGGGATCGACGTTCACGCCGGCGCAGACCACGGGGATGTTGACCGAGCCGAGCGTTGCCTTGACCGTGCCCTTGGCCGAGACCGCGCGCGACCACACCGGAAACTTCATCTCGTGCAGCGCCTTGACGTCGCGGCAGCCCGCATCGATGATGAGGCCCTGCACGCCGCGCGCCTGCAGCGAGGTCGCCAGCAGTTCGCCGAACATCCCGTCGGTATTGTCGGTGGTGCAGCCGACGACGAGGATGTCGCCTTTCCTGCACTGCTCGACCGCGACATGAATCATCCAGTTGTCGCCGGGCTGCGCCAGCACGGTGACAGCGGGACCGGCGATCGATGCCCCGGCCCAGACCGGCCGCAAATACGGCTTCATCAAACCGAGGCGGCCATAGGCTTCGTGCACCGTCGAGACACCGTATTCGGCCATCCCGGCCGGATCGGCTCGCTTGATGTTACGGACGACGACCGGCTTCATGCCAATTCCTCCGCAACGGTCGGGAACAGGCGTTGATAGGCTTCGCCATAGGTCATGGGCACGCCGGTGTTGCGGCTGCCCTGGATGCCGCGGTTGAGCGCGACGCGCTCGTAATAGCCCCAGAGATGCTTTTGGGCGGCGAGGATCTGGAATGCCTCGTACTTCTCCTTCCAGACCTCGTCGATCTTGAGGATCATGTCCGGCTTGTAGTTGCACTGCTCGGGCTGGTGCGGCTCGAACAGGAACACCGGAGGCGCCGAATATTTGTACTGCGCACCGGGCTTGTGACCCATGGCTTGGGCGACCACACGGGTCTCCTGGGCGAAATGCGCCGCATTCGGATGATCGAAATTGTAGGGATCTTCCAGCGCGTGCGTCAGCACGAAGCTCGGGTTGAGCTCGCGGTAGATGTCGACCATGCGGTCGAAATGCGCTTCGGTCAGCTTGAGCGGATAATCGCCGCAGTCGAAGAACTCGATTTCGGCCCCGAGCAGCTTCGCCGCGCGCTCGGCCTCATCCTTGCGGCCGGCCTTGACCGATTCCAGCGTCGCGCCCTTCTCCTTCCAGGCGAACTGGCTCTCCCCGCGCTCGCCAAACGACAAGCAGACGATCTTCATGCGGTAGCCCTTCTTCGCATGCAGCGCGATCGCGCCGCCGGCGCGCCAGACGAAATCGCCGGGATGGGCGGTGATCACGAGACCTGCTTTCATGGGAGACCCCCCTCTTGCTTCGTCGACATTATAGGCTGCCTGCGTCTTGCCGGCAGCAATTCCACTAAATCGCGGCAGGCACGGGTTCCTCGCCGTCGAGCACGCGCTTCAGGCGCTCACCGTCGAGCGCGCCCTCCCATTTGGCGATCGCGATGGTCGCAACCGCGTTCCCGATCAGATTGGTCGGTGTCAATCCCTGCGACATCAGGCGATGAATGCCGAGCACCAGCGCCACGCTCGTCACCGGAATGGTGCCGGTAGCGGACAGCGTCGCCGCCAGCACGACAAAGGCAGCCCCCGCAATCCCCGCCGCGCCCTTTGACGTCACGAGCAGGATCAGCAGCAGCTCGATCTGTTCGGCGAGCCCCAACGGCGTGTTGGTCGCCTGCGCCAGGAATACCGAAGCGGCGGCAAGATAGAGACAGGTGCCGTCGAGATTGAAGGAATAGCCGGTCGGGATCACCAGCCCGACCACACTCTTTTCGCAGCCGGCCTTCTCCAGCTTGGTCAGCATCCGCGGCAGCACCGTCTCCGACGAGGTGGTGGCGATGCAGATCAGCAGCTCTTCCCAAATGTAGCGGATCAGCTTGAGCAGCGAAAAGCCGCAGAGCCGCGCGACAGGGCCGAGCGCCACGATGATGAAGACCAAGCAGGTCAGGTAGAACCCGCCCAGCAGCTTGCCGAGCGAGGCCAGCGAACCCACCCCGAATTTACCGACCGTGAAGGCGATCGCGCCGAACGCGCCGAGCGGCGCCGCCCACATCACCAAGCCCACGACGGCGAACACCATCTTCGCGGCAATGTCGATCAGATTGACCAGCGGCGCCGCGCGCTCGCCAAGCTGCACCAGCGCGAAGCCGCACAGCACGGCGATGAAGAGAACCTGGAGTATATTGCCCTCAGCAAAGGCGCCGATGAAGGTCACTGGGACGATGTTCATCAGGAACGGCACGAAGCCGATCACCGCGGTCTGCTTGACATAAGGCTCGACCGTGCTGGCATTGATGCTCGCCGGGTCGATGTTCATCCCGGCGCCTGGCCTGAGCAGGTTCACCGCGACCAGACCGATGACCAGCGCAATCGTGGTCATTACCTCGAAATAGATGATGGCTTTCACCGCGACGCGCCCGACGCGGGCCATATCGGCCATATGGGCGATGCCGTGGACGACGGTGCAGAAGATGATCGGCGCGATCAGCATCCGGATCGCCTTGATGAAGGCATCCCCGAGCGGCTGCATCTTGGCCCCAGCCTCAGGGTTGACGATGCCAAGCGCGATGCCGGCCGCCATGGCGATGAGCACCTGGATCCAGAGCTCCTTCCACCAGGCGCGCCCGCGCGGCTTGTCGATCGCCATCGCGGTCATCGGTCGAACTCGAACAGGCGTGCGGGATTGTCGACCAGGATCTTGTGCTGAAATTCCGGCTCCGGCGCGAACAATGGAATGAGGTCGACGAGATCGCCATCGTTCGGCATCACCTTGACGTTGGGATGCGGCCAGTCGGTGCCCCAGATGACGCGGTCCGGCGCCGTCTCGACGATCTTTCGCGCGAACGGCACCGCATCCGTGAATGGCGGGCCGGCCGAGGAGACGCGTTCGGAACCACAGATCTTGACCCAGCACTTCTCGTCGCGTTGCATCAGCTCGATCAAAATCCTGAACGGAAGCTGGTCGAGGCCCTCGTAGGCCTTCACCCGTCCCATATGGTCGATCGTGTAGCTCAGCGGCAGCTTTGTCAGCATATCGGCATATTCAGGCAGGTCGATGGCATCGAAATGCAGATCGATGTGCCAGCCGAGCGGCGCGACCATGGCGATGATACGGTTGAACACGCCCTTGTCAGGAACGCCGCCGAGATGACGGACGAAGTTGAAACGGCAGCCGCGGAAGCCACCCTCGTGCAGCACGCGAAGCTGGCGCTCGGTGATGGTGTCGTCGATATTGGCGACGGCGCGATAGGCGCCATTGCTTTGCGCGATCGCGTCGAGCGCGACCGTGTTGTCGGTGCCGTGCACGCTGGCATTGACGATGACCGCACGTTCCACGCCGAGCTTCGCATGCAGGACCTTGAAGTCCTTGAGCGGCGCGTCCGGCGGCGTGTAGGAACGGTCAGGCGCATAAGGGTACATCGCCCCGGGCCCGAAGATGTGGCAGTGCGCATCGCAGGACAGCGATGGCAGCTTGAACTTTGGCGTGCGCGTGTTCGGATCGGGCGGCGGAATGGTCGGCGTGTACATCATCGCTATCAGCTGAACTTGAACAGGCGCGCGGGATTGTCGACCAGCAGTTTCTGCTGAATCGCCTTGTCAGGTGCGTAGAGGGGAATCAAATCAACGATCTCACCGTCGTTCGGCATGATCTTGACATTCGGATGCGGCCAGTCGGTGCCCCAGATGACGCGGTCGGACGCATTGTCGATCAGCGCCTTCGCGAACGGCACGGCGTCGTGAAACGGCTTGCCAGCAGCAGAAGCCCGCTCCAGGCCGGTAATCTTGACCCAGCACTTCTCATCTCTTTTCTGCAGATCGAGAAGCGCGGTGAAACCGGGATCATCCAATCCCTTTCCCGCCTGCACGGTTCCCATGTGGTCGATCACGTAAGGCGTCGGCAGCGCGGTGAGAACCGGCGCGAACTCGGCAATCGTTCCGGGCTCGAAATAGACATCAATGTGCCAGCCGAGCTCGGCAACGCGGTGTACGATGCGCTGGAACTTGTTCATGTCGCCGACGCCACCGAGCCGCTTCAGAAACGCGAAGCGGCAGCCGCAGATACCGGCCTTGTCGAGCGCGGCGAGCTCCTTCTCGGTCATCTCGTCGCTGACATTGGCGATGCCCCTGTAGACGCCCTCGCTCTGCGCGATCGCGTCGGTGACGACACGGTTGTCGGTGCCGTGTACGGTGGCGTTCACGATCACGCAACGTTCGACCCCGATTCTCTCGTGGACGCTGCGGAACGTCTCCAGCGGCGCATCGGCGGTGTTGTACGGGCGCTTCTCCGAAAACGGATAGCGAGACGCCGGCCCAAAAATATGCGTGTGGCCGTCACAGGATTTTGGCGGCAGCTTGAACGATGGTGTCTTGGGATTGGGGTCGGGCGGTGCGATCGTCGGGATGGACCTCTCGGTTCCTTCCGCCCGCGCTTCACTCGCGAGCGTAGCGCCGGCCAGTCCGGTCAAGAGATGCAAGCACTCTCGCCTGTTCATGTCCTCATCACTCCGTCACATGTCCGCTTGCGAGCGGAAGCGCTGCTATGCGCTCCCCCGGGCGATTTCTTTCAGGTCTTATTACTTGCAGGGGCTCGCCGCCGGGCCGGTGCGGGCTGGTCCAGAGCGGGCGCCTGGAACGCGGCGACGGTGGCCTGCACCAATTGCTCGATGGCGCTCGCGGCATCACTGCCATCGGCCTGGCCGCGCGACAGGCGCGAGACGCGATCCGGCGTCACCAGCGAGTAATAGAGCGCGCCCAGCAGGAAGTGACTGCGCCAGACGATGTCGGTGCGGGGAATGTGCGGCAGGCTCTCGTGGATCGCGTCGATGAAGGCATGGCTGGTGTCGTCGAACGTCTGCGCGATGATCTTTCGCGCGACCTCGTTCCCTTCCGCGGACATCACCGCGCGCAGGCGCGTGAACCGCGCGCCACCACCGGCGAGATCGCTGCCCGAGGTGAAGGCCGGTACCACATAGGCCCGCACGATCGCCTCCAGCCGGTCCTGCAGATCACGCACGCGCCTGGCGGCGGCGAGCAGCTCTGAGCGCCGCAGGTTCATCGGCCCGCAATGGCGCCGGTAGATCTCCAGCAGCAAGCCGTCCTTGGTCTTGAAATGATAGGTCACGCTGCCGGGATTGGCCCCGGCGGCCTGCGCGATGTCGCGCACCGAGACGGCATTGAAGCCGTTGGTGGCGAACAGCTCCTCGGCCGCGGCGAGGATTGCCTCGCGCATGTTCGGCTTGCGGGCCGTTTCCTTGCTGGTGGGCTTGCGTACCATGGAATTTGTACTATCGTACAAAAGATCAGGTCTCGTCAACAAAAACGATGCAGCATGGGTAGCAGCTCGGACGGCGAGCCGCACGGACGCGAGTGCCCTCCGGGAGCGATGAATAATGCTGGGTTTGAACAAGACAATCGGCGGTCTGATGCTGAGCGCCGGCCTACTGCTGGGCGGTGCCGCGCAGGCCGGCGACACCTATCCGAGCAAGCCGGTCCACATCCTCGTGCCCTATGCGGCCGGCGGCGCGGTTGACGTCCTCGCGCGTACGCTCGGCCAGGCACTCGCAAAGACCTGGGGCCAGCAGCCCGTGATCGACAACCGCCCCGGCGCCGGCGGCATCGTCGCGTCGCAGGCGCTGACGCAGGCAGCCCCCGACGGCTACACGCTGATCCTGGTCGCGAGCGGCCATCCGCTCAATCAGTTCATCTATCCGAGCGTACCTTATGACACGTTCAAGGACTTTACCGCGATCACTGAAGTAGCCTCCTCCCCGCTGGCGATCGTCGTCGCCAAGGACAGCCCTTACAAAACGCTCGGCGATCTCCTGGCCGCCGCCAAGAAGGAGCCGGACAAGCTATCCTACGGCATGTCGGGCAACGGCACCTCGGCGCATCTCGCCGGAGAGCTGTTGAAGTACATGTCCGGCACCAAGATCGTCGCGATCCCCTATAAGGGCGGCGCCCCGGCGCTGACGGCCGTGATATCGGGCGAAATCCCGCTCAGCATCAATCCGCTCGCGGAAGCCATCGGCCAGCTCGACGGCGGTCCGGTGCGCGCGCTCGCGGTGACCTCGGCCGAGCGGTCCAAGGCGCTTCCCGATGTCCCGACCGTCGCCGAATCCGGCGTTCCCGGCTACGACGTCTCGGTGTGGTGGGGCGTGCTCGGCCCGGCAAAGATGCCGCCGGAGATCGTGGCGAAGCTCGAGGCCGATCTCAAGGCCGCCCTGCAGGATCCCAGCGTGCTGTCGACGCTCGGCAAGATCGGGGCAGCTCCGGTCGGCTCCTCTGCCAAGGATTTCGACGCCTACATGCACGCGGAGGCGACCAAATGGGAGCCCGTGTTGAGAGCCGCCGACATTCGCGCGCAGTAACTCTTCCGAAGCGGCCGACGCGCGAGGCTGCGAACGATTGGCGATCGCAGTTTCGCGGCGTGACTGGCTGCATTTGCTGCAGATCAACGTAACAACATGGATAAAGCGTCATTTGTCTTCGGGGGCGCGCTGGGCGAGCAAAGCTTGGCATCGCCGGAGACCGAGAATGAACAAGCCTTTCCTGTTGAAACTGCATCGCTGGATCACGCTGGTCTTTGCGCTTCCCCTGTTCGCGATCATCGCCACCGGGCTGATCCTGTCCTTCGAGCCTATGGTGCAAGTGAGCGGCATCGGCGGCGCGCCGATCGAAGCCGCGCATATCGTCGAGCTGGTGAAGCGATATGATCCAGATGGCAAGGCCCGCGGGCTCTCGATCAATGCCGGCGCACAGCGGATGACATTGCAGGGCACGGCAGGTCCAGCGATCGACCTCGCAACGGGCGAGCCCGCCGCCACCGGGTCAGGTCTTTCCGATCTTTTCCGTTTGGCGCGCATCACGCATGAACGACTGCTGGGCCAGGCTTGGCTCGTGACGAGTTCGACGATCGCCATGGTGTGTCTGATGTCGCTCGGCATCCTGATGGGGCTGCCGAGGCTGCGCAACACCATGTCCGGATGGCACAAGGGCACCGCCTGGTTCACCTTGCCGTTGATCCTCTTGAGCCCGCTCACAGGCCTGTTCATGGCCTTCGGCCTGACGTTGCAGAGCGGGTCTGCTCCCGCCTCCACAGGACGCCCAATCGCCCTGCCCGATGCGGTGCGATTGATCGCGGCCTCCCATGATCTCTCGCATGTGATCTCGATCGGCGCACGGGGCGGCCGCGTGATGGCGCGGATCTATGAGAGCGACGAATTGTGCGCCTATGCCGTGGATTCATCCGGTGTCACTCCGCTGCCGCGCAACTGGCCTCGCCTGATTCATGAGGGAAACTGGTCCGCCGGGATCGCCGCGCCGCTCAATGTGGTGACGTCGATCGCTCTGCTGACACTGCTGTCGACCGGCCTCCTGATCTGGGCACGGCGGAAATTGCGCAAGCCACGCGCTCGGCGTGACCGGCAAGCCGACGCCGCCGTGGTCAGCGCCCGCTGATCGCGATGATCAGTTATGCGCGCTCGCGCGCATCTTCTCCGGCGCGACGCGTTGCGGGAATTCGTCAGCATCGCCGCCCGAGGGGATCAGGATCGCGCGTTCGCGCGGCAGGGCTTCCGGCATTTCGTCGCGGATGAAAGCAATGAGCTTTTCCCTGATCTCGCAGCGCAGGTCCCAGGATTGCGGCGCATTGCGGGCGCTGACCAGCGCCCGCAGCTCGATGGTGCGGGAATCCGCGTCGATCACCTGGAGATTGACCACCGCGCCATCCCAGAGCTTGGACTCCTTCACCGCTCCCTCCAGCCAGCGCCGGATGCGCGGCACGTCGGCACGGTAGTCGACGTGCAGCGCGATCACGCCGATCAGGGACGCGGTGTCGCGGGTCCAGTTCTGGAATGGTTTTTCGATGAAATAGGACAGCGGCACCACCATGCGGCGCCAATCCCAGAGCCGGATCACCACATAAGTCGCGGCGATATCCTCGACCCATCCCCACTCGTTCTCGATGATGACGGCATCCTCGATCCGGATCGGTTGGGTGATCGCGATCTGCAAACCCGCGATCAAATTGCTGAGCAGCGGCCGCGCGGCAAGGCCGACGATGATACCGGCGGCGCCCGCCGAAGCGAACAGGCTGACGCCATATTGCCTGACAGAATCGAACGTCATCAACGCAGCGGATACCGTGATGATCACGATGATGGTGTCGGTGACGCGTTTGAACACGCGAATCTGCGTCACGTGCTTGCGCGCGACGAAGTTCTCGGTGACATCGCGGAAGTTCTGCAGATAGCGCGCGGCGCTCATGTCGACGATGCGAATCGAGATCCACCCGATCAGCGCGATGAAGGCGACCACGAACAGGCGCGTCAGGGGCGTGCGGAACGCATCGTCCAAGGGCGCGAGCGGGAGGACCAGCGCAACGGCAGCCAGACACAGCGCCAGCTGGGCCGGACCGGAGGTGCGCTCGATGAACACGCCTAGCAGTGGAAGCCGGGTTCCGAAGGCGCGATTGAGCAGCCATACGGCGAATCGGTAGAACGACAATGCGATCATCATCGCCCCGACGACCAGGCCGAGGCCGATGAACCATGATGGCACCCATCCGAACATCTTGTCGATGTCGGCCATGACAACCTGCCAATTCATTCACGTCCCCGGATTGCATTCGCTGCAGCGCCAACGCGTTCCAACGCGCTTCGCTCCCCCGCGCAGTGCAACGCAGCATTCCTCTGGTGCAACCGTGCCGAATTGCGCTAGTTTGGAGCGCACATGACCAGACGCACCGGCAGCGCCGATCTTCCTCTCCACACCGGACGGGTTCCGCCGTGGCTGGCAAGCCGCATGGCTTCGCTGGGCGCGATCGTCACGCAGGCGATCGTGCACCATTACGGCCGCGATGCGTTCATGCAACGGCTCTCGCACCCATTCTGGTTCCAGTCGTTCGGCGCCGTGATGGGAATGGACTGGCATTCCTCTGGTATCACGACCTCCGTGATCGGTGCGCTGAAGCGCGGGCTCGGACCGCTCCAGGACGAGCTTGGCATTTATGTCTGCGGCGGCCGCGGCCAGCATTCGCGCAAGACGCCGGATGAGCTGCTGCAGCTCGGGGAGCGCGTCGGCTTCGACAGCGCGAAACTCACGCGCGCGAGCCGCCTCGTGGCAAAGGTGGACAGTGCCGCCGTGCAGGACGGCTTCGATCTCTATCTGCACGGCTTCTTCGTTACCGCCGACGGCAAGTGGACTGTGGTGCAGCAGGGCATGAACGGCGACAAGCGCCAGGCGCGGCGCTATCACTGGCATTCGGAGGCACTGAAGAGCTTTGTCGATGCGCCGCACAGCGCGATCGACGGGCCGCAGCAGGGCGAGATCGTCAATCTGACCGACCATCGCGCCGGCGTCTCGCGCACCGCGCAGCTCGACCTGCTCAGCGATCTTGGTCCCGATCGCATCCTCGCCGAATTCGAGCGGCTTGCCGGCACCGCAGCCGAACCGGCGCAGGCCATGCTGCCGCATTTGATCATGCCTGATCATCACGATGTCAGGCCCAAGGATGTGTTCGCACGCCGCCTGCACGGCACACTCGCAGCCGCCGCCGAACGCGGGCCGGTCGACTTTCCAGACCTTTTGCTCACACCCGGTGTCGGCGCGCGCACCGTGCGCTCGCTCGCCATGGTCGCCGAAGTCGTGCACGGCGCGCCCTATCGTTTCAAGGACCCCGCCCGCTTCTCGCTCGCCCATGGCGGCAAGGATCGGCATCCTTATCCCGTTCCGATCAAGGTCTATGACGAGACCATCCGCGTGTTGAAGGGCGCGATCCAGGGCGCGAAGCTCGGGCGCGAGGAGGAGATGCAGGCGATCAAGCGCCTCGACGATCAGGCGCGGCGCCTTGAGCGCACGGTGAGTGGACCGTCGGTCGAGTCGTTCATTGCAGGTGAACGTACCGCATCACCGGACCTCGACGGCCGCTCCGTGTTCGGCTGGGAACGCGATCTGGCTTCCACAAAAAGGCGGACCGGCTGAACGCCAGTCCGCAAGTCAGGCGGGAGGACCGCCCTCTCAGGTCTCGTCGGTCTCATCGAGCCGGTTGGCCGAATGATCCTGATATTGCTCGGTCTGGATGGACTTGCCGTCCATGCCGCGAATGTCCGAGTGCTGCTTCTTGTCGCGGTTGGACAGCACCATGTTGTCGCCAATCATCTCCTTCGGTACGTCGGTCAATGCGCCGGTGCCGTCGCCCTTACCGTGCACGCCGGATCTGAAATGCGTCTTGCTGCCGTGACCACCTGGCATTGCTCTCTCCTCTTGCCGTGATCGCTTCTTGAAGGCTCAGTGCTTCTGTTGCGCCGGCACCTCTCGCTGTGCACGACGGCTGGTGTCGTCGGCATGGCGGTCCAAAGCCCAATCCAGCTCTCGCGCGTCCGGAACGTCCGGCTTGCGCTCGAGAATTCGTACCTGCTGCTCGTGAGTTTTTCTGCCTTGCATTGGGATCTCCGATCTTCACTTGCCTTTGCCTTTGCCGGCCGGATCGTGCGCGTGATGAGAGTCGTGCTCGCCTCCACCCCCCGAGACGCGGCTGTGGCTACGGCGTGAATCGTCCGCAGGCGGTTTGTTGACTTCAAGCCGCGCCCTCGCGTTCTCGTGCGAGGCGCCGGGTCCGCCCTGACGAATGCTGTTCGGAGTCTTGGTGGATGTCGACATGGATGTCGCCCTCCTCAGCGGTCTTGCTGATAGCCTTGATTGGTCGTGTTCTGCTTGATGTTGCCCTGCTGTCCCTGCTCGTTCGGGTTCTCCACCCGTTGCCGGCCGCGTGGTGCCTGGTTGGCCGACATCTGCTTGTCGTCACCAGTTCCCTTTCGGCTTTGATTGTCCGGAGGAACAGGTGGCATTTTGCTGGTCATGATGCTGCCTCCTGATGAATGTGAAGCCCTGCGGGCGGTTGGCGCGGAACTCGTAGGCCATCATCGCTGCAAGCTCTCGGTGACAACCGACGTCACCGAGCCTCGTTCCTGGCAGATCGCACACGGTGATAGTTTCGCAGAGGTGCGTCAGTTCACCTGAGCAAGGGAACGATCGATTGTCGCGAACGGCGCAGCCGCGTCAGATGTTCCGCCTGTCTCTGCCACCACGGGAAGTTTCGCGATCGCACGGATACCGGGCCTCTTGCGCCAGTGGATCTGCGACGGATCGACCGCAAGACCAAGCCGCGGCCAGCGCGTGAACAGCGCCTTGAGTGCGCACGCGCCTTCGATCCGCGCCAGCTGATGACCGAGGCAGAAATGGATTCCCGTGCCGAAAGAGATGTGGCGGTTCGGCTTGCGCTCGAGATCGAGCTGCCCGGGCCGGTCGTGCACCGACGGGTCCATGTTGGCGGCGGCGAGCATCACCATGACACGATCGCCCTTCTTCAGTTGCACCCCGTCGAGCTCGACATCCCGCCGCACATAGCGCGGTTTTGAAAATTGCACCGGCGAGACGAAACGCAGAAATTCCTCGACGGCGAGCCCGACGCGGTTCCAGTCTTCTTCCAGCCAGTCACGCAGACCCGGACTCCGGAGCAGTTCGTAAACCGACCCACTGATGAGATGCGTGGTGGTCTCCGAGCCCGCCGCAAGCAGCAGGAACACCATCGAGACCATTTCGTCCGGCCCGATTTCGCCGCCCTCGCGTTCGACCTGGACCAGTTCGGCAATCAGACCCTCGCCACCCCGCTCGCGCGCGATCTGCAGCTGCCCTGCCAGATAATTTCGCATCCTGCGGACCGCGAACAGCAGGCGGAAGAAGCTGACGACGTTCGTCAGCGAGGACATCGCATTGGCCCACGCGATGAAGCGCGGGCGATCGGCCATCGGCAGGCCGAGCAGCTCCGAAATCACCGACAGCGGCAGGATGCGCGCATAGCGCGCGACGAGATCGGCCGGGCTTCCGCTCGCGAACAACCCGGCGGCAAGATCGTCGGCAATGGCGTGGATGCGCGGCTCCATCGCGACGATGGCGCGGCGGCGGAAGGCTTCGTCGACGATGCTGCGCAGCCTGGTATGGTCAGGCTCGTCCATCGTCAGCATGTTGTTGGCGATGGTCCTGATCAGCCCCGGCATCCACCAGCGCAGGCCGGCCACGTCGCCATCTTCCTTGCGCAGCGTGAAGATCGTGCTGTCCTTCAGCACTTGCGCCGTCGCATCGTGGGTCGTGGTGATCCAGACATCGCCGACGAGCGGAAAGCGGGTCGCGACCACGGGTCCGGTCGCGCGCAGGGCCGCGATGGCCTTGGGCGGATCTCGAAAGAAGGTCTCGCTGGTGAAATCGAGGCGCGGTGCCATGGAATCACCGGGATGGTTGGTGGCGCCTCAACCAGATGGTGAGCGAGACCGCTGGCGCAAGGGCCGCAACCAGCCCTTCTCGCGCAGCGGAACTAACCGCGCCCCTGAGAGCGCGGACCGGCCTTGCGCTGCTGCTGATTGGTGTAGGCGTCCCAGTGACTCCAGCTGCCATTGCTCAGGCTTTGCAGATCTGTGCCGAGCGGCCGGCGCGTGCGCTTGTCGTGGTCGGCAATGGCGCGCTCGGACTGCGCGATCTTGCGCTTCAGTTCCGCGATCGCCTTCTGGGTTTGCCCGTCGCGCTTCGAGGACGCGATCTCGCCCATGGTGAAGCGCGCGGTCTCCAGCGCCTTCAACTCGGCGCGATTCTTCTTCAACTGAACCCGGTGCCAGGCGATGTTGCTGTCGCTGTCCGCAACCATGTGGGAACTCCGCTGATTCGGTCCCACAGTGTATCAAGCGCCGAATCGGCGGGGCAACGCCCGCCGGAAGGCGAAAATACGGTCTTCTTGGGCAGGAATTCTGGACTCAGCGCTCGGCGAAGGCCTTTTCGACCACGAACTGGGCCGGCTCGCCATGATTGCCCTCGGCGAAACCGCGCTCGCCCAAGAGCACGCGGGTGTCGGCGACCAGAGCCGGGCTGCCGCAGATCATGACGCGGTCGTGGGCAGCTTCCAGCACCGGAAGGCCGATGTCGGCGAACAGCTTGCCCGAGGTGATGAGATCGGTGATGCGGCCGCGGTTGCGGAATGGATCGCGTGTCACGGTGGGATAGTAGATCAACTGGTTCTGGATGTACTCGCCGAGCAGTTCGTCTTTCGGCAGGAGCTCGGTGATCATCTCGCCATAGGCGAGCTCCTTGACGTGACGGCAGCCGTGCAGCAGCACCACCTTCTCAAACCGCTCGTAGGTCTCGGGGTCCTTGATCACGCTCAGGAACGGGGCGAGGCCCGTGCCTGTGCCGATGAGGTAGAGGTTGCGCCCCTCCTCCAGATTGTCGATCACCAGCGTGCCGGTGGCCTTGCGGCTGACGATGATCTCGTCGCCTTCCTTCAAATGCTGGAGCCGCGAGGTCAGCGGTCCGTCCGGCACCTTGATCGAGAAGAATTCGAGGGTGTCCTCGTAATTGGCGCTGGCGACGCTGTAGGCGCGCAGCAGCGGCTTCTCGCCGACCTTGAGCCCGATCATGGTGAACTCGCCGTTGCGGAAGCGGAAGGTCGGGCTGCGGGTGGTCTTGAAGGAGAACAGCGTGTCGGTCCAGTGGTGGACGCTCAAAACGCTTTCCTGATTGAAATTGCTCATCTCACCTTCCCTGTCGCGTCATCTGCGGTCTTCGAGGCGGTCCAGCCATGCATCGTTTGTACACGATCATTCGTGTACTAATGAATAATCCTGCTTGATCCCGCGGTCAAGGCTGCCCAAGATCGCTAGCGTTGCAGTTAGGAATAAGGAGCCCCTTCCATGGCGCATGACGCACCCCAGGCCGCCGGACCCTCGAAGCTCGTGATCCGCAATATCGGCCTGATCCTCTCCGGCGCCCTGGAAAAGCCGATCCTGGACGGCGACACCATCGTCGCCGAGAACGGCAAGATCACCGCGATCGGCCGCTTCAAGGACTGCAACGTCGAAGGTGCCACGACCATCGTCGACGCCCACGGCACCACGGTCGCACCGGGCCTGATCGACAGTCACGTTCACCCCGTCGCCGGCGATTGGACGCCGCGGCAGAACCAGATCAACTGGATCGACAGCTACCTCCATGGCGGCGTCACCACCATGATCTCGGCGGGTGAAGTCCACATGCCCGGCCGCCCGCGCGACGTCGTCGGCCTCAAGGCGATGGCCGTGTTCGCCCAGCGCGCGTTCTGGACCTTGCGACCGGGCGGCGTGAAGGTTCACGCCGGCGCGCCCGTGATCGAATGCGAGATGGTCGAGGAAGACTTCAAGGAGATGGCCGCCAACGGCGTCAAGCTGCTCGGCGAAGTCGGCCTTGGCGGCGTCAAGGACGGTCCCACCGCACGCAAGATGGTCGGCTGGGCGCGCAAATACGGCATCCAGAGCACGATCCATACCGGCGGCCCCTCGATCCCCGGCTCCGGCCTGATCGACAAGGACGTGGTGCTGGAGGCCGATACCGACGTGGTCGGCCATATCAACGGCGGCCACACGGCGCTTCCCGACGATCAGATCCGTTGCATCTGCGAGGGCTGTAAACGCGGCCTCGAGCTGGTTCACAACGGCAACGAGCGCTCGGCCCTGTTCACGCTGCGCACCGCGCGCGAGATGGGCGACCTGCACCGCGTCATCCTCGGCACCGACGCGCCCGCCGGCTCAGGCGTGCAGCCGCTCGGCATCCTGCGCATGGTCTCGATGCTGTCCTCGCTCGGCGAGCTGCCGGCCGAGATCGCGTTCTGTCTGGCCACCGGCAATACCGCGCGGATGCGCGAGCTCGATTGCGGACTCATTGAAGTCGGCCGCTCCGCCGATTTCGTCATCATGGACAAGGCGCAGCACTCGCCCGGCAAGAACATTCTGGAGAGCGTCCAGCTCGGCGACCTCCCCGGCATCGGCATGACCATCATCGACGGCATCGTGCGGACTCAACGCAGCCGCAACACCCCGCCGGCCGGCAAGGTGCCGGAGGTGGTGGCGAAGTGAGCCAAAGCATAATGCGGTAGGGTGGGCAAAGCGAAGCGTGCCCACGTCTTTGCAAATGGACAAAGGAGGTGGGCACGGCGCGTTGCGCGTTTGCCCACCCTACAAGACCATCACCTTAGCTTATTCAGCAGCGCCATCAGCAACTCGCGCTCCTTGGCATCCAGCGGCGCCAGCGTCTCGCGGGTAATCGCAATGGCGTTCGGCGCCAGCTTTTCCGCAAGCTGCTGACCGGCGCGCGTCAGGCTCACCAGGAGCCGTCGCCCGTCCTCGGGATCCTGGCTGGTCTCGGTGAGACCGCGCGCCGTCAGGCGGTCGATGACGCCCTTGATGGTGGCGACATCCATCGCCGTCAGCCGGCCGAGCTGGTTCTGCGAGCACGGCCCGGTCTCGGCGAGCTTCGACAGCGCGGCCCACTGTGTCGGCGTCAGGTTGGTGCCGATATCGCGCGAGAAGATCGAGCTGTGGCGCTGCCAGACCTGGCGCAGGATGAAGCCGACCTGCTCGTCGAGCACGTAAGGCGGTTTTGCCGGTTTGACGTTCTTCTTCGCCGTGACGCTTCTCGCCATCCGTCCCCCGCCCTTACAACGACAGATGCGCGTCGCGGATATCCGGACGCGCGTCGAGCTCGGCCATGGTGCCGCCGAAGCAGATGCGGCCGCGCTCGATGATGTAGGCGCGATCGGAGATCAACCGCGCAAAGTGCAGATTCTGCTCGGAGACGACGATGCTGACGCCCTCCTTCTTCATGGTCAGGATGGCATCGACCATCTGCTCCACGATCTTTGGCGACAGGCCTTCCGACGGCTCATCCAACAGCACCAGCGACGGATTGCCCATCAGCGTGCGGGCGATGGTCAGCATCTGCTGCTCGCCGCCGCTCATCCGCCCGCCCGGGCGGTTCTTCATCTCGCCGAGATTGGGAAACAGCGTGAACAGCTTGTCGCGCGTCCAATAGGGAGCGTTCGGACGTTTCGGCTGGCGGCCGACTTCGAGGTTCTCTTCCACCGTGAGATCGGTGAAGATGCGGCGCTCTTCCGGCACATAGCCGAGCCCTTCGCGCACGATCTCGTGCGTCGGCTTTGCCGAGACGTCCTTGCCCTCGAAGGTGATCCGGCCGGTGCGCTGCGCGACGAGCCCGACGATCGAGCGGAACGTGGTCGACTTGCCGGCGCCGTTGCGGCCCAGCAACGCCACCACCTCGCCCTCGCCGACCTCGAATCCGATGTCGAACAGGATGTGCGCAGGGCCATAATGGCTGTTGAGGTCTTGCACCGAAAGCTTCATGCCGAGGCCCCCTCGCGATGCTGGGCATCGTAGAGAAGGCCCTCGCCGAGATAGATCGCCTGCACCTGCGGATTGCCGCGCACCTCGGAAGGCGAACCCTCGGCGATCAGCGTGCCGCGGTTGAGCACGATGATGCGATCGGCATGCTCGAACACCACGTCCATGTCGTGTTCGGTGAAGAGCACGCCGATCGACTTTTCCTTGGCAATTTGAGCCGTGAGCCGCATCAGCTCGACCCGCTCGCGCGGCGCCATACCGGCGGTGGGCTCGTCCATCAAGAGCAGCTTTGGATCGTTGGCGAGCGCGACCGCGAGCTCAAGCCGCTTGAGGTCACCATAGGCGAGCTCGCCGCAGGGGCGGTCCGCGTAGCCGCCCATGCCGACCAGTTCGAGCAGCCGGCCGGCCTCGGCGCGATCGATATCAGGCGCGGAGCCCCAGAGATTGTAGAGCTGTTTCCCATGCGAAATCAGCGCGACCTGAACGTTCTCGCGCACCGTCATGGTGGCGAAGGTCGCGGTGATCTGGAAGGTGCGGCCCACGCCCATGCGCCAGATGTCGCGCGGCTTCTTGCCGGTAGTCTCTTCGCCAAGCAGTCGGACGTGTCCGGAGTCAGGCTGGTTCTGGCCGTTGAGCATGTCGAAGCAGGTGCTCTTGCCCGCGCCATTCGGGCCGATCAGCGCCAGTATCTCGCCTGATTGAAGCGAGAACGAGACGCCGCGCACGGCATGAATGCCGCCATAGGATTTGGTCAGGCCTTCGACCGCGAGAAGTGGGGGTGCGACGCTCATTCGGCGGACTCGATCGGCTTGGCAAGCAGGGACGATCCCGGCGGCGATGACTTGCGACGTCGTTGCGCCAAAATCTCCAGCATGCCAACGATACCCTTGGGGAAGACGACGACGATCAGCACGATGAAGCCGCCGAGCACCAGTTTCGACAGATCGGTCTGGCTCACCAGCCAGATGTTCAGAGCCTTGTAGACGATCGCGCCGATCACTCCGCCCGACACCGTTTCGACGCCGCCGAGCAGCACCATGACCAGCGCATCGACCGAGAGCGAGATGCCGAGATTGTCGGGGAAGACGCTGCCTTTCAGATACGCGAACAGTGCACCACCGATGCCCGCGGTGGTGCCCGCGATCACGAAGGCCGTCCACTGGATGCGCTTGGCGTTGATCCCGACCGCCTCGCTGCGCAGCACCGAGTCCCGCGTGGCGCGCAGGGCGTAACCAAACGGTGAGAACACCGCGATCCGCAGCGCAATGGTGACCAACGCGGCTATCCCAAGCGCGAGCCAGTAGAAGTGCGACGGGCTTGCCGCCCAGCTCGCAGGCCAGACACTGAGAATGCCGTTGTCTCCGCCGGTGACACTCACCCACTGGAACGCGATCGACCACACGATCTGCGCGAAGGCCAACGTCAGCATCGCAAAGTAGACGCCGGAGAGCTGCACGGCGAAGAAGCCGAACACCGCCGCCCCCAGGCAGCCGAGCAGCGGCCCGAGCAACAGGCAGACGATCATCGGCAGCCCCGCCATCTTGGCAAGGAACGCCACGCCATAGGCGCCCAAACCGAAATAGGCGGCGTGACCGAACGAGGCGAGCCCGCCGACCGACATCAGGAAATGCAGGCTGACGGCGAAGATCACGAAGATCGCGATCTCCGAGCCGACGGTCAGCGCGTAATTGCCGGCGAACAGCGGCAGCATCGCCGCGACGACAAGTGCGGCAAGCGCCGCCAACCGCTCGTTCGACGTCAGCGGCCGCCACGGATTGACTGACAGCCCCGGCGTCTTGCGCGCGGCGGCCTCGGGCTTGCCGAACAGGCCCCAGGGACGGACGATCAGCACCACCGCCATCACCAGGAAGACCAGGATGATCGAGATTTTCGGGAAGATCAGGATTCCGAAGGCGTTGAGCTCCGACACCAGCACCGCCGCGACGAAGGCGCCGACAATGCTGCCGAGCCCGCCGATCACGACGACGACGAAGACTTCGACGATGATGCGCAGATCCATCGCATGATGCACGGCGTCGCGCGGGATCTGGAGCGCGCCGCCGAGGGCTGCGAGGAAAACACCGACGGCGAACACCGAGGTGAACAGCCATTTCTGGTTCACGCCGAGCGCCGCGACCATGTCGCGGTCCTGCGTCGCCGCGCGCACCAAGACGCCCCAGCGCGTGCGCTGGAACAGCAGCCAGAGAACACCGAGCACGACGGGGCCGAGCACGATCAGGAACAGATCGTAGCTCGGGATGTTCTGGCCGAAGAAATCGATCGCGCCCCTGAAGCCGGGCGCCCGGCGGCCGACGAGATCGTCGGGCCCCCAGATCAGCACGACGAGATCCTCGACCATCAGCGTGAGGCCGAAGGTGCCGAGCAGCTGGAACAGTTCGGGGGCGTGATAGATGCGCCGGAGCAGCACCATCTCGACGAAGACGCCGATCAACGCCACGGCCAGCGCCGCGACGACCACGCCGCCCCAGAAGCCGAAAGCGCCGGAGAAGCGCTCGGTCAGCGTGAAGGCGATATAGGCGCCGATCATGTAGAAGGCGCCATGCGCGAAATTCACGATCCGCGTCACGCCAAAAATGATCGACAGGCCCGAGGCCACCAGAAACAGCGACGCTGCGCTGGCGAGACCGGTCAGAAACTGTACGACGTAAAAGGCCATCGGCGGTCCGGGTTGGTCTGAATTTCACCTCTCCCCGCTCTTGCGGGGAGAGGTCGGATCGCCCTTGCGATCCGGGTGAGGGGCTCTCTCCACGAGCGCGGAGCGTGGAGAGAGACCCTCACCCCAACCCTCTCCTCGCAAGAGCGGGGCGAGGGAGAAGTGAGGAAGCATCAGTCCTTCGGCCGCAGCTTCTCGACTTCAGCGTCACCAGGCAGATAATCCGCGCCCTTCTTGTAGGACGCATCCACCATCACGCCCTTGCCGTCCTTCTGCGCGGTCTTGCCGACGAAGGCGCCGAGCGTGGACTGATGATCGATCTTGCGGAACGTGATCTCGCCGAACGGCGACGGCATGGAAATGCCCTCGGCCGCCGCGATCATCTTGTCGGTGTCGGTCGAGCCGGCCTTCGCGATGATCGCAGCGGCCGCCTTGATGGTCTGGTAGCCGACGATCGAGCCGAGGCGCGGATAGTCGTTGTACTTGGCCTGATACGCCTTCAGGAACGCATCGTGCTCGGGCGTCTTGATCGAGTACCAGGGATAGCCGGTGACGATCCAGCCCTCGGGCGTCTCGTCCTTGAGCGGATCGAGATATTCGGGCTCGCCGGTCAGGAACGACACGACCTCGCGTCCCTTGAACAGGCCGCGGGTATTGCCCTCACGGACGAGCTTGACGAGGTCGGGGCCGAAGGTGACGTTGAGGATGGCTTCCGGATTGGCCTGCGCCACGGCCTGCACCACCGGACCCGCGTCGATCTTGCCCTGCGGCGGCCACTGCTCGTCGACCCACTGGATGTCAGGACGCTTCTCCGACATCAGCTTCTTGAACACCGCGACGGCCGACTGGCCGTACTCATAGTTCGGCGCAATGGTCGCCCAGCGCTTGGCCGGCAGCTTGCTGGCAGCTTCCACCAGCATCGCAGCCTGCATGTAGTTCGAGGGACGCAGGCGGAAGGTGTACTTGTTGCCCTTGGCCCAGGTCACGGCGTCCGTCAGCGGCTCGGCCGCGAGGAAGAACACCTTCTTCTGGTTGGCGAAGTCGCTGACCGCGAGGCCAATGTTCGACAGGAACGTGCCCGTCAGCATCGCGACGCCCTCGCTGGAGACGAGCTCGTTGGCCGCGGTCTGCGCATCGGCCGGCTTGCCGCCGTCGTCCTTGGAGATCACGACGAGCTTCTTGCCGTTGATGCCGCCGGCTGCGTTGATCTCCTCGACCGCGAGCTGCCAGCCCTTGCGATAGGGCTCGGTGAAGGACGGCAACAGCGAATAGCTGTTGATCTCGCCGATCTTGATGTCCTCCGCCACAGCCGAATGGCCGATGCCCACAGCCAGAAGCGCGAAGGCCGCGCCGACAAAATAGTTTCGTGCTCGCATCCCTACCTCCAATTTTGAACTCTCTTGCGCCTTCTAACGCAAACCGTCTTCGCCCTTGATTTCGCCGATCGTCAATCCGCCGACGCGCGGCAGCGGACGGCCGCTGTCGGTGACGGCGACCGCGACCATGATCTCGTTGGCGCGCGGCGCGTCGTTGATCTGCACCTCCATGCCGTCGAAATGGCTGCGCACGAAAGCCGCATCCTTGTGGCCGAGCGGAATATCCAGCGTCGTGCCGGGGCCGCTGCGCTTCTTCGACGACGGGATCAGCGCCGCACCCTTGCTCAGCACCTTCCGCACCGGCGCGCCCATCTTGGGATGGAGGATCGCCGCGGCATGCTCCAGCTCGCCGTTCTCGCCGACGGCTGCGGCCTTGCCGTAGCTCTGGACCTTCGCGCCGTCGATGCCGAGCGCGGCTACCGCGCGCTTCGCCAGGAGCTCACCGAGCTCCTCGCCGATCGCGATCAACGGCGAAAGATCCTCGACGTATCTTCCGGCAAAGGGATTTTCGATCACGGCGATCGCAGCGGCGCGCCGGGTCGGTGGCGAGACCTGGCGGCCCATCTCCATCTGCGTCTCTTCGACGACGGTGACGATCTTGCGGATGATCGCGCTCATGCTTCGCTTCCCTGCTCAGGCATCGACCGCGTTCTCCAGCGCAAGCGGGCGCGATCGCTGCTCTCTTATATCCTTGGTTCCGACGACAAGCATATCACCACAAAGCCTGAGCACGGCACCCTCGATCAATCCGCGATCGAATAATTGCCGTGCACATTCCGCGCCAGATTCCAGCGCTGCGGCGATATCCCTCTGTGACAAATGACCGACGTTGCGGGTAACGAGACGCGCACCGAGATCGCTGTCGGGCTGGAGCTCGTTGGCGGGTTGCCTGATAATGCCGGGATGGCCCGGCAGGTCGACCGCGTTGGCGATGATCGTCGCCGCCGCATCGGCCTGCGATGCGGTGGCGGCCAGTACCGTCACCGCATCGGCAATGCCCAGGGAAAAGCTGCGGCCATGGCGTCCGCTGGTTGCGATGCCGCGCACGGGATCGTCCGCATCGACCCTCATCGTGCGGATCACGCCGTCACTGTCAGGGCGGTCCATCAGACCGACCGCAAAATGCTCGCCCCGCCCGAGATGCAGCGCGATGTCGCCGCCGTTGTTGACATAGACGCGGTCGAGCGACGCGGCGTCCAGCATCGCGCCGAGAATCTCCTCGGCCACGCTTCCCGCCACCGCGGCCATCGGCGTGATGAAGCAATCGGAGGCGTAAGGCGCAACAGCCGCATGCATTCGGCGCGCGACCATGCCCCTGAGCGACGTCCGCTCCCCTGCGGCCGCCCGCAACTCCGGCAGCTCCGCACAGAGCTCGTCGAGCAGCCCGGTCAATCGGCGCGCCGCGGCCTCATAGGCCGCCTGCACCTCGTGCGCGGGCCCCCTCGCCTCGATGATCAGATCAATCGGTCCATCCTGCAAATGCAGCCGCCGGCCATCGGACAGCATTGCGATTTGCGGGAGCCTTGTCATGGCCGCGGTCCCGGGATCGGATTCTGCCAGGGCAGCTGGCGGACATCGTCACCGTTCTGCACCTCGGACAGCGGCTTCACATAGTCCATGTGCCCGCCGAGCGCGGCGTAGTCCGACAGCTTCATCGTGAACTCGATCGGCGCCACCAGCGCCGGCGTCGGCACATAGCCGAACGCACCTGACGGCATCTGCGTCACGTCCACCATGTAGGTGATGCCGCCGCCCGGCCAGACATAGACGGGCGCGCCGCCGCTGGTGACGCGCGTCAGCGCATCCTTCACCGAACGCGTCAGCCTCACCGGATTATCGGTGACACCCGCTCGCAACGAGCCGCCGGCACCGGCCATGAACAGCACCGTGCACAGCGCCGGCTCGCAATTCTCCTGGATGCGCTCGACCGAGAACTTCAGATCATCAGGCATCTCGGTCTCGACCGGCTTCAAGGCGTCATCGAGCACATAGTAAGAAGAATGCTCGCCCGTCGTCGAGACCATCAGCATGGTGAGGCCCGGCCTGGCCTCCTTGGCATCGAATGGACCGAGGATCGACAGCGGATCGGAGATATTGGTGCCGCCCCAGCCGGTGCCAGGATCGGCGACCTGGAAATAGCGGCCGGGCGTCGAGCGCCGGCCCTTCATCTTGATGCCGGTGTCGGCGATGTCGAGGAGCTTGCCAGCCTGGTGCTCGCTCAGCACGCCGGTGATGTGGTCGTCGACCACCACCACCTCGTCGACCTTGCCTTGCCATTGCTTGGCGAACATGCCGATGGTCGCCGAGCCGCAGCCGACGCGCATGCGCTCTTCTTTCTCGCCGTTGACAACAGGAGGCTGGCCGGCCTGCACCACCACCGTAGCGCCGCCGTCGATGGTGAGCTCGACCGCCCTGCAATTGGCAAGATCCATCAGCGTGTCGCAGGTGACGCGCCCCTCCTTCTTGGAGCCGCCGGTGAGATGATGCACGCCGCCGAGCGACAGCATCTGCGAGCCGTATTCGCTGGTGGTGACGTGACCGACCGCCTCGCCCTGAGCGCGAACCGTTGCGGTCTCCGGCCCAAGGTAGCGGTCGGTGTCGATCTTCACCTTGACGCCGCAATAGGAGAAGATGCCCTCGGTGACCACCGTCACCATGTCGACGCCATCGACTTCCGCGGAGACGATGAACGGCGCCGGCTTGTAATCGGGATAGGTCGTGCCCGCGCCGATCGCCGTCACGAAGGTCGAAGGCTCGTGGACGATCTTGCCGTCCCAGTCTTCCGTGCGGCTGAACGGCACGAGCTTGCCGCCGTGCGAGACGGTGCGCTCCAGGATCACATGGGGATCGACGCGGACGAGCTTGCCGCCGTGGTTGGCATAGCGGTCGCAGGCGCCTGCTGCGCCCGGCTTGATGTAGCACATCACCGGACAGGCATCGCAGCGGATCTTGTCGGTGGCAGCGCTTGTTGTTTCCATCACCATGTGAGAGCCGGCAGACACTGCGGTTATCATTCGTATACGAACGATGTTGCGCGCGGTCCTGAAAGCTGTCAAGCGGCGCCGCGCGCGAAAAGATGCGCCTGCCGCATAAAACTGCATTTGCCTCCCGGCCTTGTCCACAAAGCGGGCAATTGCGCTGCACTGCGGCATGGCCGCTTGCACGTTTGTGTACAAACGGTATCGTCGCAACATCGACTTTTCGCGACTGCAGGTTTGGGAACGAGGATGACGCAGGCACCGATCCGCCTCACCGTGAACGGCAGCATCCACGACGTCACGGCAGAAAACCAGACGCCGCTGCTCTATGTGCTGCGCAATGATCTCGGCCTCAACGGCCCGAAATACGGTTGCGGCCTGGGTGAATGCGGCACCTGCACTGTCCTGATCGACGGCGTCGCCGCACGCTCCTGCGTGATTCCGATCAGCGGCTGCGCCGGACGCGACATCGTGACGCTCGAGGGGCTCGGCACGCGCGACAAGCCTGACGTGGTGCAGCAGGCCTTCATCGACGAGCAGGCCGCGCAATGCGGCTATTGCCTCAACGGCATGATCATGACCACCAAGGCGCTCCTCGCGATCAACCCGCAGCCATCAGAACAGGAGGTGCTGGCCGCGCTGCGCTACAATCTCTGCCGCTGCGGCACCCACGTCGAAATCCTGCGCGCCGTGATGCGCGCTTCTGGCCAGCTCGCAGAGGCGGCTGATTGATGGCCTCCCCTGTTTCGAACGGAGCCGGGCGGGGCTCGCTCGTCGTCGTCCGCACCGTGGACGAGGTCACGTCCGAGACCTTCGTGCGGATTACAGCCGACGGCTCGGTCACGGCCTATAACGGCCACGTCGATCTCGGCACTGGCATCCGCACCGCCCTCGGCCAGATCGTCGCCGAAGAACTCGACGTGTCCTTTGCGCGCGTTGTCGTCGTGCTCGGCGACACTGCCGTCGTGCCGAACCAGGGCGCGACGATTGCGAGCGAAACCATCCAGATCACTGCCGTGCCGCTGCGCAAGGCCGCGGCCCAGGCGCGACACTTCCTGATCGCGCGCGCGGCCGAGCGGTTGGAGCTGCCGGCCGAAGACCTGAAGATCGAGGACGGCCTCGTCCGAGGCCGTAATCGCAGCGTCAGCTATGGCGAGTTGATCGGCGGCGAGACCATCCGCCTCGAGCTTGCCAACGACGTTGCCGTCAAGGACGTCGGCAATTACGCCATCGTCGGCCAGTCGATGCCGCGGGTCGACCTTCCTGCCAAAGCCACGGGCGAGCTGACTTTCGTGCATGACGTTCGCCTGCCCGGCATGCTGCACGGCCGCGTGGTGCGTCCGCCCTATGCCGGCGTCGATGCCGGCCCGTTCGTCGGCACCAGCCTCATCGCGATCGACGAATCTTCCGTGCGCGACATCCCCGGGCTCGTCGCCGTCGTGCGCATCGGCGATTTCGTCGGCGTCGTCGCCGAGCGCGAAGAGAACGCGATCTGCGCGGCCGAGCAGCTCAAGGTGAGCTGGAAGCCCACGCCGGCGCTGACCGACCTCGCCGACGTCGAGACTGCGCTGCGTGCCAATCCGTCAACGCCCCGCACACTGATCGACAAGGGCGACGTCGATGCCGCGATATCAGGCGCGGCCAAGCCGATGCAGCGGACCTATGTCTGGCCGTATCAGATGCACGCCTCGATCGGCCCGTCCTGCGCCGTCGCCGACTTCCAGGACGGCAACGTCCGCGTCTGGTCCGGCACGCAGAATCCGCACGTGCTGCGCAGCGACCTCGCCCTGCTCATCGAGCGTCCCGAAAGCGAGGTTGACGTCATCCGTCTCGAGGCCGCCGGCTGCTACGGCCGCAATTGCGCCGATGACGTCAGCGCGGATGCGCTGCTGTTGTCGCGTGCGGTCGGCCGACCGGTGCGAGTGCAGTTGACGCGCGAGCAGGAGCACGCCTGGGAGCCTAAGGGCACCGCGCAGCTCATCGACGTCAATGGCGGCCTCGACGCCAATGGCGGCATCGCCGGTTACGATCTCGCCACCCGCTATCCCTCGAACGCCGCGCCGACGCTGGCGCTGCTGCTCACGGGCCGCATTTCACCCGAGCCCGCCGTGCTGCAGATGGGCGATCGCACCGCGATCCCGCCTTACGATTACGAGCACATGCGCGTCGTCGCCCACGACATGGCGCCGATCGTGCGCGCCTCCTGGTTTCGCGGCGTCTCGGCGCTGCCGAACACGTTTGCTCACGAATCCTATATCGACGAGGCAGCGACCGAGGCGGGCGTCGATCCGGTCGAATATCGCCTGCGCTATCTGAAGGACCAGCGCGCCGTCGATCTCGTCAATGCGGTGGCTGAACGCGCGGGCTGGACGCCGCGGCCGGTGCGTGAAGACAAGGACGGCGACATCGTGCACGGGCGCGGCTTTGCCTATGCGCTGTATGTCCACAGCAAGTTTCCAGGTTATGGCGCGGCGTGGTCGGCCTGGGTCGCCGACGTCTCCGTTAACAAGACCACCGGCGATGTCAGCGTCACGCGGGTGGTCGCCGGGCAAGATTCCGGCTTGATGATCAATCCCGACGGCGTGCGCCACCAGATCCAGGGCAATGTCATCCAGTCCACCAGCCGCGCGCTGATGGAGGAGGTTTCGTTCGAGCGCGGCGCGGTCGCAGCGCGCGAATGGGGCGCCTATCCCATCATCCCCTTTCCCGACGTGCCCAAGATCGACGTCCTGATGCTGCCGCGGCAAGATCACCCGCCGCTCGGCGTCGGCGAGTCCGCCTCGGTGCCGTCAGCGGCGGCCATCGCGAATGCGATCTTCGATGCCACCGGCGTGCGCTTTCGCGAGCCGCCGTTCACGCCCGAGCGCATTCTGAAGGGATTGCGCGGTGAAACATCCCCCGTGCCGCAGGCCCTGCCGGCGCCAACCGCCCCGCAGCCATCGCGGATCTGGGAAAATCCCTTTGCCAGACGCGCCGGCGTTTTCGCTGCGATTGCGGCCGTCTGCACCGCGGCGATCGGCATCGCCGCTGCGCTTCTGCCGGGCCGCGCGATCCTACCGATCGCCCGGCCCGATGCATCGGTCTATTCCGCCGCGACCATCGCGCGCGGCGCGCAGCTCGCAGCGCTCGGCAATTGCGCGGAGTGCCACACCACGATCGACGGCATGCTCAACGCCGGCGGCCGCGCGCTGGAAACGCCGTTCGGCACGATCTATTCGACCAACATCACACCTGACGTCGAGACCGGCATCGGCGCCTGGTCGTATCCCGCCTTCGAGCGCGCGATGCGCGACGGCCTGCATCGCGACGGACGGCAGCTCTATCCCGCCTTTCCCTACCCGCATTTTGCCAGGACCAGCGATGCCGACATGCAGGCGCTCTATGCCTACCTGATGGCGCAGCCCGCCGTGCGCGCAACGGCGCCCGCAAACTCGCTCACCTTCCCCTTCAATCTGCGCCCGCTCCTTGCGGGCTGGAACGCGTTCTTCCACCGGACCCAAGAGTTCAAGCCCGATCCCGCCAAATCCGAGCAATGGAATCGCGGTGCATATCTCGTCGAAGCGCTCGGCCATTGCAGCGGCTGCCACTCGCCGCGCAACGCGCTCGGCGCCGAACAGCGCCAGGCCTATCTCGCCGGCGGATTTGCCGAAGGCTGGGAAGCGCCGCCGCTGACATCGCACTCGCACGCGCCGATCCCGTGGAACGAGGACGAGCTGTTCGCCTATTTACGCACCGGCCATTCGCGTTATCACGGCGTCGCCGCCGGCCCGATGGCGCCTGTTGTCCACGACCTCAAGGCCTTGCCCGACGAGGACATCCGCGCAATGGCGGTCTATCTCGGCTCGTTTAACGACGCCGCAAAGGATGGACCCGCATTGGCCGCGAAACTCGAGAGCGCAACGCAAGTCACCGTCGCCTCGTCCACCGGCGCGCGGCTTTACGAGGGCGCCTGCGCCGTCTGTCACGAAGTCGGCGGCCTGCCGCTGTTCGGGAGCCGCCCCTCGCTCGCGCTCAACAGCAATCTGCACAGCGCAACAGCAGACAATCTCGTGCAGGTGATCCTGCACGGCATCACTGAGCCCGCATCGAGCGATCTCGGCTACATGCCCGCCTTTGGGAATAGCATGAGCGACGCGCACGTCGAGCAGCTCGCCAACTTCCTGCGCGGACAATTCGCGCCGGACAAGCCCGCCTGGACCGGCGTCCGCGAGACGATCGCGCGGGTGCGCGCCTCAGCACACTAAGCGTGCTTCTTCATCTCCACCGGCGGGGTGCCGTGGGTGTGGAATGACTCGATCGTCTTCAGGCCCCAGGCCTGGCCCTTCTTGCGCTCCTCTTCCGTCCACACGATCGGCTTCCAGTCCGGCGCGAGGATGAGACGCGCGCCGGCATTGGCGACTTCGACGCGGTTGCCGCCGGGCTCGTAGACATAGAGGAAGAAGGTCTGCTGGATCGCATGCTTGTGCGGGCCGGTCTCGATGTGCACGCCATTTTCCAGGAAGATATCGGCGGCGCGCAGGATCTCCTCGCGGCTGTCGAGCGCGTAGGTGACGTGATGGAAGCGGCCCGGTACGCCGGAATGATCGAGCGAGTAGGCGAAGTCGTAGCTCTTGTTCGACATGGTCAGCCACATCGCCGCTTCCCGCCCGTCGTTGAGCACGATCTGCTCGGTAAGACGGCAGCCGAGGTAATTCTCGAAGAACTCGCGGTTGGCCTTGATGTCGACGGCAAGGCAATTGAGATGATCGAGTCGGCGGACATTGACCCCGCGCGCGGGAAAGCGCTGCGCCTGGTTCTTCAGCGCCGGCTTCAGCTCCTGCGGCGCCTGATACCATTCGGTCTCGTAGTAGAGCTCGACGATGTGTCCGTCGGGGTCGCGGCAGCGAAACGTCGGCCCCTGCCCCATGTCGCCGTCGATCCAGCCGATGTCGAAGCCCGAGCCCTTCAGCGCAGCAACGCGGCGCTCCAGCGCCTGCTGGCTCCGCGCGCGCAGCGCCATATGCTCCATGCCCGATGTCTTCGACGCCGTCAGCTTGAGCGAATAGCGCTCGTAATCGTCCCAGCCGCGCAAATAGACCGACTCGCCCTTTTGGCCGCTCACCGTCATGCCCATGACATCGACGAAGAACTTCAGGCTCTCGTCCGGCTTCGGCGTCAGCAGCTCCATGTGGCCGAGATGGGCGAGATCGAGGATTGGTTCGGGCTGCATGGTCTTCTCCTGAAGCAACGATCGGGAAGGCGCGATCAGGCGTGGAGCGCATGGTTCCTGAACACGAGGCCTTAGATCTATTTGTACTAATGTACAAATGATTAGGTCCCGTCAACAAATCAACGCATGTCGGCCCGCCAAGAAGTCCGGGTCCGCAACACCAGCCTTCCCGCCGAATGCACCGCGGACTGCCCGGATGGTAAAATCTTCCTTAATGCGAATTTAGCGCCCGATGGCCTCAAGAATCGCATTTTCAAGCTGTTTCCGCACCCAAGTATGCATTGGGAACAAAGCTCATAACCGAATTGTCGCACATTTAACAAAGCGGCCGCCTCTGCGGTTTAACCGTTTGTGCAGCCACGGCCGCGCATAGTTGGAGAAACAGTCTGACTTTTCAGGTTCATCCATCGTGACATCTTTTGGACGCGTGATTTCGGTACGCGGATCGCTGGCTCGGGTCGGGCTTCTGGCGGAAAGCCGGATGCCGATCTCGGAAGTGCGGGCGACCGTCGGCCGTTTCGTCAGCATCCGCTGCGCCAGCTCGGTCATCGTCGCCATGATCACCGAGGTGTCTTGCGAGAATTTATCGAGCAGCGACAACTACATCGCGATCGCCTCGGTCGACCTGCTCGGTGAGATCCTCAATGCGGCCGACAAGGCCAAATTCCAGCGCGGCGTCACCAATTATCCGACCATCGGCGACGCCGTGGACCTGATCACCAGCCAGGAGCTGCGCACGATCTACGCACCGACCGGGTCGGATCAGATCAATGTCGGCTTCCTCCAGCAGGACCGCTCCGTCGTCGCCTATGTCGACGTCGAGGAGATGCTGTCCAAGCATTTTGCCGTGCTCGGATCGACCGGCGTCGGTAAATCGACCGGCGTCTCGCTGCTGCTCAACGAGATCCTGAAAGCGCGGCCGAACCTGCGCATCTTCCTGCTCGACGTGCACAACGAATACGGTCGCTGCTTCGGCGACCGCGCGCTGGTGCTCAACCCGCGAAACCTCAAGCTGCCGTTCTGGCTGTTCAATTTCGAGGAAATCGTCGACGTGCTGTTCGGCGGCCGCGCCGGCGTGCCCGAGGAGCTCGACATCCTTGCGGAAGTCATCCCGCTCGCCAAGGGCGTCTACACCCAGTACCAGAACGCCGACCGCCTCGGCCTGAAGCGCATCGATCCCAAGCAGATCGGTTTCACCGTAGACACGCCGGTTCCGTATCGTCTGGTCGACCTGATCTCGCTGATCGACGAGCGCATGGGCAAGCTGGAAAACCGCTCCTCGCGCATCATCTATCACAAGCTGATCTCGCGCATCGAGGCCGTGAAGAACGATCCTCGCTACGCCTTCATGTTCGACAACGCCAATGTCGGTGGCGACACCATGGCCGAGGTGATCAGCCATCTGTTCCGCCTGCCCGCCAACGGCAAGCCGATGACGGTGATGCAGCTCGCCGGCTTCCCGGCGGAAGTGATCGATTCCGTCGTCTCCGTGCTCTGCCGCATGGCCTTCGATTTCGGCCTGTGGAGCGACGGCGTCTCGCCGCTGCTGTTCGTCTGCGAAGAGGCGCACCGCTATGCCTCCGCCGACCGCAATATCGGCTTCGGTCCGACGCGCAAGGCGGTCTCGCGCATCGCCAAGGAGGGGCGCAAATACGGCGTCTATCTCGGCCTGATCACCCAGCGGCCGGCCGAGCTCGACGCCACCATCATCTCCCAGTGCAACACGCTGTTCACGATGCGTCTTGCCAACGACCGCGACCAGGCGCTGCTGCGCGCCGCGGTCTCGGATGCGGCCGCGAACTTGCTGTCCTTCGTGCCGTCGCTCGGCACCCGCGAGGTGCTGGCGTTCGGCGAAGGCGTCGCGCTGCCGACGCGCCTGCGCTTCAAGGAGGTGCCGCCACATCAATTGCCGCGCGGCGAAGCCACGATTTCGAGCGTGCCGTCAGTCAACGCCGGTCACGACATGCATTTCGTCAGCGCCGTGCTCGAGCGCTGGCGCGGCGCAACCTCGCAGCGCGACGTCCCTAACGACCCGGTGTTCTCCGCGCCTCCGGCGAAGACGCTTACCCCCGCCGAAACGCCGATGCTGCAGCCCTCGATGGGGCTCGATCCCGACCGTTTCTCGCTGCTGAAGAAGCCGCTGCGATAGCGGACGGAAGTTGCCTCCACAAATTCGCTGTCATGCCACGGCTTGACCGGGGCATCCAGTATGCTGCAGCGTCTCAATTCAATCACCTCGGCCTCTGGAATACTGGATCGCCCGATTAAATCGGGCGATGACACCGAGGGTGTGGCACACTCGCGAACTATCGCGGCACATTGAGACGCCTTGCCGCATCGACTATGGTTGCCGATCCCCGAAGCCGGAATCCATGCTCATGACAAAACCCGCGCAACGCTTTCAAGCCCCTTCAATCGACGCCCTCCCTGAGGACATCCGCACGCGCCTCCTCGCCGTGCAGGAGAAGAGCGGCTTCGTCCCCAACGTATTTCTGACGCTGGCCTACCGGCCCGACGAGTTCCGCGCCTTCTTCGCCTATCACGACGCGCTGATGGAGAAGGACAGCGGGCTGACCAAGGCCGAGCGCGAGATGATCGTGGTGGCGACCTCGGCGGCGAACCAGTGCCAGTATTGCGTGATCGCCCATGGCGCGATCCTGCGCATCCGCGCCAAGAACCCTTTGATCGCCGACCAGATCGCGGCCAACTATCGCAAGGCCGACATCACGCCGCGGCAGAAGGCGATGCTCGATTTCGCGATGAAGATCTCGTCGGATGCGCAGCGCAGCTCGGAGGAGGATTTCGCAGCCCTCGGCCCCCACGGCTTCAGCGACGACGACATCTGGGACATCGCCGCGATCTCGGCCTTCTTCGGACTCTCGAACCGGCTGGCGAATTTCACCGGCATGCGTCCGAATGACGAATTCTATCTGATGGGACGACTGCCAAAAGCATGATGGATATCGACTGGTCCGAAATCCTGCTGCGCCTTGGCGTTGCGATGCTTGCCGGAAGCGCGATCGGGCTGAACCGCGACCTGAACGGCAAGCCGATCGGGCTGAAGACGCTTGGCATTGTCGGCCTTTCCACCGCGACCGTGGTGCTGCTCGGCCTGCAACTCTCCGAGCCCGGCAAGGTCGTCGATGCCACCAGCCGGATCATTCAGGGCATCCTCACCGGCATCGGCTTTCTCGGTGCCGGCGTCATCGTTCACGAAAGCGAGCGATTCCGCGTCCGTGGTCTGACCAGCGCGGCGTGCACTTTCCTTGCTGCCTGCCTCGGGATCGTCTGCGGTGCGGGCCAATGGAAGATCGTCGTCGTCGCGCTGGCATTGGCCTTCGTGCTGCTCACGATCGGCCGCCGGCTCGAGCGACACGTGCACCGGATGCTCGGTGGCAAGGACGAGCCGCACCAGGAGAATAGGCCGACCTAGCGGCCTTTGCTCAAATCTTCCGCTCGATTATTGACCCGAAACACCAATAATTGCCGCTCGTCGGTTGCCGGCGAGCCGATGACCGTTCGGACCCGAAAGACATGATGAACAGCAGCGCTGATGAACCGGCCGACGTGACGTTCGATTTCCGCGAGATGTCGGCGCGCGACAAATACAAGCTGCTGATCGGTACGGTCGTGCCGCGGCCGATCGCGCTGGTGACGACGGTCGATCCCGCCGGGCGGATCAACGCCGCGCCGTTCAGCTTCTTCAATTGCCTCTCGGCTGATCCGCCGATCCTGGCGCTCGGCGTCGAAAATCATCCGGACATGCGGTTCAAGGACACCGGCCTCAACATCCGCCTGACCGAGGTCTTCACCGTCAACATCGTCTCGCATGCGATCGCCGAAGCCATGCATGTCTGCGCCGTGCCGTTCTCACCGGAGCACGACGAATTACGGGCTGCTGGCCTGACCGCGATGCCGGGCAAGACGGTGGCCTCGCCCTGGATCAAGGAGGCTCCCGCCGCGTTCGAATGCCGCCGTCACGTGACGCTCGAGCTCGGCAAGTCGCGCCAGATCATCATGGGCGAGATCCTGTTCGCGCACTACCACGCCGATGTCGTCGATGCCGAACGCCTGCACATCGACCCTGCCAGGCTCGATGCCATCGCAAGGCTTGGCGGCAGCACCTGCTCGACCATTCGCGACCGTTTCGACATGGAGACGCCGACGCTCGACGATTATTGGAGCCAGCGGCAATCGTAGACGCTGCTCCATCCTTCAGACACTCAGGACGTATGCCCGTCGAAATCGCCCTCGGCAGGCGTTTTCTTGGCACGCTGCGGCGTCATTCTGGGCGCATCCGGCTGACCGGGAACACCGCGTGGCCCGAGCTGCTCGCGCTGGAGGTCGTCTTCGGAAAACGCCGGCTCAACTCCATTGGGTTCGGTCCGCCGCGTGGTGTGAATATCGTCTCGTCTGCTCATTGCGACCTCCTGTCGTGGTTGGCGATGCCCGAGTGCGGGTGGAGCGACTTCAGCTCCGCTGCGGCGGCCTTGGCACGCGGACGATCCCGGCATTGACGCATAAGCGCCGGGACCGCCGCTGAAGCTGCGACCGGCAGCCGGGTGGTCGCCGGCCGCACAGGATCGACGCCGGCGCGATATCTACGTTCCAATATTCCGCCGGCGTTATCGACCGTCGTCGTTAGAAGGCGCGTGCAACCGGATGGACGGCTATTCGGCGGCAAGGCCGCGAACGTTCGGCGGAAATTCGATCGTCACGACCACCGGACTCGCGGGCGCATGCGCGAGCTCCAGCCATTTGATCGCTTCATCGACCCAATAGTCGTGATTGAGGGGATCGGCCACGGCCTGTTCGCGGCAGACGGCGGCCTGAACCAGGCACGCCGCTTTGCGATCCATGCTGTTTTCCCGGTTGTCCACCTCGCGCCACCTCAAATTGTCTTGCGTGGGTGCCGCCACGCTGCGCTCGGATGGCCCGCATGTCGCTAACTTACGTTATCAGCCATGCCGAAATAATTTCGCGATTCATAGGAACAATCGCGCATCGTCGCCCGCGGCTTACGCGGCGAAGTCGTTCTGATCATCCGCTGATCTTCTCGACCTCGAGCCTGATCGAGATCTTCAGGCAGGGCGCATGCTCGTCTTCGCGCACGTCGACCACGACATGACCGGCGCTGCCGGCCACGAACGCCTCGCGGGCGATGGAGGCACCGGTCAGCATGGCTTCCTTGCGGGCCCCCTCCACATCCGCAAAGTTCTGTCCGTCCTCGTCGGTGATGAGGCGGCTGTCCTCGTGGATATCGAAATGGAATCGTGGCATCGGGCGCCTCAAAGGGTTGGCGACTGATGCAGGTAACGGCCGTCGAAATCCGCTAGTTCCTGAAATTTCCGCTCGTCGAGCACCGTGACACGGCCGCGGTTGAACTCGACGATGCCTTCCTGCCGCACCTGCTTGATCACACGATTGGCGTGCACCGCGGTAATTCCCAGGGCTTCGCCGATCTGCTCCTGCGTCAGGGGCATCTCGAAGCTGTCGCCCTCCACGCGGCCGATGAGCCTGAGGCGTTCGCGCAGCTCGATCATGACGTGGGCGAGCCGCGCCGGCGCAGGACGCTGGCCGACATTGACGATCCATTCGCGGAACATCGCCGAGTCGATCAGCGTATCGCGCCAGAACATCTCGGCGACGCTGGGGCTGCGGCGGTGCAGCCTCCTCAGATTGTCGTGGCTGATGAAGCCCGCGTCGCGGGAGTCAGCGTGGTGAGGTCATGGTCCATCACGTGCAGGAACAGGCTCATCAAATCAGGAATTTCGCCGGGGATCTGGAGTGAAAGGATCTGCCGCCTGCCGCTCGCGATGGTCCTGGAGCGCACACAGAAACCATCCACGATCAGGCAACACTCGCTCGCGCGCTCGCCATCGCGCACCACCGCCGTCTCGGCGGGGTACTGCCGCACGGAGATCGGAAGGGCTTCGATCTCCTTGACGTCCTCGTCCGCGATCGCGGACGAGACGCGCAGCCGCCTGATGAGCGCCGCACGGATCGGATCGCTGGGCACCTCGATGAACTCCGATGGCGTGAAATGAACCTGATGGAATTTCCGGACGCCAAAGCGCCGTCACAATGAAACCCGCAATCGCCCTGCCCGGTTCCAACAAAAGTTAAGGACGGGGTTTGTCCGCACATGGTTGGCTTGGCGCCCGAAAGGCCACACCATGACCAAGAAGCGCAATCGCACGCGACCGGCCCTGTCCCTCCAGGAACGCCTGACCAGGTTCACGCAAGAGGCGCGCGCCGCCGCTCAAAACCTGCCGGCAGGCGCCGAGCGACACGCGCTGCTGCAAAGGGTCCGCGACGGCGAAGCCGCCGCGGACATGGAACGCTTGTTATCCGCGCCCGAGCCGCACGATCCAAAGTGATCTGCGCGCCCGGTTACGAGGTGCGAGATCGCTAGTGCCTGACCAGCAGCGGAAGCGCCGGGGCAAAGCGCTCGGCGAATGTCAGAGTCCTGGCCTTTTGAACCGCGGCAAACGAGGCCGAGATTCCGACCGAAGCGACCGCGAGCAAGGCAATGACGAAAACCAGACGGCGCATGTGAGCCTCCTGTGTGAGCTCGACGACCACGATTATGTGGGGTGGCTCTGTTTCAGGACGGTTTCGTCGGCGCAGAAAGTGATGTCGCTCAAGCGCCTGTGATCAGCTTGCGCGCGGGCGCGCCTCAATCGTCCGACGCCGGGCCGCACCAGCCGGGCAGATAGACCGCGTCCTTGCTCTTGGCCGCCGCCAAGGCCTTTTCCAGCGCCTTGTCGAAATTGGCGTCCACGGCCTTGCGCGTCAGCTTGCGGCGCAGAAAGTCGGCCCACAAAAATTCGGAGAACGGGGTGGTGTCCTTGGCGAAACCGCCCATGCGGCGAAGCTCGCCCGCGAGACTGCGGAAAGGATCGTCCTTGAGGTCGGCGACCGATTTCGGCAGGTCGCGGAACGGACGACGCTCGCCCTTGCTATCGTAAGGATAGACCCAGCGCTTGTTGTCCATCACGCCCCAGAACGCTTCGCGCTCGACCATCCGGAGATCGCCGACCACGGTGACCAGCACCTGCTTGATCCCCTCATCGTGCAGCGCACGGCCGAGATGGTGGTGGTCGATGACGTAATAGCGATCGTCCGGTCCGGCAACGACGGGGATCATATGGGTGCCGAGCAGGTCGGACTGCTTCTTCTTGCCATGCTCCCGCCAGCGCTTACGCTTCTCCTTGACCTCGCGCATGCCGACCGTCATTTGCGTCGGCCGGAGCGACAGGATCGACACCGGATGCACTCTCGGCTCGCGCGCGTTGGTGGTCATGATCGAACGGCCTTTCGTCAGGTGTTTGGGTCCGGGTTCCCGATTATGCCATGGACGTTGCGGCGGCAACATGGATGCGAGTTGGGAGTGCCTTGTCCGGCTGGTGTTGCAGCGCAACCCGCGCGCGCCCCGGCGTCGCAATCACAACCCGTTCCCAGAAGCATCCAGGGACGATGATGCGAACGCACAAGGAGAAGATTTTCTGCAACCGGTGTGTCGCTTATGCTATCTAAAAATCGCTGCTTCGGAGTAATCCCCGTCCCATGAAATCCCAGCGGCCCATAGCCTCTGATGACGAGCACCGGGTGCTCCAGTTCAGGCCGCGAACGACGCCCTCCCCCGTGATCCACCGGGGCGGCGGTATCGTACAGCCGCTGCGTGCCGCAGCGCCCGAGCCGCTCGATCTGTCGCGCTATGAACAGCCCCGCGATGAGCCGGACGACTTTCGCCATCGCATGCTCGCCAATATCGCCGCGCTCGCCTTCACCATCGCGCTGACCGCGATCGGGATCTGGCTCGCGGTCAGCATCGCCGATTTGCGCCGGACCCAGGATTGCGTGCTGATGGGCCGGCGGGACTGCGTCAAGATCACGACGCCGCACCTCTAGGCCAAGCGCGCCGCCGAGACCTCCTTGGGGGGCTGCTCTGCCCGGAGCCTTGGGCGGCATCCCCAACCCTGTCCCCGGGGCCCTGTCCGGCTCCATTGAACTCAGGGCGGCGCTCCGATATACGGGCTTCCGACCCGTCCAGAGGGGGGTTTGAGGGCGTCATCCGGGGCGCGACGCCCGCCCACCGTGCCACTCCTGGATATCTGACAAATACCTGCAATATATCAAAGGCTTAGTGATGTCCTCCACATTCGATCAGGTCGCTACGATCATCGCTGAAACCTGCGACATCCCGCGCGACACGATCACGCCGGATAGCCATGCCATCGATGACCTCGGCATCGACAGCCTCGATTTTCTGGACATCGCGTTTGCGATCGACAAGCAGTTCGGTATCAAGCTGCCGCTGGAAAAGTGGACTCAGGAAGTCAACGACGGCAAGGCGACCACCGAGCAGTATTTCGTCCTGAAGAACCTGTGCGCGCGTATCGACGAGCTGGTTGCCGCCAAGGGCGCGAGCGCCTAATCGGGCGGTCATGCAACTCGAATACTTCCACATGATCGATCGCATCGTCGACCTCAAGGTCGACGAGAAGACGATCGTTGTCGAGGCCCAGGTCCCCCAGGAGAGCACCGTCTTCGAGGGGCACTTCCCGGGCTATCCGCTGATGCCTGGCGTGCTCCTGATCGAATCGATGGCGCAGGCCTCGGGCTTTCTCCTGCTTGGCGTCTTGAAGTTCGAGCGCATGCCTATTCTCGCCGCCGTGAAGGAAGCCAAGGTGCGCGGCTCGGTGTTTCCGGGTGACCTGATGACCCTCGAGGCAAGCGTGGCCCATGAGGGCTCGGGCTATGCGATGACCGAGGCCAAGATCCGCGTCGGCGGCAAGCTGCGTGCGAACTCGCAGCTCACTTTCACGCTGATCCCCTTCCCCAATTCAGATATGCGCGGATACATGGACGCGGTCGCACAACGCGTCGGCTTTCCGCAACAGGCCGTATCGCCATGACTGACACCGCTTCGAAGCCCGGCCAGACGGAAGTCTGGATCACCGGCATTGGTCTTGCCACTTCGCTCGGCGAAGGTCTCGACGCCAACTGGGCCGCGCTTTCCGAGAAGCGCGTCAATGTCGACGAGAAAGGCTTTGCGCCTTACATCGTGCATCCGCTGCTGCCGGTGACTTTCGACAGCCAGATTCCGAAGAAGGGCGATCAGCGGCAGATGGAAGCCTGGCAGCGCATCGGCACCTATGCCGCGGGCCTTGCGCTCGACTCGGCCGGCATCAAGGGCAACAAGGACATCCTGTCGAAGATCGACATGGTCGTGGCCGCCGGTGGCGGCGAACGCGATCTCAACGTCGACACCGGCGTGCTCACCGCCGAAGCCAAGGGGGCCAACGCGCCCGGCTTCCTCAACGAGCGGCTGATGAGCGATCTGCGGCCCACCCTGTTCCTTGCCCAGCTCTCCAATCTGCTCGCCGGCAACATCGCCATCGTCCACGGCCTCGGCGGCACCTCGCGCACCTTCATGGGCGAAGAGGTCGCGGGCGCGGACGCGGCCCGCATTGCGCTTGCACGCATCGCTTCGGGCGAGAGCGATATTGCGCTGGTCGGCGGCTCGCATAATGGCGAGCGCAAGGACCTCATGGTCCTCTACGAATTCGGCGACTTCAACCTCAAGGACAAGTTCGCGCCCGTGTGGGCGCGCAAGGACCATTCCGGCTTCGCGCTCGGTTCGGCGGGCGCGTTCCTGGTGCTGGAATCGAAGGCGCATGCACAGGCGCGCGGCGCGAAGCCGTTTGCCAAGCTGTCGAGCGTGGTCGCCGACCTCGCCCGCCGCAAGCAGCCCGGCGACATGGCCGCGACGCTCGAGAAGCTCTGGGCCAAGCTCCCCAGGCGCGAAGGCAAGGGCGCGATCATCACGGGCGCGACCGGTGCCGAGCCCGCGACCAGCGAGGAGCGCGGCTTCCTGAAAAGCCATGCCGACTTCCCGGTGCGCGCGACCGGCACGATGTTCGGGCACACCATGGAAACGCAATTCCCGCTCGGCGTTGCGCTAGCCGCATTGGCAATCTCGCGCGGCGCGCTGTTCCCGCCGAACGATTCCACGGGGACCGAGATTGAAATGCAGGGCGCACCCACCCAGATTGTGGTGGTGGGCGCCGGACACTGGCGCGGCGAAGGCATGGCGCTGGTGGAAGCCGTAAGCTGAAGCGCGTCGCGCTCTGGCGAGTGATGCTCTAGCTCTATCGGGGGACACATGACTGCACCACGCGACAAACTCGGGCGTCCCGTTGTCGTCGTCACCGGCATGGGCATCATGACCTCGCTCGGTGCCGGCAAGGCTGACAATTGGGCGAAGCTCGTTGCCGGCGAATCCGGCATTCGCACCATCACGCGCTTTCCGGTCGACGGCCTGAAGACGACGATGGCTGGCACGGTCGATTTCGTCAGCGTCGATCCGTTCTCGTCCACCGGTCTGTCGGAGCGGATGGCCGAGCTGGTCACACAGGAAGCCCTGGAGCAGGCCGGCATCGGCGCCAAGGCCGATTTCCCGGGCCCGCTCTTCCTCGCGGTGGCGCCGGTCGAAGTCGAATGGCCGCAGCGCCGCGAGCTCGGCCGCGCCGTCGGCAAGCCCGACTTCACTTATGACGATCTCCTGCGCATCTCCGGCGGCGGCAAGTACAGCGCCTATCACCACCGCTTCATGTTCGGCTCGGTCGCAGCCCATCTTGCCGAGACCTTCGGCACCAAGGGCTCGCCGATCTCGCTGTCGACGGCCTGCGCGTCCGGCGCGACCTCGATCCAGCTCGGCGTCGAGGCAATCCGCCGCGGCGAGACCGATGCCGCTCTGTGCGTCGCGACCGACGGCACCGTGAATCCGGAAGCCCTGGTGCGCTTCTCGCTGCTGTCGGCGCTGTCGACCCAGAACGATCCGCCGCAGGCGGCCTCACGCCCCTTCTCCAAGAACCGCGACGGCTTCGTCATGGCCGAAGGCGCCGGCGCGCTGGTGCTGGAGAGCTATGAAGCCGCGACCGCGCGCGGCGCCAGGATCCTCGGCGTGATCGCCGGCTGCGGCGAGCTCACCGATTCCTTCCATCGCACCCGCTCCTCGCCCGACGGCAAGCCGATCATCGGCTGCATGAACAAGGCGCTGGCCGATGCCAGCATGACGCCGGACCAGATCGACCACATCAACGCGCACGGCACCTCGACGCCCGAAAACGACAAGATGGAGTACAATACGACATCGGCCGTGTTCGGCGATCTCGTCTCGAAGATCCCGGTCACCTCCAACAAGTCGATGGTCGGCCACACCATCTCGGCCGCCGGCGCGGTCGAGGCGATCTTCTCGTTGCTCACGCTCGAGCATCAGCGGATTCCGCCGACGATCAACTACGACATTCCGGACCCCACGATCCTGTTCAACGTCGTCGGCAACAAGGCGCGCGATGCCCGTGTCACTGCAGTGATGTCGAACTCGTTCGGCTTCGGCGGCCAGAATGCCTCGCTGATCCTGACGCGCGAACCGGCCTGACCGAACGCAGCATGGCGCTGATTCCCATCAGCACGAAGATTCGTGCGCGGAATGCAGCCAAGGAGGCTGCAAAGTCGATCAGCGGGGGCCTGATCGGTGCCGCCACTGTGGGCATGCTGCGCACCACGCGCTATTTCGATCCGGTCAAGACCTCGGATTTTTTTGCGCGCGTCACCAAGACGATCGGTCCGCGCCTGCGCGAGCATCGCATCGGCCGCGCCAATCTCACTGCCGCTTTTCCAGAGAAATCGCCGGCAGAGATCGAAGAGATCCTGATGGGCGTATGGGACAATCTCGGTCGCGTCGGCGCCGAGTTCGCCCACATGGATCACGTCTGGGATTACGACCGCGCGCATCCGGAACGCAGCCGGATCGAACTGCCGAGGCGCAGCATCGAGCTGTTCGATCAGATCAGGGACGACGGCAAGCCGGCACTGATCTTTGCGTCCCATCTCGCCAATTGGGAATTGCCGGCGCTCGCCGCCGTCGCGCACGGGCTCGACGCCGCGATCCTGTACCGCCGCCCGAACATCGCCTCCGCCGACCGCATCATCCAGGAGACGCGCCAGGTCAACATGGGCACGCTGATCCCTGCCGGCCGCGACGCGCCGTTGCGGCTTGCGCAGGCGCTGAAGGACGGCAAGCACGTCGCCATGCTGATCGACCAATATCTGACCGGCGGCGTCGAGGTCACCTTCTTCGGCCGCAAGACCCGCGCCAATCCGATGCTGGCGCGCCTGCTCCGTCAGGTCGAATGCCCGATCCACGGCGTCCGCATCATCCGCCTGCCCGGCTTCCGCTTCCGCGCCGAACTGACCGAAGAGATCCCGCCGGTGCGCAATGCCGACGGCAAGATCGACATCCAGGGCACCACGCAGGCGATCACCAACGTGGTCGAAGGCTGGGTGCGCGAGCATCCCGAGCAGTGGCTGTGGCTGCATCGGCGGTGGCGGTAGGGCTCACTGCTCCGGCAAGCCTGCCTCGATCTCGGCCTGAACGATGCGATCCCAGGCTGCGATACACACCGGGCTGGCATTCTTCATCGGCGGCGAGACAGTGAGCTTCGTCGTGCCGGGCCGCAGCCTCAGCCCTTCCTGCATCGCTACCCTCGCCTGCTCGGTGTGACCGAGTCTCTGGTAGGCGGCAGCGAGCAGCATCTGCGAGCGGCCGGTCGCCGGCGTGATGGCGATCGAACGCTGCAACCACGGCAGCGCCTCCTGGTCACGCCCCATCATAACATTCGCCAGGCCCGCGCCGAGCAGCCAGGTCCAGCGCGACGCCGCCGGCGTGTCGTAACGATCGGCTTGCCGGAATGTCGCGAGCGCATCGTCGAAGCGGCCGAGAAAAATCTGCCCGAGGCCGATCAGGTAGAGCGCAGACCCGTCCCACGGGTCGAAGCTCAAGGCCCTGGCGCAGGTGACGAGACTTTCCACGAAATGGTTGGTGGCGCTGAGGAAGCGGCAATGGGCCTCGAGCACCGGAATCGAATTGGGCTTCAGCCGCAGGGCCTGCTCGAGCGTCGCATTGGCGTTCGCTTCGACCGTCACAGCCTCCTCCGGGCTGAACCAGACCATCTGGATGCCGCGCAGCTGCAGCGAAGACAGCGCGACGGCGAGATCGACGTTGTCAGGGTCGTCGGTGATCGCCTTTTGAAGCATGGATTGCGCCACGCCGAAACGCTCGCGCGTCGTCTGGTTGATCGAGGCGAGCGCCTGCTCGACCGCTACCTTGTCGCCGCCAGCCGACGATTTGCGGCTGGGAACTGCCGAGGCGCTCGGCTCCAGGACTTCATTCAAGCGCCGCGCGAGCACATGGCCGACGCCGGCGGCGAGCCGGGACTGCGCAAGCTGCGCGTCTGCGTCGTCCGCGGCGAGGGACGCTGCGACGGACTGAACCTCGCCGGTGCCGGCCTTGATGAGGCGCGCCCGCAAGATCCAGGATTGATCGTTGAGCTGCAGCTCGCCGCGCAGTTCGTAATCGGATGCGGCAGCGGTCGCTGCGGCGCTCTCGTCGCCTGCGACCGTCAATCGTGGCGCAACCACGCTGACGTTCTGGATCTTGGCAAAGCCATCCAGGAGCCGGCCGGTGACCTCCGTCGCCATCGCCGCGCCGCGCGGATCATTGCTGGCGTCGACGATCGCCGCCACGGCGATGCGCGGCAGCGGTCGCCCGAACAGAAGGTCCGGCTTCAACGCCGGCGCGGCCACCGCAAGACCCACGACGATCACACCGAGCCCCGCGACAGCGGCGAGGATCGCACGCCGGCTGAAGCCAAACAGGGCGCGGTGCGGTCTTCCAGATACTGCGGCACGCTCGGCCAGCGACGGGGGTTCGGCCCTGCCGAGTGGCCCCGTCGCGTCTTGCATCCGGCTCGCGGTCGGCACGTCCACAACCTCCGCCGCCAACAGATAGCCGCCGCCGGAGGCGAGCTTGATCAGCTGCCGCCGCTCGTCGCCGAGCGCGGCGCGAAGCTCCCGGATGCACTGAAACAAGCTGTCCTCGCCGACATGGACGTTCGGCCAGACCGCCTCCATCAGCTCCTGCTTGCTCAGCACGCGGCCGCCGCTGGCGGCGAAAAGCCGGAGCATCTCGAAGGACTTGGGACGGAGCTTGATCGGCGTGCCATCGGCCCCGCGCAGCTCCGCGCGCGTCAGGTCCAGCTCGAAGCCGGCGAAACGAAGCAAGCTACCCCCCAACACGTCTCTCAAGGCGGCTCATATAGCCGAAGTCTGCCGGAAATGCCCGAAAATCGGGTCTGAAACGCAAATATCAGAAACTTTCAGAAACTCGCCAACCCCTTATCAGGACACCAATCCCGCCCGGTGCGAAGAATCCCCTCGAGGACTCGGGACCTGCGTGTTGGGGGAAGTGGTGAGGACGGGGAAACATTATTTCAGGGCGAACCGCCGCCTGCGGGCCGCGCTGCTGACGTCGTCGGCGCTGGCCCTGGCCTGGACCCTGCCGGCCGGGCCGGCGCGCGCCGCGTCGAACGGCACCTGGCTCACCTCTCCCGGCAGCAACGACTATGGCACCGGCTCCAACTGGGACGGTGGCTTCGTGCCGGTAGGCACCGCCTCGTTCGGCACCTCTTCGACCACCAGCCTGGTGATCTCGAGCGCCAGCGTCGGCGGCTGGACGTTCAACGCCGGCGCCTCGAACTACACGTTTGACGTCAGCAACCAGCTGGAGTTCACGGGTGCCGGAATCACCGTCAACGGCGGTAGCGCCACCATCAACAACTATAACATCCTGAGGTTCGACCAGGGCAGCACGGCCGGCAATGCCATCATCAACAATCACAATTTCTTATGGTTCTTCGATTCAAGCACCGCTGGCAGCGCCACCATCAACAACAATTCCGTCGTCCAATTCTTGCAAAACAGCACGGCCGGCAATGCCGCCATCAACAACAATAGCGGCGTGATCCAATTCTTGCAAAACAGCACAGCCGGCAATGCCGCCATCAACAACAACAACTATGGCGTGGTCGACTTCTCCTACACCACAGGATTAAACGGTGACAACAAGATCAGCGCCGGCTCGATCGCGGGCGCCGGCTCTTACAACCTCGGCGCCAATGAACTGACGGTCGGCTCTGACAATTCCTCGACCGAGGTGAGCGGCGTCATTTCGGGCGCCGGCGGCTCGCTGGTCAAGACCGGCACCGGCACGCTGACCCTGTCGGGCGCCAACACCTATACCGGCGGCACCACGATCAATGGCGGCACGTTACAGCTCGGCAGTGCCGGCGGCGTCGGCTCCATTGTGGGGACCGTCAACGTCGACAGCTCGGGCACATTCGATGTCTTCAACGCCGACACCAGCGGCATCACCACCATCACCAACGGCGGTCTTCTGAACTTCAGGAACAGCAGCACGGCCGGCAGCGCCACCATCACCAACAACTACTATCTGTACCTCTGGGACACCAGCACAGCCGGCAGCGCCATCATCACCAACAACCGGTACTTGGGGTTCCACAATCTCAGTTCGGCTGGCAGCGCCACCATCACCAACGGCAGCACGCTGAGTTTCTACGAAGCCAGCACGGCTGGCGGCGCAACCATCACCAACAACAGCGCCGGAGCCACTTCTTTTTACGACACCAGTACTGCTGGCAGCGCGACCATCGTCAACAACAGCGGCGGCTCCACGACGTTTTACGGCACCAGCACCGCCGGTAACGCGACGATCAACAACGATGGCTCAGTCAATTTCAACCAAACGAGCACAGCGGGAAGCGCCGGCATCACCAACAACGGCACCTTGAGCTTCGATCATGCGAGCACGGCCGCACGCGCAACCATCACCAACAACCTTTCGATGGCGTTCGCCGGCTTCAGCACGGCTGGCAGCGCGACAATCACCAATACCTATAATCTCATTTTCAGAGACAACAGCACCGCCGGCAGCGCGACGATTACCAACAATGCCGGCGGCACGACCTTTTTCCGGGACAATGCGACCGCCGGCAATGCGCAGCTGATCAACAACGCGGCCAATGCCGTCTTCGATTTCTCCGGCAGCTCCCGCCCGAACGGCGACCATAAGCTCAGCGCCGGCTCGATCGCCGGCAACGGCACCTTCTTACTCGGTGCCAACGAGCTCACGGTCGGCGGCAACAATCTGTCGACCGCCGTCAGCGGCGTGATCGCCGATGGCGGCTCCTTCGGCGGCACCGGCGGTTCGCTGGTCAAGACCGGTACCGGCACGCTGACGCTGTCGGGTGCCAACACCTACACCGGCGGCACCACCTTCGCCGACGGAACGGTCAGCGTCTCCTCGGACGCCAATCTCGGCGACCTCGCGGGCAGCCTGACCTTCAACGGCGGCACCTTGCAAGTTACTGGCACGGCATTTACCGCCACCGCGCGCACCATCAACTGGGGCGCAGCAGGCGGCACGTTCGACATTGCAGACGCCGCCAACGATTTCGTCGTCAGCCAGAGCATCAGCGGCAGTACGCTGACCAAGACCGGCGCCGGCACGCTGACCCTGACCGGCGCAGCAGGTTTTTCCGGCGCGACGGTGTCCGCCGGCACGCTGGCCTTCCTCAATAGCTCGGCCGGTAGCGCAGATATCACCAACAACGCGCAGTTGGCGTTCTACGGCCACTCTACGGCCGGCAGCGCGATCATCAATAACAGCGGCAACGTGCTGTTCGACGGCAGTTCCACGGCCGGCAACGCGCAGCTCATCCACACCACCTCCAGCGCCGTCATCGACTTCAACACCCCCGGCCCGGGTAGCGACGGCAAGATCAGCGCCGGCTCGATCGCCGGCGGAGGCCACTTCAACCTCAACGGCGAAGAGCTGACGGTCGGCGGCAACAATCTGTCGACCACCGTCACCGGCGTGCTCACCGGCAACGGAAGCATGACCGGGACCTCGCTGGTCAAGGTCGGCACCGGCACCCTGACGCTGGCAGGCATCAACACCTACACCGGCGCGACGATCGTGAACGACGGCACGCTGGCGGTGAACGGCTCGATCGCGTCCTCCAGCAGCCTCACCGTGAACAGCGGCGGCACGCTCGGCGGCACCGGCACCGTCGGCAACACGACGATCGCGAGCGGCGGCACGCTCGCGCCGGGCAATTCCGTGGGCACCCTCAGCGTCAGCGGCAACCTCGCCTTCAGTGCCGGCAGCTTCTACCGGATCGAGGTCTCCACCACCGCCGCCGACCGCACCAATGTCACGGGCGCCGCGACGCTCACCGGCGCCACCGTGCAGGCGGTGGCGATTCCCGGCAGCTTCCGCAGCCAGACCTACACCATCCTCAATGCGACCGGCGGCCTCGGCGGAACGCAGTTCGCCGGGCTGAGCGTGAGCGGCAGCTTCAGCCCCGCGCGCAATCCGCATCTCACCTACGACCTCAACAACGTCTACCTCGTGCTCGATCCCGGCACGATCGTGCTGCCGGCAGGCACCGGTGCCAACCAGAGCAACGTCGCCGGCGCCATCAACGGAGCCGTCGCAGGCGGCGGCACGCCGCCGGCCGGCTTCGATGCGCTGCTCAACATGGGCCAGCCTCAGCTCAACCACGGGCTCAGCCAGGTCTCGGGACAGCCAGGCGCCGCCGGCACGCAGGCTTCGTTCAACGCCATGCAGCAATTCGTCGGCATGCTTGATCCCTTCGGTGGCGGCTCGGACGGCGAGCGCGGCGGCACGGCCGGCGACGGCGGGACGCTGGGCTATGCGTCCACCGCACCAAACGACGCAAAAGTGCGCGGGGCTTACGCCGCGGTAACGCCGCGCGATGCCAGCGGCGAGGCCGTCGACCGCCGCTGGGGCGTGTGGGCCTCCGGCTATGGCGGCGCCAGCACGCTGAGCGGCAACGCCGCGGCAGGTTCGACCACCACAAGCAGCCGCATCTACGGCACCGTCGTGGGCGCCGACTATCGCGTCTCCCCGAACACGCTGATCGGGTTTGCGCTCGGCGGCGCCGGCTACAATTTTGCGCTGTGGGATGGCCTCGGCGGCGGCCGCGCCGATCTGTTCCAGGCCGGCTTCTACGGGCGCCACAATTTCGGGCCCGCCTATCTCTCGGCAGCGTTCGCCTATGGCTGGCAGGACGTCACCACGGATCGCACCGTGACCGTCGCGGGCACCGACCGGCTTACCGCGAACTTCAAGGCGAGCACCTATGCAGGCCGCCTCGAAAGCGGTTGGCGCTTCGTGCCGATCCTGGCCTCCAGCTTCGGCGTCACGCCTTACGCAGCGCTGCAGGCCACCATGGTGCATCTGCCAAGTTACGCCGAGACCGCACTGGTCGGCAGCAACCAGTTCGCGCTGTCCTACACCGCGCAGGACACCACCAATGTCCGCACCGAGCTCGGCGCCCGCACCGATCAACGCTTCCTGGTGAACGATGGCCTGCTCACTCTGCGCGGCCGCCTCGCCTGGGCGCACGACAGCAACACCAATCGTTTCGTCAACGCCGCCTTCCAGACCCTGCCCGGCGCCGCCTTCGCCGTCAGCGGCGCACAACCCGCGGCCGATTCCGCGCTGGTCGGTGGCCGCGCCGAAATGAAATGGCGTAACGGCGTCTCGCTCGCGGGCACGGTCGATGGCGAGTTCTCACGCAGCACGCAGACTTACACGGGCAAGGGCACGGTGCGCTATGAGTGGTAGGCGACAGATCTGGTTCGCCGCGATTGTCTTGATGGCGGGTCTGCTGGGCACCCCGGCACGCGCCCAAAACGGCGGCACCGGCGGCGAAGGTGACTATCAGTCGACCGGACAATCCGGCGGCGCAGGTGGCGTAACGGGTGTCAACAGCGGGGTTGGCGGCGATGGTGGCGCACCGAGCCGGGCGTGCCAATGCACCGGCGGCGGTGGCGGTGGCGGCGCTGTGGGGGCGGCCGGCGGGGCCGGTGGCCCCGGTGGCGAAAGCGGCCCACTTCCCAGCGGCGGCAGTGGTGCAAGCGTGGGACAGGATGGAACCGATGGAACGGCGAGTGTCTCTTCGGCCAGTGGAGGTGGTGGCGGTGGCGGCGCCGCTGCTGGGCCGAGTGGCGGGAGCCTGAATAATTCCACCACGGCTATTGGTGGAAACGGCGGCAAGGGCGGCAACGGCGGCTTCAATGGCGACGTCGCAGGCGGCGGTGGCGGTGCAGGTAGCAACGCCTATACCATCACCGGCGCCGGGATCGCTTCAAACAGCGGCAGCATCACCGGCGGCAATGGCGGCGCCGGCGGCGCCGGCGATGTGGGCGGCAGTGGTGGCGACGGCGGCAATGGCATCGCCGTGGCCGCGACGGGCGTCACGATCAACAATTCGGGCACCATCTCCGGTGGCGCCGGCGGCGCTGGAGGCGCGCAAATCTCCGACACCAGTGCGAACTACGGGGATCCGGCTTACGGCGGCACACGAGGACGGGCCGGAGCGACAGGCTATGGCGGCGCCGGCATCATCGGCGCCGGACTCACTGTCAACAACAGCGGTACGATCGCCGGCGGCACCGGATACGGCGCCGGGGGCAATGCCATCAACTTCACCGGCGGGGCCAACACGCTGACATCGGTCGACGGCACACTGACCGGCAATCTCGGCCTTGCCAACGGTGTCGGCGCCAGCCTGACCCTCGCGCAGACAAGTGCCGCCGGCGCCTCCGGCGACGTGACCATCTCCGGCATCACTGGTCTCACCGGAGCCGCCACCGACGCCTCGGTTGCCATCAGGCTTGACGGCGGCCGCTCGCTCAGCATCACCGGCGCCAGCACCTATAGCGGCGGTACCTCGGTGAGCGACGGATCGACGCTCATCATTGGCAACAGCAATGCGTTTGGCAGCGGCACGCTGACCCTGGGCGAGACGCTGGCGGGCGTCACCAAGCTGGTGTTGAACGGCGATGGCCTCACGCTCGCCAACACCATCGTCATCAACAGCGATCCCATCATCACCGTTGCAGCCGGCAACACCAACACGATGTCCGGGCCGATCAGCGGTGCCGGCGATATCGTACTCAATGGCGGCGGCACGCTGGCGCTGTCCGGCGCCAACACCTACACGGGCCGCACCACGATCTGCGGGACCGCCTGCGATGCGGCCGGCGGCAGCAGCGTATTGAGGGTCGGGATCGACACGGTCGGCACGCCGGGCGCAATCACCTCGTCGGCGATCGGCACGGGGCCGCTGACTTTCGACGGCGGCACGCTGCAGGCCGGCGGCAACTACACCATCGCCAATGCCGCGCAGGTCAAATCCACCGGCGCGACGATCGATTCCAACGGATACACCTTCACCTATTCCGGCACCATCGCCGACGCTGCAGGTCAAACGGGCAGCCTGCTGCTGAAAAACACCAACGGCACCGTGATCCTGTCCGGCACCAACACCTATTCCGGCGGCACCACGGTGGCCGGCGGCACGGTACGTGCAATGAACAACAGCGCGCTCGGCACCAGCACGGTCACCCTGCAAGACGCCCGGTTGCAGGCCGGCGGCACAAGCAATCTGACCCTCACGAACGACTTCAAGATCGATCAGTCGACCAACGGCAGCATCTTAGACGCCAATGGCAAGACGCTGACGATCGCCGGCAATATCACCGACGGCAGCGGCTCCGGCAAGCTGGCGACGTCAGACAGTTCGTACGGCCTCGGCAAGGTCGTGTTGCTCGGTACCAACACCTACACCGGCGGCACGACAATCGGCTCCGTTCTGATGCTTGGCGATGCCAACCACACCGCGTCCATCATAGGTAACGTCGTCAACAACAACCAGTTCTATATCCGGAATGCCGACACATCGGCGATAACGAATCTGACCAACAACAACACCACGACGTTCTCGGGAACGACGACTGCGGCTGCGATGACGATTACCAACAATCATGCCAACGTCTACTTTCTCGACGCGAGCAGCGCCGGCAACTCTACGATCAACAACGATTCCTACACCGCGCCAGGCTCCTACATCCCAGCCAACCTGCAGTTCGGCACGATGGGAGGTGCCGATACCAGCACCGCCGGTCATGCGACGATCAACAACAACGGGATCAGTTACTTTTACGCGGCGACCAATGCCGGGACCGCAACCATCATCAACCAAAGCCAGATAAACTTTCTGGATCAATCGTCGGCGGGCGGAGCGACGATTACGAACCGCAATGGTGGCACGACCTATTTCGGCGGGTCTGGCGCCAACGAGAACGTGACGGCCGGCAACGCCGTCATCACCAATAACGATCGCTCTGCTACCTATTTTTGGGGGACTGCGACCGCTGGCAGCGCCGTGATCACCACCAATTCCGGCGGCGTGACTGAATTAAGCGACAATTCAACCGGCGGCAACGCGCAATTCATCACCAACGGCACCGGCTACGTCGACTTCTCCTTCAGTCGCGGCACCAACGGCGACGGCCGCATTACGGCCGGCTCGATCGCCGGCTCAGGTTTCTACTCCATCGGCGGCGGCAACACGCTCGTGGTCGGCAGCAACAACCTCTCGACGACGGTCAGCGGCGTGATCTCCGATTTCAATACCGCCCCATGGTGCAGTTGCGGCACGACCGGTCCGGGCAATCTGGAGAAGGTCGGCACCGGCACGCTGGCCCTCTCGGGCACCAACACCTACACCGGCACCACCGTTGTCAACGGCGGCATGCTGCAAGTCGACGGCTCGATCGCATCCTCGAGCCTGACTACTGTGAATACGGGCGGCGCCCTTTCTGGCACCGGCACCGTCGGCAATACCATGATCGCCAGCGGCGGAATCCTGCTGGCCGGCAACGGCTCGCCGGGCTCGCCCTTGACCGTCGCAGGCAACCTCGCCTTCCAGTCGGGCGCGCTGTATCTGGTGTCGGTCAATGCGAGCGCGGCCTCATCGGTCAACGTCACCGGCACCGCCACACTCGGTGGCGGGATCGGCGTCAGCATCGCGCCCGGCAGCGCCGTCGCGAAGCAATACGCGCTGGTCTCCGCGGCCGGCGGCCGCAGCGGCACGTTCACCAGTTTCGCGATCACAGGCGTGCCGTCCGGCCTCGCTGCGAGCCTCGGCTATGATGCCAACCACGCCTACCTGAATTTCGCGCTCGATTACGGCACCCGAACCAACCTCAATACCAACCAGAAGACGGTCGCGGCCACGCTGCAGAACTTCTTCGACTCCAATGGCGGCATCAATGCCGGCTTTGTCGGGCGTTCCGGAAACGGCCTGACCCAGCTTTCGGGCGAGAGCGCGACCGGATCGCAACAGACGACGTTCGGCGCCATGAGCCAGTTCATGGGATTGCTGACCGATTCGTTCGCAGCCGGACGTGATGGCGCTACGGGCGGCGGCGCCAGCGCGATCCCGTTTGCCGAGGAAAGCGCTTCGCTCGCCGACATCGCGCGCAGCGGCGATGCACGCGACGCCCTGGCAAGCCTGCCGCGCAAGGCTCCGGAGCAGCTTGCCTTCGATCGGCGCTGGAACGTCTGGGCAGCGGCCTTTGGCGGCTCGCAGAGCACCGGTGGCAATGCAGTGCTGGGCTCGAACAACACGACGAGCAGCCTCTACGGCACCGCTGTCGGCGCCGACTACCGCATCTCGCCCAGCACGATCGCCGGCTTCGCGCTCGCCGGCGGCGGCACCAGCTTCAACGTGAGCGGGCTCGGCGGAGGACGCTCGGATCTGTTCCAGGCCGGCGCCTTCCTGCGCCATACCGTCGGCCCCGCCTACCTCACCGCGGCACTCGCCTACGGTTGGCAGGACGTCACCACCGATCGTACCGTGACGACCGCCGGCACCGATCGCCTGCGCGCCGAGTTCAACGCCAATGCGTGGAGCGGACGCATCGAAGGCGGCTATCGCGTCATTGCACCCTGGACCGGCGGCCTCGGGATTACGCCCTATGCTGCGGGCCAGTTCACGAGGTTCGACCTCCCCGCCTATGCGGAAACGGTCGTCTCCGGAAACAACACGTTCGCCCTCGCCTACACGGCCAAGAGCGTGACCGACACCCGCAGTGAGCTCGGCTTGCGCACTGACAGATCCTTCGCCATGGCGGACGGTGTCCTCACGCTGCGCGGCCGCGCCGCCTGGGCGCACGATTTCAATCCGGATCGCACCGTCGCCGCGACGTTCCAGACATTGCCCGGCGCCAGCTTCGTCGTCAGCGGTGCACGACAGGCTGCCGATTCCACCCTCACCACCGCCTCGGCCGAGATGAAGTGGCTGAACGGCTGGTCGGCGGCGGCCAGCTTCGAGGGCGAGGTCTCCAACGTGACCCGCTCATACGCCGGCAAAGGCGTGGTGCGCTACGCGTGGTAGGAAGCGCCTGCTCCCGCGACACAGGTCGCGGCCCTACTGTGCATGGGGTTGTTTTGCGGATTTGAAATGCCGGGTCGGTCTCGCAACCGACCGAGGCTCCTCACCGCCCCGTCTTCACCCTGGTCCAGAGCCGGTTGATGACCCGCTGGGTCGCCGGATCGCGCGCCGTGATCACGAACAGTTTTGAAAGCGTCGCCTCGTCCGGATAGATGTTCTTGTCGCCCAGGATTTTCGGATCGACCAGCTTCTGGCTGGCGAGGTTGCCATTGGCATAGGACAGGAAGTCCGAGTTCTTGGCGGCGACCTCAGGGCGGTAGAGATAGTTGATCAGCTCGTAGGCTTCGCTGACGTTCTTGGCATCCGCTGGGATCGCGAGATTGTCGAAGAACATCTGCGCGCCCTCCTTCGGGATGGCGTAGCCGATCTCGATGCCGCTCTTCGCCTCGGCCGCCCGCGCGCGCGCCTGCATGATGTCGCCGGACCAGCCGACCACGAAGCAGATCTCGCCGGTGGCGAGCGCGCTCAGATATTCGGACGAGTGGAACTTGCGCACGAAGGGACGGACCTTGGCGACAACGTCGGCGGCCTTCTCGAGGTCGGCCTGCTTGGTCGAGTTCGGATCGAGCCCGAGATAGTTCAGCGCCGCCGGGAAGATGTCGTCCGCGGAGTCCAGCATGTGCACGCCGCAGTCCTTGAACTTGGCGAGGTTCTCCGGCTTGAAGACGATGTCCCAGCTGTCGATCTTCGCGTCGGGTCCGAGGATCTGCTTCAGCTTGGCGACGTTGTAGCCGATGCCCGTCGTGCCCCACATGTAGTTCGCGGCATAGAGGTTGCCGGGATCGTAGGTGGCGAGATTCTTCGTTACCATCGGCCAGGCATTGGCGAGGTTCGGCAGCTTCGACTTGTCGAGCTTCTGGAAGATATTGGCCTTGATCTGGCGCTGCAGGAAATAGGCCGTGGGCACCACGACGTCGTAGCCGGACTTGCCGGCCATCAGCCGCGTCTCCAGCGTCTCGTTGGCATCGAACGTGTCGTAGACCACCTTGATGCCGGTTTCCTTGGTGAAGGCCTCCAGGACGTCGGGCGCCATGTAGTTCGACCAGTTGTAGAAGTTGACGACCCGCTCCTCGGCCGAGGCGGGAGCGATGAACAACGTCAGCGCGGCGGCGACGAGCTGGAGGCGGAACCCCGAGCGGCCGACGATCGTCATCCCTGTCTACCTCTTGCGTCCGCGTACCGCGTCCGACAACCGCTCCAGCGCGGTGTCGAGCGTCTCGTCCTTCTTGGCAAAGCAGAAGCGCACCACCGAGGTCACCGGGTCCTGCTCATAGAACGCCGACACCGGGATCGCCGCGACCTTGTAGTCTTTCACGATCCGCCAGCAGAACTCGGTGTCGCTCTCGTTGAGCCCGAGCGGCGACAGGTCCACGGTGAGGAAGTAGGTGCCCTGCGACTTCAGCACCGGGAAGCCGAGGCTCTCGAGGCCCCTGGTCAGGCGATCCCTGCTCCGCGTCAGATCCTTGCGCATCGACAGGAAGTAGTCGTCGGACTTGCCGAGGCCGTAAGCGACGGCGGCCTGCAGGTTCGGCGCGGTGGTGAAGGTCAGGAACTGGTGCACCTTGGCGGCGACACGGAGCAATGGCGGCGCGGCGCAGACGAAGCCGATCTTCCAACCGGTCAGGGAGAAGATCTTGCCGGCCGAGCCGACCTTGATGGTGCGCTCGCGCATGCCGGGGATGGTGATCAGCGGGATGTGCTTGTGCTCGTCGAAGGTGACGTGCTCCCAGACCTCGTCGCAGATCGCGATGACGTCGAACTCCTGGCAGTAGCGCGCCAGTAGCTCAAGGTCCTCGCGTGGATAGACCACCGCGCTGGGATTCAAGGGGTTGTTGAACAGCACCGCCTTGGTCTTTGAATTGAAGACGCTTTTCAGCATGTCCTCATTCAGTCGCCAGTGCGGCGGCTCGAGCCGGACGAGGCGCGGTATGCCGCCGGCCTGGCGGATGATTGGCAGGTAGGAATCATAGACCGGCTGGAAGCAGACCACCTCGTCGCCGGGCTGGACCACCGCGAGGATCGCCGAGGTCAGCGCCTCGGTGCCGCCCGAGGTCACCATCACCTCGCTCATCGGATCGAGCTTGAGGCCGTGCCAGTGGCCGTAATGGGTCGCAATCGCCTGGCGCAATTCCGGCAGGCCCATCATCGAGGGGTACTGGTTGTAGCCGTTCAGCGAGGCCTCGGCCGCGGCGCGGCGGATGTCCTCGGGGCCGGGATCGTCGGGAAAGCCCTGGCCGAGATTGATGGCGGCATTGTCGCGCGCGGCCTGCGACATCGCCTCGAAGATGGTGACGGGAAGGTCGGCGAAGACCTTGTTCAGGGACGAGCTTTTGGACATCGGGCCGATCAGCCGCCGACCTTGCTGGGAAGCCCCGCCGCCTTCCAACCGAGCATGCCGCCGGCCAGATGCTTGTCGTAAGGCAGGCCCGCGGCCTGGGCTGCGAGCGAGGCGGTCACCGAGCGCTTGCCGGAACGGCAGGCGAAAACGACTTCCTTGCCTTGGGGATCGGGGATCGCCTTGGGATCGAAGGTCGAGAGCGGCACGACGACGCCGTAAGGGTAAGCCTCGGCCTCGACCTCGTTCGGCTCACGGACGTCGACCAGCAGATAGCGCCCTTCCGCGACACCCTTGGAGACCTCGTCCGGGGTCAGATCCTGTACTTGATTTGCCACATCATCCTCCAACGTCGCGGGGCGCCTCCGGGCGATCCCGGCGGCCGGCAACCTCGCCTCTCAGCACGCGAAAATCAAGCGCGACAAAGGCTTGAGCTGCCGAGCGCAAGTTAAAGCTAAATCGCAGCGACTTGAAGTGCGGCTTTGGCTCGCCAGCCTAGATCGTGACTTGCGTGCCGACTTCGACCACGCGGCCGGAGGGGATCTGGAAATAGTCGGTGGCATCGTTGGCGGAGCGGCTGAGCGAGATGAACAGCCGGTCCTGCCAGCGCGGCATGCCGGAATGGGCGGCGGGCTTCAGCGCCCTGCGCGAGAGGAAGAACGAGGTCGACATGATGTCGAACTGCCAGCCGAGCTTGCGAGCGATGGCGAGCGCCTTCGGCACGTTGGGGGATTCCATGAAGCCGAACTTCAGCGTCACCTTGGAGAAGGTCGGGCTGACTTGTTCCAGCTTGACGCGCTCCGCCGGATCGATCCGCGGCGTCTGCGCGGTCTCGATGGTGAGAATAACATTCTTCTCGTGAAGCACTTTGTAGTGCTTCAGACTGTGCATCAGCGCGGTCGGCGCGCTGAGCGGATCCGAGGTCAGGAACACGGCCGTGCCGGGCACGCGCTGCGGCGGCCGCTTCTCCAGCATCGCCACGAGGTCGGCGAGCGGGAATTCGAGCTTGCGCGACTTCTCGAACAGGAGCCGGCTGCCGCGCCGCCACGTGTACATCATGATGATCATGAGCGAGCCGAGGGCAAGCGGCACCCAGCCACCCTCGAACACCTTGAGCAGATTTGCGGCCAGGAAGGTCAAGTCGAGGAACAGGAACGGCACGATCAGGGCTGCGGCGGCAATCGGCGACCACCGCCAGACCTTCCAGATCACGACAAAGCCCATCATCGCCGTGACCACCATGGTGCCGGTAACGGAGATGCCGTAAGCGGAGGCCAGCGCGCTGGAGGAGCGGAACAACAGCACCAGCAACACCACCGCGACCAGCAACAGCTGGTTGATGCGCGGGATGAAGATCTGGCCGGAATGGGCTTCCGACGTATGGCGAATTTCAAAGCGCGGCAGCAGCCCGAGTTGGATCGCCTGTCGCGTCAGCGAATAGGCGCCGGTAATGACGGCTTGGCTGGCGATTACGGTCGCCGCGGTCGCGAGCACGACCATGCCCCCGCGGAACCAGCCTTGCGGAAACAGCTGGAAGAACGGGCTCTCGATCGCGCCGGGATCGGCGAGCACGAGCGCTCCCTGCCCGAGATAGTTCAGCGCCAGCGACGGCAGCACGATGAACAGCCAGGCGGTCTGGATCGGCCGCTTGCCGAAATGGCCAAGGTCGGCATAGAGCGCCTCGGCCCCGGTGACCGCCAGGAACACCGCGCCCAAGGTCACGAAGCCGATAATGCCGTGGTGGAGCATGAACGACACGGCGTAGAGCGGGTTCAGCGCGAGCAGCACCTGCGGCTGCTGGATAATCGGATGGATCGCCGCCACTGCGAGGACGGCGAACCAGACGCACATGATCGGACCGAAGAAGGCCGCGACGCGGGCGGTGCCCCGCGACTGCACCGCGAACAGGCCGACCAGGATCACCACCGTCAGCGGCACGATGTAGGGCTCGAACGTCAGGGTGACGTCTTTCATGCCCTCGATGGCGGACAGCACGGAAAGCGCGGGGGTAATGACGGCGTCACCGTAGAACAGGGCTCCGGAAATGATGCCAAGAAGGACGATCGTCGCCCCTCTCGTACCGACGGCCCGCTGGGCCAGCGCCATCAGGGCGAGCGTGCCGCCTTCCCCGTTGTTGTCGGCGCGCAGCAGAATGACGACGTATTTCAGCGTCACCACGATGATGAGGGCCCACAGGATCAGGGAGAGCACGCCAAGAACGGCCGTCGGAGTCGCCACGCCCTCAACCCCCGAGGCCGCCATCACCGCCTCGCGGAACGCGTAGAGCGGACTGGTGCCGATGTCCCCATAGACCACGCCGATGCTGCCGAGCGTCAGCGCACCGAAACCGGCCGTGGTGTGGGCGTCGCCATGCCCATTGGCCGCCGCCGTTTCCGGGGCGGGAACTGCTACGTCGCTAGTCATGGGAGAGCCCAATGGCCTCTAAAAAAATGCTTCACTGCACAACGGCGGAAGAGCGCGGGCTTATAGTCCTGCGCTGGCGACATAGCCTAGCCCGATTCTGGGCCCTCACCATGCAAAATTCGCATAGGTTCGCCAATTGCGTTCAAATGGTGACTTGTGTGCCGACTTCAACTACCCGCCCGGTCGGAATCTGGAAATAGTCGGTGGCGTCGTTGGCCGAGCGGCTGAGCGCGATGAACAGATGGTCCTGCCAAAGCGGCATCCCCGACTGCGCCGATGCCTTCAGCGCGCGCCGGGACACGAAGAACGACGTCGACATGATGTCGAACTGCCAGCCCTGCTTGCGCGCGATCGCGAGCGCCTTGGGCACGTTCGGCTGCTCCATGAAGCCGAAGCGCAGGCGGACCTTGGAGAACTTGTCGCTGATCTTCTCCATTCGGAAGCGCTCGGACAGATCGACCCGCGGCGTGTGCGCGGTTTCGATGGTCAGGATCACGTTATGCTCGTGCAGCACCTTGTTGTGCTTGAGATTGTGCAGCAGCGCGGTGGGCACGAAGGCGGGATCGCTGGTCAAGAACACCGCTGTGCCCTTGACGACGTGCGGCGGCCGCTTCTCCAGGCTGCGGATCAGATCGTCCAGCGGCACCTCGATCCGGCGCGTCTTCTGGACCAGGATTCCCGAGCCGCGTCGCCAGGTCCAGATCGTCGCCGCCATGGTCGCGCCGAACAGCAGCGGCACCCAGGCGCCTTCCAGGAGCTTGAGCAGGTTGGCGCTGAAGAAGGTCATGTCGACCATGACGAAGGGCAGGATCACCACCGCCGCGGTCGCCGCGCGCCAATTCCACAATTTCCAGATCACCACGAAGCCCATGATGCCGTCGGCAACCATGGTTGTGGAGACCGCGATGCCATAGGCGGAAGCCAGGTTGCTGGGCGTATGGAACAGCAGCACCAGCAGCATCACGCCGATCAGGAGCAGCCGGTTGACGCGCGGCAGATAGATCTGGCCGGCGTGGGTCTCGGAGGTGTAGCGCACCTCGAAGCGCGGCAAGAGGCCGAGCTGCACGGCCTGATAGACCAGCGAATAGGCACCGGTGATGACGGCCTGGCTCGCGATCACGGTCGCGGCGGTCGCAAGCCCGACCAGCGGCAGCACCAGATGCTCGGGCACCATGCGATAGAACGAATGTTCGATCGCACCGGGATCGGACAGCACCAGCGCGCCTTGCCCGAAATAGTTGATCAGCAGCGAGGGCAGCACGAAGAACATCCAGGCCGACTGAATCGGCTTGCGGCCGAAATGGCCGAGATCGGCATAGAGCGCCTCGCCCCCCGTCACGGCCAGGAAGACGGCCCCTAACGTCACCAGGCCGATCGTGCCGTGCGACAGCAGGAATTGCAGCGCGTAATAGGGATTGATCGCAGCCAGCACCGAGGGGTCATCGGCGATGTGAATGACGCCCAACACGGCCAGACAGGTGAACCAGATCACCATCACCGGCCCGAAGGCCGAGGCCACCAGCGCGGTCCCCTTGCTCTGGACCGCAAACAGCAACACCAGGATCAGCACCGTGAGCGGCACGACATAGTGCTCGAACGCGGGCGTCGCCAGCTTGAGGCCGTCGACCGCCGACAGCACCGAGATCGCCGGCGTGATCATGGAATCGCCGATGAACATTGAGGCGCCGACCACGCCGAGCGCGAGCAGGAACCAGCTCCGGCGTCCCAGCGCGCGCTGGCCCAGCGCCATCAGAGAGAGCGTGCCTCCCTCCCCGTTGTTGTCGGCGCGCAAGAGCAGCAGGACGTACTTGGCAGTGACGACGATCAGCAGCGCCCACAGGATCAGCGACAGCACGCCGAGCACCATGATCCGCGTCACCGGCTCGCCGTGCGCTGCGCCTCTGACCGCCTCGTGGAATGCGTAAAGTGGCGAGGTGCCGATGTCGCCGAAGACGACGCCGATGCTCCCAAGCGTAAGGGACCAAAATCCCGAGGTGACCGGCCCTTCCTGGGTCTCGGCCTGTGTGATGCTCGCCGTCATGAGGGTGGAAAACGCTTCGTCCCTGGAATTGATCCGGCGCCTTGTGACGCTTCTGCCAAGCCTGTCAATCAGCCCGCCATCATAGCAGGCGCAGCGGCGGATGCTGTGACGGCCCGGCCACGTTCGTCGCCCTCGCGACTGATAGCCTCAGGTAAAATGGTAGCGCAAGAGATCTAGGGCTTCAAGTTCGGCGGCAGCGGCGGATCTTCCCGCATCAGGGTGATCGTGACGCGGCGGTTCGCGGCGAGCGAGGGATCATCCGGGAACAATGGCTGGGTGTCCGCCTTGCCGGAAATGGCAAAGATGTGCGACGGCGGAAGGCCCTCGCGCTCGAGGATCTGGCGGACTGCGTTGGCCCGGTCGGCCGAAAGATCGAAGGCGCCGTAATCACTGCGGGTCGGCACGAAACCAGCCGCAGTGTGGCCGGTGATGGAGACGCGCAAGGGGGTCGCCTTGAGCGGGACCGCAAGCTTCTCGATCAGCCGGCGGGTGCGGTCGTAAGGCACCTTGGAGCCATCCGCGAACATTGAACGGCCGTCCTGGTCGACGATCTCGAGGTTGAGGCCCTGCTTGGTCTCCTCGAACATGATGTGCTTGGACATCTCGGTCAGTTCCGGCATGTCCTGCAGCGCCTGACGCAGCGAGGCCGCAGCGAGCGCAAAATTCCGATCGATCTTCAGCTTCGCGCCCGAGGTACGGTCGCGATCTTCCTGGTCCGGCGTCGGCGTATTGGAGGCGTCCTCGGGGGCGATGTGATCGACGTTCTTCAGCCGCGGCCGGGTCGGCAGACCATCCGACTCGACGATGCCGGCATATCGCGCTTCGCTCTGGACGCCGAAGGCGTCGCGCATGGAGCCGGCGACGACCTTCAGCTTGTTGGCATCCTGGGTCGAGAACGCGACGAGCATCACGAAGAAGCTCATCATCAGTCCCATCAGGTCGGCGAAGGTCACGAACCAGCCGTGACCGCCTCCATGTGCATCGCCGCGTTTTTTCTTGGCCATGATCTAGCCCCGGCGCCCGGCTTCAGGCCGGCACCGGCTCGCCTTCAGCGTGACGATGCTTCTCCGGCAGATAGGCCAGCAGCATCTCACGCACGAGCGTCGGGCTCTTGGAGTCGCGGATCATCAGGATGCCGTCGATGATCAGGGTGCGGTTGGTCTCTTCATCGAGCAGCTTGCCGTGCAGCTTGTCGGCGATCGGCAGACAGAACAGGTTCGCGACGAGCGCGCCGTAGAGCGTGGCAAGCAGCGCGGTCGCCATGAACGGTCCGAGCTTGGAGGGGTCGGTCATATTGGCGAACATCTGCACCATGCCGATCAGGGTGCCGATCATGCCGAAGGCCGGGGCGCAGTCGCCGATGGCGCGGTAGATCTTGCTGCCCTCGTCGAGATGCATCAGGAAGTTGTCGCGGTCGCGCTCGAGATTGTCGCGGATGAAATCGAGGTCGTAGCCGTCGGCGACGTAGCGGATGCCCTTGGCGAGGAACGGCTCGTCCGTCTCGACCTTTTCGAGACCAACCGGACCCTGCTTGCGGGCGATCTCGGCGATCCGGGCGAGCTCGTCGACCAGATCGTGCGCCGACAGGCGGCTCATGGTGAACGCGAATTTGGCACCGAGCGGCAGGCCATGCAGCAGCGCGCTCAGGGGAAAGCGGATCATGGTGGCCGAGATCGAGCCGCCGAAGATGATGATCACAGCATGTTCGGAAACGAACATGTGCAGGTCGCCGCCCATGAGGACCATCGTCGTGATGACGATGATGCCCGCCGTGAGACCGACGCCCGTCATGATATCCATGGGAGACTCCAACGCGAACGCAACAACGGCCGTCCTGGCCGCTGGCGCGGCCCAACCCCGAACCGCATCGGAAACCCTAGAGCGCCGCCCTTAAAGCCGCGTAAAGGTTAAGTTCCGCCGGTGCGACGGAGCGGCGCGGTGCGTCGAAAGGAGGGCGGCCTTGCCGGCCCACGACACGAATCTCAACGCTTTGCTAACCATAAATGAGCTGTCAGGACGAAAGTCCTGTCAGCTCGAGGCTGAGCGCGCGCAGGCGCCTGCGCGCCTCGGGATCGTAGGCCTGCGGATTGGCGCGCGCCTCGTTCATGCCGTTGAAGAACAGGCCGCTTCGGCCCGCGACCTCCTCGCCCTCAACGAGATGCAGGATCGCCGCGCCACCCTGCTCCACGGTCGAGATCGGCGTGATGCCGCCGGCGCGGACCATCGTGGTGTTCATGTAGGTCGCCGGATGCAGCGCGTTCACGGTGACGCCGGCGCCCTTCAGTTGCTCCGCGAGATCGATGGTGAACATGATCTGCGACAGCTTGCTCTGCGCATAGGCGCGCGACCCGCTATAGCCTTTCGTGATCATGACATCGTCGAAGTCGATCGGATGCTGGCCGAGGGAAGCGACGTTGACGATGCGTGAGGGCGCGGCCGCCTTCAGTAGCGGCAGCAGCAGATGGGCAAGCAGGAAGCCCGAGAGGTAGTTCACGGCAAAGCGCAGCTCGTAACCGTCGCGGCTCTCCTGCCGTGCCGGCCCGTCGTTCTGCGAGCCGATGCCGGCATTGCTGACGAAGACATCGAGACGTTGATGATCGCGGATCACCGCGGCCGCAAGCTCGCGCGTACCCGCCATCGGCGACAGATCGGCTTGATAGAAGATCGGCGCTCGATGACCCGCCTCCACGATCTCGTCGATCAGCGCTTTCGCCCGCGCCGCGTCGCGGCCATGGATCAGGACGTGAGCGCCTTCGGCGGCAAGGCGGCCCGCGACATAGCGCCCGACGCCGTCGGTCGAGCCCGTGATCAGCACCGTCTTGCCGCGCATATCCATGGCTCTTACTCCACGTTCAATGAATCTCCGCCGAGCGCTTCAGCGCGGCCTTGAGCTTCTCCAGCGAGAAATCGGGGCTGCGCGCGATCTCGAGGATCGGCGTCTCGCGGCGGCCGCAGAGCTCGGCGGCCTCGGGGAGTTTTGCTGCGAGATCCAGCGGGATGACGATGGCGCCATGCCGGTCGGCGTGGATCAGATCGTCGGAATTCACCGTCATGCCGGCAACACGAACCTGACCGCCAAAGCTTTCCGCGTGCACCCAGGCATGCGACGGGCCGATCGAGCCGGCCAGCGCCTGGAAGCCGGGCGCCCATTGCGGGACGTCGCGGATCGAGCCATCGGTGACGACGCCGAGGCAGCCGAGCGCCTTGTGGACGTTGCTCTGCACCTCGCCCCAGAACGCGCCGTAGCCGATGTCAGGACCATCGACGTCCTGGATCACCGAAATGCGCGGGCCGTGACCGGTGCCGACATATTCGTAATATTCGATGCGGCGCTTGGCCTGCTCCGCGGCCGGTAGCGGAGACTTCTGCACTGCGCGGATCGTGACAGTGCGGGCATAGCCGACCATCGGCGGCAGCTCGGGGAACGGGCAAACCAGCTGCTTGGTGGTGAAGCCGATCAACCGCCGCTCCGGGGCGATGACTTCCATCGCGTTGCAAATCGTCGGCGTGTCGTAGCGGCCCAGCGCTTCGAGGACGGCAGCGGGCAGCGGCCCGGTCACGGTATCAGTCACGGCGTTCTCTCCCAGATTGGCGGCCGCTGTTGGCGCGGTGCCGCCGATACCGGGCGATATAGCCGAGATCGGGCCTCAGCCCAACTCGAGCGCTCTCATGGCAGATATCCGCGTGCGTTTCCTCAGTGCAGCCGTCCGGGCCGGTCGTCGTCGTCGTGAGGCGGCTCAGACAGGCTCGCCATTGTTGGCGCCGACGGCGGCGACGAGATCTCGCCACCCGCAGCCGCTGCGGCTTCCGCTGCACGCGCCTGATCGCGGTAGGATTTGTAGCCGAGCGGCAGGCCGAGCAGATACAGCACGGTCCCGATCGAGAGCACGTACCAGGGATAGCTGATCAGAAGCGCGATGAAGAAGATCACCGCGACGAACGCCGGCAACACCAACTCCGGAGGCACCCGCATCCGCATGCTCTTGCCGGAGAACACCGGCAAGCGCGACACCATCAAAAAGGCGATCAGCAGCGTGTAGCCGGCCGTCAGGGCCGCGGGCCAGCGTCCCAGGTCGAGGAACGCCGCATATATCGGCAACATCACGGTGATGGCACCGGCCGGCGCCGGCACACCGGTGAAGAAATTGGAGGCAAATGCCGGCTTGTTCGGATCATCAAGGGTGGCGTTGAAGCGCGCGAGCCGCAGGCACATGGAAATCGCAAACACCATGGCCGCGATCCACCCGGCGTTGCCGAGCTCGTGCAACTGCCAGAAATACAGCATCAAGCCTGGCGCCACACCGAAATTGACGAAGTCGGCGAGGCTGTCGAGCTCGGCGCCGAATTTGGACTGACCCTTGATCAGACGCGCAATGCGCCCGTCGATGCCGTCGAGCGCGGCTGCAAACACGATCGCGTAGACGGCGAGCGCCATCCGTCCCTCGATCGACAGCCGGATCGCCGTCAGCCCGGCGCAGATCGCCAGCAGCGTGATGACGTTCGGCACCAGCATGCGCACCGGAATCGGGCGGAACCGCCGGCGCCGGACGTCGGGATTTTTGAAGTCATAGGGCGTCATAGCTCGTCCTCACCTTCAGGCAGGATATAGCAAGCCATGCGTCCCTCCGCCATTGTGGCCGAAGGCCCCCCTCCCGACACCGGCTTCCTGGTTAACCGGTGCGATAAACGCGGCCGGGGTCGTCCCCGGTGAGGTCGGCTAGGATCGTCTCACCGGCGATTGCGGTCTGCCCTTCCGAGACCAGCGCCTTGGTGCCGACAGGCAGATAGACGTCGAGCCGCGAGCCGAAGCGGATCAGGCCGAACCGCTCGCCGGCGCCGACCGCCTGCCCCTCCCTGACGAAGCAGACGATGCGCTTGGCCACGAGGCCCGCGATCTGGATCACGCCGATGCGGCCCTGCGGCGTCGAGATGACAAGCGAATTGCGCTCATTGTCCTCGCTCGCCTTGTCGAGCTCGGCATTGATGAACAGTCCCGGCCGATAGGCGATGCGATCCACCCTGCCCGCGACCGGGCTCCGGTTCACATGGCAGTTGAACACGCTCATGAACACCGAGATGCGCGGCAGCGGCCGGTCGCCGAGCCCGAGCTCGGCCGGCGGCAGCGCCATGGTGATCATCGAGACGCGGCCGTCGGCGGGCGACACCACGAGGCCGTCGCGCACCGGCGTCACGCGCGCGGGATCGCGGAAGAACAGCGCGCACCAAACGGTCAGGATGGTGCCGATCCACCCGAGCGGCGACCAAAGCCAGAACAGGATCAGGCTTGCCAGCGCAAAGCCGCCGATGAAGGGATAGCCCTCCTTGTGGATCGGCGGGATCTGACGCTGGATCGAATCGAGAATGGACATCGCTCTCTGCCGCTGAAGGGGTTGATAGCGCGGGTCGTCCCGCGCACCGGGGTTGTTTAGGCCAGACTTGGGACCGGAGACAAGCTCACTCCGCGGCGGCCTGCGCCGTGAGAGCGTCCTGGACCGGCGGCGGCTCCCGATTGGGCGCCGCGCCCGAATCGGCCATCCGGGCCAGCTTCTCGCGTGCGGCCTCGGCCTCGCGCTGTCTGTTCCACATGCTGGCATAGAGACCGCCCTGCGCGAGCAAGCCGGCATGTGTGCCGCGTTCGGCGATGCGGCCTTGATCGAGCACGATGATCTCGTCGGCGCCGACGATGGTCGAGAGCCGGTGCGCGATCACCAGCGACGTGCGGTTTTTCGCGACACGGTCGAGCGCGCCCTGGATTTCGTGCTCGGTATGGGTGTCGAGCGCCGAGGTCGCCTCGTCCAGGACGAGGATCGGCGGCGCCTTCAACACCGTGCGCGCGATCGCGACGCGCTGCTTCTCGCCGCCCGACAGTTTCAGGCCGCGTTCGCCGACCTGAGTCTCGTAGCCGGCCGGCGCCATGCGAATGAAATGGTCGATCTGCGCCAGCCGCGCCGCTTCCTCGACCTCGGCATCGCTGGCGTCCCAGCGGCCGTAACGGATATTGTAACGGATGGTATCGTTGAACAGCACCGTGTCCTGCGGCACCATGCCGATCGAGGCGCGCAGACTCGCCTGCGTGACTTCGCGGATGTCCTGGCCGTCGATCAGAATCTTGCCGCCGGAGACGTCGTAGAGACGGAACAACAGCCTCGAGATGGTCGACTTGCCCGCGCCGGAGGGGCCGACGATCGCGACCGTCTTGCCGGCCGGCACCTCGAAGCTGATGCCCTTGAGGATCGGCCGCCTCGGTTCATAAGCGAAGCGAACGTCCTCGAACCGCACCGTGCCGGTGGAGACGGCCAGCGGCGCCGCGTTGGGGGCGTCCTTGATCTCGGCCTCACGGCCGATCACGGCAAACATCTTCTCGATGTCGATGATCGCCTGCTTGATCTCGCGATAGACCATGCCCATGAAATTCAGCGGCTGGTACAGCTGGATCATCATGGCGTTGACTAGCACGAAATCGCCGACCGTGTTGGTGCCGTTGCGCACCCCGATCGCGCACATCAGCATGGTCGCGGTCAGCCCGAGCGTGAAGATCACGGCCTGCCCGGTGTTGAGAACGGCAAGCGAGGTGTAAGTGTGGATGCTGGCTTCCTCGTAACGCGCGACCGATTTGTCGTAGCGTTGGGCTTCGCGGGCCTCGGCGCTAAAATATTTGACAGTCTCGTAATTGAGCAGCGAGTCGATGGCCTTCGTGTTCGCCTCGGTATCGGAATCGTTCATCTTGCGCCGGATGCCGATCCGCCACTCGGTCGCGATGTAGGTGTAGTACATGTAGAGCGTGACCGTGATCAGGGTCGCGACCACGTAGCGCCAGTCGAACTGCCAGAGCAGCACGGCCATCAGCAGCGAGACCTCGACGATGGTCGGGATCAGCTGCAGGATCACCATGCGCACGATGACCTCGATGCCCTCGCGGCCGCGCTCGAGAACGCGCGTCAGACCGCCGGTCTTGCGCTCCAGGTGAAAGCGCAGCGAGAGCTCGTGCATGTGAATGAACGTGATGGTGGCGAGCTTGCGCACCGCATGCATGGCGACGCGGGCGAAGATGCCGTCGCGCCATTGCGTCAGCACCGCCATGAGGATGCGCGTCACGCCATAACTGGCGGTCAGGAGCAGCGGCGAAGCCAGCACCCAGAGATGCCAATTGTCGGCGGCCACCGGTGCGGTGTGGGCGCCGGTCAGCGCATCGGTTGCCCATTTGAAGCTGAACGGCACCGTCAGCGTGATCAGCTTGGCGGCGAGCAGCAGCACCATCGACCAGACCACCCGCATCTTCAGGTCGAAGCGGTCGCTCGGCCAGATATAGGGCCATAGATGCGCCAGCGTACCCATCAGGGTGGCCCGCTCAGGCGGGCCGCCGGCGGAATTGGGAACGTCGGCGCCGTGAGGCGATTGAGGTTGGTCCATCAAGAAGCCTGAAGAGCCCGCCGGGTGCGGGCGTCACTGCGAATAAGGATTTTCGCTTGTCATATAGAGCCTTCACGACGTCGGCGCACCCCGCCAGATGGCGAATCTTCGATTGCTTGTCGCTATTTACCGGTAGATTTCCGGGAGTATCGAATCACCGTTTGGGCTTGACGCCTCTTCGCTGCAATGCATCATGGCACCAATGAGCACGATCAAAACCGTCTGTGTCTATTGCGGCTCCGGCCCAGGAACCAATCCCAACTTCATCGAAGCGGCGAAAGCGCTCGGCAAGGCGCTGGCGGACAATAAGATCCGCCTCGTTTATGGCGGCGGCTCGCTCGGCCTGATGGGAGCAGTCGCAACCTCGGTACTGGATCACGGCGGCACCGTCACCGGCATCATCCCCGACTTCCTGCGGATGCGCGAGAATGCGCTGACGCGCGTGCAGGAGATGGTCGTCACCCCCGACATGCACGAGCGCAAGCGGCTGATGTTCGAGCGCTCCGACGCTTTCGTCGCCTTGCCCGGAGGGCTCGGCACACTCGAGGAGCTGGTCGAGCAGCTGACCTGGCAGCAGCTCGGCCGTCACGCCAAGCCCGTGCTGCTCGCCAACATCGATAATTTCTGGGAGCCGCTGTTCTCCCTGGTGGCTCACATGCGGCAAACCGAGTTCATCCGCACGGGTCTTTCCGTCGACATCCTGAAGGCGGACAAGGTCGAGGAAATCGTGCCACGGCTGCGTGCCGCGGCTGCACAGATTCCCGACAGCCAGCGCGATCTCGCGCCGGACGTGGCGCGCAAGCTTTAGCTCGCAGGAAACGTCACCGCCTCGATGCGGTTGCCGTCGGGGTCGGTCACGAAAGCAGCGTAGTAGCGCACGCGATCGTGCGGGCGGATGCCCGGCGCGCCGTCGGATGCGCCGCCGGCGGACAAAGCAGCCGCATGAAACGCATCGACCTCGCCAGTCGTCTTCGCCCGCAGGCAGATGTGCACGCCGCTCTCCGGCGGGACAGACGGCATCGCCTCGCGCAGATTGATCCAGAACTCCGGATAAGCCTTGCCGAAGCCGATCGTACGCGGCCGCGTGACGAGGCGGGTGAGGCCGAGGGCAGCCAGCACAGCCTCGTAGAATCTTGCCGAGCGTTCGAGCTCACTGACGCCGACGGAGATGTGGTCGATCATGGCCTGCTCCCCCCTCACCCTCCGCTGTCATCGCCCGGCTTGACCGGGCGATCCAGTACTCCGAGGCGCCGCGGCGTTCCGGAGAAGCCCCGGCGTACTGGATACCCCGCTTCCGCGGGGTATGACAGCCGTCGTGGGGCTCACGCCGGCGCGCCTGATTTCACCAGCTTGTAGATCACCGAATCCATCAGCGCCTGGAACGAGGCGTCGATGATGTTCGGGGACACGCCGACCGTGGTCCAGCGGTCGCCGTTCTCGTCCTCGCTCTCGATCAGGACGCGCGTGACCGCGCCGGTGCCTCCATTGAGGATACGGACGCGGTAGTCGATCAGCGTCAGCCCCTCGATATATTTCTGGTATTTTCCGAGGTCCTTGCGCAAGGCAACGTCGAGTGCGTTGACGGGGCCGTTGCCTTCGGCGGCCGAGATCAGGTGCTCGCCGGCGACATCGACCTTGACCACGGCCAGCGCTACGGTGACCCGCTCGCCGAGCGCGTTGTAGCGCTGCTCGACATTGACGTCGAACTGCTCGACCTCGAAATAATGCGGCACCTTGCCGAGCGTGCGGCGCGCCAGCAGATCGAACGAGGCGTTGGCGGATTCATACGCGTAGCCTTGCGCCTCCCTCGCCTTCAGCTCCTCGACCAGCCGCGTCAGCTTGGGATCGCTCTTGTCGTAGGCGATGCCGGCGCGGTCGAGCTCGGCGATGACGTTGGAGCGGCCGGCCTGGTCGGACACCAGCACTTTGCGGTGATTGCCGACCAGCTCAGGCAGGATGTGCTCATAGGTTTGCGGATCCTTCATCACCGCGGAGGCGTGAATGCCCGTTTTGGTGACGAACGCGCTCTCGCCGACATAGGCCGCATGCCGGTTCGGCACGCGATTGAGCATGTCGTCCAGCGTGCGCGAGACCTTGACCAGCGTCGCCAGCCTCGAAGGCGTGACCGAGATCTCGAAAGCGTCCGAAAACTCCTTCTTCAATTTCAGCGTCGGGATCAGCGAGCAGAGATTGGCGTTGCCGCAGCGTTCGCCGAGGCCGTTGAGCGTGCCCTGGATCTGCCGCACACCGGCGCGCACCGCGGCGAGCGAATTCGCCACCGCCTGCTCGGTGTCGTTATGGGCGTGGATGCCGACGTGATCGCCGGGGATGTGTTTTGTCACCTCGGTGACGATGGTCTCGATCTCATCCGGCATGGTGCCGCCGTTGGTGTCGCACAACACCACCCAACGCGCGCCGGCGTCATAGGCGGCCTTGGCGCAGGCGAGCGCAAAATCCGCATCCTCCTTGTAGCCGTCGAAAAAATGTTCGCAATCGAGCATGACCTCGCGGCCGGCCACTTTTGCCGCCGCGACGCTGTCGCGGATCGAGGCGAGGTTCTCTTCCTTCGTCGTCTCGAGCGCCACGCGCACCTGATAGGCCGAGGATTTCGCCACGAAGCAGATCGCATCGGCCTTGGCTTCCAACAGCCCGGCGACACCAGGATCGTTGGAGACCGAGCGCCCTGCCCGCCGGGTCATGCCGAAGGCGGTGAAGCGCGCATGGTTGAGCTTTGGCTTGCTGCCGAAAAATTCGGTGTCGAGCGGGTTGGCGCCGGGATAGCCGCCCTCGACATAGTCGATGCCGAGATCGTCGAGCATGCCGGCGATGATCTGCTTGTCTGCAAGCGTGAAATCAACGCCATTGGTCTGCGCGCCGTCGCGCAGCGTGGTGTCGAACAGATAGAGGCGCTCCTTGCTCATTGCGCAGCTCCAAGCGTCTTCTTCATCGTGGTGTTGGCGAGCCATTCGTCATTCATGGTGACGCTGTTGCGCTGCTGGGCCGTATAGCCACGCCTGGCGAAGAAGCTCTGCGCGGTATCGCTGGCATCGACCGTGAGAGCCGTCGCACCGCGGCCGCCGGCGAGCTTCTCCAGCGCATCCACGAGCATGGTCGCGATGCCCTGCCGGCCGACGGCCGGATGCACATAGAGCATGCGGATGTGATCGGTGCCGCGCAGCGAGGCGAAGCCGACCGGCGAGCCGTCCAGCGTCGCGATCAGCGTCAGGTCGGACGCGAGCCGCTTGCCGAACTCCTCGGTCACGGCCGCCGCCATCCAGGCCTCCTGCTGTGCCTCGCTGTAATCGTCGCCGGTCAGTTCCTGGATGCTGGCGGCGAAGATCGCGGCGAGCATCGGAACGTCGACAGGCAGGAACGGCCGAAGTGCGGGCTTGGGGTGCGCTTGCGCCATCGCCTTCACCACATCCCGTAGAGTTTCAGCACAATCGCCACGGCAGCGCCGAGCAGCAGGATCTTCAGCGCGATGTAATAGAGCCAGTGCCGCGGAAACGGCGTGTCGGGCCGGGTCATCGCGCAACCTCCCATGTTGTCAATGGTTCGCCTTGCGTACCCTTACTGTCTTTTAGAACGAACCCCATCGCCAATGCTTCACCGCGCAGACGATCGGATTCTAGGAAATCCTTCCGAGAGCGCGCCGCCAAGCGCCTCTCGATTAGCTCGTTCAGCGTCCGAAAATCTTCCAGCGTTCGTTTGGTCGAAGAAAGATCGCCCAGCTTTACTCCAGGTCCGGCATACTTAGATCTCTCTTCATAATCGGCAGAGAGCTTTCTCATGTTTTCCGCATGCTTGCTTTGAAGGCTAGCGAACAAACCGATCGCCTTATCAAAGATTTCCGCCGATCGCGCAGGATCTGGGACAAGACCCATGAACACGAGATTGCCCAACAGTTCCGTACGCTTCACCTGAGAATCCGCACTCTTTGCAAGATGCGAGATCAATTGAATTGCTTCCGCCGAATTTAGATCGTCGGCTAAGGCTTCAATAAGTTGCGGTGAGGGAGGCGTGTGCAGGTCCGTTACCGGAAGGTCTGCAACCAATCGCATCCAGCTTGTTAGAAGGTCATCGGCGGCTTTCAGCCTAGCCACCGTCCAATCAATAGGTTGACGATAGTGCGTCATCAGCATCGCTAATCTAAGAACAGGACCGTCCCAAGAACGATTTCCAAATGAACGACCTTCGAGCAACTCGTGGATGGTGAAGAAATTGCCGAGGCTCTTCGACATCTTCTCGCCCTCGACCTGCAGGAAGCCATTGTGCATCCAGAAATTCGCCATGGCTCTAGTGCCATGCGCGCAGCGCGATTGCGCAATTTCGTTCTCATGATGCGGGAAGATGAGATCGAGTCCACCGCCGTGGATATCAAAAATCTCACCTAGGTAGGCCGCTGACATGGCCGAGCACTCAATATGCCAACCCGGCCTTCCATGAATGGCAACGACAGGTGAGTTTAGTTGAAGTCTGGCGGCGTTTTCGGGAGAGATCCTGAACTCAGTATAATAGCCACTCTTCGGGTTGGGCCTGAATTCGCCCTGCCAACCGGGATCTCTCGATCCAGACTCCTTCCAAAGGACAAAGTCCTCCGCATTCATTTTATGAGAATCTACGGCAACGCGAGCTCCAGGGATTTGCTCCTCCAGCTTACGCTTTGAAAGAGCGCCGTAGTCCGACATTGAGCTTACGTCGAACAGAATCTCCCTTCCTTCGTTGCCTAAAGTGAGATAGGCGTGGTCGCGGTCGAGAAGCTCTTGAACCAAGCTCTTCATGTCTGCCCGGCCATCGCTGCGCGGTAGCACGAACTCCGTTGCGCGGGGTTGATGAGTCGGGGCCAAGCAGCCAAGGGCCTCTGCATCGGCCTGAAACTGACTTGCGGTTGTCTCCGTTACCTTGCGTATCGCATCGTTGAGCGGCAGGTTCGGATAATCGTGCAACGCCCGCGCGTTGATCTTGTCATCCACGTCCGTGATGTTGCGAACATACGTGACGTGCTTCTCACCGTAGATGTGACGCAGCAGCCGAAACAGTACGTCGAATACGATCACCGGACGCGCGTTGCCGATATGCGCAAAATCGTAGACCGTAGGTCCGCAGACATACATGCGGACATTGGCTGGATCGATCGGCTCGAACCGCCGCTTCTCCCGGCTCAACGTATCGTAAAGGTGCAATTCCATGACAACCCATCCCTCTCGGCCGGGCGTCCAGTGCTCTCAATGTGTCTTGAGAAAAGACGGCTCCAGCCAGCGAATCGCTAGCTCGTAATCTCGCGGCAAATAATGCAGATGGCGAGGAGACCGTTCATGAGGCGACATATGGGCCATGAGGCTGGCTTCCGTCAAGGGAGCCGCGAAATCGCCGCTTTATGTCCGCAAAGCGCCGGCCGCCCGCGCAGATGGTTCATCATCGTTAACCATTTGAGCCCATTCTGGAACCGGCGGTTCCCGGTTTTTGCCCCAAGGTGTTTTCATGCGATCCTTGCTCGCGCTCATTTCCTGCGCCTCCATCCTCGCGGCCTCCAGCGCCTTCGCCGAGACCCGCGTCTTCATCATCGCCAACCAGGCCGAGGGCTACGGCGTCGACCAATGCCTGGCCAAAGGCGAGAAATGCGGCGCCCAGATCGCCCACACCTATTGCCAATCACGACAGTTTGCGCAGGCATCGAGCTACCGCCGGGTCGATCCCGACGAAATTACCGGCTCTGTCCCCAAATCCGGCGCAAACTGCTCCCATGGCCATTGCGACGAATATGTCGCAATCACCTGCCAGCGCTGAATTCGCTCGGAACTGGCGGACCTTAGGACCCACCTTCGGCCCCTGAAACGACGTGACGATGCCGCAGGAAGCGGCTAATGGAGGGCGCGCTTCGGCCCCCCAGATCACGCCCGGCCGTGACCTCGCTAGAATGGCGGATATGCCTGAATTTTTCTCTCTGTCCCGTCCACGCTCCCTGCTTGCCTGCACCGTGCTTCTCAGCGTCGTGCTCGCCGCCGACGCCTTGGCCCAGGCCGGCCCGCCCGGACCGCCTCCGCCCGTCCAGGGCGGGCTCGGGCCGAACCCGATGTGCGTGCGGCTGGAAGGACAGCTCGCCGCGCTCGACCGCGGCACGAACGGTGATCCCGCCCGCGAGGACCAGATCCGCCGCTACCAGGATTCCCAGAGCCGCCAGCAGGCCGAGCTCGACCGCGTCACCATGCAGGCCAAGCGCATGGGCTGCGATTCCACCGGCTTCTTCTCGCTGTTCAACGGCCAGTCGGCGCAATGCGGTCCGGTCAACACCCAGATCCAGCAGATGCGCGCCAATCTGGACCAGATCAACGGCAGCCTCGAACGCCTGCGCAGCGGCGGTCCCGGCGGCGGCAGCCCCGAACGCGACAGCCAGCGCCGCTCGGTGCTGATTGCGCTCGCGCAGAACAATTGCGGCCCGCAATACGCCAATGCCGTGCAGTCGCAGGGCGGCAACTTCCTGACCAACCTGTTCGGTGGCGGCAACAACCCGAACAACCCGCCGCCGGGCGCGCCACCTGCCGATTTCGGCGGCCCGCAATCCGGCACCTATCGCACCGTGTGCGTGCGCACCTGCGACGGCGCCTATTTCCCGATCTCGTTTGCGACCGTGCCGGCGCGCTTCCCTGATGACGAGAGAACCTGCAAGGCGCTGTGCCCGGCGGCCGAAGCCGTGCTCTACGCACACCGCAACCCCGGCGAGGACATGAACTCCGCGGTCTCCATCAGCGGCCAGCCCTATACGGCGCTGCCGACCGCGTTCAAATTCCGCAGCGAGTTCAACCCGTCCTGCTCCTGCAAGGCGGCGGGCCAGAGCTGGGCCGACGCGCTGAAATCGGCCGACGACAAGGCCGCCGTCGAGCAGCAGGGCGACATCATCGTCACCGAGGAGAGCGCCAAAAAAATGCAGCAGCGGCAGCTCACCAAGGGCGCGCCGGCGAATGGAAAGAAGGGTGCAGCTCCTGCGCCGGCCACCGCCGCAGCACCGACGGCGCCCCCTGCAGATGCCAGCCCCACCACCACATCCGAGAACAAGCCGATCCGCTCGGTCGGCCCGCAGTTCTTGCCGCAACAGAAGTAGCTCCGGCTGCACTGTGAGTTCGTGGTCCACCTCTCCCTTTGGGAGAGGTAAGCAACAACTCACCCCTCGAACGCGTCGATCGAGGCCTTGCTGCCGCGCGAGACCAGCGTCTCGTCGGGCGCGGGCAATGTCTCGCCGCGATCGCGGAAGCGGTTGGTGATGGGATAACGGCGATCGCGGCCGAAATTTTTCCGCGTCACCTTCACGCCGGGCGCGGCCTGGCGGCGCTTGTATTCGGCGACATTGAGGAGATGGTCGATGCGGGTCACGGTCTCGCGGTCGAAGCCGGCAGCAATGATCCGGTCGAGCGGCTCCTCGCGCTCGACCAGACGCGCCAGGATCGCATCCAGCACGTCGTAAGGCGGCAATGAATCCTGATCGGTCTGGTTGTCGCGTAATTCCGCCGACGGCGGACGCGTGATGATGTCGGGCGGGATCACCTCGCCCGCGGGTCCGAGCGCGCCGTCGGGCTTCCAGCTGTTGCGCAGCGCCGCCAGGCGGAACACCTGCGTCTTGTAGATGTCCTTGATCGGATTGAAGCCGCCGTTCATGTCGCCATAGAGCGTGGCATAGCCGACCGACATCTCCGACTTGTTGCCCGTCGTCACCACCATCAGCCCGATCTTGTTGGAGATCGCCATCAAGAGCGTGCCGCGGGTGCGCGCCTGGAGGTTCTCCTCGGTGATATCAGGCGGCAGGTTCTTGAAGAGGCCGGACAGGATGGTCTCGAAGCCGGTCACGGCTTCCGCGATCGGCAGCACCTCGTAGCGGATGCCGAGATGGCCGGCGAGCTCGCCGGCGTCGGCAATGGAATGCGCCGCGGTGTAGCGATACGGCAGCATCACGCCGTGCACCTGATCGGCGCCCAGCGCATCGACCGCGATCGCCGCGCACAGCGCCGAGTCGATGCCGCCGGAGATGCCGAGCAGCACGCCGGGAAAACCGTTCTTGCCGACATAGTCGCGCAAGCCCAGCACGCAAGCGGCGTAGTCGGCGCGGTCGCCTTCGGGCTGCTCCGCGATCGGACCGGTGCAGCGCCAATCGCCGCCGGTCCTCGTGAAGCGCAGCGTGGTGATGCTTTCCGCGAATGCCGGCAGTTGCGCCGCGAGCGAGAGATCGCCGTTGAGCGCGAACGAGGCACCGTCGAACACGAGTTCGTCCTGGCCGCAGACCTGGTTGAGATAGATCAGCGGCAGGCCGCTTTCGGTCACCCGCGCAACCGCCACCGACAGACGCACATCGTTCTTGTCGCGGGCATAGGGCGAGCCGTTCGGCACCAGAATGATCTCGGCGCCGGTCTCGGCCAGCGTCTCGACCACGTTCTCGTAGTCCTCGGACTCTTCCAGCCAGATGTCCTCGCAAATCGGCACGCCGATCCGCACGCCGCGCACGGTGACGGGACCCGCGGCAGGCCCGCGCGAGAACAGACGTTTCTCGTCGAACACGCCGTAGTTCGGCAGATTGCATTTGAAGCGAAGCGCGGCGATACGCCCGCCATCGAGCAGCGCGCAGGCATTGTAGAGCTTGCCGTCCTCGACCCAGGGCGTGCCGACCAGCATCGCCGGGCCGCCGTCGGCGGTCTCGCGCGCCAGCGCTTCGATGGCGGCGCGGCAGGCGGCCTGGAAGGCCGGCTTCTGCACCAGATCTTCGGGCGGATAGCCGGCGATGAACAATTCCGGAAATAGCACGAGATCGGCGCCATCGGCGATCGCACGCGCGCGCGCCGAGCGAACCTTGGCGGCATTGCCCTCGATGTCGCCCACGGTCGGATTGAGCTGGGCGAGCGTGACTGCAAATGCGTTGAGACGTTCGGTCATGGCGCTCTCGCTGTCACCTCTCCCGAAGGGAGAGGTCGGATTGCATCTGGCGATGCGAAGCATCGTCCAGAGCAATCCGGGTGAGGGGTTACGGTTTCGCGTGGGATCCACACCCCCTCACCCGCTTTGCGTTCGACGATGCTCCGCATCGCGAGACGCAAATCGACCTCTCCCCGTTGGGGAGAGGTGAAGGAACGTCGAACGCCCATGCGCAATGGATATTCTCCGCGCTTTAGAGAAATCCCAATCGCTCGGTGATGGCGATGATCCAGAACGCGCCGGCCATCAGCAGCGCAACGCCGACCGCGGCCGAGCCCATGTCCTTGACCCGGCCGATCTGCTTGTCGTGATCCATGGTGAGGCGGTCGGCGAGCTTCTCGATCGCGGTGTTGAGCAGCTCGACCACCAGCACGAAGGCGACCGCACAGACCAGCTCGACCGCGCGCATCGCGGTCGCCGCGACGAGCCACGCCACCGGCAGCGACAGGATCAGCGCAAATATCTCCTCGCGGACGGCCTGCTCCGAGCGGAACGCAAAGGCCAGACCGTTGCGGGAATTGATCGTGGCCTTCCAGATGCGCAGCAAGGTCTCAGAGCCCCGCTGCGGTCGGCATCGGCCGGACCTTGCCGGCGCGTTCCTGCTTCAGCAGTTCGGCGATCAGGAAGGCCATATCAATGGATTGCTCGGCGTTGAGGCGGGGATCGCAGACCGTGTGGTAGCGGTCGTTGAGATCCTCGTCCGTGATGGCGCGGGCGCCGCCGATGCATTCGGTGACGTCCTGGCCGGTCATCTCCAGATGCACGCCGCCGGCATGGGTGCCTTCCGCCGCATGGATCGTGAAGAACGACTTCACCTCCGACAGCACGCGGTCGAACGGCCGCGTCTTGTAGCCCGTGGTCGACGTAATGGTGTTGCCGTGCATCGGATCGCACGACCAGACCACCACCCTGCCCTCGCGCTTCACCGCGCGGATCAGGCCCGGCAGATGATCGGCAACCTTGTCGGAGCCGAAGCGGTTGATCAGCGTCAGCCGGCCCGGCTCATTGTCGGGATTGAGCACGTCGATCAGCTTCAACAGCTCGTCGGGTTTGAGCGACGGGCCGCACTTCAGGCCGATCGGGTTCTTGATGCCGCGGAAATATTCGACATGGCCGTGATCGAGCTGGCGGGTGCGGTCGCCGATCCAGATCATGTGGCCCGAGGTCGCGTACCAGTCGCCGGTAGTGGAATCGACGCGGGTCAGGGCCTGCTCGTAACCGAGCAGCAGCGCCTCATGGCTGGTGTAGAAATCGGTGGCGCGCAGCTCGGGATGGCTCTCCAGATCGAGGCCGCAGGCGCGCATGAAATTGAGCGCGTCCGAGATGCGATCGGCCAATTCCTTGTAGCGGCGGGACTGCGGACTATCATTCAGGAAGCCGAGCATCCACTGATGCACGCTGCCGAGATTGGCGAAACCGCCGGTCGCGAAGGCGCGGAGCAGGTTCAGCGTCGCAGCCGACTGGCGATAGGCCATCAGCTGGCGCTGCGGATCCGGCACGCGCGCTTCCTTGGTAAAGGCGATGTCGTTGACGATGTCGCCGCGATAGCTCGGCAGTTCGACGCCATTGACCTTCTCGGTCGGCGAGGACCGCGGCTTGGCGAACTGGCCGGCGATGCGGCCGACCTTCACCACCGGCACCGCGCCGGCATAGGTCAGCACCACCGCCATCTGCAGCAGCACGCGGAAGAAGTCGCGGATGTTGTTGGCGCCATGCTCGGCAAAGCTCTCGGCACAGTCGCCGCCCTGGAGCAGGAAGGCCTCGCCGGCCGCGACACGGGCCAGCGCCTTCTTCAGATTGCGCGCCTCGCCGGCAAACACCAGCGGCGGAAAGGTTGCCAGCTGCGCCTCGACGTCGGCCAAAGCCTTGGCGTCGGGATAGTCGGGCACCTGTAGCACCGGCTTGCTGCGCCAGGACTCGGGCGTCCACCGCTCGGACATCGCAATCTCTCCGTGAAGCAAAAAAGTGCAACCTGATCTGTGGGTTGCGAGGGCCGCCTTATACACAGGCTGGCACGACACCGCCAGTTGTAAATCCGTTTTGCATTGCAAACCCTTGCAGGAAAAGCTGAATTCGCATTTGCTAGAGGTCGCCTGAGGAAACCGGCAAGACAGCTTCCATCCATGGATGCGCCACTGGACGACGTTTTCATCGACGAGATCAGCTTGCCGGCGACCGACGGTTATGCGCTGGCCGGCACCCTGTTCCTGCCGCGCGGCACCAAGCGACATGCCGTGCTGATCAATTCGGCGACCGCCGTCCCACGAAAGATCTATCGCGGCTTCGCCTCCTACCTCGCCCATCGCGGCTGCGCGGTGCTCACTTACGATTATCGCGGCATCGGCGACTCCCGCTTGCCGGCCATGGTCGGCTACAACAGGCCGAAATCGCTGGTCGGCTTCAAGGCTTCGATGTCGGACTGGGCCGCGCAGGACGTCACCGCCGCGGTGCGCTGGATGCGCGAGCGCTACAGCACCCTGCCGCTGGCCTATGTCGGCCACTCCTATGGCGGCCAGGCGCTCGGGTTGATCGAAAACAACAGCGAGATCTCGCGCGCCGCGTTCGTCGCCTCGCAGGCCGCGACCTGGCGGCTGATGACGTCGCCGGAGAAATACCGCGTCTTCGCCTTCATGAACCTCATCGGCGTTCCGCTCACCCACGCGCTCGGTTACGCACCGGGCTGGGCCGGCATCGGCGAGGATCTGCCCAAGGGCGTGTTCCTGCAATGGGCGGATTGGGTCTCGAGCCCGCGCTATCTGTTCGATTCCAAACTGCCGGCGCTGGAGAATTTTGCAAAGTTCAAGGGCGAGCTGCGCGCGCTCTGCTTCTCCGACGATCCCTGGGCGACGCGGCCGGCTGTCGAGTTGCTGACATCAGGCTTCACGTCGATCAAGCCGGAGGTGCTCGACGTCAAACCGTCAGACGTCGGCGCCAAGGCGATCGGCCATTTCGGTTTCTTCCGCCCCGAGCACCGCGACACGCTGTGGCGCGGCGTGGCGGAATGGATCCAGGGGGAGTGAGCGTCACGCCTTGTTGAAGGAAGTCGCCTTCTTCACGTCACCGATCCCATGAAACTGATCTCAGCCGTTACCGTTTGCCAACTGCACACCGTCGGCAACGCGATTGATCGCGCGCGGCGAGGAGATCATGCAAGATTCCAGCGAGAGCGCCCTCTTCAGCGAAAGCAAGGTCCCCGAAGTCACGCTCGGCTTCTGGATCATCAAGATCGCCGGCACGACACTGGGCGAGACCGGCGGCGATACGGTCACGATGACGCTGAACTGGGGTTATCTCGCAGGCACATGCCTGTTCCTGGCGGCCATGGTCGTCCTTGTCGCCGCGCAAATCCGTGCGCGGAGATTCCACCCGGCGCTGTATTGGGCGACCATCGTGGCCTCGACCACCTTCGGCACGACGATGGCCGATTTCGCCGACCGCTCGCTCGGCATCGGCTATACCGGCGGATCCACGCTGCTCCTCACCTGCCTCGTGCTGGTGCTCGGCCTCTGGTATCGCACGGAAGGAACAATCTCGGTCAACAGCGTCAGCAGCCCGCGGGCCGAAGCGTTCTATTGGGGCGCGATCACGTTTTCACAGACGCTCGGCACCGCACTCGGCGACTGGATCGCTGACACCGGCGACCTGGGCTATCGTGGTGGCGCGCTGATCTTTGCAGCGGGGCTCGCCGTCGTCGCAGCGCTGTATGTCTGGACCCGCGTCTCACGCGTGACGCTGTTCTGGGCCGCGTTCATCCTGACGCGTCCGCTGGGCGCCACCGTCGGCGACTTCCTCGACAAGCCGCTCGACCAAGGCGGCCTGGCCTTGAGCCGGCCGCTGGCTTCCGCCGTGATCGCCGCGTTCATGGTGGCCTGCCTCTTGCTGATCCCGCAACGCGCGGGTCAACATCCCCGCGAACATGCGGCCGGGCGCGCTTAGCGGATGATCGTCGTCAGCGATGAATAGCGCTTGTTCGGCTTGGCCTCGGCCGCCGAGAACTGCGCGAAGGCGTCACTGACGCGCTTTGCGGGCGGCGTATCGCCAGCGAAGCGGAATTCCTGCGGCTTCGGTGCATAGAAGCTGGCGCTGTAATAGGAATCGTCGAAGCGCGCCTCGCCGACCCCGAACAATGCGTCGCAAACGAACAGGAGCGCGTAGACCCCCGCGACCGCTGCGATGACCTCCTTGAGAACTGACATGATGTTGCCCTGCCCTTTTGCGCGCAGGATGCAGGCCGGTTCCAAAGCTCTGGTTTAAGGGGCTCTCCTTCTTGTTTGCAGGGTTTGCCGCCGCTGAGCGAATTGCCGACAATTTTATCGATTGCAAAAAAAGAAGCCCGCCTGACCGGATCAGGCGGGCTCCAGGGTTGGCCGCTCGGGAGGTATCAGACGGCCAGATTCATCCAGACAGCCTTGGGCTCGGTGAAATTGTCGAGCGCGGCGGTGCCGTGCTCCCGGCCGAGGCCGGAATCGCGCTCGCCGCCCCAGGGCAGGCGCACGTCGGTATAGCCATAGGTGTTCATCCAGACTGTGCCGGCCCGCGCCCGCTTGGCGAAGCGCTGCAGCTTGCCGATGTCGCGGCTCCAGACCCCGGCAGCGAGGCTGTAGGCGGTGCCGTTGGCGATCCGTAAGGCATCAGCCTCATCCCTGAACTTGATGACGCTGACGACGGGACCGAATATCTCCTCCTGCGAGATGCGCATCTCGTGCGCGACATCTGCGAACACCGTCGGGCTGATGAAGTAGCCGCGCTCGCCGACGCGCTCACCGCCGGTGACGAGCCTCGCGCCTTCCTGCCGGCCGATGTCGACATAGTCGAGGATCGATTTCATCTGCTTCTCGGAGATGACAGGCCCGAGCGCCGTCTTGCGGTCGAGCGGATCGCCGATTCTGATCGACTTCGCGCGCGCCGCGAGGCGCTCCACGACCTCGTCATAGGCCCTCTCCTGCACCAGCACGCGGGAGCCGGCCGAGCAGACCTGTCCGGCGTTGAAGAAGATGCCTGAGGCCGCGGCCTTGCTCGCGGCTTCGAGATCGGCATCGTCGAAAATCACGTTGGCCGACTTGCCGCCGAGCTCGAGCGAGACGCGCTTGAAGTTGCTTGCGGCACCTTTCATGATTCCGCGGCCGACGCCCGGCGAGCCGGTGAAGGTGACCTTGTCCACATCAGGGTGATTGACCAGCGCATCGCCGACGATGCGACCAGGTCCGGTGACGACGTTGAAGACGCCCTTCGGCAGGCCGGCTTCGAGCGCGAGCTCGGCGATTCGCAGCGCCGACAGCGAGGTCAGCTCGGCCGGCTTCATCACGATGGTGCAGCCGCAGGCCAGCGCCGGCGCGAGCTTCCACATGCCGATCATCAGCGGGAAATTCCACGGCACGATGGCCGCGACCACGCCGACCGGCTCGCGCACCGTGTAGGTCAGGGCCTCGTCACGCACCGGCACGACATCGCCGCTGATCTTGTCGGCCCAGCCGGCGTAGTAGGTCAGCGTGTCCAGAGCGGCCGGAAAGTCCTGACGCGCGGTCGCTGCGATCGGCTTGCCGGCATCGATCGACTCCAGCTCGATGATCTCGTCGGCGTGCGCTCTCAGCAGGTCCGCCCAGCGCAGCAGGATCTGGCCGCGCTCGGAGGCGCGCATCGTACGCCACGGGCCTTCGAAGGCGCGGCGCGCGGCGGCGACCGCATGCGCGACATCGGCTTCGCCGCCTTCGGCGATGGTGGCAATGACCTGGCCGGTGGCGGGATTGAGGGATTTGAAGGTGCGGCCGGAGCTCGCCGGGACGCGGCGGCCGTCGATCAGGAGAGGCTGTGGCCGGGCCATGAACTCGGCGGCCGGCGAATGTGCAAAGTCATATGCAACAGACATCATATTTCCTCCAGATCTTCTGTACGAAGCTAGGCCAGATATCGTAGGAGTAAATATGATATGGCTTGCAATTGGACGGTCCACATATGAAGCGAATTTCATAAGGAAGGCCGATGCTTCAGATCGAAATCGAGGCCGTCTGGCGGTTTCGCCAGGAAGGCAGCCCGCGCACGGCCGTGGTCATGCTCGGTGTCCTCAATGAAATCCGGAAGACCGGAAAGATCACGAGCGCGGCGAGCGATGCGCACCTGTCGTACCGGCACGTCTGGAATCTGATCGAGCAATGGTCGGAGTTCTTCGGGACGCCGCTGGTCGAGACCCAGCGCGGCAAGGGCTCGAAACTGACCCCGTTCGGCGAGCGGCTGGTGTGGGCCGGCGAGCGCATGCAGGCGCGGCTCGGGCCGCAGCTGGAAAACCTCGCGCAGGAGCTCGCGAGCGAGATCAAGCCGTTTCTCGAACAGCGTCCCTCCGTGATCCGCGTCCATGCGAGCCACGGTTTTGCGGTGGCAAAGCTGCGCGAATTCCTCGACCGCGAGCCCGGCATCGGCGTCGATCTGCGCTACGTCAGCAACCAGCATTCGCTGGTTTCGCTGGCGCAGGGCGCCTGCGATCTCTCCGGCCTGCATCTGCCGCACGGCGCGTTGCGCGCGCAAGGCATCAAGGCGGCGCGCGAATGGCTCGATCCGCGCGAGGACCGCATCATCAGTTTCGTCACCCGCGAGATGGGCCTGATGGTCGCCCGCGGCAATCCGCGGCGCATTGCCTCGCTCGATGATCTCACCAGGCCAAACGTGCGCTTCGTCAACCGCGATCATGATTCCGGCACGCGGCTGTTGTTCGACCAATTGCTTGCCGCGCAGGGTGTCGACGAGAGCAAGATCAACGGTGCGCAGCAGATCGAGTTCACCCACGCCGCGGTCGCGGCCTATGTCGCCAGCGGCATGGCGGATGCGTGCTTCGGCGTCGAGGCGGCCGCCCGTCAGTTCGGCCTCGATTTCATCCGCCTCCTCACCGAGGATTATTTCTTCGTCTGCAAGCGCGCCTTCCTCGACACCGCGCCCATGCAGCGCATTCTCGAAATCATCCGCAGCGCCGATTTCCGTGCCGCCGTCGCGACGCTTCCCGGCTACGTACCGTCGGACACCGGCACCGTGACCGGCGTGAAGGCATTCCTGGAGATGCACGCTGTGCGATGACGCGGCGGCTCGCCTTCACTTGTCGTCGATGGGCAACAATGGCAATCTTGATCGAGAGCCATTCAAGAGAGCCCGTCATGTCGCGCGCGAGCGCCAAATCGCTGCCCCAGCTGAGCCTTCGCATCGACCTCGACGGCGAGGACCGGATCGGGCCCGGCAAGATCGAGCTTCTGGAGCAGATCCGCGAGCAAGGCTCGATCTCGGGCGCCGGGCGCGCCATGGACATGTCGTACAAGCGCGCCTGGGATCTCGTCGACGAGATCAACCGCATCTGCGGACAGGTGGCGGTCGAGCCGCAGGCCGGCGGCAAGAACGGCGGCGGCGCCATGCTGACGCCGTTCGGCGAAAAGCTCGTCGCGCGCTACCGCAAGATCGAGCGCGACGCCGCTCGCGCCGTGCAAAAGGAGCTGGAAGCGCTCAGGAGCGACATCGCCCGCTCGCGCAAATCGTGAGCGGAGGGACGCGCATGGACGAGGCGCTGGTCATTCGCTCCGCTTTACCCTCCGATCTGCCGCAGCTTCTCGCGCTCTACCGCCACCTCGATCCCCAGGATGAAACTCCGCCACTCGACCTAGCCGCACAGCGTCTCGACGAATTAGGGGCCTATCGCGGAAGCGCGGTCCTGATCGGGCTCAGGGCAAGTTCTGTTGTAGCATCCTGCACGCTCGTCGTGATCCCCAATCTGACGCGCGGCGGCCACTCCTACGGCCTGATCGAGAACGTCGTCACCGACGCCGCGTGCAGGGGCCGGGGCTATGGCAAGCAAATGCTGCAGGCAGCCGTCACCGCCGCATGGCAGGCCGACTGCTACAAGGTCATGTTGATGACCGGCTCCAGAAAGCCGTCGACCCTGGCCTTCTATGCCTCAGCCGGTTTCGAGCAGAGCAAGACCGGCTTCCAAATCCGGCGGCTGCAGGCGAGGATGGAGACTGCCGACTGATGCTGCATCAGTTCGGCCGCACCGTCATCCCGGGCATCGGCTGGGTCAACGCTTCGCCGAGCAGGCTCTGCTCGTCCTTGGGGATCGAGAAGCGGACCTTGAAACCCTCCTCGGTTTCCAGCGTGATGATGCGCTGGGTCGTGTCGGTGGATTGTTCCAGCATCCAGGATGCGAGCGGATAGGCGTAGCGCAGGCTCTGGTCGCCATAGCGAGCCTTCAGCGCCGCCTCGGGCAGGCCGGGCAGTGTCATGATCAGCGCGCCGATCTGACTGAGCGAGACGCTGACTGCGGCGGGATTGCCCGCCACATCCTCGAAGCCCAGCGAGATCGCGCCGCCATCGGCTGCCACCTCGCAGATCGTGAGCTGCCTCACCTTGATTTCCATCGCCAGTCTCGGGGATGCACTCGCTATATCCATTACGATATATCGATAAGTCGACCCTCGTCCAGCCCACTTTCTTTGGAATTCATCGAGCCGACCGCCATGGCCGCTCGAACCGATGCAATCTGAAACAGACCGGCCACTCGGGTCAGAACGCCGGTTCGTCCTTCAGCGCGGCGATCACCTGCTCGCCGGGCGCGGTGAGACGATAGGTCACCAGCGGACGGCTCGGCGGCGGCTTGCGGCCGATCTCGACGATGTAGCCACGCACCATCAGCGCTTCGAAGCTGCCATAATAGCCGTACATGCTGATTTCGTTCTGCTTGAGCAGCTTGAATTCGCGCAGCAGCCGGATCTCGTTGCCCGACAGCAGCGAACGGCGGACGCGTTGCACGAAGCTCGCGCGCTGCTCGAACCAGGCTGCATCGGGCAGCTCGCGCGAAGACGGCAGGGCGTCGCGATCACACGGGCGCATCTCGACATCGGCTCTCCGAGCCGACGGCGACGGCATGCTGCCACCGACTGCGTCCCTGGCCTCGTCGAGCAACGCGATCGGCCAGCGCCGCTTGTTGTCGACCATCACCGGCGGCGGCACGACATTGTCGCGCACCAGCTGCTCGAAACGGCCGGCCGTGACGCCGACATAGGCCGCCGCGCGGCGGCGGTCGACGAGACGGGCATCCCGCCCATGCTCCGGCTCGCATACGATCGTTTCGTTCACCCAAAATCCCCTGCCGCATCGTTGCGGGCGCGTCCTCGCGCGGGCCCGAGGGCCCGTCGGCCGTGACACTAGGGTGAAACGGGCGCTCTCAAAAGGCAGAGAAATTCGTACACATTGCTGCCGTTGCGGCAACGGCTATAGTGCGGTCCAGGGGTCCCATGCGCTTTCATTCACCTAGCATCCAATACTTCCATGCCGTCCGCCGCACCGGGTCGATCCGGGCCGCCGCGCGCCTCCTCAACGTCGCCTCGTCCGCCGTCAGCCGCCAAATTCTCAAGCTCGAACAAGAGGTTGGATCACCCTTATTCGAGCGCACCGCCCGCGGCCTGACGCTAACGACGGTCGGCGAGATGCTGGCCCGCCACGTCATGAACGTGCTCCAGGATCTCGACCGTTTCCGCTCGGACGTCGCGTCCCTCTCCGGCGCCTGGCACGGCACGATCAGCATCGCCTGCATCGAGTCCCTCACGGAATCGGTGTTGCCGGATTTGATCGCCGCGCACCGCAGCCGGGCCCGGCGCGTCAGCTTCACCACGATGGTAATGGGATCGTCCGACGTGCTTGAAGCGTTGCGGCGGGGCGAAGCCGATATCGGCATCGCCATGGCGCTCAGGCATCCACCTGACCTGCGGCAGGTCGCATTGAAGCGGTTTCGCCTCGGCGCACTGGTGGCGCGCGAGCATCCGTTGGCGCGCCGCAAGACGGTGACGCTGGAGCAATGCCTCGCCTTCCCGGTCATTCACGCGCTGCCGGAGCTGTCGATCTACCATTTGCTGCAGCCGCTGATCGCGCAGCTCTACGAGACGCCGGAGCCTGCGATCCAGGCCAACTCGATCGACCTCATGCGCGAGCTCGCCGCGCGCGGCGTCGGCGTCGCCTTCCAGACCCAGCTCGGCATCACTAGATTGTCGCGCGATGCGCAGCTCGTGTTCCTACCGCTCGACAATGCCGGCAGCCCGGTATGGTCGGATCTCGGCATCTACGTCCGCGCCGAGCGCACCCTGCCCGCCTTCACCGAGTCATTTCTGCAGGAGCTGGTCCGCGAACTGGGTGAGCGCGAGCGGCGAGAGAGTGCGGCGTATCCGCACATCCCGTGATCTGAACTGGCAGTATTTTCCCGGAATATAGCCGCTGGTCGGGCGTTGGTATCTTGTGGTTCCGCTCGCTGCCCCTCGCCTCTGGATCCCGAATGCCGCTCAACCGGTTGAAGCCATCGCGTGTCCTGACTATCGAGCGCTTCTCGGATTACGCCGAATTCCGCGCCAACGAGGTGCTCGGGCTCGGCACCAGCACCCCGCTTCGTCCGCGCGAGTTCTCGCTGACACGGGCCATCCTGCCGCTTCAGAGCGGGGTGTTCGTATTGCAGCGCGCCTTCGCCCGGCGCTTTGAAGCCGAGATGGGAACGGATACCGGCATCGGCCTCGTTGTCCCCCTCACCTTTCATTCCATCACCAATGGCGTCGAAATCGACAGTTCGACGATCGGCGTCGTGCGCGGCAAGGCGCCCGTCGTCTCGATCGAGCACCAGCCCAACACCTACTTCATGCTGCGCTTCAACTCGGACATGCGGCACCGCGGATGGACGGATTTCGATACCGGGCTCGCTACTGTCCGTCCGCAGCACGACCCGATGGCACGTCTCCGCGCCGCCTTTCTCGAAATGTTCTCGCTCGCTTCGGGATGCGACGATCCTCGGCAGTTCGAGGCGCTCCACCGCCCGATCCAGGAAACGCTGTTCGCTTGCCTCGATGCCGCACTGGTGCCTGCAGGGTCTCTCGCTACTCGCCCTGGGTCGTTCGACAGGCACCGCAAGCTGATTGCCCGGCTCGACGAGGTCGTCGAGCTGTTCGGCAGCCAGCCGCTCTACAGCGACGACCTCGCCACCGCGCTCGGCGTATCCGTGCGGACGCTCCAGACTGCGACGCAAGTGGTGCATGGCGTCAGCCTGCATCACTATCTGCGTCTCAAGCGGTTGTGGGCCGTTCGCGTCCTGCTCATGACCGGAGGCGGCGGATTGACCGTGAAGGCCGCGGCACTCGCCAACGGCTTCTGGCATCTCGGCGACTTCTCGGTCGGCTACAAGCGCGCCTTCGGCGAAATGCCGTCCGAGACATTGGCGCGCGGACGAGGTTCGTTTTATCGCAGCTGAGGAGCGGATTGCGCGCTCAGCCGTGGCCGTTCTCCTTGCGGTGCGCGGTGTCGCCGAGGCGGTCGACCCAGGCGATGCCGATCGCCGAGACGATGAAGGTCAGGTGGATCAGCACCTGCCACATCACGCCGCTCTCGGTGAAATTGCTGCGCGTGGTGCCGAGATTGCCGGCCTCGATGAAGGTCCTGAGCAGCGAGATCGACGAGATGCCGACGATCGCCATCGCAAGCTTGATCTTGAGCACGCTCGCATTGACGTGACTGAGCCATTCCGGCTCGTCGGGATGGCCGCGCAGGTTCAGGCGGGAGACGAAGGTCTCGTAGCCGCCGACGATCACCATCACGAGCAGGTTCGAGATCATCACGACGTCGATCAGGCCGAGCACGACCAGCATGATCTGCTGCTCGCTGGCGTCGAACGAGTGCGCGACCAGGTGCCACAGCTCCTTCAGGAACAGCAGCACATAGACCGCCTGCGCGACGATGAGGCCGACATAGAGCGGCAATTGCAGCCAGCGCGAGCCGAAGATCAGCCGCGGAAACAGGCCGATCGGCGGATTGGCCAAAGCTGCTTTGGGTTCGGACGACATCGATCACTCCAGGAAGACGAAGACGGGACTTAGAGACTTGCGATGACCGGAGCCAGCTCGAGCGAGCCGCGATAGATCATCTCGAAGGCGACGTAGACGATGATGGCGAGACCGACATAGCCGATCCAGCGCTGCTTCTGCAGCACGCGGCCGAGCAGATCTGCGGCAACTCCCATCAGTCCGATCGACAGCAGGAGCCCGAAGGCCAGGATGTAGGGATGCTCGCGCGCCGCGCCCGCGACCGCGAGCACGTTGTCGAGCGACATCGAGACGTCGGCGGCGACGATCTGCAACGCCGCCTGCCTGAAGGTCTTGCGCGGCGCCGGTGCGGCGCCTCCGCCGCCGCCATGGCTGAACGCGAGTTCGCTGGAATGCGCGGACTGCTCCCGCAGCTCGCGCCACATCTTCCAGCACACCCACAGCAGCAGCACGCCGCCCGCAAGCAGTAGCCCGATCACCTGCAGGAGCTGGGTCGCGACGCCGGCAAAGAGGATGCGCAAGCCGGTGGCCGCGATGATGCCGACGACGATGGCGCGGCGGCGCTGCCCCGCGGGAAGGCCCGCCGCGGCAAGACCGATGACGACGGCATTGTCGCCGGCGAGCACAAGATCGATCAGGACGACCTGGAGCAGCGCTGTCAGCGCCTCGGCCGTGATGAAGTCAGTCATGTCTCATCATTTTTCGAAACGGACGGATCCAGCCAGTGCGGCTTGCGGCGCTCGATCCAGTCGAACGCTTTTGAGCGCGAGGTCCGCAACGCCGGCACGTCCTCGGCGAGAAGCGCAAGGCCGAGCGGCAGCATCCAGATGCCGAGCACCGGCAGGAAGGACAGCACGCCACCGACGATGAGCAGCGCACCCGATGGAATTCGGACCCAGCGGCTGGACGGTTGCAGGAGATAGTCGACGGTGCCGGCGAGGCGCGGCGGCAGCCGGTGGACGAGCGCGTCGAGCCGCGCGTCGCCGCCGGCCGGCTGGCCGTGACCGGATCTCGTTGCCTGCTCGTCCGACGCTACGCTCATGCTCACTCCTTGGTCACCACGTTAACTGCGGCGGGCCCGACCGGTTTCGCGCGCGGCAGCACCAGCGTCAGCAGGCGCAACAGCTTGATCGCCTGCACCTCATGCGGATGCACGTCCTCGTCCGCGGCCGCAACGCGCTCCGACAGTTCGATGAGATGGGACGAGAGCGGCAGGTCGGAGACCGGGCGCAGCGTATTGGTCACCACATTGGCGAAATCGGGCTCCTCGAGCCGTTCGGCCAGTTCGTCGAACATCGCGAACAGGCGCTCATCGCCGATATGCGGCGCCAAGTCGCGCTCCCTGATGAATCGGATCACCTCGTCGCGCTCGACCGGGGACACGCGGCGGTCGGCCACGGCGACCAGCGCGCCTGCAATCACCAGCGCCGCGGCAGCCTGCTCGCTGATGCGACGCGGCTCGGTAATCTCGAGTTCGATCGGAGTGGAAGTGTTCACGTCAGACATCGATGCTCCCTTATTTGCGAAATGGCCGCGCGGAGCTGCGATCGAGACGATTGTGTCGGAGGGAACTTGAGAAGGCCCGACAATCGGCCGATCCATCGCATTCGCGCGGGGACAGGTTCATCCGACATCGCGAGGTTTGGCCGACTTCGTCGACGTCCTCGCCAGAGGGGCCCGGATTCTTGTTCGCACTGGAGATAAAGCCGCGCCATCCGGAATCAAGGCGACATGACTGCGACCAGCCGCCGCATCAATGGTCGGCCTGCGCGCGCTGCCGGTGGGCATATTCTGCGCCCCAGCCGAGGCCAAGCGTCACCGAGATGAGCGAGCCGAGCAGCACGCCGAATTTTGCGGCGTCCAGCAGCCGCTCATCGGTGAATGCGAGCATGGCGATGAAGATCGACATGGTGAAGCCGATTCCGGCCAACAATCCGATGAGGCAGACACCAGTCCACGTCACGTCCGGCGCCAGTCGGCATCGGCCGACACGCACGGCAAGCCAGGTCGCAGCGATCACGCCGATCGGCTTTCCCGCGCAAAGCGCAAGCCCGACGCCGAGCGTCACGAATTCAGCGCCGCCGCTGAGTTCGGCGCTCCGAAGATCGACGCCGGCATTGGCCAGCGCGAACAGCGGCATGATGGCGTAAGCGACCCAGGGATGCAGCGCCGCCTCGACGCGAATGACCGGCGGCACGATCTCCTCACGTGCGGAGCGCACCGGCGTGATCAAGCCGAGCACGACGCCTGCGAGCGTCGGATGGATTCCGGCCATGAGGAATCCCGCCCAAACGACGAGCGCCGGCAGGACATAGGCAAACGCGGAGTTCAGGCCGAGCCGCTGCAGCCCGAGCGCCAGCAGCACGCCGAGCGATCCGATGAGAAAGCCGTTGAGGTCGAGTCCGCTGCTGTAGAACAGCGCGATGATGAGAACGGCGATGATGTCGTCGATGATGGCGAGAGCCAGCAGAAAGACGCGGATATTCGCGGGGATCGATCGCCCAAGCAGAGCGAGCACGCCGACCGCGAAGGCGATATCGGTCGCGGTCGGTATCGCCCAGCCCTGACTGCGACCTGCGACGTTGTTGAAGCTCAGATAGATCAGCGCAGGCACGATCACGCCGCCGATGGCCGCCAGCACCGGCAGGATCGCCTGATCGAACCGGCTCAGCGCGCCCTCGTGGATTTCGCGACGGACCTCCATGCCGACGACGAGAAAGAAGACCGTCATCAATCCATCGTTGATCCAGAAATGCAGCGATCGCGTAAACGCGAATTCGCCTGACCGAAGCGGGACGGTCAGGTTCCAGAGATCGTGATAGGAATGGGCGAAGGGTGAGTTGGCCCACAGCAATGCCGCGGCTGCAGCCACGAGCAGCGCGCCACCGCTGACGGCCTCGATGTGCAGGAACTGCTGGAGCGCAACGAGCGCGCGTTCGACAAGAGGAAGGGATTTCGGCAATTGCCTGCCGGGCAGCTGATCGTTCATGGGCACACGCATCCTGCGTGGCGGCCCGACCATCGCTTGACCTGTCGCTGCCACGTGCAGCGAGCACCCGAGGCGCGTTCTACACTGCGAGGAAATTAACGCAACCCGATTCGAACTTAGGGAACTCAAGAGCGGGGCGGCCCGTTGGTGCACCTCACGATGCGCTCGCCGCGCGACAGGAAGCCGCATCTGCCGCTGGATCGCGACATCGAGGATTTCAGCAACGAGCGCGCGCGTCGCGCTGGAGCGCCCTCATAGCGCTCGCGCAAGCTTCACCAACGAAAAAATCATCCCTGAATTTGCTACGTCGTCGAGGAATGTATGACTGACATCACCTGCTGCGCCGGTTGCGGCCACAGCCTGATCCCGATCTTGTCCGAGAACGGGCGCGCACGGCCGAGCTGCTTCTGGTGCGAGAGCCTCGACGCACGAACCATGGAGATGGCCAAGTGGGCAGACAGCCCGGCCGGCAAGCCGGATCGGGCCGCGCCTCACGCCTTCGATTAAGGCGCCCCGCCTCAAACCCGCGCCACAAGCCGCGGACGGAACACGGACTCGGCGGTCGGCGCCGGTGTAGCAGCGAGCTTACGCGCGGACCGCCGCCGCGGGATGAAGAAGCTGCTCACGACGATCGGCTCGAAATCGCCGAGTGCGGCGCGCTCCTTCACAAGCAGGCTCATGACCGAGCGCATCTTGATGACTTCCTGCGCCACGAAGCTGCAGTCCTCGTCGCGATTGATCTGCTCATGCATGATCGCCTCAGCCTCGCGCATGCTGACGCGGAGCGCTCTGATGGTTCTTCTGATCTCGCTGATGCGGTTGTCCATGGCGGCCTCCATCTCGGTCACACGATAAGAACAAAACATGAACATATTGTCAATCGCCCTGCCCGGCCGCGCGGTCATCGCGCTAATCCCCAACGCGGCAGCGCGTCGGTCACCCGCGCCGCTGCACGCGCGCTGGCGATGCTTGCCGACAAATTAGACAAGTCGGTTCGTTGCTCAGGAAGCGCTGGCCCGCCGCTCAACATCGGAGGATGCAAGCCGGCGCGCGACCTAACGTCCCATGCAACCACCGGATTTTTCCCTGAACGGACTCGCCGCGTCGCAGCCCCCGGCTCGCCTGCCGCTTCGCAAACGAACTGGCCCGAAAATCGCAACGACACTTACCGAGCGAAGCAACGGCGCAGAGCGGAGAACGTCATGAACGTGCATGCTGCGGGCGATCTCAGGACGACTGGCCTCACCCGCCCGAACGGCGCGCCGCTCCGCCTCAATGCACAGGACTTCGTCGCGATCGACCGCGACAGGAATGCGAAGTTCGAAGCGACCTATCGCCCGCAAGCGCTCTACAACCGAGCGAACGAAGGCTTTCACGCGAATAACGAGACCTTCCTGCTCCACGAGGTCGCGACCAACCTGCCGATCTATCGCCCGGACACCGGCCCCACCGACTTCCATCTGCATCTGCCGCCGGGCGGCTTTCAGCTGGTGCTGGTCACCTCGGGCGCGTTCACGTTCGACTATGACGGGCGCTTCTACAATGTCGGCCCCGGCGCAGTGATGCTGCAAAGCGCGATCGTGCATCGCCAGCTATTCTACACCTGGTCGGGCCTCTCGACCGAAGAGAACCTGAAGACGCCGCAAACGGTGGTGCCGGATCCGATCTCGATGGGCTATTCCGGCAAATTCCTCGAAGCCTTCATCACCGACCCAACCACGTTTCCGAATCCGACGATCGTCGGACCTGACAAGATCGACGAAGCCGAGACGCCGCGCGTGGCCTGGAGCCACGAGCTGCATGATCGGCCTGCAAATGCCGGCTTCTGGCTTCAGGATCCCCTGGCGCTTGATGCGCTGTTCAAGCCGCTCAGTGACGGTTCGGTCAAATCGGCGCAGCCGGTTTACGTGCGCGATATCGGGATCGAAGCGCCGAGCGGCCAGCTCGTCACCGGACATATCATCGCGACCGATCCGCGGGGCCAGTCGCTGCTGCCGAAGAGCACATCGGCCTCGGCAGATGCCGCCTCCTTCGCCAAGGGCGAGGTCGTGATCTATCGCGTCATCCGTGGCACGGCCGAGTTCAAGAACAAGGCGGGCGAGATCTTCGAGCTCGCCGCCGGCGACGTCGTGACCGCAGGCAAGAATGCGATCAGCCTGATCGCCGTCGGCGAGAACACGCAGATGCTCCGGCTCGGCCTTCTCAAGGGGATCGACAACCTTCGCAGCTGGACACCGACCCAGCGCGACGAGATCGACGGTCTCGCCGGCCAGATCATCACGCGGAGGGACATCCGTCCCTTGCGCACCGAAGGCAAGCCGGTCGGATATCTGTACGCATAGGCGCGAGCGGGAACGCAGCTGCGGGTCTTGCTCGTTCCTGAAGGGTGCTGCTAGTCCATAGGCGATCGAGATGCGCCTGGAGCAGCGGTTTCGCCCGTGAGCGGCAACGTCACCAGAACCTGCGGAAGCTGCACGGCCTGCTGCGATGGCTGGCTGCAGATCGAAGTGCGCGGACACAAGGTGCGCAAAGGGCAAGCGTGCCCATTCAGCATTGCGCACCGATGCTCGATCTATCTCGAACGTCCGCAGCACCCCTGCCGCGAATTCGTCTGCGGCTGGCTGGTTGCTTCGAGCCCGCTGCCGGATTGGATGCGGCCCGATCAATCCAGCATGATCATGCTGGCCGCCAATTTCTTCTGGCAGGGTCTGCCCGTGGATGTCGTGGTGCCTGTCGGCGAGCAGCCGAAGAAGAAAGCGCTGGATTGGCTGACGCGATTTTGCGCCGAGAACAGGCGGCTGCTCGTCTACCAGATCAGAGATGAGTGGTTCGCGTTCGGGCCGCCGGCATTCCAGACCGACATCGCCGACCGCCTCGGACGCGGCGAGACGCCGTGGGGCGCTTAAGGCAAGTCACGGAAGTTACATTCTTTTCCGGACGGAACCAGTTCGACACACCGCAATGCGGCAGATCGCCGCGCGACACGCTTTGTCAGGAATAGTTGCACGTTAGACACATTCCGCTGGAAAGCGAAGTAGCAGCACACCAATCCATTTGTATATGGTATCTGGCATACATTACCTTCCTCTTTGTCCCGGGCCCATTGGAGAGCTCGCGGCGATAAAGGGGAAACGAGATGAGGAAGGCCTTTCTGCTCGGCACAGGCTTTGCGGCCCTTTGTGCAACCACAATGAGTCATCCCTTGCGAGCTGCAACCATCGACGACGTTGTTGCCCGCCTCGATGCACTCGAGCGCAGCAACGCCAAGCTCGCGAGGGAGAACGCGCAGCTTCGCGACCGCGTCAATCACATGGGTACACCCAGGGCCGCGGCGACGGCAGTCGTCCCGGCTTCGCCGAAGGGCAACCCGGTTCTCCACGCGGCGGTCGCACCGTCGCCGGCACCTGTGCCCGAGCACACCGTCGTCAGCATCGGCGGCGCTCCGCTCTACAGCAAGGCGCCGGGAAGCAATCCGTTCATCGACAACACCACCGTGACGCTCTACGGCCACGTCGACCTCTCCGGCGACATCTTCAATCCCGGCGTCTACGACCAGGGCACGAAGTTCGGCGTCTCCAGCAACCTCACCTATTTCGGCGTGCGCGCCCGGCACAATCTCGATCCCTATGGCTATCCCGGCTGGGCGGCCATCGCGCAATTCGAATCTCTCGTCGAAGTCGCAGCCGTTCCGACCGAACGCGCGGCCTTCGGCACGCGCGACAGCTTCCTCGGCATGGAAAGCCCGTGGGGCACGATCAAGGCCGGCAAGGCCGACACGCCCTACAAGAGAGCGACCTCGAAGTTCGATCCGTTCTCGGCCACGCTCGGCGACTACAACTCGATCATGGGCAACACCGGCGGCGATTTGCGCGCCGAGTTCGATTGGCGCGCGTCTCACGCGATCTGGTATGAATCGCCGATCTGGAACGGCTTCCAGGCCGCCGTCATGGTCTCGCCGGGACAGAATACGGCGCGGGACAACAGCGACTACGCGCTGGGCGACTTCAACTGCCCCGGCACTTCGTCGCGCGGCAGCGGTTCAGGCTTCCCGGCCACGTCGCCACCCCAAGGCTGCACCGACGGCTCGTACGGAAATCTCTACAGCGCGTCGCTGACCTACAACCAGGCAGGCTTCACGGGAATCGCCGCTTACGAGTTGCACGAAAGCACCAACCGGACCGGCGACGAAGGCGCAGTTCTGCTGACCAACGGCACGACATTCACCGTACCGGCTGGTGCAGTCGGGATTGCCAATGAATGGGCAGCCAAGGTGGGCGCGGGCTACAAGTTCAACGACATGATCGGCACGCTGCAGCTCTACGGCATCTACGAGGTGCTGCGCCGTGAGCATACGGTGGCCGCCTTCAACGAGCGTGCGCGCGACGGCTACTTCCTGAGTGCGACCCAGACCGTCGACAAGTGGGACGTGAGCGCGTCGTGGGCTCACGCCAATGCCTCGCCCGGCTCGCCCGGCACCGGCACCAACAACACCTACACGGTGGCGGCGCCCGCGCCCGCCGGCACCGCCGACTTCGCTCTCAACAGCGTGGACTCCAGTGCCGATCAATATGCGATCGGCGTGAAGTACCATTTCAGCCCGTTCGTGAGCTGGTACATGGTGGGCAGCTATCTGCGCAACGGACCGGGCGCGCATTACTGCCTCGGCGTCAGCGGACACGGCTACGGTGTGTGCGGACGCGACGCCAACAACAACGTCGTTGCGGGCAACAAGGCCGAAGCCGTCACGACCGGCATGACGTTCGACTTCTGACGCAGGAGGGAATGATGGGGAGCCTCACGGCTCCCCGTCGTTTGACGCCCTACTCCGCCGCCTGACGCACGTGGCGCGCGGTCGGCGTGCGCATCGTCACCAGCTCTTCGGCCGCCGTCGGATGCAGCGCGATGGTCGCGTCGAAATCGGCTTTCGTCGCCTTCATCTTCACCGCGACGGCGACGGCTTGCGTGATCTCGGCGGCGGCATCACCGACGATGTGGCAGCCGAGCACGCGGTCGGTCGCGCCGTCGACGACGAGCTTCATCAGCACGCGGGTGTCGCGGCCGGACATGGTCGCCTTGATGGGACGGAACGTGGTCTTGTAGATGTCGACGTGGCTGAACTGCGCGCGCGCCTCGGTTTCGGTCAGACCGACCGTGCCGACCTCCGGCTGCGAGAACACCGCGGTCGGGATGGTCGCATGATCGACCTGGACCACGCGTTTGCCGAACACGGTGTCGGCAAACGCGTGGCCTTCGCGGATCGCGACCGGCGTCAGGTTGAAGCGATGGGTGACGTCGCCGATCGCATAGATGCTGTCGACCGAGCTCCTGGAGAAATGATCGACCGCGATGCCGCCATTGTTCGGATTGATGGCGACGCCGGCCTTCTCCAGGCCGAGATTGGCAACGTTCGGGTGGCGGCCGATCGCAAACATCACCTGGTCGGAGGCGAGGCTCGAACCGTTCGACAGATGGGTGGTGAACTCCTCGCCGTGGCGATCGACCTTGGTCACCGTGCAGCCGGTGAGAACGGTGATGCCCTGCTTCTCCATCTCGGCCCGGACGTGGCTGCGCACATCCTCGTCGAAACCGCGCAGGATGTTGTCGCCGCGATAGATTACCGTGACGTCGGACCCGAAGCCGGCAAAGATCCCGGCGAACTCCAGCGCGATGTAGCCGCCGCCCTGGATCACGATCCGCTTCGGCAGCTTCTTCAGATGAAACGCCTCGTTGGAGGAAATCACGTGCTCGATGCCGGGGATCGCGGCGCCATGATTGGGCGCGCCACCGGTGGCGATCAGGATGTATTTGGCGGTGATCTTCCTGTCGTTCTCGAGCAGCCGGATTGTGTGCTTGTCCTCGATCACCGCGCGGCTCTTGACGACCTGCGCGCCTGACTTCTCGACATTGGTCGTGTAGGCCGCCTCCAGCCGCGCGATCTCCTTGTCCTTGTTGGCGATCAACGTCGCCCAGTCGAAGGTCGCGGGCGGAACGGTCCAGCCGAAGCCGGCAGCGTCCTCGAGCTCGTGGCGGACATGCGAGCCGATCACGAACAGCTTCTTCGGCACGCAGCCGCGGATCACGCAGGTGCCGCCCATGCGGTATTCTTCCGCGATCATCACGCGGGCGCCGTAACCGGCCGCGATGCGGGCGGCGCGCACGCCGCCCGAACCGCCACCGATGACAAAGAGGTCGACGTCGAATTCAGCCATTGTCCACTCCGACCTCGTTCAAGGATGATTTGGACAGATAGGTACTGTCAGATTTCCTTGCCACGCTTGCGCATCTCGGCGCGGAAGGCTCCCATCACGGTCTCGGAGAAGTTCTGGGCCCAGGAGTTCATGAAGGCCATGCTGAGACCGATCGCGCGCGGCTCCGCGGTGATCAGCTTCTGTCCGAGCGGCGACTTGTAGAAGACGACGAGATCCTTGAGCTCCTGCTCGGTGAACTCGCTGGCGTAGATCTGGGCCATGCCCTCGCCGATCTCGTTCTGCCGGCCCTCGAGCTGCTTGGCGACGATCGGGGCGACCTCGTTGAGATCCTTTTGATAGTTCAGGTTCTGCTGGATCAGCGCGACCTTGGTCTTCTCGACGAGGCCCGGCACGGCGCCCGCATACATCGCGCCGGCGTTCTTGATCTGGAGGATTTCCTTGGCGGCCGCAATCGCCGCCGGCGAAGCCTTCGGCGGGGCTGCCTGCTGCTGCGCCGCAGCCGGGACGGCGGAAAGGGCCAGTCCCACAGCGAGGGTCGCCGCCGGCAAGAATTTCAAAACGCTCTTCATTCCTAGTCTCCTTTCGGCTTTCGCCGTTCAATCACGCGAATTCCCTCGCCACCCGCCAAAACGGCCGAGCTGGCCAAGCCGATGAACAATCCATGCTCGACGACGCCGGGGATCGTGCTCAAAGCCCCGGCGAGGCCGGGCGGATCCGCGATACGTTCGAGCTGGGCATCGACGATCCAGTGGCCGCCATCGGTGACGAAAACGTGGCCGTCTTTGGCCTTGCGAACTGCCATTTGCCCGGAAACGCCGCATTGCGCAAATGCCTTCTCGATCGCCCGCCGTGTCGCGCCAAGCCCGAACGGAATGACCTCCACCGGCAGCGGAAAGCGGCCGAGCGTCTGCACCCATTTGCTCTCGTCGGCGATCACGATCATGCGATCCGAGGCCGCCGCCACGATCTTCTCGCGCAGCAATGCGCCGCCACCGCCCTTGATCAGATTGAGCTCGGGATCGATCTCGTCGGCACCGTCGACGGTGATGTCGAGATGGTCGATCTCATCCAGCGTGGTCAGCGGAACGCCGCAACGCGTCGCGTCGGCACGCGTCGCTTCGGAGGTCGGCACCCCGATCACCTTGAGGCCGGCGCGCACGCGCTCGCCCAGCAGCTCGACGAAATGCTTGGCGGTCGAACCGGTGCCGAGGCCGAGCTGCATGCCGTCACGCACCTCCTCCAGCGCGCGCGCCGCCGCCTGCCGCTTCAACTGGTCCATGTCCACGTTTGCGCCCGCTTTGGAGGTCAGGAATGCCGCCGGCCGTTTCGCTTGCGGCGGCCTATGTAGCCTCGTTTTCATCGGGAGAACAGGGTCTGGGAACAGGTCTATAAGGTGATCTTATGGGGCCGCCCCTTGCGCCGGCCCGGGCGGACCGATAGCGCTTTTTGGCATGAGCTCCCGCTACACCCTCGTTTTCGATCTCGACGGCACGCTTGTGGATACGGCGCCCGACCTGATCACCGCGCTGAATTACGTGCTCGACCGCGAAGGCCTGCCGCCGGTGCCGATGGCCTCGGCCCGCAACATGATCGGCGCCGGCGCCCGCAAGCTGATCGAGCGGGGCCTGGAGGCCGAAGGCCGTACGGTAACGCCCGCGGACATGGACCGGATGACGGCGGATTTCATCGCCTATTACGCCGATCATATCGCGGTCGAGTCGCGCCCGTTCGAGGGGCTGCTGGACGCGCTCGATCTGTTTGCGGCGCAGGGCCATCGGCTGGCGGTCTGCACCAACAAGCTGGAATGGCTGTCGAAGCGGCTCCTGGACCAGCTCGACCTCACCAGGCGATTCGGAGCGATCTGCGGCGCCGACACGTTCGGGGTCCAGAAGCCCGACCCGACCATTTTCCGCCAAACCGTGGCGCGGGCCGGCGGGGAGGTCAAAGCCAGCATCATGGTTGGCGACGCCGGAACCGATGTGGGCGTCGCCCGCCGCGCGGGGGTGCCCGTGATCGGGGTCAGCTTCGGCTACACGGATGTGCCGATTGCCGAGCTGAAACCGGACCGGCTGATCCATCATATGCGTGACCTGCCGGCTGCCGCGCACAGCCTGATGACGCCGTAGGCCGGACAAACCGCTGATTGAGCTGCATTATTCCGCGTAACCCTGCATTAACCATCTATTAACTATGCATGGCCCGCCGGTTGCGTGCCCGGAACGACGCTCCTAAGGTCCGGCCGGGGTCATGTGGCGGTTCGTCGCAGTAGAAGTGGATGGGTCATGCGTCGCGTCTTGGTAGTTGCCTTAATGGGGGCGAGCCTGGGTGGCTGCTCCTCGATGTCCTGGTTCAAATCGGCCCCGCCGCCCGTTCAGGTCAGGCTCGAATCCAACCCTCCGGGGGCTGACGCCACGACATCGCTCGGACCGGGCTGCAAGACCCCCTGCTCCGTCTCGGTTCCTGCCCCTGACGCCCCGTTCACGGTCGCTTTCGCGCTGCCCAAATACCAGCCGGCGAGCGTGCCGGTGAACGTGATCAAGACGCCCGGCGATTTCACCACCCCGGCCTCGGTCACAACAGATCCGAATCCGGTGTTCGCGGAGCTTGCGCCGGCGGTGCCTCCGAAGCCCGTGAAGAAGAAGCCGCACCGGCCGAGGAAGCCGAAACCGGCCGCAGCCGCACCTGAGGCCGCACCGGCGGATGCTGCACCGCCCGCAGCCGCCTCGCCGTTCCCCGATCCGAACGCAGGCAAGCGCTGACTTACGTATACCACCCGATTGTCTGAGCCGCGTCCGATGCTTAGATTGCGGGCAAGGCGCCGTTGAAGCAAAGGTGCCCCCGTCGCCGTAAGTGACAAGGCATTTTGTATGAACGGATCCACTGCGAGCCCCCGCACTGCGCTGTCGAGCGCGATGACCGATCCGTTCGGGCGGACGATCTCCTATTTGCGCGTCTCCGTCACCGACCGCTGCGATCTGCGCTGCTTCTACTGCATGTCGGAAGACATGACGTTCCTGCCGAAGGCCGACCTGCTGACCCTGGAGGAACTCGACCGGCTCTGCTCGGCGTTCATCGCCAAGGGCGTGAAGAAGCTGCGGCTCACCGGCGGCGAGCCGCTGGTCCGCCGCAACGTGATGACGCTGGTGCGCTCGCTGTCGCGGCATCTGTCGAGCGGCGCCTTGAACGAGCTGACGCTGACCACCAACGGCACCCAGCTCGCAAAGCATGCCAGGGAGCTGGCCGATTGCGGCGTCCGCCGCATCAATGTCTCGCTCGACACGCTCGACCCGAAGAAGTTTCGCGAGATCACCCGCTGGGGCGAGATCGACAAGGTGCTCGAAGGCATCGAGGCCGCGCGCGCCGCGGGGCTGGCCGTGAAGATCAACGCAGTGGCGCTGAAGAACCTCAACGAGGACGAGCTTCCCGACTTGATGCGCTGGGCCCACGGCAAGAACATGGGCCTCACCCTGATCGAGGTGATGCCGATGGGCGAGATCGGCGCGGGCCGCATTGATCAATATCTGCCGTTGTCCCTGGTGCGCGCGCGGCTCGCCCAGCAATTCACATTGACAGATCTCGCCGAGAGCACCGGGGGCCCGGCGCGCTATGTCAGCGTCGCCGAGACCGGCGGCAAGCTCGGCTTCATCACGCCGATGACCCACAATTTCTGCGAATCCTGCAACCGGGTGCGCATCACCTGCACCGGCACGCTGCACACCTGCCTCGGCCACGAGGATGCCTCGGACCTGCGCAAACCTCTGCGTGCATCCGATGACGATGTGCTGCTTGCGGATGCGATCGACCGCGCCATCGGCTTGAAGCCCAAGGGCCACGACTTCATCATCGACCGTCGTCACGACCGCCCGAGCGTCTCGAGGCATATGAGCGTCACCGGCGGCTGAGGAACGGCCGGCTGCGGCCCTATTCCCCTGAGATATCAACAAACTTCCGATTGACTGGCGGCACGCCCGCTGGTTTGGTGCGCCAGCCTCATGCCTGCGCGGCGAGACAAGCCACGCGCCTCGTCGGCGCAGTCAAGACGGCTGGGGCACCATCGGGGGAGGACCAATCTTTGCAAGCGCTCCTTAGGCTGAGCAGTGGGATCGACGCGTTCACGCGCTGGACGGGCAAGCGTCTGGCCTGGATGATCGTGTTGGCGGTCGTCGTCTCGGCGCTCAATGCGATCGTTCGGAAGGTGTTCGACACCTCCTCCAATTCCTGGCTCGAGCTGCAATGGGTGCTCTTCAGCATCGTGTTCCTGCTCTGCTCGCCGTGGACGTTGCTCGATAACGAACACATCCGCATCGACATCGTGAACAACACATTGCCGAAGAAGGTCCGCAGCATGATCGACGTGATCGGTCATGTGTTCTTCCTCATTCCGCTGTGCGTCGTCATGATCCTCACCGGCGTACCGTTCTTCGAGCGGTCGTTCCAGATCAACGAGCAGTCGGGCAATGCCGGCGGCCTGCCGCAATGGCCCGCCAAATCCCTGATCATGATCGGATTCGCGTTCCTGCTGGTTCAGGCCATCTCCGAATTGATCAAGCGGATCGCGGTGATGCGCGGATTGATTCCAGATCCTCACGAGTCCCAGGTCTCGGCGCTCGAGGCGGAAGTCGAGCATCTCGTCGAAGCGATCGAGAAGAAATAGCCGTTGGCGACGGTTCAGGGGGAATTATGACCGCATTCATCATCGCCAATCTGGCGCCCATCATGTTCGCGACGCTCGTCGTCGTGCTGCTGCTCGGCTATCCCGCGGCATTTTCGCTCGGCGCCGTCGGCCTCTTCTACGCCGTGATCGGCATCGAACTCGGCGAATTCCGCCCCGACTTCCTCAACGCGCTTCCCGAGCGCGTCTACGGCGTGATGAACAACGACACGCTGCTCGCCATCCCCTTCTTCACCTTCATGGGGCTGGTGCTGGAGCGGTCGGGCATGGCCGAGGACCTGCTCGACACCATCGGACAGCTGTTCGGCACCATCCGCGGCGGCCTCGCCTACGCGGTCGTGTTCGTCGGCGCCCTGCTTGCGGCAACGACCGGCGTGGTCGCCGCGTCCGTGATCTCGATGGGGCTGATCTCGCTGCCGATCATGCTGCGCTACGGTTACGACCGGCGCATGGCGACCGGCATCATCGCGGCGTCAGGCACGCTCGCGCAGATCATTCCGCCTTCGCTCGTCCTGATCGTGATGGCCGACCAGCTCGGCAAATCCGTCGGCGACATGTACGAGGGCGCCTTCATTCCGGGTCTGGTGCTCGCGGGCCTCTACGCGGGCTATGCCTTCCTCGTCAGCATCATCTTCCCGAAGGCCGCCCCCGGCCTGCCGAAGGAGGCCATCGGCTTCCGCGAAGACAATGGCAGCCGTGGCCTTATCTCCCTCGGCGTGCTCTTCATTGCGAGCTGCGTGTTCGGCTGGTTCATGATGCGCAACTCCGAGACGCACGGCGCCGACTTCGTCGTGCTCAGCATGTTCAACGGCATCATCTTCGCCTTCGCCGTCGCGGTGCTGAACTGGGTCATCGACAAGCTCACCGGCTTCCGCTTCCTGTCGAAGATGGCGCAGCAGACCACCTTCGTCATGGTGCCGCCGCTGTTCCTGATCTTCCTGGTGCTCGGCACCATCTTCATCGGCCTCGCGACGCCGACGGAAGGTGGCGCGATGGGCGCTGCCGGCGCCCTCATCCTCGGCGCGGCGAAACGGCGGCTGAGCTGGGACCTGATCCGGCAGGCGACGGAATCGACCGCCAAGCTGTCGGCGTTCGTGGTGTTCATCCTGGTCGGCGCCCGCGTGTTCTCGCTCACCTTCTACGGCGTCAGCGGACACGTCTGGGTCGAGCACCTGCTCACCTCGCTGCCCGGCGGCCAAGTCGGCTTCCTGATCTTCGTCAACGCCTTCGTGTTCGTGCTGGCCTTCTTCCTCGACTTCTTCGAGCTGGCCTTCATCGTGATCCCGCTGCTGGGGCCTGCCGCCGAGCACCTGGGCATCGATCTGATCTGGTTCGGCGTCATCCTCGGCGTCAACATGCAGACCTCGTTCATGCATCCGCCGTTCGGCTTCGCCCTGTTCTACCTCAGGTCGGTCGCGCCCAAGGAGCGATACACCGATCGCGTCACCGGCAAGAGGATGGACCCGGTCACCACGGGGCAGATCTATTGGGGCGCGGTGCCGTTCGTGGTGATCCAGATCATCATGGTCGGTCTGGTGATCGCGTTCCCGTCGATGGTCATGCACTACAAGGGCACCCAGTCGAACATCGACCCGAACTCCGTCAAGATCGAGGTGCCGCAGATCGAGCTGCCGCCGCTCGACTTCGGTCCGCCGCAGAAGTAGCTATCCTGCGCACGCCGTCATGTTCCGCTTTGGGGGCACGACGGCGTGACAGGCGCGCCGAACACGGGCATACCGGACGTTCCTTCAACTCTGGAATGCCCTGCATGCTCCGATCGTCCCCCGCTTCCTCGCTCGCCGGTTCGCTAATTGCCTGCCTGTGGCTCGCCTGTGCCGCAACCATCGTCCACGCCGAGCCAGTCGCCGACGTTCACGCGCTGGCGCAGAAAGAGCAGCAGCCGCTGCTCGACACGCTGCGCGATCTCGTCAGCATCGAATCCGGCAGCAAGGATATCGAAGGCCTGAACGTGATCGCCGGGCGCGTCGCCGACCAGCTCAAGCAGCTCGGCGGCACGGTGGAGATCCTGCAGCCTGCCGACATTGATCGTCTCGACGACACGCCCGAAAAGATCGGCCCGGCCGTGCACGCCACCTTCAAGGGCACCGGCACCAGGAAGATCATGCTGATCGCCCACATGGACACGGTGTACCTGAAGGGCATGCTGAAGGACCAGCCGTTCCGCATCGACGGCGACAGGGCCTACGGCCTCGGCATTGCCGACGACAAGCAGGGCGTCGCGCTCATTCTCCACACGGTGGCGATGCTGCAGAAGCTGAACTTCAGGGATTACGGCACCCTCACGGTGCTCACCAATGGCGACGAGGAGATCTCCTCGCCCGGCTGGCGCAGCACCATCACCAAATTCGCCTCTGATCAGGACGTGGTGTTCTCGTTCGAAGGCGGCGGTACCGATGGCACGCTGCGCCTCGCGACCAGCGGCATTGGCTCGGCCTATCTCAAGGTGATCGGCCGGTCCTCGCATGCCGGCGCAACGCCCGAGGGCGGCATCAATGCGCTCTACGAGCTCTCCCATCAGGTGCTGCAGATGAAGGATCTGTCCAAGCCCGAGCAGTGCCTGAAGCTGAACTGGACGGTGTCCAAGGCCGGCACCAACCGTAACGTGATTCCTGCCGAAGCCACGGCCCAGGCCGATGCGCGCGCCCTCAAGGTGTCCGATTTCGACGAGCTCGAGAAGGCGCTGCAGGAGAAGATCAAAAATCACCTGCTGCCGGAGTCCAAGGTCGAGCTGAAATTCGAGGTGCGCCGCCCTCCGCTCGAGGCCACCGACGCCTCGCGCCGCGTCGCCGCCTATGGCAAGACGATCTATCAGGAGCTCGGAATGTCCATGAACGTCGCCGAGAAGGCGACGGGCGGCGGCACCGACGCTGCCTTCGCCGCGCTCAAGACCAAGGGCGCCGTGGTCGAAGGCATGGGCCTGTCGGGCTTCGGCGCCCATTCCAACGATGCCGAATACGTCCAGATCAACAGCATCGTGCCGCGTCTTTACCTGACCACACGCATGATCATGGACCTGTCGACCGGCAAGCTGAAATAGCGATCAGCTCCGGCCAACGGCGGAGGCGCCCTCCTCCGCCAGCCTGAACCGCAGCGTGAACTCGGCGCCGCCGCCGGGGAGGTTGTCCACCGCGACCGTCGCGGCGTGGTCGTCGGCAACCCCGCGCACGATCGACAAGCCGAGGCCCGCGCCGTCGCTGCGCTGGCGATCCCTGCGCCAGAAGCGCTGGAAGATCAGCTCGCGTTCGGACTCCGCGACGCCGGGGCCGCAATCGCGCACGCGCACCGAGCCGTCGTCGCCGACCTCGATGTCGACCGAGGTCTCCTTCGCCGTGAACTTGATGGCGTTTTCGGCGAGGTTGAACACCGCGCGCTGAAGCATCTCGGAATTGCCGTGGATCATCACCGGGGCCTCGGCGCCCTTGAGTGCGATGTCCTTGTGCTGGGCGATCGCGAACGGCGCGATCGACCCGACCACTTCGGCGCAGACGGCGCGCAAGTCCGCGGTCTCGCCTGGATCGAGCACCAGCGTATCGAGCTCGGCGATCTCCAGCAGCTGGGCGACGATCCGGCTCATGGCTTCGATGTCGTCATGCAGCGCCTGCCGCGCGGCAGCATCGCCAAGCGTTTCGATCCGGGTCCGCAGGATCGCAAGTGGCGTGCGCAATTGATGGGCGGCGTCGGCCGTGAACTGGCGTTGCACGCGAAAGCCGTCCTCGAGCCGATCCAGCGCCTGGTTGACGGCCGTGACGAGCGGCACGATCTCGCGCGGAATCTGCTCCGTCGGCAGGCGAATGTCGGTGCGGGCAGGACCGATGGCGCTCGCCTTCTCCGAGGCCTTCCAGAGCGGTGCGATCGCGCGGCGGAAAATGATGATGTCGGTGGCGAGCAGGACCAGAAGAATCGGAATGGTGATCCACCCGACCCGGCGGAAGAAGTTCGATATGATGTCGTCGGTGATGACGTCGCGGTGGGAGAGGTCCTCCGCCACGTGAATGCGAACCATGGTGTCGCCGATCATCTGGGTCACGTCGGCACCGGAAATCGACTCTGACTCGACGTTCCCGGTCTTCTTGTGGGACGAGAACAGCAGGCGGCCACCGGCGTCACGGATGTCGTATTGATAGCGGCCATAGGCTTCCGAATAGAGACCGCGAAGGCTGTCGGGAAGATTGAACGTCACCTTGCCGTCCGGCCCAACGGCGATGCGCTCGGCCAGCGTCTCGGCCTGGGCTCGCATCGCGGCGCGATGCAGCTGGTCGATCTCGGAATTCAAAAGCCAGAACAGGACCAGCGGCAGGAAGATCGCAACCACCGCGACCGCGATGATGTGCAGGAACACGATGCGCGAGATCAGCGATTTGAACGATGGCGGCCTCACTCCTCGCCACCCCTGGGACCCGTTCTGGGATCCGGCCCCAGCCACGCTATTTCTCCTCGGCCATCATGTAGCCGACGCCGCGGATGGTGTGGATCACGACCTTGGCGCCATGTTCAGCGAGCTGCTTGCGCAAGCGCGAGACGTAGACCTCGACCGCATTGGAGGCGACCTCGCCCTCGAGCCCGAAGATGTGATCTTCGACGTTCTTTTTCGACACCACGCGGCCCTGCCGGCGCAGCAGGATTTCAAGCACCGAGGTCTCGCGCGAGGAGATGATCCGCGGCTTGTCGTCGACGAAGATCTGGCGGCTCTCGGTGTCGTAGACGAGATTGGCGAGGTGCAGCGAGCGGCCGAGCAACTGGCCCGGACGGCGCAGGATCGCCTCCAGGCGCGCCACCAGTTCCTCCATCGCGAAAGGCTTTGCGAGGTAGTCGTCAGCGCCGCTGCGCAAGCCGTTGACCCGGTCCTGCAGCCCGCCCCGCGCGGTCAGCACCAGCACCGGCAGCGGCTCCATCTGCCGCCGCAGCTCGCGCAGCACCGACAGCCCGTCGCCGTCGGGCAGACCGAGGTCGAGGATCATCGCGGCATAACCGACGCTGCTCACCGCCTGGCGCGCTTCGTCCGCCGTCCCGACGACATCGCTCTCGTAGCCCGCCCCCGCCAGTCCGCTGGCCACGAGCCGCGACAGTTCGGCATTGTCCTCGACGATCAGAAGGCGCATGGCATTCCCGGCCGGATGTTCCGGTGTCACCCTACGGCCTAGGCCGCATCTGCGCTTTCTTCCACCATTCGAAGCGTCCCGGCCAGCGAAAAAGCGCTTGGCCACGATCGCCCGCCGTTGTCAGGTTCATGTAAGTCAACCGGGCTGGGCCCGTCTCGCTTCCCTGCTGGCCGGTTCGCCTCCGAGGCATGGAGGCCGGAAAAGACGCAAACAGCCACGGTTCGTCGGCGTTGCGCGGAAGACCTCTCTAGCTCCGCCCCTCGAAGTAGGCGCAAAGCAAGGTCGTGTCCTTCGGGGTCAGGGACTTCCGAAACAACCGGCACTTGAAATGGCGGTCCTTCCCTTCTCCGCTCTCGACCAGGAACATGCATCTGCTGCAAACGTCGGCACGGTGACGGCGCTTGGCAACGTCGAGTCCCGTCAGGACGCGACCAAGCGTATCGTGCAGACGGGATCGCTCTCCGGCCTCGAGTGCCTCGACCTGGTCACGCAGCAGGTTGATCGGATCACGCTCGAGGAACTTCTCGCCCTCACCCGTGATACAGAGCACGATCGAGCGCTTGTCCTCCGCGGAGGGCTTGCGGACCACCAGCCCCTTGTTCTGGAGTGCGGCGGCAATCTGAGATGCGGCGCTGCGCGTCGCGCCCAGGAAGCTGGCGAGAGCGGTCGGCGTTCGCGAAAATCGGTTTGCACCGGCGAGAAAGCGCAACGCCATCCATTCCCGATCGCTCAGGCCGGAAAGGTTGCCTTCGAACAGCCAGGTGTCGGCCGATTGCACCAGCAGTTGTAAAATCTCGATCGCCATTCTCACGAGGAGTCCCCAAGGGAAACGCGCATTGGCGTCTCGATCGGGGATCGAGAATTGCCGTATTCGGTGAAAGCTGAATTCGCGTCGGGACTGGTTGAGTCCGGTATACCGTACCGTGAAGCCGGAGCGGCGGTGACGCCGCCGCGAACTTCAGCCCGATTGCCGAATCTCGATAGCCTGATCGTTCCGTAAAAGGAACACCGAAAAAATACGTACCTAATCGCGTTGAAATAGCGCGCATCTGCTTCCGCACGCAGAACAATATCGGCGCGTCCTCGAGCGGCAGGCTTGCGCCGGCTTTTGACTAGCCTGAGCTGGCTCGGAATCTTCCAAAGGCCATTCTGAGCGCAGCCCTTTGCGCACTCGTCACCCCCCGCTGCGCCTCGGCCCAGCTTGCAGGCAAGTCCGCGTAAGCGATCGGCTCATCGAATTGACTTGACGTGAAGTCGTATCGTCGCCCCTCGATCCGGTTGTAGAAATGATCGCCGGAGGGCAGCGGCGTCTTCAACAAATCGCCGCCGAAGAGTTCGTGAACGAGCAGCGCCGTGACGTTGCATTGTCCCTTCGCGGGATTGTCCACCGTCCATTGGCTGGCCGTCGACAACGACCATGCCTTGCGCAGTACGCTTTGAACCTCATCGGGATCGAAGCTCATCGTCACGTCCAGTCTTATGGGGTACCCACGACGAAGGCCCCGGAGCTCGCGTTCCGGGGCCAGCATCGAGACCGCAGCCCTCAGCCTTGCGAGCGCCGCGCCATGAAGACGTCGTAGCCGACCTCGGCGACCTGGAACCAGGCGTAGCCATCGCTCGAGAATTTCGCGAGGGACTCGTGGACCTTCTTGAAGTTGGCGTTGGTTGCGCCGACCTCGGCATGCAGCTCCTTGGCCGCCTTGAAGCAGGCCTCCATGATCGGCGGCGAGAAGGCGTGCAGCTTGGTGCCGCCCGCAAGCAGCTTCTTCAGCGCCAGCGGATTGGCCTGATCGTAGCGCGCCATCATGTAGTTGTTGGCGTAATGCCCGGCCTGCTCCAGCACGCTCTGGTAATATTTCGGCAGCGCATTCCATTTGTCGAGATTGACGAAGGCGAGCAGCATCGGCCCGCCTTCCCACCAGCCGGGATAGTAGTAGTGCGGCGCGATCTTGTAGAAGCCGAGCTTCTCGTCGTCATAGGGACCGACCCATTCGGCGGCGTCGATGGTGCCCTTCTCCAGCGCCGGATAGATGTCGCCGCCGGCGAGCTGCTGCGGCACCACGCCGAGCTTCTGCAGCACGCGGCCGGCGAAGCCGCCGATGCGGAATTTCACGCCGCCGAGATCCTCGGGCGTGTTGACCTCTTTCCTGAACCAGCCGCCCATCTGGCAGCCGGTGTTGCCCGCCAGCAGCGAGACGACGTTGTAGCTCTTGTAGAATTCGTTGAGGACCTCGCGCCCGCCGCCCTGCATGTACCAGGCCTGGTTGATGCGCATGTTGGGACCGAACGGCACCGACGAGCCGAAGGTGAAGGTCGGGTCCTTGCCGAAATAATAATACGAGGCGGTGTGGCCGATCTCGCAGGTGCCGTTCTGCACGGCGTCCAGCACCTGCAGGCCCGGCACGATCTCTCCGGCCGCGAAGGTCTGGATCTGGAATTTATTGTCGGTCGCCTCGGCAACCATCTTGCTCATCATCTCGGCGCCGCCGTAGAGGGTGTCGAGCGATTTCGGCCAGCTTGTCGGCATGCGCCATTTGATTTCCGGCATCGATTGCGCGATGGCCGGGGCCGCGAGCGTGGCGGCACCGGCCGCACCAAGTCCCGTGACCTTGATGAAGTCTCTTCTCTTCATGATGTCCTGCCCTGATGGATTGTGACTGTGAGCCTTCTTGCCGAGGCTTGGAGCGCAGCATGACCCAAGGTTCCAGCGATTTCCACCGTGATCGCACTGCGGCAAAGAAAAAGCCCGACCTCGCGAGAGCGGCCGGACCATTTCATCCTACGACTTAAGCCGCAGACGGTACGCGCCGAAGCTCATGGCTTCGTCAAATGCTCACACTCGCGTGGCAAAATTTCGGATTAATCGATTATTGATTTATGCCACTGTTTTGCCCGACGTGTCAACCGAGCTTGGGCTCGCCCTCTCCATCCCCACGTCGTTGCGAGCGCAGCGACGGTTGCCGCCTCTACTGTGCATGGGGTTGTTTTGCGGATTTTGAATGTGCCCGTCACAGCGCCAACGAAAAGGCCCGGCCTCGCGAACGGGGCCGGGCCTTTCAGCCTGACAGCGTGAGCTGCAGATCAGCCGCGGGTGCGCGAGCGGATCATGAAGCTGTCGTAGGTGTATTCGGCGACCTGCCACCACAGATATTCATCGGAGCGATAGGCCTGCATGGCGTCGATCGACTTCTTGAAGTCGGGGTTCTTGGCCGAGATCTCGCCCCACAGCTCGTTGGTCGCCTTGAGGCAGGCTTCCAGAACTTCGTTGGTGAAGGGACGAAGCTGGGTGCCGCCGGCGACCAGACGCTTCAGCGCCGCCGGGTTCTGCATGTCGTAGCGCGCGGCCATCCAGCTGTTGGCGTTGGCCATCGCGTTGGTGAGGATCGCCTGGTAGTTCTTCGGCAGCGAATTCCACTTCTCCAGATTGGTGAAGGCGTGAACGGTCGGACCGCCTTCCCAGAAGCCCGGATAGTAATAGTACTTCGCGACCTTGGCGAAGCCGAGCTTCTCGTCATCGTAGGGACCGACCCACTCGGCCGCATCGATGGTGCCCTTTTCCAGCGCCGGATAGATGTCGCCGCCGCCGAGCTGCTGCGGCACCACGCCGACCTTCTGAAGCACCTGGCCGGCGATGCCGCCGATGCGCATCTTGAGGCCCGAGAGGTCCGCGACGGTCTTGATCTCCTTGCGGAACCAGCCGCCCATCTGGGTGCCGGTATTGCCGCAAGGAAAGCCGATCACGTTCGACTTCTTGAAGAACTCGTTGCCGAGCTCCTGGCCGCCGCCCTGGTACCACCAGGAATTTTGCTGGCGCGCGTTGAGGCCGAACGGCACCGACGCGTAGATCGCGAAGGTCGGGTCCTTGCCGACGTAGTAGTAGGAGACGGTGTGGCACATCTCGACGGTGCCGTTCGAGGTCGCATCGAGCGCCTGCAGCGGCGGGACGATCTCGCCGCCGGCGAACACCTGGATCTGGAACTTGTTGTCGGTCATCTCGGCGACGTACTTCGCCACCTGCTCGCCACCACCGTAGATGGTGTCGAGCGACTTCGGGAAGCTCGACGTCATGCGCCACTTGATCTCGGGCGAGGACTGCGCAATCGCCGGCGAGGCCACCGCGGCTGATGCCGCCGCGCCCGCTGCCGACACTTTCAGGAAATCACGACGCTTCATCTTCAGGTCTCTCCTTGCTGGGGTGTTTCCCCTACTTCCTCTTCACGGCCGCTCGTTCCGGCGACGCGATCCTCATCGCGTCAAACCGAAGGGGCTTCGCTGCCGTGGGCGTTTAACACGGAAGCCACTCGCGCGGAACGCGACAATGGCATGACGGGGGTCGACGAAAGTCGCATGTCCCCAGACATTGGCTTCAGGCTGCCGCGATCACGCCCTTGAGCTGGTCGCGCACCTGCCCCGCTATGGCGCGATAGATCGCCGCATGGGGGCCATCAGGCTCGCTGTCCACGACGGGATTGCCGGCGTCCGAGGTGGCGCGAATCGCCATGTGCAGCGGGATTTCGCCCAGGAACGGTACTCCGAGCTTGTCGGCCTCATGGCGCGCGCCGCCATGGCCGAAGATGTCCGATTTCGTGCCGCAATGCGGGCACTGGAAATAGCTCATGTTCTCGACGATGCCGAGCACGGGCACGTTGACCTTCCTGAACATGGCGAGCCCCCGCCGGGCGTCGATCAGGGACAGGTCCTGCGGGGTCGAGACGATGACGGCGCCCTTCAGCGGCACGTTCTGCGCCAGCGTGAGCTGGGCATCGCCCGTGCCCGGCGGCATGTCGACGACGAGCACGTCGAGCGTGCCCCACGCGACATCGCGCAGCATCTGCGTCACCGCCGACATCACCATCGGGCCGCGCCAGATCATCGCGGTCTCTTCCTCGACCAGGAAGCCGATCGACATGATGGCGAGGCCGAAGCGCCGGAGCGGAATCATTTTTCGCTCGCCGTCCAGCTCCGGCTTCTCGTGCAGGCCGGTCAGCCGCGGCACCGAGGGGCCGTAGATGTCGGCGTCGAGCAGCCCGACCTTCAGACCGAGGTCCCGCAGACCCAATGCCAGATTGAGTGCGGTGGTCGACTTGCCGACCCCGCCCTTGCCCGAAGCCACCGCGATCACGGCGGCGACGCCAGGAATTTCAGACTGCCGCGCCATCGGCGACTGGGCGCCGCCCTGCGGCGGCGGCTTATGGGCATGGGCGGGCTGCACGCCGGGCGTGCCGCGACCAGATTGCGGGGGTGGCGGCGCGGAGCCCGGCTTGCGCTCGGCCGTCAGGGCCACCATCGCCGTGGTGACGCCAGGAATGGCGCGCACGGCGGCTTCAGCCTCGGCCCGAACGGATTCCCAAGCCCGCGCCTCGGCGGCATCGACATTGATCGAGAAGAAGACCTTGCCGTCGGCGGCGCTGATCGCGCTCAGCACATTGGCATTGGTGAGCGCAACCCCGCGGGGCGACTTGATTTTGGCGAGGCTGTCGAGAACCTGTTGCTGCGTCACGCTCAAAGCGCATCTCCTGGAGTAGAGCACGATCCGAAAAAAGCGTGGTGCGGTTTGCCGGTCAGATCATGCTCAAGGCTTGAGGATGCCCCATTAGAGCGGAAACGGCCAAAAGGCTACTGCCTGCCGATATCGCCAGCCATTTCCGCGGGCGCCGCCCCCTGCTCCTGGGCCGCCTCGTAATTGAGTTCGATCATGACCCCGTTGGGGTCGTGGACGAAGATCTGCCAGAGGTCGCCGCCAGGCACCTGGCGGGCGTCGAATGTCATGCCCTTGGACGCCAGCCTTTGCTTCATGCCTTCGAAGCCACGGCTGACGAAGGCGACGTGGTGGACAACGCCGGAATCCGGCTTTTGTGGCTCGGAGGTCGGCGAAATATCGACGAGATGCACCACGGGCTTGCCCTCGCTGTACATCCAGGCGCCCGGGAAGGCGAAATTCGGCCGGGCGCCTTTTTCCAGGCCCAGCACGTCTTCGTAGAAGCGGACCGTCTCGGCCAGTTTCCGGGTCCGGATGTTGAAATGATCGAGCACGCCGACGCTCACGCCGCCCATTGCCTTTGCTCCCTTGTTTTGAAGTCCTTGAGGTCGGCCATCCTAGCACAGGGGCCCGCCAAACGAAGCCGTTGCCCTCCGCTCTCAAGGGTTTATGGTGCGCCCGGTCCGCTCCCGGCGGAACCTTGTAGGATCCCGGCTGGGCGCCCCTCGCCCGGCTGCAACCGTAAAACTCAAGCTACGGACACACACATGGCTAAAGTCGCTTTCCTCGGTCTTGGCGTCATGGGCTTCCCCATGGCCGGGCACCTCGTGAAAAAAGGGGGCCATGAGGTCACCGTCTATAACCGCACCTCGGCCAAGGCGAAGGAATGGGCGGACAAGTTCGGCGGCAAGACAGCGGCGACCCCGAAAGCCGCCGCCGAAGGCCAGGATTTCGTGATGTGCTGCGTCGGCAATGACAACGATCTGCGCGCGGTCACGATCGGTCCCGACGGCGCCTTTGCCGGCATGAAGAAGGGCGCGACCTTCGTCGACCACACCACGGCTTCCGCCGAAGTCGCGCGCGAACTGGACGCGGCTGCCACGAAGGCCGGCTTCAAATTCGTCGACGCGCCCGTCTCCGGCGGCCAGGCCGGCGCCGAGAATGGCGTGCTGACGGTGATGTGCGGCGGCGCTCAGGACGCCTATGCCGGCGCCGAGCCGATCATCACGGGCGCCTATGCGCGGATGTGCAAATTGCTCGGGCCAGCCGGAAGCGGCCAGCTGACCAAGATGGTCAATCAGATCTGCATCGCCGGCCTCGTGCAGGGCCTCTCCGAGGGTATCCACTTCGCCCAGAAGAGCGGCCTCGACGTCGCCGCCGTGATCGAAACCATCTCCAAGGGCGCTGCGCAGTCCTGGCAGATGGAGAACCGCTACAAGACCATGAACGAGGGCAAGTACGATTTCGGCTTCGCCGTCGAATGGATGCGCAAGGACCTCTCGATCGCACTGGCCGAAGCCCGCCGCAACGGCGCCAACCTGCCGGTCACCGCGCTGGTCGATCAGTTCTATTCCGAGGTCGAGAAGATGGGCGGCAAGCGCTGGGATACGTCCAGCCTGCTCGCGCGCCTGTCGCGCTGACGCCTGACCAAGCCGCTGCCGCCGTGCTGATCGCGATCGCCGCAATCTTCGTCCTCGCCTACGCGGCGATCGCGCTCGAGCACCCCATCGGGGTCAACAAGAGCGCCTCTGCGCTGCTCGCTGCGGGCCTGCTCTGGACGGTCTATGCGGTCGCGACCGGCGACCACGCTCTCGTCGGGCGCCAGCTCGACGATTCCGTCGGCGCCACGGCGCAGATCGTGTTCTTCCTGATCGGCGCGATGACGATCGTCGAGGTGATCGACGCCCATGACGGCTTCGAGGTCATCACCTCGCTGATCCGCACGACGAGCCAGGTGGGGCTGATCTGGCTGATCGGCTTCGTGACGTTCTTCCTGAGCTCGATCCTGGACAATCTGACGACCACCATCGTCATGGTCGCACTGATCCAGAAGCTGATCGCCCGTCGCGAGGACCGGCTGCTGTTCGCCTCCCTCATCGTGATCGCCGCAAATGCGGGCGGCGCGTGGACGGTGATCGGCGACGTCACCACGACCATGCTCTGGATCGGCGGAAATATCTCCCCGGTGAAGATCATGGGCGCGGTGTTCCTGCCCTCGCTCCTCAATCTTCTCGTCCCGCTCGTCTTCGTCAGCTTCTCGCTCAAGGGCAAGACCATCGCAGCGCCGCCGAAGGACGATGGACTGCTGGCCGTCGACCGGTTCGAGCGCAATTTGATGTTCTATCTCGGCCTCGGCACGTTGATCGCGGTGCCCGCGTTCAAGGCGGTGACGCATCTGGCGCCCTTCATGGGGATCCTGTTCGGGCTCGGCGTGCTGTGGCTGGTCGGCGAGATCGTCCATCGCCACAAGGACGAGCACGTGCGCCAGCCGCTGACGCTGGTGCACGCGCTGACGCGGATCGACATGGGCTCGGTCGTATTCTTCGTCGGCATCCTGCTCGCGGTCGCCTGCCTCGAACATGCCGGCCTGCTCTCGATGCTGGCGCGCTGGCTGGATACCGTGATCGGCCGGCAGGACGTCATCGTCGTCGTGCTCGGCCTGCTCAGCGCCTTCATCGACAACGTGCCGCTGGTCGCCGCAACCATGGGCATGTACGACCTCGGGCATTATCCGCCGGACAGCTTCATCTGGGAATTCATTGCCTATTGCGCCGGCACCGGCGGTTCGATCCTGATCATCGGATCGGCCGCAGGCGTCGCCGCCATGGGGCTCGAGCGGATCGACTTCCTCTGGTACGCCCGCCGCATCGCGGTGCCGGCCCTCGCGGGGTATCTGGCGGGAGCCGTGGTCTACGTCGCGCAGCATGCGTGGCTGCACTGAGCACCCACCGGGCAGCTTCCGGATTAACGCCCGGTTAACGTAATTTTTTAGCTCCTTAAGTCACCTCTTAAGGATTTCTTGCCAGAGATAGACAATGCAGAAGGCCCGCGTCCGACGTGGGCAGGAATCGTTGTTGCTTGATGAGTAACCCCGCTGAAAAGCCTGAGGTAGTGCAGCTTCCGGCCGAGCCGGTCAGCGCTCCATCACCGAGCAGCCGACGGGCTGCCGCGCAGCGGGTGCGCGAGGCACGCGATAGGTTAACGTCGACCAGCGGAACCCGGCCGGCCTTCGACGCCGAGCTGCTGCGCCAATATGCCCAGACGCGGCTCTCCGCTTCCTATGTCGTGATGCTGCTGGTGGTCGCCACCGGTATGTTGTTCGGGTTGTGGATGCAGCCGATCCCGGCCGCGCTCTGGACCACCGGCATGCTCTGCATCCATGTCGCCATGACACGCAGCTGCCGCCGCTTCCTAGCCGAACCTGCTTCGCCCACCGCGACGCGCAGCTGGCGGACACGCTTCGTCGTGCTCGACCTGCTCTACGGGTTGTGCTGGATGGCGATTCTGATTCATCCCGTGCTCGATATGGTCACGGAAACGCTGATGATGTTCCTGATGCTGCTGGTGATCGCGGTGTCGAGCATGCTCGCGGCCAACCTGCCGATCGCAGCCCTCGCCGCGACGGCGCCCGTCGCTGTCGCGATGGCGCTGAGCTTTGCGATGACCGGTTCGCTCGACAATTACATCCTGGCAGCGCTCGCGCTCGCGGCCGAAGGCTATTTCGTGCTGCTGGCACATCGCCTGCATTCTTCGACCTTCGCGACGCTGGAGGCGCGCGCGGAGAAGGATGCGCTGATCGGCGAACTCGAACAGGCCAAGGCGATCTCCGACGAGGCGCGTCACCGCGCCGAATCCGCCAACGTGGCTAAATCGCGCTTCCTGGCCCAGATGAGCCATGAGCTGCGCACGCCGCTCAACGCCATCCTCGGCTTCTCGGAGGTGATGAAGAGCGAGATTTTCGGCGCGCATGCGGTGCCGGTCTACAAGGAATACTCGGCAGACATCCATAATTCGGGGGTGCACCTGCTCAACCTCATCAACGAGATCCTCGATCTGTCGCGGATCGAGGCCGGCCGCTACGAATTGAATGAGGAGGCGGTCTCGCTGGTCGGCATCGTCGCCGATTGCCATCATCTAATGAAGCTGCGCGCTTCGAGCCGCGGCATCACCATCCACGAAGTGTTCGAGCAATCGATGCCGCGGCTCTGGGCCGACGAGCGCGCGATCCGCCAGGTCGTGCTCAACCTGCTCTCCAACGCGATCAAGTTCACCCCGCAAGGCGGCGAGATCTGGCTCAAGGCCGGTTGGACCGCCTCGGGCGGACAGTACCTCTCGGTGAAGGATACCGGCTCAGGCATCCCCGAGGACGAGATCCCGGTCGTGCTCGCCTCCTTCGGGCAGGGCTCGAACTCGATCAAATCTGCTGAACAGGGGGCTGGCCTCGGCCTGCCCATCGCCAAGAACCTGATCGACCTGCATGGCGGCACGTTCACGCTGAAATCGAAGCTGCGCATCGGCACCGAGGTGATCGTCACCTTCCCGCCCGAGCGTGTGATGAGCGCGTTGGCGCCGCTGTCGGAGGATTCGCCGCCGCTGCAGCCGGATAGTTCCATGGTACCCGACGAGAAGCGCAGGCCGCGCCATAAGCCGATCATGAGCGCGGGTACCGGCTCTTAACGAGATGCTTGCAGATATGCCCGACGATCCCCCACTATGTCCGTATGAGCAAAGAAACGCCATGCGTCGCCGTCTGCATGATCGACCCCAAAACCAGGCTGTGCTTCGGCTGCGGCCGCACTTTGCCGGAGATCGCGCGCTGGCACGCCATGGAGAGCGCGGAACGGCTCTCCGTCATGGCGCAGCTCGCTGCGCGCATGGCGGACGCGGGCTTGCAGCCCATCGCTGGAACTCCGAAACGCCTCTGACCGCCCGGCGCACCATCGGAGGCGCGCAATGATGCGCTTCCTGCTCGTTCTCCTCATGCTCGCCGGCACGGCCGGCGCCGTGGTCGCCTATGGCGATCCCGACCAGATCGCGCGTGCCAGCCACAAGGTCTCGCACATGCTGCGTGGACCGGCTGCATCGCCTGCGCCGGCTCCCGCCGTGCAGATCCAGCGCGGCCAGGGTGGTGAGTTCGCGCTACGCGCCAAGATCAACGGCGTCACGGCGCCCATGGTGATCGACACCGGCGCCACCTCCGTCGTGCTGACGTGGGAAACCGCGAAGGCGATCGGGCTGCCGCTCGAGATGCTGGAATACGACGTCGACCTCGAAACCGCCGGCGGCCATACCAAGGCGGCGCGGCTCACACTCGATCGCCTCGCGGTCGGCCATCTCGTCGAGAAGTCGGTGCCGGCGCTCGTCGTCCAGCGTGGGCAGATGAAGACCAATCTGCTCGGCATGAGCTTCCTCGATCGCCTGGAGAGCTGGGGCGTCCGCTCGGACACCCTGATGCTCACCGGTTATCCCGAGCTCCAGAGCAGCCACCGCCGCTCGCGCACGGCGGTCGATTGAGGCGCGAGCGATTGGCGGTCCGCGCAAACAGCAGCATACCGCCAGTGCTATGAGTTTGCAGTGCCAGGCTCCGCCATCTTGCGGTGCTGCTTGGCCAGAATCTCGTTCGGCGTGACGTTGGCGACCGTGGTCTGGATCTTGTTCTTGAGGCCGGTGACGATATCAGCGTCCCCGCGCAGCATGGCATCGAAACCGGCTTTGGCGACGTCGTACGCGCCGTCCTTCTTCTCGGTACCGACCTTGGTATCCATCATCTCGGCGCGACGGAAGAACTCGGTCTCGGTGGCACCGGGCATCAGGCAGGTCACGGTAACGCCGCTGTCGCGCAGTTCCTCGCGGAGCGCGAAGGAGAACGAATCCAGGAACGCCTTGCTGGCGTTGTAGACCGCCTGAAAGCTGCCCGGTGTGAAGCCCGCGATCGAGCCCGTGATCAGGATGCGCCCGGAATTGCGGCGAAGCATCTCGTTGCCGGCGCGGTGGATCAGGTAGAGCGTGCCGGTGATGTTGGTGTCGATGATGCGCCTGACGCGCTGGAAGTCCTGATCGAGAAACGCCTTGCCGAGGCCGACGCCGGCGTTGGCCAGCAAGGCATCGATCGGCCGGTCCCCGACCCTGGCGCAGAGCTTGTCGACACCATCGATCGTGGCAAGATCGGCCTCGACCGGTTCGACGTTGACGCCGAGCCTGCGCAGATCGACGGCAACCCGCTCGATCGCGGGCTCGTCCGCCGCGATGACAAGGTTGTATCCGGCCTGGGCGCAGCATCTTGCGAGTTCCAGGCCGATCCCGGTGGAGGCGCCGGTGACGACGGCGAGTTGATTGGCGGGCATCGGACGTATCCTTGAGGTTGAGCTGATCACGCCTAATCGCTGCCCGACGCACTCGTTCCAATCTGCGCCATCCGGTGCAGTGCGAAGAATTTGCGCGCGGCGATAGCAACCATCGTTCATTCCTGGACTTAGATGCCAACTGGTTCAGCCCGGAGGATGGAAGATGAAGGCGCTGGTTTGGCACGGCAAGGAGGACATCAGGTGCGATACCGTCACCGACCCGGAGATCCAGGACCCGCGCGATGCCATCATCAAGGTCACGAGCTGCGCCATCTGCGGCTCCGACCTGCACCTGTTTCATAATTTCATCCCAGGCATGATGCCCGGCGACATCATGGGCCACGAGACCATGGGCGAAGTGGTCGAGGTCGGCTCCGGCGTCGACGGCAAGCTGAAGAAGGGCGACCGCATCGTCGTGCCCTTTACGATCATCTGCGGCGAATGCGACCAGTGCAAGCGCGGCAATTTCTCGGTCTGCGAGACCACCAACCGCAAACGCCACCTCGCCGACAAGGTGTTCGGACATACGACCGCGGGTCTGTTCGGCTATACCCACCTCACCGGCGGCTATCCCGGCGGCCAGGCCGAATATCTCCGCGTGCCCTTTGCCGACGCCACGCACATCAAGGTTCCCGCCGGCATCCCCGACGAGCAATTGCTGTTCCTCAGCGACATCTTCCCGACCGGCTGGCAGGCGGCCGTGCAATGCGACATCGAGCCGACCGACACGGTCGCGATCTGGGGCTGCGGTCCCGTCGGACAAATGGCAATCCGCAGCGCCATCCTGCTCGGCGCCAACCAGGTGATCGCGATCGACTGCCTGCCCGAGCGGCTCAGCATGGCGGAAGCCGGCGGCGCCACCACGATCAATTTCGAGACCGAGAGCGTGGTGGAGCGGCTGAACGAACTCACCGACGGCAAGGGCCCGGAGAAGTGCATCGATTGCGCCGGCATGGAAGCGCATGTGATGGCCTCGCAGCCGGACACACTGCTCGACCGCGCCAAGCAGATGGTGATGCTGGAAAGCGACCGGCCGCACGTACTGCGCGAGATGATCTATGTCTGCCGGCCCGGCGGCATCATCTCGGTTGCCGGTGTCTATAGCGGCTTCTCCGACAAGATCCCGATGGGCGCCTTCATGAACAAGGGCCTGACCATGCGGACCGGCCAGACCCACGTCAACCGCTGGACCGACGACCTGCTCCGCCGCATCGAGGAAGGCGAGATCGATCCGTCCTTCGTCATCACCCATACCGTCCCTCTCGAGCAGGGACCGGAGATGTATCAGGTGTTTCGCGACAAGCGCGAATCCTGCGTCAAAGTCGTGCTGAGGCCCTGAAGGAGCAAGCCATGTTTCATTTCTCCAACATCGTGCGCACCGAGGGTGACCCGAAGATCCTCGAGGGCGGGCCGAGCTTGAAGCAGCCGGCAGACCAGCTGGCCCGCGCGCTCGGCTGGTTCAGCATCGGTCTCGGTGTCGTCGAGCTGTTCGCCCCGCGGCGCGTCACGGAAACACTGGGCATGGAAGGTCGTGAGACGATGGTCCGTGCTTTCGGCCTGCGCGAGATCCTCGCTGGCATCATGTCGCTCTCTGTCGACAAGAACGCCGGCCTGTGGGCCCGTGTCGGTGGCGACGGCCTCGATGCCGCCGCGCTGCTGTCGGGCTTGACGGCTGACAATCCGAAGAAGGGCAACATCGCGCTGGCGCTGCTGATGGTCGGCGGCATCGCGATGCTCGACTATCGCGCCGCGCAGGACACCAAGCCGCGCCGTCCGCCGCGCGATGCGCGGCGCAAGCTCTATCCGAACCGCAGCGGTTTCCCGAAGGGGATCGAGAGCGCACGCACCGCGGCCAAACAGATCGCAGCCCACACCAAGGCCTAACGCAACAAACATGACGAGGTGAAGCAAGGCAATGAGCATCGAGTCCCGTGACGAGGCAGCGTGGTGGGAATCCGCCGTCATTTACGAGATCGCGCTGATCTCCTTCCAGGACTCCAACGGCGATGGCAAGGGTGATCTTGCCGGCCTTGTATCGCGCATCGACTACCTCAGATGGCTCGGCGTCGACGCCGTTTGGTTGACGCCGATCTACAAGAGCCCGTTCCGCGACCTCGGCTATGACATCTCCGACTATTGCGCGATCGACCCCGCATTCGGCAATCTTGAAGATTTCGATCGCCTCGTCAAAGCCCTGCACGCCGAAGGCATCCGGCTGATTCTCGACCTCGTTCCCAATCACACGGCCAATGACCATGAATGGTTCGTCGAGAGCTCCAGTTCGCGCAACAGCGCGAAAGCCGATTGGTACATCTGGGCCGATGCAGCCGAGAACGGCGGGCCCCCGAACAACTGGCTGAGCCGCTTCGGCGGCAGCGGCTGGGAATGGTGCGAAGCGCGCCGGCAATACTACTATCATTCTTTCCTGACCGAGCAGCCCGACCTCAACTGGCGCAACCCGCAGGTGCGCGGCGCCATCGCAGACGTCATGCGCTTCTGGCTCGATCGCGGCGTCGACGGCTTTCGCGTCGATGCCAGCGCGGTCCTGATCAAGGACGAGCTGTTGCGCGACAACCCGCCAAATCCAGAAGCGGAAGGCAAGCCGCCGCCGCAACGTCAGACGCCCGTCTTCACCGACGACCGGCCCGAGACGATGATCTGCATCGAGTTTATGCGAGAGGTGATCGACCACTATCCGGGGCGGCTGCTCTGCGGCGAAGTCCAGGGCAAGACCGACCGTATCGGGCACTTCTACGGCAACGACCGGCCGCGCCTGCATTTGCCGCTCAACTTCGCCCTGCTCGACTCGCGATGGGACGTCCTGTCGCTGCAAGCGACGATCGATGCCTACTTCAACGCCATTCCGGAGCATGCATGGCCCGTATGGGTCGTCGGCGGCCACGACAAGCAGCGGATCGCGAGCAAGATCGGCGAGCCACAGATGCGCGCGATGGCGATGCTGCTGATGACGCTGCGCGGAACACCGTTCCTCTATATGGGCGACGAGATCGGCCGCAAGCGCGTTCCCATTCCCGCCGACCGCGTCCGCGATCCCTTCGAAAAGCTCGTGCCGGGATACGATCTGTGCCGAGATCCCGAACGCGCGCCGATGCGGTGGGATGACAGTGCCCAGGGCGGCTTTACGACAGGCGAGCCCTGGCTGCCGCTGGAGCGCGCCGATGAAGCGGTCAATATCGCGGCACAGCAGCGCGACAAGCGTTCGCTGCTGGCGCTGTTCCGCGCGCTGATGGCGCTGCGGCGGGAGCATGCGTGCCTGCGTCAGGGCGACTACAAAGCGCTGCGATCTTGCAACGACGTTCTTGCATTCAGGCGCACCGACGGACGGAACGAAATTCTGGTCGCACTCAACATCGCAGCGGAGCCGCGCAAGTGGCACTGGCAGGGCCGCGGCCATCTGCTGATGTCAACGCATCTCGACCGCTCACCCGAACCGCTGCCGGATGCCTCTCTCCTGCTCCGCGGCAATGAAGGCGTGATCATCGCGGTGGAGGCTCGGTGAGACCAGCTGGAACCATCCGCGCATCAAGGAGTCTGATCAACGCCTCCGAGATCCCCCTGCCGGAGGCAGACCGGACGAAACCGCGGCCCCGGCGCGTGCCCCCTTAGGCGCCGGGGCGACGGCGTGGGATAGGAGGCAGGCCATGAGCAAGACGAAGGACCTCGCGCAACGCATCGTCGGCAGGACCAGGCAGGCTGTCGGCGAGATCATCGGCGACCAGACTCTGCACGACGATGGCAAGGCCCAAGCACAGCATGGCCGCGACGAACGGGAGAAGCCGAGCGAGCTCAATCCGTTGAAGAAGCTCAAACAGCTCACGTGAACGCGACCACGCATCCGGCCTTCCCCGCTCGACGCAGTAACGGGAGCCCGTCCACTCTCTCCACCGGCCGGCGCCCTTCACGTTGGATCGCCGCGGCCGAGCTTGGCCTGATCAGCAGCACCTTTTCGACCATCGTCAGCCAGCTGTTCGCAGCCCGCATCGGCCGCGATGCCGCGGTCGACTGGATGACGGTCGCCGCCATTCCAACGCGCGATTGGGCCATCAGCGCAGAACCGACGTGGAACGCGATCCTTGTCGGCATCGCCTTCCACCAATGGGCGGATTTTTCCTGGGCGCTGGTCTTCTTCGGCGTGCTCGGCCGCTGGACCGCCGACTTGCGTCCCCTGACGATCCTGCTGCTCGCGCTGCCCTGGGCCGTCTTCTCGTCAGGCATGGAATGGTTCGTGCTGGTGCCATTGCTTCCGTTCTGGCAGCCGCTTTTCACGCTGCAACAACCTTACTGGATCGGCCTGCTCGTCCACGCCTCCTCGGCCGTGATGTATCCGATGTTCGCCCGGCTGCGCTGGGCGCGCGGCCATGCCCCGGGGCGTGACGTACGTTTCACCAACATGTGGATGAGGGCCGCGCTGTCCACGATTGCCGTGCTTGGCACGATCGCGCTGTTCGGCAGCCATGGCTACGAGCTGCCGTGGACCGGCGACGACAGGGATGCAGACCAGGCTTATATCCGCCACATGTCGACGCATCACGCCCAGGGCATCGAGCTCGCGCGGCTCGCCGCGGAGCGCGCGCAGGATCCGCACCTGCGAAAGCTCGCTCAGCTGATGCTCGCGAGCCAGCTCGGCGAAATCCGTATCTTCGAGAACTGGTGGCTGAGCTGGTTCGACACCGAGATGCCCGATTGCAGCACGGAGGAACGAGCGGCCATGCCGGGATTCCTGACGCAAGCCGAGATGCTCCAGGTCAAGACCGCTCCATCGGAGCAGTTCGACACGGCCTTCGTGGAGGCGATGAGCAAGCACCACAGAGGCGCGGTCAAGATGGCCGATCAGATGTGGCACGGAAACGGCGATCTGCGCCTGCGCATCATGGCTCACGCCATCCGTCACGAGCAGCAGGGCGAGATCGCACTGATGCACGGCACGACCGGAGTCGCCGCCGTCACAATTGCTTTCCGCAACATGCTGCGGGACAACGTCAATTGAACGGGGGCCTGCTACTCTGCGTCAGGCGCGATCACGCCCTTGGAGAACAGGAAGCAGCCATAGAAGCGGCGCTCCCCGGTGGCGATCACGCAATAGGCCGTCCTGGCCCTTTCATAGAAAGCATGGCGCTCCACTCCGACAAGCGGCCAGGAGCGCCCCTCGGCGCGGTCGATCGCGGCCTGCACCTCGCGCTGCACCGGCGGCACCTCATGAGGCTGGCCGACGATCTCCATGCGGATCGCGGCATCCTCGACGAACGTGTCGAGCGGCATCACCGAGAGAATGGCTTCGATCGCCTGGGTCGTGCCGACATTGTCGATGCGCAGGAGCTCGCCGAATGCGGTCTGGCGCGCGATCGAGTCGGCCGGGAAATTGGTGTCGCAGACCACGAGGCGATCTCCGTGTCCCATTGCACGCAAGGCATAGAGCACATCGGCGTTGAGCAGTGGGTTGATGCCCTTGAGCATGTTGTGTCCTTCCCTGGTCTTCAAAATCGCTCGAACTTTGATGGTCCGGCACTCCATATCACAGGAAGTGACGCAGATCTGCGACAGGAAATTCGGCGCCCGCAGTTCTATCCCGACGGCAGCGCATCCAGATGGCAGGCCACCCATTGCCGCCCCTCGGTCGAGCGAAGCTCCGGCTCTTCCGATCGGCAGCGGTCGAAGACGAACGGGCAGCGGGTGTGGAAACGGCATCCGCTCGGCGGATTGATCGGGCTCGGCACGTCGCCCCCGAGAATGATGGGATTGCGCTTGGCTCCGGGCTCCGGCAGCGGGACGGCCGAGAGCAGCGCCTTGGTGTAGGGATGTCTTGGCGCGGCAAAGATCTCCCGGCGCGGCGCCACCTCGACGATCTTGCCGAGATACATCACCGCGACACGGTGAGTCATGTGCTCGACGATGGCGAGATCATGGCTGATGAACAGCAATGCCAGGCCGAACTCGCGCTGGAGATCCTGTAACAGGTTCACGATCTGCGCCTTGACCGAGACGTCGAGCGCCGAGACCGCCTCGTCGCAGACGATCAACTCGGGCTCGGCCGCGAGCGCCCGTGCGATGCCGATGCGCTGGCGCTGCCCGCCGGAGAATTCGTGTGGCCTGCGGTTCAGCGCCTCGCGCGGCAGGCGCACGGTGTCCATCAGCGCCGTCACCCGCGTCTCGAGCTCGATGGCGGATTTGGCGAGGCCGAAATTGCGGATCGGCTCGGCCAGGATGTCGCGCACGCGCATGCGCGGATTGAGGCTCGAGAACGGATCCTGGAACACCACCTGTACGCGGCGACGCACCTGACGCATCGTGCTCGGAGGCGCATCGTCGATACGCTGGCCATCGAGGATCACCTGGCCGGACGTCACGTCGAACAGCCGCAGGATCGCGCGGCCGACCGTCGACTTGCCGCAACCGGACTCGCCGACCAATGACAGCGTCTCGCCACGCGCGATCTCGAGCGACACGCCGTCGACGGCGTAGACCCATTCGGACTTGCCGCCGAACAAGCCGGTCTTGACCGGAAAATGCTTCTTGAGGTCGTTGACCTGCAGCAGCGGGGTGCTCATGCCGCGACGGCTCCCTTGGCGGCGTAGTGGCAGGCGGCGATGTGGCGCGGTCCCTTTTCTTCGAGACCGGGGGCATATTGCCGGCAGAGATCAGTCGCGATGGCGCAACGGCCCGCGAACACGCAACCGGCGATCGGCTTGCGCAAATCGGGCACCTGCCCTGGAATTTCGGCGAGCCGTGTCGCGGTGCCTGACAGCGATGAGCCCAGCTTCGGCACCGCACCGAGCAGCCCTTGCGTATAGGGGTGACGCGGCGAGCGGAACAGCTCGGCCACCGGCGCCTCCTCGACCTTGCGGCCGGCATACATCACCATGACGCGCTCGGCGATCTCGGCGACCACGCCGAGATCGTGCGTGATCAGGATGATCGCCGCCCCGACGCGGCGCTTGAGGTCGAGCATCAGCTTCAGGATCTGCGCCTGGATGGTGACGTCGAGCGCGGTGGTCGGCTCGTCCGCGATCAGGAGCTTTGGATTGCAGGCGAGCGCCATCGCGATCATGACGCGCTGGCGCATGCCGCCGGAGAGCTGGTGCGGATATTCTCGCACGCGCCGCTTCGGCTCGGGAATGCCAACCAATGTCAGCATCTCGATGGCGCGTGCCTCGGCGGCCTGCTTGTCGAGGCCCTGATGCAACATCAGCGTCTCGCGGATCTGCCGGCCGACGGTCAGGACCGGGTTGAGGCTCGTCATCGGCTCCTGAAAGATCATCGAGATGTCGTTGCCGCGGATCTCGCGCATCTCGCGGTCGGACAGCTGCAGGAGGTCCCTGCCGGCGAAGCGAATGGCGCCGGCGATTCGGCCTGGCGGCTCCGGGATCAGCCGCATCAGCGACATCGACGTCACCGATTTGCCGCAGCCGGATTCGCCGACAATGGCGAGCGTCTCGCCCTCGTTGACATGGAAGGACACCCCGTCCACCGCGCGATTGACACCGCTCGGCGTGCGGAAGTGGGTCTGGAGATTTTCGACTTCGAGCAACGCCATCGCGATCAGCCTCGGCTCGTCACAGGCGCTTTGCCATGCGCGGATCGAGCGCATCGCGAAGGCCGTCGCCGAGCAGGTTCACGGCAAGGACGGTGACGGAGAGGAATGCCGCCGGGAAGAACACGATATAGGGCTTGACCTGCCACAGCGCCCGGCCCTCGGCCATGATGTTGCCCCAGGACGGAATGGTCGGCGGCGTGCCGGCACCGATGAAGGACAGGATCGCCTCGGTGATCATGGCGCTGGCACAAATATAGGTCGCCTGCACCAGCATCGGCGCAATTGTGTTGGGCAGGATGTGCCGCAGGATGATCATCGGCGTGCGCGTGCCGCAGGCGACCGCCGCATCCACATAGGGCTGCTCGCGCAGCGATAGCACCACGCTGCGGACCAGGCGCGAGACGCGTGGGATTTCCGCGACGGTGATGGCAAGGATGACATTGCCGACGCTGCCGCGCGTCAGCGCCATCAGCGCAATCGCGAGCAGGATCGGCGGGATCGACATCAGTCCATCCATGAAACGCATCAAGATGCCGTCGGCCCAGCGGATGAAGCCGGAGACCATGCCGATGGCAAGACCTGCGGCGGATGCGAGGATGGCAACCGAGAGGCCGACCGTGAGCGAGACCCGCGCGCCGAACAGCACGCGGGAGTAGATGTCGCGGCCGAGCACGTCGGTGCCGAACCAGAACGCCGCCGACGGCGCCCTTGTACGCTTGGCAGGCGCCAGCGCGGTCGGGTCGACCGTCCAGAGATACGGCGCAAAGATCGCGATCAGGACCAGCGCCAGCAGCAACGCGCCGCCGATCGCAACGGTGGGATGGCCGCGCAAGAAACCGATGAAGCCGCGCCGGATCGTGACGGGCCGGAGGATTTCCGGCAGCTGCGGCGCCAGCACGAGGCCGGCGGGGAGCGCCTGCGGGTTGACGGTCGTGTCGGTCAATAGCGGATCCTCGGGTCAACGAGCGTATAGGTGACGTCGATCATCAGATTGACGAGGACGTAGACGAAGCTGAACAGCAGCACGATGCCCTGGATGACGGGATAATCGCGGCGCAGGATCGCATCGATCGTGAGACGGCCCAGACCGGGAATCGCGAACACGCTCTCCGTCACGACGGCACCGCCGATCAGAAGCGCGATGCCGATCCCGATCACGGTCACGATCGGCACCGCCGCGTTCTTCAGGGCATGAATGAACAGGATGCCGCCCTGCCCCAGGCCCTTGGCGCGCGCGGTGCGGATATAGTCCTGCTGCAATACTTCGAGCATGGCCGCGCGGGTGATGCGCGCGACCAGCGCGATGTAGACGCAGCCGAGCGCGATGGCCGGCAGGATCAGATTTTCCAGCCAGGGCCAGAAGCCCTGGGCAAGCGGCGTATAGCCCTGCACCGGAAGCCATTCGAGCTCGAGCGCGAAGATGTAGGCGAGCATGTAGCCGACGACGAAGACCGGCAGCGAGAAGCCGAACACAGCAAAGCCCATGATGGCCCGATCGATCAGGCTGCCGGCTTTCCACGCCGCCACGACGCCGAGCGGCACCGCGACCACGATCGTCAGCAGCAATGTGACCATCATCAGCGACAGCGTCGGCCCGAGCCGCTGGCCGATCAGCGTCGACACCGGCAGGTTGGTGAAGATCGAGGTGCCGAGATCGCCGTGCAGGATGCGCCAGACCCAGCTTCCGAACTGGATCAGGAACGGACGGTCGAGGCCAAGACTCTGGCGGATGCGCTCCACATCCTCCGGGCTTGCCTGATCGCCAGCGATCACCACGGCGGGATCCCCCGGCGCGATGTAGAGCAGGCTGAACACGAACAATGCAACAATCGCCATCACCGGCAAGGTGGCGACGATGCGCCGGAGGATATAGGAGAGCATCTGGCCTCAGCGCAGGATCATGCGGTCTTCGATACGCCCCAGAAGAACGGCAGCGGTCCCTTGGTGATGCCCGAAACGTTCTTGCGCCACGCGGTGTAGGTCAGGAAGAAGCCGGTCGGCGCGTAGACGACATCATCGAGCGCCGCCTTGTTGACCCGCCCGATCGCCGCCTTCTCTTCCTCGAGAGTCGTGGCGTCGAACCAGGCCGCGATCTCCTTCTCTGTGTTCGGGCTATTGGGCCAGCCGAACCAAGCCTTGTCGCCGTTGGCGCGGATGGCGGTGTAGGCGGCGGGCGTAATGCAGTCGGCACCGGCGTGCCAACTGTGGAACATGTTCCAGCCGCCCTGCCCCGGCGGCGTCTTTTGTGCGCGTCGCGAGCCGACCGTACCCCAATCGGTCGCGATGAAGTCGACATTCATCCCGAGCTTCTTGAGCAGATCGGCCGTGACGTCGCCCTGCGCCTTGGTGATCGGCTGATCCTGCGCCACGAGGCAGGTCACCGGCTGGCCGGAATAGCCGCTCTCGGCGAGCAGCTTCTTGGCTGCGTCGAGATCGCGCTTGCCCTTGAGGATCTCGCCGCCCATCTCGGTGTAGAGCGGCGTGTCGGGCGTGAAGAAGCCCGGCAGCGGTTTCCAAAGCGCATCGTCGTCGCCGACGATCGCGCGCATATAGTCCTCCTGGCTCAGCGCCATCAGCACCGCGCGTCGCGCCCGCACGTCGTTGAACGGCGCGAACAGATGGTTCATGCGGAACGAGCCGACATTGCCGAGGGGATCGCCGATGTCGACGCTGATGTTCTTGTTGCTCTTCAGCACGGGTACGAGATCGGCGATCGGATTCTCCCACCAGTCGACCTCGCCGTTCTGCAAGGCCGCGGCCGCCGTTGCCGGATCCGGCATCACCAGCCACTCGACGCGATCGACCAGGATCTGCTTGCCACCGGCAAGCCAGGACGCCTTTTCCTGCCGCGGCACGTAATCGGCAAATTTCTCGAATACCGATTTGGCGCCGGGGACCCATTCGCTCTTGACGAATTTCATCGGGCCGGAGCCGACGTAGTCGGTGATCTGCTTGAACGGATCGGTCTTGGCGATGCGCTCGGGCATGATAAAGGAGCACGGCGCGTTGTTCTTGGCCAGCGCATACAGCATTTTCGGGAAAGGCTGCTTCAGCACCCACTTGAAGGTGCGGTCGTCGACAGCGGTCAATTCCTGCTGGATCGCAAGGATCATCAGCCCCATCGGGTCGCGCGCGGCCCAGCGCGAAAGGCTCGCGACGACGTCCTTGCTCAGCACCGGCTCGCCATCGTGGAATTTAAGCCCCGAGCGCAGCTTGAACGTCCAGATCTTGCCGTCGTCCGACGTCTCCTCGGACTCGACCATCTGGCGCTGCGGCTGAAGCTTGGCATCGACGCCGTACAGCGTATCCCAGACCAGCGCCGCCGCGTTGCGCACGACATATTGGGTGCCCCAGATGGGATCGAAATTGGCAAGATTGGCCTGTGGCACGAAACGCAGGGTGCGCGCCGCTGCACCCTGCGCGATCGCCGGAGCCGATAGGCCGGTCAATGCCAGGCCGCCTGCACCAGCCAGTCCCTTCAATACGGTCCTGCGATCCATGAAATCCTCCCAGTAATGCCGTGATGCCGGCCGTTCATTGGCCAAGGGCAGGTGGAAACCGAGCCCATTAGCGTGCAAATGGTATGCCAGTAACCGACCCGTCGCCAGCGGGATCTCATCGACTTTTGGCGGTCATTGCGCGGCAACACGGACTTGACTGCGCCGCGGCACGCAATCCAGGGTCACAGCAATTTTGCCCCAAAATTCCGCTCCGGATCCATATCGGCCACGAGCCGCCCTGTCGGCTTCGCCGCCTCGCCGCCGCTGCGCGCCAGGAATTTTCCACTGCCGGGGCTGGCGAGGCATTTGTCGCCGTCGACGATCAGGCGGCCGCGCGACAGCACCGTCACCGGCCAGCCTTTCAGCCTGCGGCCGGCGAACGGCGTGTAGCCCGCGAGGTCATGCATCATCTCGTCCACGATCGTGGTCTCCCGATTGGGATCCCAGATCGCGATGTCGGCGTCGGCGCCGATCGCGATAGAGCCCTTGCGAGGATGCAGATTGTAGATCTTCGCGGGCGCCGTCGCGGTCAGCTCGACGAACTTTTGGAGACCCAGCTGCCCCTTCGACACCATCGCGTCGAACAGCAGGGGCAGCCGCAGCTCCAGTCCCGGCAGGCCGTTGGCGACCTGCTTGAAATTGGGATTGGCCCCGCCCTCAGCTTGCCGGTCTCGTCATAGCGATAGGGTGCGTGGTCCGACGAGATGGTCTGGAGATCGCCGAGCGACAGCGCCTGCCACAGCGCTTCCTGGTCGGCATGCGTACGCGGCGGCGGGCTGCACATCCACTTGGCGCCCTCGACGCCCGGCTTGTCGAGATCACGAGCCGTGAGGAACAGATATTGCGGGCAGGTCTCGGCGAAGACCTTGAGCCCCTGCCCGCGCGCATCGCGGATCACCTTGGCGCCCTCGGCCGTCGAGACGTGGAAGATCATGATCGGTTGGTCGATCAGCGCGGCCATGCCGATCAGCCGGGTGAAGGCTTCGGCCTCCGATACGCGGGCGTGACTGATGGCGTGGTATTTCGGCATGGTGTAACCGCGCGCGAGCAGCCGCTTCACCATCCAGGCGATGATGCCGTGATTTTCGGCATGGGCGCACAACATCGCGCCGGACTGGCGTGCGGCCAGGAGAATGTCGAGCAGCGGCTCGTCATCGACCTTGAGCCGGTCGTAGGTCATGAAGATCTTGATCGAGGCATGCCCCTGCTTCACGAGCGCCGGAATGTGCTCCTCGACCGTCTCTTTCGTCGCGTCCGCGATGATCATGTGAAAGGCGTAGTCGATCACCGCCCCCTTCCTGGCCAGCGCATGATAGTCTTCCACCACCTGCGGCAACTTCATACCGACATGCTGGGCCGCGAACGGAATGACCGTCGTGGTGCCGCCAAAAGCAGCGGACACCGTCGCGCTCTCGAACGTATCGGCGTTCATGATACCGGCGGCCGACAGCTGCTCGATATGCGCGTGACTGTCGACGCCGCCGGGCAGCACGAACTTGCCGCGCGCATCGATCTCACGCCTGGCCGACGGAAGCCCGCGACCGATGGCTGCAATGGTCTCGCCGGAGATCGCGACATCGGCTTCGAACACGTCGGTCGTGGTCGCGACGCGTCCGCCGCGGATGATCAGGTCGTAGTGAGGTTCAGTCATGAGGCACTCCGTGAAAGGCTTGAGCGAGATGATCGCCAATTTTCAGAAAGACCATCGGCATCACTTCTCCGGCGGCGGCACCGCGCCGGTGCGGCTGGTGATCAGGCCGTAATGCTCGATGCGGCGATGCGCTGCGAAATTGAAGATCGTGGTCTTGCCGAAGCGGGTGGCGTCGAGGTCGCAAGCGTGGACCAGCAGCTCGTCGTCCTCTGTGCGGGCTTCAGCCACGATCTCGCCGTTGGGATCGACGATCAGGCTGCCGCCGAACAGCGGATGGCCGTCCTCGACGCCGGCCTTGGCGACGGCCACGACCCAGGTCGCGTTTTGATAAGCGCCGGCCTGCACCGAGAGACGGTTGTGAAACACACGCCTCTCGAGGCCCTCCTCGCTTCGCTCCGCATTCACCGACGGCGTGTTGTAGCCGATCAACACCATCTCGACGCCTTGCAGGCCCATGACGCGATAGGTCTCCGGCCAGCGACGGTCGTTGCAGATGGCCATGCCGATGATGCCGCCGAGCTCACGCCAGACGTTGAAACCGAGATCACCGGGCTCGAAATAGCGCTTCTCCAGATGCTGGTGTGAGCGCTTGCGGTCGTACTCCACATGGCCCGGCAGATGGACCTTGCGATATTTGCCGACGATCTTCCCGGACTTGTCGGTCAGAACAGCGGTGTTGAAATGATGGCCGTCAGGCGTCAGCTCGGCATAGCCGAAATTCATCGCGATTCCGTGCTGTGCCGCCCGCTCGAACAGCGGCCTGGTCGCGGCGTTCGGCATTTCACGTTCGAACCAGACGTCGAATTCGGCGCGGTCCTCCACGTACCAGCGCGGAAAGAACGTCGTCAGCGTCAGCTCCGGATAGACGATGAGGTCGGCATCCTTTGCTTTCGCTTCGTCCATCAGCGCGATCATGCGCTTGACCACGGCCTCGCGGCTGTCGGCCTTCTGGATCGGCCCCATCTGGGCCGCGGCAACATTGACGATACGCATCAGCGAATTCCTGACGTTTTCCTGGCCAAGCTGGGATTGAAGCTTCAGGGCGTGTCGGCGCACGCAGCATAACTCAGCTTCGCGCCGTTTTTCCAGCCAAGCAGCTTTCATGCCGCGCATCGCCGCTCGACATCCTGTAAAAGCCGAACGGCTATGCAGGATCGTCAGACACGGGAGCAACGGGAAGACAGCATCGCTGTCCACTCCCAACGACAGCGCGAGGAACGACATCGTCATGATACAAATCGTCAACTCACTGCGACGCCGGAACTCTGGCCTTCGCTTCCGTTTGATGATCTAGATCCAACCCCTCGCCCACGATCGCGCGCATTCTCCTTCTGGAGTTTCATCGATGACCTCAGCCGACCGGCCGGCCACGCGGCTGGCCACGCGCCTCTCGTTCCTGGTCGCCGGCTTCGGAATCGCCTGCTGGGCGCCACTGGTGCCGTTCGCGAAGGAGCGGCTCGCGGTCGATGATGCCGTGCTCGGCCTGCTGCTGCTCAGCCTCGGCATCGGCTCGGTCGTTGCGATGCTCGCCACCGGCATCTTGAGCGCACGCCATGGCAGCAAGCCGATCATCATCGCGGGCGGCATCGGTCTTGCGCTGATTTTGCCCCTGCTCGTCATCGCCGGCACGCCGGTGACCTTGGCGCTGGCGCTTCTGGCATTCGGCGCCGCGCTCGGCTCCATCGACGTCGCCATGAACATCCACGCCGTCGAGGTCGAGCGCGCAGCAGGACAGCCGCTGATGTCGGGCTTTCATGCTCTCTTCAGCATCGGCGGATTCGCCGGATCTGCGGTGATGACGGCTCTGCTGTCGTTTCATCTCGGACCGCTCGCGAGCGCTTTGATCTGCTCCGTGCTGATGCTGACCGCGATGGGGCTCGCTTCGCCGCGCCTGCTGCGCAGGGCGCAAGTACAGGAGGGACCGTTGTTCGTGTTGCCGCACGGCATCGTGCTGCTGCTGGCGCTGCTCGCGGCCATCACCTTCCTGATCGAAGGCGCGATGCTCGACTGGGGCGCGCTGCTCGTCATCGGCAAGGGCCTTGTCAGCGAGGCGCGAGGCGGGTTCGGCTATATCGTGTTCTCGATTGCGATGACCGCCGGCCGGCTCGGCGGCGATGCCGTGGTGGCGCGTATCGGAGATCGCGCGACGCTGGTCGGGGGAAGCCTGCTGGCTATTGCGGGCCTTGCAGTGCTGTTGCTCGCGCCCAGCGCGACCGTCGCCATTGCCGGTTTCCTGCTGATCGGCCTCGGCGCTTCGAACCTCGTGCCGGTGCTGTTCCGCGGTGCCGCGAAACAGACTGCGATGCCCACCGGGCTTGCCGTGGCGTCGATCACCACTGCCGGCTATGCAGGCGTTCTGGTCGGTCCTGCCGGCATCGGTTTCGTCGCCCATGCAGTCGGGTTGCCGATGGCATTCTGGATGCTCGCTGCACTCATGGGTGTCGTCACGCTGTCAGCGCGTGCGGTGACCGCAAAATAAAGGCGCGCCACGGCTTCCCGTGACGCGCCCCGCAATGGACGTGATGCGTGCTTTACGCGCTCGCCTGGGTCACGAACTTGGTGTTGAGGTAACCCTCGATCGCCTCGAGGCCGCCTTCGGAACCGTAGCCGGACTCCTTGATTCCGCCGAACGGCACTTCCGGCAGCGCGAGGCCGTGATGGTTGATCGACACCATGCCGCTCTCGATGTCGGCGCCGATCGCCTGCATCGTCTTGGTCGAGGTGGTGTAGGCATAGGCCGCAAGGCCATAAGGCAGGCGGTTCGCCTCGGCCACGACCTCATCATAGCTGCGGAACGAGGTGATCGGCGCCAGCGGACCGAACGGCTCCTCGTTCATGATGCGGGCCTCGCGCGGCACGTCGGTGATGACGGTCGGCTCGAAGAAGAAGCCCTCGTTGCCGATGCGCTTGCCGCCGGCCTGGATCTTGGCGCCGCGCTGGACCGCGTCGGACACAAAGCCTTCCATGGCGTCGACCCGGCGCGGATTGGCCAGAGGGCCCATGCGGGTGTCCTTGTCCAGCCCATTGCCGACCTTGAGGCCCTTGGCGGCTGCGACGAACTTGTCGACGAAGGGCTGATACACGCTTTCATGCACCAGGAAGCGCGTCGGCGAGACGCAAACCTGGCCGGCATTGCGGAACTTGTTGGCCGAGAGAATCTTCGCGGCGTTGTCGAGGTCGGCATCCGCGAACACGATCGCCGGCGCATGGCCACCGAGCTCCATGGTGACGCGCTTCATGTGCAAGCCGGCGAGCGCGGCCAGATGCTTGCCGACCGCGGTCGAGCCCGTAAAACTGATCTTGCGGATGATCGGGTGCGGAATGAGATACTCCGACACTTCTGACGGAACGCCGAACACCAGCTGGACCACGCCAGGCGGGATGCCCGCGTCGGCATAAGCGCGCACCAGCTCCATGCAGCTCGCAGGCGTCTCTTCCGGACCCTTCACGATGATCGAGCAGCCGGCCGCGAGCGCGGCCGAGATTTTGCGCACCGCCTGGTTGATCGGAAAATTCCAGGGTGTGAACGCGGCAACCGGGCCCACCGGCTCCTTGGTCACGAGCTGGGAGACGTTGCCCATCCGCGGCGGCACGATGCGGCCATAGGCGCGGCGGGCCTCTTCCGAGAACCAGTCAATGAGGTCGCCGGCCAGCATGGTCTCGCCCTGGGCTTCCACGACCGGCTTGCCCTGCTCCATGGTCATCACGGGGGCGATCTCGGCGGCGCGCGAGCGGATGATATCGGCCGCTTTCCGCATCAGCTTGTAGCGGTCGAACGGCGAGGTCTTGCGCCAGACCTCGAAGCCGGCCCTGGCGGCCTCAAGCGCGCGGTCGAGGTCCGCCTTCGAGGCGTGCGGGGTCTTGCCGATGGGCTGGCCGGTTGCGGGATTGAGGATGTCCTCCGACTTGCCGGAAGTGCCGTCGGTCCACTCGCCGGCGATGAACATCTGAACTTTCGGATACATCCTGATTGCCTCCTCACATGATTTCGGCGGCCCGACTTTCGGCCGCCGCTTAGGTGGGTGCAGAGCTACACTGAAAGGCGGCCGGCGGAAAGGGACCAAAGCTGCCGCAGAAGCGCATCGCTGGTCTTCCCGCGGCTCAGATTGCAAACTTCGACTGCAGGCGCCGCCAGCCGATCACGATGCCCGTGATTGAGAACACCAGCCCGAGCGCGCAGAGCCCGACGATCAGGACATCGCGCAGGCGCGGATGCGCCGTCAGGGCGGGGAAGTCGAGCATATGCAGCGCGCTGTAGAACCACCGATAAGCACGACGGGAGGCATCAAGCCTTTGCAGGACGCTGCCGTCTGCGGCGTCAATGTCGTACCAGACGTCGTCGCAGCGGGAGCGGTAGACCGGCGCGCCGGGCACGCTGGAACGAGCGGGATAGTCATCGTTGTCGACGACAACGGATGCTGCGTTACAGCCGGCCCTCAGGCGCGCCGTCAGGCCGACGACGTCCTGCTCATCCAGGAACATCATCTGACGATCGCGTGCGGATTCGCCCGCCTTGGTCAAAGTCTGGCTGTCAACACCGGTACGGTCACGCCGGTAGACACTGCCACTGAAGGCAAGCCATTCAACTTCACGGGCTGCAATCGACAGCGACGGCTCGTTGAGCGGCGGAGCCCGGCGCCAGTCGGGCACAGCATTCGTCACGCCGGCCTCAGCTGGTGTCAGCTGCCCGCGCGAGAACAGTCGGCCGTGATCCATGGAGAGCCAGCCGCTGAAGATCCATGTCAGCACAAAGACAGTCGATCCGAGGCCAAGGATGTGATGAAGAGCATGCCAGCCACGATAGGGCGAGCCGATCAGCCCTCCTCTCTGCCTGATCCGCACAATCCCGAGCACGGCGCCCAGCACCGCTGCGATCAACGCCAGCAGCGAAACTGTCCAGACCACCCGGTCCCACAGTGCCCAGTCGCGTCTCAGGACCGTCGGATAGATCCAGTGCAGCACGCTGCCGGCGAGGTTCCAGCCTCGCTCAAACCGCGTCGTATCCAGCACGATTTCGCCGGTGCGCGACGACACATGGATTTCTGTCCGGACCGCATTGCCGAGAGCGATGCGGAACAGAGGCCGATGGCGATCAAAACTATTCGGCACGCTCCATTGATCATCGTCAGCACGTTCAAGGAACGCGGCGTGTGTTGCATCGAGCCCGCGTCGGCGGGCATGATCTTGCGCGATGGCGAGCGCAACTCCGGCCGATTGCACCGATGCGTCGGCGCCGTCCGACGCATGGATCGCCCGCATTCGCGACGGTCCCGACACGACATAGACCGGCCCGTCGCTGCGCTGGATCAAGCGAACGCGGGTGGCGTCGAGGATCCCGCTCGCGACCACGGCGTCGCCGACCGCGATGATCGCCTCTCCACGCTCCAAAGGCGCCAGCCCGGCAAAGCGCTCCGCTTCCGTCAGCGACGGAAACGGGACGAAATGCATCACCATTCCACTCGCGAACCACATCGCGAACAGGAGGCAGAACGCGATTCCGAGCCAGCGGTGCAGGAGGACGATCGCGCCCATCATGGCTTATGCCCTACCATTTGAACGCGGCCGAGATTTCGCAGGTCCGCGGCGAGCCCAAGAGGATCTGGTCGGGATAGAACGGATCGCCCCAGATCGCGTAGCGCTTGTCGGTAAAGTTGCGGATCCGAAGGGTCAGGCGGGCGTGATCGACCGTAGCGAACCCCGTCCTGGGGATGTCCACGAAGGCGTAGAGATCGCCCACCGTATAGGCGTTCATGGTCACGGTGTTGGCGTCACTGTTGTAGCGGTCGCCGACATGGCGGCCGGTGATGCCGATCTCGACCGGCCAGGGCGTGAAGAAACGCCAGGATGCGCCGCCATTGACGACGATACGCGGCACGTTCGGCGGCGTATTGCCCGAGAAGGAACCGCCGGCAAAATCAAAGTCAGCATAGCGCGCATCGACATAGACGATGTTGCCCCATAGCCGCAGCGGCCCGATCGGGCGGATCGATCCGGCGAGCTCGATGCCCTTCGATTCCTGCCGTCCCGCGATGTTGAGGGTCTGACCGCCGGCCGCGGCATAAACGTTTTTGCGCAGGATGTCGTAAGCAGAGAACGACCACTCCGCCCTGTTGTCCCACAACAGGTGCTTGACGCCGGTCTCGTAGGAGCGCGCGGTGGTCAGATCCAGGTTCTGCGCGGGGCCAAGCAGGAAGATGTTGTTGGCCGAGACGTCGGCGCCGGTGGCGTACTGGCTGAAGAAGGTCAAACCGGGCACGGCTTCCCAGGTGTAGCCGATCCGCCCAGTGACCGGCGCCCAGTCTTTCGTGAATGGGAAGTTCGCCTTCTCCAGACCGTTGACGTCGATCGAATTGCGGTCGAGCCCGATATGCTCGACGCGCAGCCCGCCGATCAGCGCAAAGGTACGCGTCAACTTCAACCGGTCCTCGAACGACAGCGCCTCGTTGTCGATGCGCGCGGTCTGCTGCTGCGTCGTCAACAGCCCGTAGTAGCCCCGGTTGGGATCGACCAGTGAAACGGAGTCGCCGGGAAAATTCGCAGCCCCCGGCCTGACGAAGTCGAGGTAGCTCGACGACAATGTCGTGACGAGACGATTTCCGAAGCCCGCGATATCGTCATCCCAAATCAGATCGGTGATGTTGCCGACCATGCGCTGGCTGTGCGCGACGTAGAAGCGGCTGCGATCAACCGTGTTCGTGGCCGTGTTGAACGCCTCGACCTCGTTGTTGAACCATGAGCGCTCCGCGCCGTAGCCATAAGCCTGGCTCTTCAGCATCAAATCAGGCGCCAACTTCAGCTCGAACCCGCCGCGCAGCCAGACTTCCTGCGCCACGTTCCTGTTATCGAGAACATTGTAGCTGGTGTTGAAGGTTCGATCGTCGATGGTCACACGCCCGAGATTGGCCCCGTTGAAGTTCGAGACGTGACTTCCGGAGACGATGCCCGCCGTCGCATGCGAGCCGCTGAACGCGACCGGAACCAGTGGTGCGCCCCAATAGGCCTTGCCGCGATCCTCGCGATATTCGACGGCGCCCCAGACCTTGAGGCTCTCGGAGACGCGGTAATTGAGCTGGCCGGAGACATCAAGCGTTTTGGTGTTGGTGTCATCGGCAAACCCGTTGAGGGTGGAACGGCTGACGTCGAGGCGGTAGTCCAGGCCCTGCACGTTGGTGCTGCCGCCCGAGCCGTAATGGACGCGAAACGAGCTCAGGGAGTCATACGATAAGTCCGCCTCGTTGCGGATCGCTCCGGTGTGCGGCTGCTTGGTGACGAAATTGATCGCGCCGCCGGCGGCGCCTTCGCCCGAGATCAGCGAGGCCGGGCCCTTCAGGATTTCCACGGCTTCGAGATTGGCGGTGTCCATGATCCGGGAAGTCATGTTCTGCGGGCCGATCTTGATGCCGTTGTAGAGCGTGTTGATCTGGCTGTTGGTGAAGCCGCGCATCGAGAACGCCGAGGGCTCGGCGGGATTGTCGCCGGCGGTGACGCCGACAGCGCCCTGGGCCACGTCGGAGACTGTGCGGTAGCCCTGCTCGCGCATGGTGTCGGCGGAGATCACCTCGACGGTCGCGGGTGTCTCGCGCACGGTCAGGCCGAGGCGCGAGGCGCTCTCGGCGACGGCGTTGCTGTTGAGAGGGGTCGGAGCATTCGGGATGACTGGCTTGGATGCGGCCGTCATCGCGGCCGGCCTGCGCGCTGCCGTACGTCGTGCGCTCGCCGCGTCCCGGCCGGCCGGCCTGTCCTGCTTGCGCGAGGGCGGCGCCGACACCTCCACCGGCGGCAGCGGCTCGCGAGCCTGCTGCGCCAACGCAGCCGGCATGTTGAGAACGACAAAAAATATGAGGGCGGAGGATACCAGCAGAAAGCGGCGTGATCGTACAATACGAGCGGAAGACAAGGTCTCGGACCTCGGCGTGACGTCAGTGGCACGTCACCGCGAACCAAGGTCCCATCTTCAGGCTGTCAGCCGTCCGATGAAGCCGAATGTCTGTACTCCCCGACCGACATCTTCGCGTGTGACCACGGCTGACGGCAGGTCTCCTGGCTCGCGGGTCGTGACCGCTTCGTCGCCTTCCCGGGACCGAGGACCCAGTGGCTCGTGACGAAGGATTCGCCGCTTACAGTTGCGGGGGCAGCTACGGCATTGGGGATAAATTCCCGGCACCGCATTCCCTTTTCATCCCCTCTCGGGGAAACCGTCACGAGCATCTAGGATTACGGCGAAGACGGAGTCAATGTGCCAGACGCGGCGATAAGCCACAGCGGCCAACTTCCCTGGGAGATCTGCATGGAAGGCGAGACCTTCCTCTGGCTGATACGTCATGCGCCGGTCGACGGTGCCGCTGGCACCATCCATGCGGCCGACGCGCCGGCCGATCTCGGCGATCACTCGCAACTAGAGGCGCTGCGCCGGTGCTTGCCGCGCGATGCAGCGAGTTATGCGAGCCCGGCGCGACGCACCGTCGAGACCGCACGCGCCCTGGGGCTCGAGCCTGAGCTGGTGCCCGCGTTCGGCGAGCAGGATTTTGGCGACTGGACCGGGCATCGCCATGACGAGCTCGCCGCAACCGGTGGCGCGGCTTACGCGCAATTCTGGAGCGATCCGGCGCGTGGACGACCGCCTGACGGAGAAAGTTTTGAAGATCAGGTCGCGCGCGTCCGGCAAGGCTTCGCGGAGATTGGCGCAGGCCCGGCAACGCTGGTCGTGCATTCCGGCACCATCCGCGCCGCGCTTTGCATCGCGCTTGACCTGACGCCGCAGGCGGCGTTGCGCTTCGTCGTCGATCCGTTGTCGTTGACCCGGATCGACCGCCTCGCAACCGGCTGGCGTGTCGTGTCGGTCAATCAGCAGGTCAGCTAGGTCTGTCAGGCACATTGGCCTGCGCAAACGTCGCCATCTCATTGTGAAGCGCGCAGGCCGCCCGCACCAGCGGCAGCGCGATTGCGGCGCCCGATCCCTCGCCCAGCCTGAGGTCGAGGCTGATCAGCGGCTGGACGTTCAGCGCGCGCAGCACCAGACGATGGCCCTGCTCCGCCGATTGATGCGACGGCAGCAGGAATGGCTGGCACGACGGATTCAGACGGACCGCCGCCAGCGCCGCAACCGACACGATGAACCCGTCGATCAGCACCGGAATGCGCGCCTGCGCAGCCGCGATGATCGCGCCTGAGATGGCTGCGATCTCGAGGCCGCCGACAGCGCCCAGGATCTTTTCGGGTGAAGCACCCGCCAAGCCGTGACGCCCAATCGCGGCGTCCACCACACGCGCTTTGTGTGCGCGGCCGGCCGCATCGACACCGGTGCCATGACCCGCAATTTCCTCCGCGCTGCTTCCCAGCAGGCTTGCGGCGATTGCCGCAGACGTCGTGGTGTTGCCGATGCCCATCTCGCCGAAGATCAAGAGATCGGGCTGGTTGGTCTTCGCCCGCGCCACCGCACGCTGTCCGGCTTCGAAGGCGAATGCCAGCTCTGCAGGCGTCAGGGCTGGCTCAATGCTAAAATCGCGCGTGCCGTGTCGCGGCTTGTCCGTGACGATGCCCGGCATCTCTTCCTGCGCCAGCGTTCCAGCGTCAACGACTTCGAGAGTCGAACCAAGCTGGCGCGCCAACACCGAGATCGCGGCACCGCCGGACGCAAAATTCGCCATCATGGCGATGGTCACCGCTTGCGGATACGCCGAAACGCCCTGCGCGACGATGCCGTGATCGCCGGCGAAGACGATGATCGGCACGCGGGCGGCGCGAGGTCGTTCGGTCGCCTGCAGGCCGGCAAGCTCGACCGCGAGCTGCTCGAGTCGGCCGAGCGCACCGGTCGGCTTCGTCAGTTGCGCCTGCCGCACGACTGCGGTTTCGCGATCAGCGGCGGAGATATCGGGGCATTTCTGAGTGATCCATTCAGGGAGCATGCTGCCTCGCCTCTGGCCTGCGCTTGAGAATGTAACTGTCCATGATCCAGCCGTGACGCTCGCGCGCGTCCTGCCGCGTAGCGACGATACGCGGGCCCATCTCGGCCAGAGCGCCGGAGATGATGATCTGGTCTGGCATGCCGAGATAGGCGCCCCACCAGATGTGAATTCCATCAGGATCGAGCGACTGGAACGCCGTGCCGCCATCGAGCATCACCACCACGGTATCGACACCTTCAGGCCAGCCGCCTTCGCGCAGGCGGCGTCCTGTGGTGACCAGGAAAGGCTCACCGATGTCGTTGAGCGGCAGCGCATGCGCCGCGCATAGCGCCTGGATCGAGGTGATGCCGGGCACGACCTCGATCTTTGGCAGCGGATTGAGCCGCCGCGCGATGCGCAGCGAGGAATCATAGAGCGAAGGATCACCCCAGATCAGCAACGCAACCCTGCCCTCAGTGCCGGTATGATCGGCGATCGTCTGCGACCAGGCCGCGGCCACGGCGTCATGCCAATCGTCCACGCCCTTGCGATAATCCGCTTCACCCGCGTCGCGCACGGGAAGATCGAATTCGGCGATGCGCGTCGTATCTTTGGTGAGCACATCGGCGCAGATCGTCCGCCTGAGATCGGCGAGATCGGATTTTGCCGTCCCCTTGCGCGGGATCAGGATGAGATCGGCCGCGTTGACTGCTTGAATCGCAGCACGCGTGAGCTGCCCGGGATCGCCGCAACCGATACCGATCAGGGAGAGCGTCATCATGACGGTCCGCCTTCCGCCAGCGCGCCGAACATGATGACAGCGGCCGTGGACGCAGCACCTCCTCGCGCAAGCTGCTCGGCGAGCTCGGCGAGCGTGGTGCGCACCAGCCGCTCGTCGTCGCGGCCAAGGGACTCCGCGAACAGCGCCGGCGTCGTGGGTGCAAGACCGTGCTCGACCAGTCTTGCAACCAGGGCCGGAAAGGTGCGCCGGCCCATATAGATCACCGTCGTCGCGTCAGGATCGGCCAGCGCCGCCCAGTTCAGATTCGGCGGCAGCTCGCCGGTGACATCGGCGCCGGTGACAAATTGCACCCGGCGCGAGGTGTGCCGGCGGGTCAGGGGAATGCCGGCCTGCGCGGCGGCGACGCAGGCCGAGGTCACGCCCGGAATGATCTCGTAGCCGATGCCGGCTTCACGCAAGGTCTCCAGCTCCTCCTCGAGCCGGCCGAAGATGCCGGCATCGCCCGACTTCAGCCGCACGACGCGCGCGCCGGTCGCGGCGTAGTCGATCAAGAGGCGGTTGACATGGTGCTGCTTTGTCGAGGGACGGCCTGCCCTTTTCCCGACCGCGACGAGATTGGCACCGGGCCGGGCCAGATCCAGGATGGCGCCTGAGGCCAGATCGTCATAGAGCACGACATCGGCTTCGCGCAGCCGCGCGGCACCCTTGAGCGTGAGCAGCTCGGGATCGCCGGGGCCGGCGGAGACGAAGGAGACAAATCCGCTCACCGGTCCTCCGCGATCAGATGGAAGAACGTGCCGCTGGCGCGGCCCCGCCGCGAGCCGGTCTCGGCGATGACCGCGCCGGTGGCGTCGTGCACGACGGCCAGCGGCGTATCGGGCTGCGCGGCGATCGTCGAATAGTGAAACTCGTGCCCGCGCAAGCGCGCGCCGATCTCATGTCCCGGCATCGGCGCAGCCAGCGTGGCGAGACGATAGCCCAGATGCATGCGGCGCTTGGCAAAGCTGGTCTCGAGCCCAAGCAAGCCCGTCATCTCGTGCCTGATACCGTCGGCATCGGTCAAAGCGGTGCCCAGCACCATGTATCCCCCGCATTCGCCGTGCACGGGCCGCGTCTCGGCGAAGGCCCGCAGGCCGCTGCGGAAGCGGGCGTTGGCGGCGATCCTGCCGGCATGAAGCTCGGGATAGCCGCCGGGCAGCCAGCAGACATCGGCACTCGCATCGGGCGTCTCGTCCGCAAGCGGCGAGAATGTGGAGATCTCCGCGCCTGCCGCACGCCAGGCTTCCAGCATATGTGGATAGACGAAGGAGAACGCGGCATCGCGGGCGAGCGCGATGCGCTGGCCGGGCGGCGTCACCTTGAGGCCGTTTGCCGCCGGTTGCGGCGACCATGTCGCGGCCGATCGCACCACCGCGTCGAGATCGACGTGCTCGGCGACGAAGCGCGCAGCCTCGTCGATCAGCTTGCCGATCTCGGCCTGCTCCTCGGCCTGCACCAGGCCGAGATGCCGCTTCGGCAGGCTGATCTCGGCATGGCGCGGCAGCGCGCCGAACACGGCAATGCCGGCATCGTTGACCGCGCGCCGCACAAGGTCCTCGTGGCGCGGGCTGGCGACGCGGTTGAGCACGATGCCCGCAAGGCGCACACCGTCGCGATAATCGCGCAGGCCCGCGGCAATCGCCGCCGCGGTCTGCGCCTGCCCGGAGGGATCGATCACCAGAACCACCGGCCAGCCCAGCATCTCGGCGATATCGGCGGTGGCACCGGTGCCGGAAACACCGCGCGCCGCGACACCGTCAAACAGGCCCATCGAGCCCTCCGCCAGCACGATGTCGGCATCAACGCCCCGGCTGACGAGATGCGAAATCATGGCGCGATCCATCGCCCAGCTATCGACATTGACCGAGGCGCGCCCCGTGGCCGCGGCATGGAAAGCAGGATCGATATAATCAGGGCCGCTCTTGAAACACTGCACGTTCAAGCCGCGAAGGCGCCAGGCACGCGCGAGCGCCAGCGTCAGCGTGGTCTTGCCGACGCCCGAAGCCGGCGCAGAAATCACAAAGCCTGCCGCCATCACGACACCTCCGGAAAGCGCGGCTCGGCACCAACAGGCCGATAGCGGCGATCGTAGTCGGCAGCGTAAAGGCGGCTCTCGTCGAAATCCGCGGCGCCAAGTGTCTTGCCGACCAGGATCAGCGCGGTGCGCTCCATCTCGGTGCCGACAGCCGCATCGACCGTTGCGAGCGTGGCACGAACGATGCGCTGGTCCGGCCAGCTCGCGCGCCAGACGATGGCAACCGGGCAATCCGCGCCGTAATGTGGCGTCAGCTCGGCGACGACTTGGTCGAGCATATGAATCGACAAATGGATGGCGAGCACCGCGCCGGTCGCGGCGAATGCGGCGAGCTTCTCGCCTTCAGGCATTGCACTGGCGCGGCCAGGCGTGCGCGTCAGCACGACAGTCTGGGCAAGTCCAGGCAACGTCAGCTCAGCCTCAAGCGCGGCCGCTGCGGCGGAGAACGAGGGAACGCCCGGGGTTACCGTGAAGGATATGCCGAGCGCGCCCAGGCGGCGAAGCTGCTCGCCCATCGCCGACCAGATCGAGACATCGCCGGAATGCAGTCGCGCGACATCTTTGCCCTCTGCGTGCGCGGCTGAGATCTCGGCGATGATTTCGTCGAGCGACAGCGGCGCGGTGTTGACGATGCGCGCGCCGGGCGGGCAATGCGCCAGCACGCCCTCGGGCACCAGCGATCCCGCATAGAGGCAGACCGGGCAGGCGGCGATCAAATCGCGCCCGCGCAGGGTCAGCAAGTCAGGTGCGCCCGGCCCGGCGCCGATGAAATGCACGGTCATGGGCCGTCTCCTTCGGCAATCGCGGCGGTCGCGGTGCGATCCTGCGAGACGACCCGCGTCGCGATAATCCGCGCGCGAGCGCCGGCTGCTGCGAGTGCCGCCGCCTCGGCAACGGAGCCGGTGCCGAACTTTTCGACGACGAGCTCCGACTGCGTAGGCGTGTCGATCCGCGCGAGTTCATCGGCCGGTACCGCCTTGATCGGCACGCCGCACTCGCGCGCGAGCTGCTTCAGGGCCTCTGCATCGGCCTTTTCGCTCACGGTCGCCACAGCCGTGAGGCCATTGGGACCGCCGGCTGCTGCTAGCGCTTCGCGCAACGAGGCGAGCGTCACGTCCTTTTTGAATCCGAGCCCGGCGACCTTCATCGCACCACACTCCACTGCGCCACCGGCCGCGCCGCCTCCCACGAGCGATAACGGCCGAGCGGAGCGGCATGCGCAAACTCGACACGCATCAACTCGCCGCCGTGTTGCTGATGCAGCTCCCCGAGCAGCGCCTCCGTCTCCAGCGTGACTGAATGGGCAACGACCCGTACGCCTGGCTTGAGCCGCGACCAGATGACATCGAACATGGCGCGGTCGAGACCACCGCCGATGAAGACGGCATCGGGTGCCTCGCACGCAGCCAGTGCTTCGGGAGCTTTTCCGGCGAGAATGGTGATGCGGTGCGCCAATCCGAACGCGGCCGCATTGTCGCGAATATTCGCGGCACGATCCTCGCGCAGTTCGATCGCTGTTGCCGTTCCACCGCACAGCGCCCACTCGACCGAGATCGAGCCCGAGCCGGCGCCGATGTCCCACAGCCGCTCGCGCGGACGCGGCGCCAGGGCCGAAAGCGCGAGCGCGCGCACCGGCCGCTTGGTGATCTGGCCGTCATGGGCGAACAGATCGTCCGACAATCCAGAGCTGCGGGGAAGACCCTGCCCTCCCCGCGCCTGGACCGCCACCGCCACCAGGTTTCCGGGAACATCTTCAGCAAACAGATCGGCGCGGTGCTGATCGATGGATTCTCGCGGACCGCCGAGTGCCCGGAGAGACCAGAGAAGCGAGGCGCCCCATCCGCGTCGGGTCAGCCATTTGGCGAGCTCACCGGCGGCCTTCCCGTCGCGCACGAGGCAAATGATGCGCGCATCTTGCGCCAGATGCGGAACAAGACGCTCGAAGGGTGCGGCGTGGAGACCCAGGCAGGCGGTTGCTTCGAGGCGCCAGCCCAGCCTCGCGGCAGCGAGCGAGAAGGTCGATGGCGCCGGATGCGCGATCCATTCGTCGTCCCGCAGCTTCTCGGCAAGACCTGCACCGGCGCCATGCCAGAACGGATCGCCGGAGGCGAGCACCGCCGTCGGTCGCCCGCGGCAGCTCAACACGATCTTCGCATCGAATGGCACCGACCACGCGCGGCCACGGCTTCCGGCATCTGCAAGTGCGAGGTGCCGCTCACCGCCAAACACAATTTCTGCGTCGGCGAGTGCCTTTCGACTTGCCTCGGACAGCCCGGCAAGGCCATCTTCGCCAATACCGATGATGGTCAGCCAGGGATCAGACATGACGCGCGCCCTTATTCTGGGCGGAATTGCCGATGCGAACGTGCTCGCCGCGGAGATCGCGCGCGCCGGCATCGATGCCGTCTATTCCTATGGCGGCCGCACCCGCGCCCCGGCGGATCAGCCCCTGCCGACGCGCATCGGCGGCTTCGGCGGCGCGAGCGGACTTGCCGATACCATCAAGCGCGAAGGCATCACGCATGTGATCGATGCGACTCATCCTTTTGCGGCCGAGATGAGTCGCAACGCCATCGAAGCCTGCGCGCAAACCGGCACGCCGCTCATCGCGCTGGAGCGCGCGCCCTGGAGCAAGGCGCCCGGCGATATCTGGATCGAGGTGGCTGATGTCGACGCAGCGGTCGCCGCGCTGCCCGAAGCGCCCTCGAACGTGTTCCTTGCCATCGGCCGCCAGCACATCGCGCCGTTCGCGCGCCGGCCGCAGCATGCCTACACGCTGCGCTTCGTCGATCCGCCCCAGGCGCCCCTGCCGTTGGCGGCCGAACTGATCGTGTCGCGCGGACCGTTCACAGTCGACCGCGAGCTGGAGATGCTGCGCGCGCGCAAGATCGCCTGGATCGTCGCCCGCAATTCCGGCGGCGACGGCGCGCGCGCCAAGGTCGACGCCGCGCGCCTGCTCGGCCTGCCCGTGATTATGATCTCCCGGCCGCAAGTGCCTGAAAGGCCTCGCGTGGAGAACGTCACTGAAGTGATGCGGTGGCTCGGTCATCGGACCTGCCTCGGCGCGTAGACCCAGCGGCCGACGCGGCGTGTCTGCGAACTGCCGACGATCACGAGCGTGCGCATGTCAGCCATCTCGGGCGTCGCCTCATCCAGCGTCACCGTCACGATTGTCTCATCGGGAGCGCTGATCGCGCGCGCGAAGATCATGAGGCGCTCGCCGCAGCCGGCTTCCTTGAGCACCGCGAGCGCGCTGCCAAATCCCCCCGGCCGGCTCGCCGAACGCGGATTGTACATCGCGATGGAAAAATCAGCTTCCGCAGCCAGGCGCAGGCGCTTCTCGATCACCGCCCAGGGCTTGAGATTGTCGGAGAGATTGATCGCGCAGAAATCATGACCGAGCGGTGCGCCGGCGCGCGCGGCGGCGGCTAGCATTGCGGTAATTCCCGGCAGCACGCGGATCGGCAGGTCCCGATATTGCGGCGCCTGTTCGAGTGCCTCAAACACGGCTGACGCCATCGCAAATACGCCGGGGTCACCCGAGGAGACGACCACCACCTGCCCGCCTTCGGCCGCAAGGCGCAACGCCTCACGCGCGCGCTGCAGCTCCTCGCGGTTGTCGGAGGGATGCAGCCTGAGCCCCGGCCGCGGTGGGACGCGTGCCACATAAGGCGCATAGCCCAGAATGTCGGTCGCGGCGGCCAGCGCAGCGGAGACCTCCGGCGTCACCAGCGCCTCGCTACCCGGGCCGAGGCCCGCGATGGTTAGCGTGCCCGTCATTCGGCAGCATCCGGGTGCCGGCCCGTGCCATGCACCAGCACGATCGCAAAATAGGGACAATCGGCGGCATCGATCTCGGCAAGCCGCACCACGCGCTCGCCCGGCATGGTGCCGCGCTCGACCAGCCAGGCATCGTCGAGCCGGCCTGCGGATGCGAGCGCGCGGCGCACTTTTGCGAGATTGCGGCCGGTCTTCATGACGACCAGCGCATCGGAATCGCGCATGCGGCGTTCGAGCTCGGCTTCGGGAAGCGTGCCCATCAGCACCGTCGTCACGTCGTCGCCGAGCGCGATCGGCTGGCCGACGCCGTTCCAGCAGCCGACCATGCCGGGAATGCCGGCGATCACTTCGATCTCGGAGCGGCCCAGCAGGCGCGTGTGCAGATGCATGAAGGAGCCGTAAAAATAGGGATCGCCCTCACAGAGCACGACGACGTCGACCGCGCGCGACAGCCGCGCCAGCCGCTCGGCCCATTCGTCGTAAAACCCCGCCAGCAGCTGGACGTATTCGGCACTGTCAAACGCGATCTCCGTGGTCACCGGATATTCCATCGGATACTCGGTGACGTCAGCCGCCAGCATGCCTTCGACGATGCGCCGCGCCTGGCCGGGCCGCCCCTTCTTGCGGAAATAGGCGACATGTTTCGCGGCACGCACGGTTCGATCGGCGCGCACGCTCATGAGATCGGGATCGCCGGGGCCGAGACCGCAGCAGATGATGCGTCCCATGACTATTCGCTCCGGCTCGCGAGCGCGTTCACGGCGGCCACCGTGATCGCGGAGCCACCGAGGCGGCCTTCGACCGTCAACGCGGGCACGGGCGGATCAGCCATCAGCGCGGCCTTGGATTCGGCCGCACCGACGAAGCCGACCGGGCAGCCGATGATCGCTGCCGGCCGCGGACAATTCTGGTCCTCCAGCATGTTGAGCAGGTGAAACAGTGCCGTCGGCGCATTGCCGATCGCAACGATCGCTCCATCGAGGTGCGGCCGCCACAGCTCCAGCGCTGCAGCCGATCGCGTATTGCGCATCGATTGCGCCAGCGCGGGCACGGTCTCGTCGCCGAGCGTGCAGATGACGGCATTGGCCGCGGGCAGTCTCGCGCGCGTGATTCCCTCCGACACCATGCGCGCATCGCACAGGATCGGCGCCCCCTTCTGCAAAGCGGCGCGTGCAGCGGCCACCATCCCAGGCGTGAACCGGATATGCGCCTCCAGGCCCACCATGCCGGCGGCATGGATCATCCGCACCACCACCTGCTCCTCGTCAGGTGTGAAGCGCGCAAGATCAGCCTCGGCGCGGATGGTCGCAAAGGATTGCCGATAGATCGCCGCGCCATCGGTCTCGTAAACGTGCGGCATCAGTTCCCTCCCATCAGGACGGAGGGATCGCTGATGATGTCGTCGCGATCGAGTCCGCGCAGGACGGGCTCGTCGCGCGTCGAGCCGCTACGCACGAGATCGAATCCTTGAGCGGTCGCGACCAGCGTGATCGCCGCCGTGCCGGAATGGGCACAACCCTTGACGCAGCCGGAGACGTGAAGCTGCGCAGCCGCGCCGATGTTGTGCGCCAGCGCCGCCGCCAGCGCGCGGGTATCGGCATGGGCCTCGCGACAGCGCGGCGCGCCGCTGCAGGCGATGACGCGCAGCGCCGGATCGTAGGGTTCGGTGATCAGGCCGGGCGCCGACGGCATCGTCCGCTTGCCCTCGCTCAAAACCATTCGCCACGGCGTCATCCGCAGCGCATGCCCGCAACCGGAGAGCTGATGAAGCGTCGCATGCGACAGCTGCCCGAAGGCGACGCCGACCATGGCGCCCTGCGGATAGAGACCGGGACGCGCGGCGGCCATGATCGGCGCAGGCTCCGTCTCGCCCCGCAGCGCCTCGGGCAATTTTGCGCCGGAGGCAAGATGCGTTGCCATCCGCCCTCGTCTGTTCTTGACGCCGGAGGCGACGAACCAGCGCGCAACGGCAAGCGCAGTCGCGACAGCTTCGCCGCGTGCGACGCTGCGGCCGAGTCTGGCGCCCTCCGCGCGCACGAGGAGACCGCCGGCAGCATCACGCTCGATCCGCACGTCGGCGGAATTACCGGCAAGCACGCGCGACTTGCCGTCATCGATGGCGAAGCCGAATTTCATAGGCAGCTCAAGCATGCTGTCCGCCAGCGCCTCCTCCAGCTCCGCTGCGAGCGCCTGGGTCTCGTCGCCGTCGCGCCAGAACGGCGTGACCAGGATATTGCGCCGGGATTCTGTGCCGACATCCGGATCGAGCAGGGTCAGTTGCGCAAGACCGTCGAGCAGCAGCCGGTGGCTGGTGTCACTGACGCCCCTGATCTGGAGATTGGCGCGGCTAGTCACGTCAATCAGCCCGTTGCCATGACGCTCGGCGAGGTCAGCAAGTCCGGCAGCCTGCGCCGCGTCGAGCCGCCCGCCGAACGGACGGACGCGGACCACGAGCCCGTCGCCCGATGGCATCGGCCTAATAGCGCCGGGGCACCAGCCCTTGACCGAAGCCGCGCTCACGACGCCTCCTTCAGCGCAGCCGCGATCGAATTACGGCGCGTTCGCCAGAGCGAGGCCTCGTGCAAGCGGGTGAAGCAGGTTTCCATCGCGGCGAGCGCCGCCTGATTTTCCCGGGCCATGAAGGCGCGAACATCATCATTGCCGAGCGTCGCGTCGTAATAGAGATCGAACAGATGCGGAGGCACGGCGCCGGCGAGATGCGCGAAGGCGGCCATGTGCTCGAGCGTGGCCGTGATCTCGGCGGCACCGCGAAAGCCGTGGCGCATCATGCCGGCGATCCAGGCCGGATTGGCCGCGCGCGCGCGCACGACGCGGGAGATTTCCTCGGTCAGCGTACGCGCGTGCGGCTCGTCGGGTCGCGTCGTGTCGAGATGATAGAGCGATGGCCCTGACACACCGAGATGGGCTGCCGCAGCCGCGACGCCGGCTTCGTGCGCAGCATAGTCGGCGGCGAGCAGCAGGTCTGTTTCCGGCAAATCCTGGGCGTGAACGAACGCAGCGGCCGATGCGAGCCGCTGTTCGATGCCGGCGCGATCCGGCTTGATTCCGCCATCAGCTGTGAATGCCCAGGACGAGGCCGACAGCCAGGCCTCGCCCGCCGCGTCGCGCGTCTCGGATGTGAAGGCATCCGGGATCGCCGAGAGGCCGACGCCATACTGTCCGGGCCGGGGTGCAAACACGCGGGAGACACGGTGGCGGTAGGGATTATCGTCGCCCTCCTCCTCGCGCGATGCGAGCGCTTCGGAAGCGGCTTCGAACAATTGCGCGAGGCCCGTGAAGACATCGCGGAACAGGCCCGACACGCGCAGTGTCACGTCGATGCGGGGACGGCCAAGCTCGGCCGGCGCAATGATGTCGTAGCCGGTGACGCGGCCGGAGGCATGGTCCCAGCGCGGCGCGAGACCTGCCAGATGCAGCGCCATCGCAAACTCCTCGCCCGCGGTGCGCATCGTCGCAGAGCCCCAGAGATCGACGACGAGGCCCTTCGGCCAGTCGCCGTGATCCTGAAGATGGCGGCGCAGCAGCTCTTCGGCGAGCTTGATGCCTTGCGCATGCGCCGAAGGCGACGGCACCGCGCGCGGATCGACGGCGAACAGATTGCGTCCCGTCGGCAGCACGTCGTGACGCCCGCGATAGGGCGAACCCGACGGGCCCGGTGCAACGCGCCGGCCTGCAAGCGCGGCCCGCAGAGCATCACGCTCGGCTTCGCCACAGGCGCCACGGCCGAACACATGGAGGCCGTCGCCGAATTGGCTTTCCTTGAGATCGCAGACGAAGCGATCGATGCGCGGAATGGCTTCGGCCGGCGCGGCCGATGCTTCGAGGCCGAGATCGTGTTCGAGACCGGCGGCCCGGGCCTCGTCGCGGATCGCGGCGATCAAGCGCTGGCGGCGGGCGGGATCGAGACCGTCGGCGGTCGAATATTCGTCGAGCAGCCGTTCGAGCCGGCGCAAGCCTTCCGGGACCGCAGCTGTTTCCAGCGGCGGCGGCAGATGGCCGATGGTGACGGCGCCGATACGCCGCTTGGCCTGCGCCGCTTCGCCGGGATCGTTGACAATGAAGGGATAGATCACGGGGAGATCGCCAATCAGCGCCTCAGGCCAGCAGCTTGAGGATAGCGCCACGGATTTTCCGGGCAGCCATTCCAGGGTGCCATGGGCGCCCATATGCACGACTGCATCGATCTCCTGCGCGCGGAGCCAGAGATAGAACGCGACATAGGCATGGCGCGGGGTGCGAGCGAGGTCGTGATAGTCGGTATCGCGCGTAGCCGCATCGCCGCGCTCGGGCTGAACGGCAATGATTGATCGGCCGCAAGAGATCGCAGCGAAGTGAAACGCACCGTCGCGGCAGCTCGGGTCACTCTCTGGCGCGCCCCAGGCCTGCGCGAGATCGTCCTGCAGTGATTGCAGGAGGCAGGAGAGTGCGGCACGGTATTCGGCGACACTCCACGTCAAAGCCCGCGTCTGCAATCTCTCGCCAAGACCTTGAACCGGCGCAATGCCGTAGCCTGTCTCAGCGAGATCGGAGACCAATGCTCCGACCGACGCCAGCGCATCGAGACCAACCGCATGCGCGATCTGATGCGGACGGCCCGGATAGCTGGAGAGCACGATGGCCAGCCGCTTTTCAAATGCCGGCTTCTGCGCGAGGCGATGCCACGCCGCCACGCGCGCGGCAACAGCCTTCACGCGCTCTTCATCCGGCCTGTGAGCCAGATGCGAAAATTGCAGATCGGGATCGCGCGTGTCCGCCGATTTGAAACTCACCACACCCGCGAACAGGCGGCCGTCGACCTCGGGCAGCACGACATGCATCGCGAGATCGCCGGGCGAAAGACCGCGCAGCGACTCCGCCCAGTCTTCGCGCCGCGCCGACGAGAGCGCGACCTGGAACACCGGACACGATGCCGCATCGAACGGCGTCGTGCCGTCGTCGCCCGCGGCCGAGAACGCCGTCGCGTTGACGATCGCCGCCGGAGGACGTTGGGCGAGATGGCCGCGCAGCCAATCCGCAACGCCCGCGGCTTTCAGCGAGGCCGCGAACACGCTGCAGGCATCGAACCCCTTCTCGCGCAGCGCCGCAATCAGCGCATCGACCGGACCGGTGTCCGCGGCAGTGAGATAGGAGCGATAGAACGTCACCAGCGCGCGTGGTTGACCCTCGCCTTCGGCCGGCGCGGCAATGACACCACGCGCCGGATCGTAAAAACCCATCTCGGGCACAGCCATCTCGCCGGTAACAGGACCGGCATAGAGGCCCGAGGCCAACGCGAGCTGCGCAATCGCCGCCTGCGCCGCGACCGGACCGCCGGTGTCGCAAAGCACCTTGAGCCGGCGCAGCGTCGAGACCGGCAAGGTCGAGTATGCATCGAGCCGCAAATCGTCGCGGCCGTCGGCCGGCAACACGGCCAGCACGATGTTGCGGTTCTTGGCGAGCTGCTGGAGCGCTGCGAGCCCGTACGCCCAATAGGACTCGCCCCCGATCAGACGCACCAAAATGCCGCGCGCCTGCGACAGCGTGCGCTCGATATAGGTGTCGACCGACAGCGGGTGACGCAGTTCCGCGAGATTCGCCAGCCGCAGCGATGGCAGGCTGTCGCGGCCGCGCCGCCAGCCGGCCGCGAACGCCGCGAGATCGGAATCCGAGAATGAGAGCACCACGAGATCGGCCGGATCCTGGCCGATATCCCTTGGCGTCGCGGTCTCTTCCAGACCACGGCTCTCGCGGAAGACGACGTGCATCAGACTCCCAATCCGGCTTTGATCGCGGCCTCGTCGATGTCACCGTGCTCGCCGATCACCACGAGCTTCGACTGCCTGGCGCCCGCCCCCCAGGGCTTGTCGAACTGATGGCGCACGCGCTCGCCGACGGCCTGCAGCAGCAGCCGCATCGGCTTGCCCGCAACCGCGATATAGCCCTTGGCGCGCAGCACATTCTGCTCGCGTGCCAGCTTCTGGACGGATGCGACCAGCGCGTCGACGTCGGCAACTTCAGGAAGATCGATCACGACGGAAGCGAAATCGTCGTGCTCGTGATCCTCCTCGCCGTCATGGTGCGAGGGACGCGCGGCAAGATCGTTCTCCGCGGCAGCACCGAGTCCGAGGATGACGCGCGCATCGATCGCACCATCCGTCACGGGCAGCATTGGCACGCGGCGTGGCATCTCGGCGGTGATCGCAGCCTTGGCGGCCTCGATACCCGCGGTGCCCGCAAGATCGGCCTTGGTCAACAGCACGATATCGGCGCAGGCGATCTGGTCCTCGAACACTTCGGACAGCGGCGTCTCGTGATCGAGATTCTCGTCCGCCGCGCGCTGCGCCTCCACTGCATCCGGATCCGGCGCGAAGCGGCCGGCGGCGACGGCCTCGGCGTCGGCCAGCGCGATCACGCCGTCAACCGTGATGCGCGAGCGGATCTCCGGCCAGTCGAATGCCTTGAGCAGCGGTTTCGGCAGCGCCAGCCCCGACGTCTCGATCAGGATGTGATCGGGGCGCACCGGGCGCGCCAGCAATTGCTCCATGGTCGGAATGAAATCGTCGGCAACGGTGCAGCAGATACAGCCATTCGCGAGCTCGACGATGTTCTCTTCCGGGCAATTGGCATCGGCGCAGGACTTCAGGATCTCGCCGTCGACGCCTTCGCTGCCGAACTCGTTGACGAGCACCGCGAGCTTCTTGCCGCCTGCATTGCTGAGCAAATGCTGGATCAGCGTGGTTTTGCCGGAGCCGAGAAAACCCGTGACAACAGTGACCGGGACTTTTGCGAGCGAGTTCATTCGGCGGCCTCCGGCAACGCGACAACGGGGGGAATGCGGGCAAGCGATTGCTTGCGGAAGATTTCCGGCCGGCTGCGCCAGGGCACCAGTCCATCGGGCGCCGCGGCATAGGCGGCGGCGCCAGCGACCACGTCCTGCGCATTCGCATCCGACAGCCGGCCATAGACATAGGACCAGCGGCCGGGTGCGCTGAGCGCGACCGAGCAGCCCTGGCTGCATGCAGAGAGGCATTCGACGGGAACCACGCTGACGCCCTCGGGCACGCCGGCTTCCAGGATTGCGCCATGCAGACGCTTGCCGGGCGTGAGCTCGCCCTCGCCCAGCGTCTGGCCGGCGCGGCAGGTGATGCAGACATGAAGTGTGACGGTCATCGCCTCTTCCAGAAAGTTCAGCGGGAGGCGAAGAGGCGCACGGACCCTGACTTGCGAGGCCGCTTCCCCGTCGCGGAACACCCCGTCCGCCGGTCCAAAACTCGTCCGCGCTGGCAGGTCTCCCGGCTTGCGGAGCAGGGTCTTTGCCCTTCGATCCCCGCCTTCCCGATCCCTGGGGGGATCAGTGGCTTCGGGCATCTCTCCGGTCACGGTCGCGGGGGCGGCTGCATTTTGGACCCAAATCCTGCCGATTCGGACCCTATCGCATTCCCTCTTCGCCTGTCATAGGACAGGAACCAACGCAGGGCCACCATTTGCCGGTGGCCGCCTCTTGTCAAGCCGAAGGACTGTCGTCCCATGACGCCTGAACCGGATACCCAGACCGCCGACGAAGTCGACGCCAAGACTGACGCAAAGCACGCCGCGAAAATGGCGAAGATCAAAGTCGCCCGCGACAAGATCATGGCGACCAAGAGCGGCGAAAAGGGCCTGATCATCGTCCACACCGGCGCCGGCAAGGGCAAATCCTCCTCGGCCTTCGGCATGATCGTGCGCTGCGTCGCCCATGGTTTCCCCTGCGCCGTCGTGCAGTTCATCAAGGGCGCCTGGGATACCGGCGAGCGGCGGCTGCTCACCGGCCATTTCGGCGAGCTCTGTCAGTTCCACGCCATGGGCGAAGGCTTTACCTGGGAGACCCAGGACCGCGCCCGCGATATCGCCGCCGCGCGCGCCGGCTGGGAGAAGGCCAAGGAGCTGATATCGGATTCCAATTTGCGCATGGTCGTGCTCGACGAGATCAACATCGCGCTGCGTTACGATTATCTCGATATCGCCGAGGTGGTCGATTTCCTGAGGACCTCGAAGCCGCCGATGACGCATGTCGTGCTCACCGGGCGCAACGCCAAGGACGAGCTGATCGAGATCGCCGATCTCGTCACCGAGATGACGCTGGTGAAACATCCGTTCCGCTCCGGCATCAAGGCGCAGGCCGGCGTCGAGTTCTGAAGACACGATGGCACGCGCGCTGATGATCCAGGGAGCCGGATCGGACGTGGGCAAATCGCTCATCGTCGCCGGCCTTGCGCGCGCCTTCACGCGGCGCGGCTTGCGCGTGCTCCCCTTCAAGCCGCAGAATATGTCGAACAATGCCGCCGTCACCGTCGATGGCGGCGAGATCGGCCGGGCGCAGGCGCTGCAGGCGCTCGCCGCCGGCGTCGAGCCGCACACCGACATGAACCCGGTGCTGCTCAAGCCCGAGACCGATGTCGGCGCGCAGATCATCGTGCAGGGCAAGCGCATCGCAACCGCGCGAGCGCGCGACTATGCGGCCATGAAGCCGTCGCTGATGGGCGCGGTGCTTGAGAGCTTCGGGCGGCTGAAGGCGCGCGCCGATCTGGTTCTGGTGGAAGGCGCCGGCAGCCCGGCCGAGGTGAATCTGCGCAAGGCCGACATCGCCAATATGGGCTTTGCGCGCAAGGCCGATGTGCCGGTCGTGCTGGTCGGCGACATCGATCGCGGCGGCGTCATCGCCCAGCTCGTCGGCATCAAGACGGTGATCGACCCTGACGATGCCGCGATGATCCAGGGCTTTGTCATCAACAAGTTCCGCGGCGATCCCACGTTGTTCGATGACGGCTACAAGCTCATCGAACAGAAGACGGAATGGCGCGGGTTCGGCGTGCTGCCCTGGTTTGCACGTGCTAGCGAGCTGCCGGCCGAGGACGCGCTGGGTCTGAGTGATGCGCGCAAGCCCGGCCGGACCAAGCTCGCCTGCCTCGCGCTGTCGCGGATCGCCAATTTCGACGATCTCGATCCGCTCAAGCTCGAGCCTTCAGTCGATCTCGTGATGGTGCGTCCGGGTGAAGCGATCCCGGGCGATGTCAGGCTCGTCATCATTCCCGGCTCAAAATCCACCTGCGGCGATCTTGCCTTCCTGCGCGCGCAGGGCTGGGACATCGACCTCTTGGCGCATCACCGCAGGGGCGGCCATGTACTCGGTCTCTGCGGCGGCTATCAGATGCTGGGCCGCAGCGTTGCCGACCCCGAGGGCATCGAAGGTCCCGCGGGCGAAACGCCGGGACTCGGCCTGCTGGATGTCACGACGCTGATGAGCCCGCAGAAGACGCTGACGCGCGTTGCGGCCGTGCATGCGGCGACGGATCAGCCGATCCAGGCTTATGAGATCCACATCGGCAGCACCGATGGTCCGGACCGCGCGCGCCCGTTCGCAAGACTGAACGGCGAACCGGAAGGCGCGATCTCGCCCGACGGCCGTGTGCAGGGCAGCTATCTGCACGGCCTGTTCACGTCGGATGATTTCCGCAAGGCGTATTTGGCCAAGCTCAACATTACCCCGGGCGAAGAGCCCTATCACGCCAGGGTCGAGAGCGCCCTCGACGCCCTCGCCGATCACATCGAACAGCATCTCGACGTGGAAGGCCTGCTCGCGCTAGCGCGCTAGGACGTCTGCGAGACGTGTCCATTCGGCCTCAGGACCCGGAAGCCCGAGGCGCAACCATGTTGGATGGTCGGCAAACACACGCGACCAGATATGGCCCCGAGCGAGCTTGTCCTGTGCGGCAAGCGGGTCCGGGGTTTCGTAAAGACGGAACAGCGGCGCGCCACCGACGAGCCGCCAGCCCTGCCCTTGCGCCATCTTATCGAGGCGGGCGCAATCCCGCACGAGCCGCGCTGACGTCGCCTTGGCCCAGACGTCATCGCACAACGCACGGCAGCCGATCGAGATCGCCGCCCCCGACACCGGCCATGGACCGGACATGGCTGCGAGCTTGCCCACGTCATCCGCATGGCCGATCGCGAAGCCGAGCCGCAGCCCGGCAAGACCATAGAACTTGCCGAACGAGCGCAGGATTGTCAGCCCCGATCGGTCCGCTTCTGCTGCGAGCGAGAGCTCGGGAACGGGATCGGCAAAACTCTCGTCGATGACGAGGCGACCGACGCGCGGCAACAGCGCGAGCAGATCTGCTGGGAGACAACGGCGGCCGTCCGGATTGTTGGGATTGACGACGATGGCAAGATTGGCCCCCGCCAGCGCATCGAGCTCCCTGACCTCTTCGACCTGCCATCCCGCGGCCGACAGAACCGGCGCATATTCATTATAGGTTGGCGCGAGGATACTCGCCTTTCCAGGCGGCGTGAGTTGTGGCAGCAACTGAATGACAGCCTGCGCTCCGCCCATCGCGACGATCGCAGCCTTCGTGCCATAAGCCTGCCGGGCGGCCTGGTGCAGCGCCTCGATCTCGGATCGCGACGGCAGCGCCCGCCAATGATGCGCGGCGATGTCGCCGATGGGATAAGGCAGCCGATTGATCCCGGTCGACAGATCGATCCAGTCTTCCGCGCGCCCGCCAAAACGCTGCTGGGCCAGATCGAGATTTCCACCGTGCTCACGCATGCCCCGTTCTTTCATGCGATGGCCAGGATCGCAAGGACACCTGCGAGTAGCAACATACCGCGTCGGTAGATCGCCAGCGCCTCGGAGATGTCTTCGGCATGCGGATCGCGCGCGCCTTCGTTGAGCCAGGGCTCGTCGGTCGCATTGCCGTGATAGATGCGCGGCCCGCTGAGCCGTACGCCGAGCGTGCCGGCCATCGCGGCTTCCGGCCAGCCGGCATTGGGCGAGCGATGGCGGCGCGCATCGCGCGTCATGCACGACAGCGCCTCCGTTCGCCGCGCTGCCAGCAGCACGAACAGGAATCCCGTCAGCCGCGCCGGGATGAAGTTTGCGACATCGTCGATGCGCGCAGCCGCCCAGCCAAACGCCTCGTGACGTTCGTTGCGATGGCCGATCATGGAATCCAGCGTGTTGATCGCCTTGTAGCCGAGGATGCCGGGCAAGCCGAACAGCGTGCCCCAGAACACTGGGGCGACGATTCCGTCCGAGGCATTCTCCGCGAGACTCTCGATCGCCGCACGCGCGATGCCGGACTCATCGAGCGCGGCGGGATCGCGGCCGACGATGCGCGAGACCGCTTCGCGCGCGCCGCCGATGTCGCCTGCCTGCAAAGGAGTTGCGACATCAGCGACATGATCGTGCAGCGAGCGCAGCGCGACCAGCGGCCACGCCAGGACGCTGACCAGCACGATCTGAATCCACCCCGAGGGAAGTAGGACCTGAAGCAGCCAACCGAGCCCAACCGCCAGCGCGATCACGGACAGCGCGCCAGCGACACCAGCCACTCGGCGAACCGCCGGCGGATCGGAGGCGCGATTCCAGCCGCGATCGATGACACCGATCAACCGGCCCAGCCAAGTCACGGGATGGCCGATCCGCGCGAACAGCGGTGACGGCCAGCCCGTGAAGGCATCCACCGCCATCGCCACCACCATCGCGCCCGCAAAACCCATGCCCGCCTCCTGCTCCGCCCCTGTTGCGCAAAGCAAGGGTTGAACGCAAGCCCCCGGATCCCTGATTTCGGCTTTGTCTTTGGCCGCGATTGGTGATTAGTCAGGCCCACAGGAGATTTTGATGGCCGTCATCTTGATCACGGGCGGAGCGCGATCGGGCAAGAGCGTCCGCGCGGAAGCGCTTGCGCGCAGCTTTCCGGACCAGCCGCCGATCTACATCGCTACGGCCGAGGCGCTCGATGTCGAGATGGAAGCACGCATAGCTGGGCATCGCGCGCGACGCGGAACCGGTTGGATCGAGCGCGAGGCGCCGCTCGACCTCGTGCCCGCGCTCGTCGCGAGCGATGGCGGCGGCGCAAGGCTGGTGGATTGTCTGACGCTGTGGCTCTCCAACCTCATGCATGCGGAGCGCGATTGGGAGCGCGAGGTGAGCGAGCTCGCCGCTGCCCTGCCCCGCCTCAAGAGCCCCGTCATCTTTGTCACCAACGAGGTCGGACTTGGCATCGTGCCGGACAACGCATTGGCGCGCAGCTATCGCGATGCCGCCGGCATCATGAACCAGACAATTGCTGATGTCGCCGATAAGGTCGAGTTCGTGGTCGCCGGCCTGCCGATGAAGCTGAAATGACGCCGCGCGCCGACATCCTGAAAGACGTCGTCGCTGATCTCAGGATCGCTGCGTCTTTCGTCACGATCATGCCGGTGGCCTCGTCGAAGCCATCAGGCGACGGCGCCATCGCACGCGCAACCTGGGCGCTGCCGGTTGCGGGACTGCTGGTGGGGCTTGCGGGCGCACTGGCCTACAAGATCGCGATCCGCCTTGGCCTCGCGCCCAATCTCGCCGCCTTGCTCACACTGGCAACGACAGCCCTCGTCACCGGCGCGCTGCATGAGGATGGGCTCGCCGACACCGCCGATGGTCTCGGCGGTGGATACACGCGCGAGCGCAAGCTGGAGATCATGCGCGACAGCCGGATCGGGACCTATGGCGTCTGCGCGCTGATCCTGTCGTTCGGCTTGCGCTGGAGCGCGCTGGTCGCGATCGCCAGTCCGTGGGGCGTGATGCTCGCATTGATCGCGGCACATGCCGCGTCACGCGCGGGCGTGCCGGCCTTCATGTCGCTGGTGCCCCCGGCGCGACGCGATGGACTTGCGGCCAGTGCTGGCACGCCGCCGGGCCGCAGTGTCGCCATCGCCTTCGCTGTTGGAACGCTCGCGCTTGCCCTTGCGCTCGGGCCTGCCAAGGCGCTGGTCGGCCTGGTCCTGCTGTCGATTGCGGGGTTGACGCTGGCGCGGCTCGCGATCCGTCAGATCGGCGGACAAACCGGCGATATCCTCGGCGCGTTCGAGCAGGCGTGCGAGATCCTGATTCTGCTGGTTGCCGCAGCCTTCCTTCATGCGGGAGGATGAGCCGTGGTCGAGTTCGACGATACCTTCCGCCGGCAATTGCGCGAGCTGTTCGTGTGGCGCCGCGACGTGCGCCACTTTCGTACCACAGCGCTGCCCGACGGCGCCGTGGAGCGGCTGATCGAGACGGCCTGCCTGTCGCCGTCGGTCGGCCTGAGTCAGCCGTGGCGCTTCGTCATGGTCGACGATGCCGCGCGGCGTCGGGCCGTGATCGACGATTTCAGGGCGTGCAACGCCGAGGCGCTGAATTGCTATTCCGGCGAGCGCGCCAGCCGCTATGCCGCGCTCAAGCTCTCAGGCCTCGAACAGGCTCCCTGCCACCTGGCCATCTTCGCCGACAAGGCGAGCGACATCGGCCATGGTCTCGGCCGCGCCACCATGCCGGAGACGACGGAATATTCCGTGGTCGCGGCCATCACCGCAATGTGGCTCGCCGCGCGCGCCGAAGGAATTGGGATTGGCTGGGTCTCGATCCTCAGTCCGGAACGCATCCATGCGGTGCTCGACGTGCCCGCCTCCTGGAAATTCATCGCCTATCTCTGCATCGGTTATCCCGAGGCGGAGTGCGACCAGCCCGAGCTCGAGCGGGCGAAGTGGGAAAGCCGCCGCAACCCGGACGAATTCACGCTAAAGCGGTAGTCGGTCGCCCGAGCTATCATCGTCATTGCGAGCGAAGCGAAGGAATCGAGTATCTTGCTGACGCAGCGCTTTGCGCGGCGTCGACGAGGGCGCTGGACAATATGCTCGCACCGGCCCAGGAACGTACGGCTACACACTGAAATCAGGAATCACAGGAGCCACCCGTGCGCGCAAGATGCCTCGCCATTCTCCTCATGCTGCTCGCGCCTGGCGCCCATGCCGAGGGGGCGTTCCCGTCAACCTTCCAGGTCAAGACCGTCCCGGCCAACGGCACGCAAATTCATGTGCGCGTCGGCGGCAAGGGACCCGCCGTGATCCTGATCCACGGATTTGGCGACACCGGCGACATGTGGGACAAGCTCGGCGCGGATCTTGTGCGCGACCACACCGTGGTCGTGCCGGACCTGCGCGGCATGGGCCTCTCGGCAAGGCCCGAGAGCGGCTATGACAAATGGACCCAGGCCGCCGACATGCGCGGCGTCTTGCAAGCGCTGGGCATCGAGAAGGCCGTCGTCATCGGACACGATATCGGGACCATGGTGGCCTATGCCTATGCGGCGCGATACCGCGACCTGACCGAAAAGCTGGTCGTCATGGATGCCCCGGTGCCCGGCGTGCCGCCGTGGGACGAGATCGTGCGCAGCCCGCAGCTCTGGCACTTCGATTTCGGCGGCCCCGACATGGAGCGGCTGGTCAGGGGGCGCGAGCGCATCTATCTCGACCGCTTCTGGAACGAGTTCGCAGGCACGGCGTCGAAAGTCACGGAAGCGACGCGCCGTCATTACGCGGAGCTCTATGCGCGGCCGGGCGCGATGCATGCCGCCTTCGCGCAATTCAGGGCGATCCGCACCGACGCCGAAGACAACAAGAAGGCGATCGCGACCAAGCTGACCATGCCCGTGCTCGCCATCGGCGGCGAGAAATCCTTCGGCAAGATGGAAGCTGTCGTGATGCGGAACGCGGCGACCGACGTCACCGAGGTGGTGATTCCCGGCGCCGGGCACTGGCTCATGGAGGAAGATCCGGCCGCGACCATCAAGGCGGTCCGCGCGTTCCTCGACGGCAAGAAATAAGCCGACAAGCCGGGCTGACGCACCTCAGCCCGGCTTTCCCCCTGGCGAGAACTCGCGTATCCACGGCGTGAAAGATTGCAGGGGGAGGAATTCACGTGACGATGGAGCTCAAGGGCGCGCGGGGCGAAGGCTTTGCGACGATTGCCGCGGACGGCCGCGTGCTGGATTCCTGGTTTCTTCAGCCGACCCTGGTTGCGGAGGACGGCAAGGCGGCAACGGTCCGGCTCACGAACGAGGAGATCGTCAAATCGTTGGGGTCGTCCGCCGACGGATATGCGCGCCACGACGACATCCGCAATGTCGACATCGTTGCCATCCGGACAGAGATTGGCTCCCTCGCATCCGCACCGACGGACGTGCACGACGCCTATTTGCGGCTTCATCTGCTGAGCCACCGGCTGGTCCAGCCGAATGGCCTGAACCTCGACGGCATATTCGGTCTGTTGCCCAACGTTGCCTGGACGACATCAGGTCCGTGTGACCCCGTCCGCGTCCCGGAAGCGCGCCTCCTGGCGCGAAAGCGTGCCCTCCCCTTCGAGGTGGCGGGAATCGATAAGTTTCCGCGCATGACCGATTATGTGACGCCTGCGGATGTGAGGATTGCTGATGCGGATCGGGTCAGGCTCGGCGCCCACCTGGCTGCGGGCACAACGGTCATGCATGAAGGCTTTTGCAATTTCAATGCGGGCACGCTCGGTCCCTGCATGGTCGAGGGGCGCATCAGCGCCGGCGTGGTGGTGGGAAGCGGCAGCGACATCGGCGGCGGCGCGTCGATCATGGGGACGCTTTCGGGAGGCGGGAAAGAGAAGATCACGGTCGGTGAGCGCTGCCTGATCGGAGCCAACGCCGGCATCGGCATTTCACTGGGCGACGATTGCATCGTCGAAGCCGGCTGTTACGTCACGGCAGGCGCGCGCATCCTGTTGGAAGATGGCCGGGTCGTGAAAGCCAAGGAGCTGTCCGGCGAAAGAGGCCTGCTCTTCCGTCGCAATTCGCAGAGCGGCGCTCTCGAGGCAACAAGACGCAAAGGCAATTGGGGCGGGCTCAACGCGCAGCTTCACGGCTAGCGTACAGCCCAAATGAACCTTGCTTGCGCTGTCCGCGTCAAATGAAAACCTCAGCCTCGGACCGCGCGAGGTATCACGCACCGGTGCCTTCCATGCGAGTAGGTCGTCGGAAAGCACCCATCGATGTTTCCGGCGGGACATTTTGCAACGACAGATCGCCATGCGCTGGCCTCTTCCTGCCCTCCAAATCGTCGTCGCGTTCGCGAGCGCGTTCAATGTCATCCGTTTCAGGTTGGACAACCTGCTCCTGGAGGGGGCCGCCGAGCTCGATCACCTGACGCTTGCTGCTCTCGTCACGATTGCCGTGCTCACGGCTGCCGTCCTCGCGCTCTGTTGGCGGGTTCCTGCCGCGACGACGCGGGGCACGACACTGGCGCTTGTCCTGGTCGCGTTGACGGCGCTGTCCGGATTTGTGCCGCAAACGGTTCAGAAGGAGCGCCGTACCGCCGAGCACGTTGCAAGCCAGGCGCAAGCAGAGCGCCGCGAGCAGACGTTTGCGCGCGAAATGCAGGGATGGGCCGATGATATCGACAAGCGCATCGCTGGACCGCATCCGCTTGAGCCAGACCAGGCCTGGGCCTTTCTCGATGCCGTCAGCAGTGCCGGCTACAGGGACGATGGCCCCAACCCTCTGAGCGCGCGAGCCCTGGAGCTGCTGCAAAAGGCGCTCGCCGCAGAACTCCTCGACGTCAATGCCGAAGTGCCCGGCCATCGGCTCAAGGATCCGACCGCCCGATCGCTGTTCCTGCAGTTCTATAAGGAACGCATCGAGCCGCTCCGATATTCGCTTGCGAAGCAGGATTGGGAGATCATGCGCCTGCTCGCGACCAGGGCCGAGCTTTTGCAGCCTGATGCTGCGCCCCTGGTCGCAGATCTCAAGAAAACAATGGTGCCGGGTCCATCGCGGTTCATCAGCCTGAAGTAGGGTTCGCCCGTCGGCGCGTAGGATTGTTTGCGAAAGCTACCGCAATTATTTCGCGTAGGTTCGTGCCATGACTGCGTATCGTCACGACGTTGGTCCCGCGCGGATGCTTCGCGCGACGTCTCCTGAAATGCATGGATACGACCGATGTCATCGACGAGCGGTGATCGAGAGAGAGGGTTTCGCAAGGGCTCGACTCGTCCCACGAGCTACGAGCTTATAGCCCAAGCAGTGCCTTGAAGCCGTATCCAAGCAGAACGCCCGAAGCAGTCACAGTCGCCGTGGCAGCATTTGCAACGATTCCATCCTTGACCTCAGTCAGATACTGAAAGACGATCGGCCTAATAAGCGCGGCAACCATCTCGGTGCGCACTTGGGGAGCCTTCAGGAACGTCGTGCGGCGGAAATTTCGGCCTCACGCTGGCCCCGTTCTCCACTGCTGTTTGGGATCCCGCGGACATCGACAGGGTGGCTGCACAACGATTCTACGCGGCAACTTCACCACCTCCGCACGCCCGCTTCATCCTCCCGCCCAAAGCGCTCGACCAGAAAATCGATGAACAGCCGCACCTTCACTGACAGATGCCGCGTCGGCGGATAGACCGCATAGAGCGCCAGCGGCGGCGCGGAATAATCGTCCAGAACGATCTGCAGTTCACCCTTCTTCAACGCATCCGCGGCGATGAACTCGGGCAGTAGCGCGAGGCCCCTGCCCTTGATCGCGGCATCGCGCAGCACCTCGGCATTGTTGACGCAGAGCGACCAGGACGGCTGGATCCAGTGATCGCCATCGCGGCCGGACAGCTTCCACTGATTGCCCGTCAGCAGGAAGCCGTAAGTGAGCGAGACATGCTCGCGCAGATCCTGCGGATGCCTTGGCGACCCGTGATACGCGAGATAACCGGGCGAGGCGCAGATCATGCGCGGCACCGGCATGATTTTTCGCGCGATCAAGCTCGACGATTCCAAATCCGCAATCCGCAGCGTCACATCAAAGCCGTCCTGTACGGGATCGAGCAAATCGTCGCTGAGCACGATCTGGAGCTGAAGCTCCGGATAGCGCGCCATGAAATCGGCGAGCACGGGCCCGAGCTGCATCGTGCCGAACGACATCGGCGCGTTGACGCGGAGCAGTCCACGCGGCGCCGACTGGGCCTGCGTCACCGCCTGGTCGGCGGCCTCGATCTCCGAGAGGATCACCACCGCGCGCTCGAAATAGCGCTGGCCGTTTTCGGTTGGGCTGGCGTGGCGGGTGGTCCGGTTCAGGAGCTGGACGCCCAGGCTCTCCTCGAGGTCGGCGATGTATTTGCTGATCGCCGAGCGCGACAGGCGCAGCTGCCGCCCGGCTTCGGCAAAGCTGCCGCTTTCGACCACCTTCACGAAGGCCCGGAGGCTGGCGACCTTATCCAAGGGCCCGCCCTGGCGATTGTTTCCAAATCGTAGACATAGCCGACATATTTGCACGGATTGTCTTCAATCCAAAGCGGAACAATATTTCCGCCAGAGCAAGACCGCTCCCCACGACCAGGAGGACGACAATGTCTGGACTGCACCATGTCACCGCGATTGCCGGCGACCCCATCCGCAATTTCGGCTTCTACACCAGGGATCTCGGCCTGCGCTTCGTCAAGAAGACGGTCAATTTCGACGATCCCGGCACCTATCACTTCTACTATGGCGACGAGACCGGCCGTCCCGGCACCATCCTGACCTTCTTCCCCTGGGCCGGCGTGTCCCCCGGGCGCCGCGGCGTCGGTGAGACCCATCAGACCGCCTTCCGCGTGCCGCAGCGCTCGCTCGGCTATTGGACCCAGCGCTTTACCGAGAAGGGCGTCGCCTACGAGGCGCTGGAAAAGCGCTTCGGCGAATCCGTGCTGCCGTTCACCGATCCTGACGGTATGGCGCTCGCGCTCGTCGGCATCCCCGGCGCCGAGAACGAGCCGGGCTGGAGCAATGGCGAGGTGCCGGCCGAGCACGCGATCCGAGGATTCCACGGCGTGACCCTGCTGCTCGACAGCGCCGCGAAGACGGCTTCCGTCCTCACCGACGTGCTCGGCTTCAAGGAGACCGGCCGCGAAGGCTCGGTGATCCGCTTCAAGGCGCCGGGCGATGCCGAAGGCAGCGTCGTCGACATCTACGAGGCCAAGGGCTTTCTGCGCGGCCATCAGGGCGGCGGCTCCGTCCATCACATCGCCTTTCGTGCGGCCGATGATGCCGAGCAGGGCAAGATGGCCGAGAGGCTCGTCAGCGATCACGGCCTGCACCCGACCGAGCAGCGGGATCGCAACTACTTCCGCTCGATCTACTTCCGCGAGCCCGGCGGCGTGCTGTTCGAGATCGCGACTGATATCCCCGGCTTCGCCGTCGACGAACCCGTCGCGACGCTCGGACGGGACCTGAAGCTGCCCAGCTTCCTCGAGCCGCATCGCAAGCAGATCGAGGGCGTTCTGCCGAGCCTCGAAGAGACCGCGTCATGACCGACTTCATCCATCGTTTCGAGCCCGCGCGCGACGCGGGCTCTCCTCCGCTATTGCTGCTCCACGGCACCGGCGGCGACGAGAACGACCTGCTCGGGCTCGGCAGGATGATCTCGCCAGGCTCGGCGCTGCTCTCGCCGCGCGGCCGCGTGCTCGAGCACGGCATGCCGCGCTTCTTCCGCCGACTCGCCGAAGGGGTATTCGACGAGGACGATGTCCGCCAGCGTGCGCTCGAGCTTGGCGAGTTCATCGCGGAGGCGCAGAAGCGCTACGGCATCGCTGCGCCCGTTGCGGTCGGCTTTTCCAACGGTGCCAACATCGCCGCCGCGCTGTTGCTGCTGAAGCCGGACATACTGTCAGGTGCGGTGCTGCTGCGTGCGATGGTGCCGCTGTCGGATCCGCCGAAAGCGGAGCTTGGCGGCAAGCACGTGCTGCTGCTGTCAGGGCAAGCCGATCCGATCGTGCCGGCAAGCAACTCGGCGCGTCTCGCAGCGCTGTTGTCGGAAGCAGGTGCGCATGTGGATCACAAGGTTCTGCCGGCAGGCCATCAGCTATCGCAGGCCGACGTGACGCTGGCGCGCAACTGGATCGGCGGCATCAACGCGAAGGCAGCCTGAACGAGCAAGCGGCGCATCGTTTTCGAACGGTGCGCCACCGCGCTCACGCCAGGCAGCCGCGCTGCCGGGCCATGGTTTCGGATTTACCGATCGTGCCATCATGCCAGTGTTTTGCCCGACGTGTCAAATCGAGCGCGAATTTGGGTGGGGACGCCGAGCTCTCCGGGCAAGTCTTGGAGGAACCAGGCTCGGCTACTGTGCATGGGGTTGTTTTGCAGATTTCGTTTGAATGGGCTCAAAACAAATGACCTCTCCGACGGGGAGAGGTCATAAGCACGACGTCCGATTGACTTGAGTGACGGGACCCTACTCCCAGGACCAAGCCGAGAAGTCGTTCTCGAACTGCGGGACTTCCTTCCAGACGCCCTTCAGCTTCTTGCTGATGACGGTCGGCCATTGCGGCTGGAACAGAAAGCCGGCCACCGCATCGGTCGCCAGCATCTTCTGGGCATCGCCGAGCAGTTTTGCACGGCCGGCCTCGTCGGGCGTCGCGACGATCTGCTTGTAGAGCGCGTTGAACGCTTCGTTGTTGTAGCCGAGATAGAAGTCCGGCTCGGTCAGCTTGACGAGGTCGAACGGCTCGACATGGGAGACGATGGTCAGGTCGTAATTGTGCGGCCCGTTGGGCGCGAACACCTGCGACAGCCACTGCGCCCACTCGACGTTCTCGATCTTGGCGACGATGCCGACCTTGGCGAGCTGGGCTGCGACGATCTCGCCGCCCTGCCGTGCGTAAGGCGGCGGCGGCAGCTTCAGGCTGAGCTCGAGGGGCGTGGTGATGCCGGCCTCAGCCAGCAGCTTCTTCGCCTTCTCGGGGTCGTAGGGATTGATGCCCGTGGTGTCGACATAGCCAAGCGAGCCCGGCGTGTAGAAGCTGCCGATCGGCGTGCCGAAACCTTCGGCTGCTCCGTCGATCAGTGCCTTCCGGTCGATGGCGGCGAGGATGGCGCGGCGTACCCTGACGTCGTCGAGCGGCTTCTTCTTTTCGTTGATGGCCACGATGGTCTTGGCCTTCGAACCGCCGATCAGCACGGTAAAGCGCGGGTCAGCCTTGAATTGAGCGACGACGCGGGTTGCGATGCGCGGAAACGCGTCCACGTCACCCGAGAGCAGCGCCGCGGCCTGCGCGGCTGGATCGGAGATGAAGCGGATCGTCACTTTCGACAGCTTGATCGCGGATGCGTTGCGATAGTCGGCCCATTTGTTCAGCGTGATCGACGAGCCCTTGGCCCAGGCCCCTAACTGATAGGGCCCGGTGCCGACCGGCTGCGTCACGTTGGTCGCCGCGCTTTTCGGCTCGACGATCGAGGCGCTCGCCTGCCCGAGCAGGAACGGCAGGTTCGGCTCGGAGTTCTTCAGGGTGATCACGACCGTGCCGGCGTCGGGCGCATCGACCTTCTCGAAAGCCTGGAACAGGCTCTTGTCCTTGTTGGTGCTGTTCGCGGCCGCGTTGCGCTCGTAGGAGAACTTCACGGCGGCGGAATCGAAGGCTTCGCCGTTCTGGAATTTGACGCCCTTGCGCAGCTTGAACGTATAGGTCTTCAGGTCGGGCGAGGCGGTCCAGCTCTCGGCCAGCAGCGGCGCGACCGAGCCGTCCTCGTTGATCTTGGTCAGGGTCTCGTAGATGTTGTAGAGCGTGACCTCAGCGATGGCGGCAGCCGCGGCGTTGGTGGGATCGAGCCCCGGCGGCTCCAGCGTCATGCCCACGACGACGCTATCCTTCTTGCCCTGCGCCAGCACCGGCAGCGGCGCCGCAGCCAATGCTGCGGCAAAAGCGACGATCGATAGCTTCTTCAACATGCCTGAACTCCCCGGCCTTCTTCTGTCTCTTAGGACTACGCCAATCCTGTCGCCGACATTAACCCTCCATGGCCGGCTGCGGCAATGCCATCACCGCCTCCGCCTTGTGGCAGGCGACAAGGTGTCCCTCGCCCACTCTGCGTAGCAGGGGCGGCACTTCCCGACAATGCTGGTCGGCGAGCGGACAGCGCGCCACATAGGGGCATCCGCTGGCTGCCGCCGATTGCGAAGCGATTACCTGGGCGCCGCGCCGGCGCCGGCCTCCACCGGCACGTGCCCGCGGCACGGCATCCAGCAGTGCCCGCGTATAGGGATGGGCGCAGCGCTCGAACAAATCCTCCGGCCGCCCCTGCTCCACGACCCGGCCGAGATACATCACCGCAACCTCGTCGCAGAGATAGTCGACCACGGCAAGGTCGTGGCTGATCAGGATGTAACTGAGGCCGAACTGCTCCTGGAGGTCCTGCATCAGGTTCAGGACCTGCGCCTGCACGGAGACGTCGAGCGCGGAGACCGGCTCGTCCGCGACGATCAGTTTTGGTTGGGTGATCAGCGCGCGCGCGATCGCGATGCGCTGGCGTTGGCCGCCGGAGAACTCATGCGGATACTTGTCCATGTCCGCGTCTCGCAGGCCGACCTGCTTCAACACCGCGGCGACCCGGGCGCGGAACGTCGTGCGGTCGGCATCGTCGAGCACGGTGAGCGGCTCGGCGACGATGCGCGCAATGGTCTGGCGCGGATCGAGCGATCCATAGGGATCCTGGAACACCATCTGGAAATCGCGCCGCGCGCGACGCAGTTCATCGGGCGAGATGCGGTTGAGATCGCGGCCGAGCAGCGTGACCTCTCCCGCCGTCGGCCGTTCCAGCGCCATCACGACGCGCGCAAAGGTCGACTTGCCCGAGCCGGATTCGCCGACGATGCCGAGGCTCTTGCCGGCCTGGACCTGCACACTGACGCCGTTGAGCGCGCGCACCTCGCCGGGCGGACGGAACAGGCTTTCGCGCGGCAACGTGTAGCGCTGCTCGAGATCTTTGACGTCAAGAAGAGGTGCTGCGCTCATGCGGATAACGCCCCGACATTCGCAGCCATGGAGACATCGGTCCTAATGCAACGCGCGCCGTGTCGGGGGCCGACCTCCACCATCGGCGGCAGCGCCGCCCGGCACGCATCGATCGCGAGCGGACATCGATCGGCGAAGGTGCACCCCACCGGCAGATCGGCGAGCTCCGGCACCGTGCCCGAGATCGTCCTCAGCCGCGTCCCCTTGCGCGCGCCGAGTTTCGGGCGGGCGCGAAACAGGCCTTGCGTATAGGGATGTCCCATGCGGCGGAACACTTCATCGGTAGGCCCGCTCTCGACCACGGTGCCGCCATACATCACCATCATGCGCTGCACGTTCTCGGCAATGACGCCGAGATCGTGCGAGATCAGGATCATCGACATGCCGCGCTCCTCGACGAGATCGGCGGTGAGATCGAGGATCTGGCCCTGGATGGTGACGTCGAGTGCGGTGGTCGGCTCGTCCGCGATCAACAGATCCGGCTCGCAGGCAAGCGCCATGGCAATGGTGACGCGCTGGCGCTGGCCGCCGGAGAACTGGTGCGGATAGGCGTCGACGCGCCTCGCCGGATCGGGCAGCCCGACGCGGTCGAGCAAGGCGATCGCTTCTTTTCGCGCCTGCGCGGCCGAATATCCCTTGTGCCGTCGCAGCGGCTCAGCGACCTGATGGCCGATCGTGTGCATCGGATTCAGCGCCGTCATCGGCTCCTGGAAGATCATGCTGATGCGGTTGCCGCGCAGCTTGCAGTAGTCGGCATCCGGAAGCCGCGCGAGCTCGCTGCCGTCAAGCTTGATGCTGCCGGTGATAACAGCGCTCTCAGGCAACAGCCCCATCAACGATAGCGCCGTGACCGACTTGCCGCAGCCGGATTCGCCGACGAGCCCGAGCGTCTCGCCACGCTTCAACGCAAAGCTGACGCCGCGCACGGCCTGCGCCGGGCCGCGGCTGGTGTTGAGACGGACGCCGAGATTGTCGACCTCGATCAGCGGCATGGTCGCGGGATCAGCCATCGTCACCGCTCCCGCGCCAACTTGGGATCCAGCAGATCACGCAAGCCGTCGCCGAGCAGATTGAGACCGAGCACCGCAATCGCAATCGCGGCACCGGGATAGACCGCAAGCATCGGCGACTGGAACAGCATGGTCTGCGCGTCGTTCAGCATGCGGCCCCAGGACGGCTGCGGCGGCTGGGTGCCGAGACCGAGATAGGACAGCGCGGCTTCAGCGAGGATCGCGAGCGCAAACTGGATCGTCGCCTGCACGATCAGGATCGACAGGATGTTCGGCAGCACATGCTCGATGGTGATGCGGAAGGCGCCCTTGCCCGAGGCGCGCGCCGCCAGCACGAATTCGCGCGCCCAGATCGCATTGGCCGAGCCGCGCGTCAGCCGGGTCAAGGTCGGGATCTGGAAAATGCCGATCGCAACGATCGAGGTAACCATGCCCGGCCCTGCGACCGCGGCGAGCATGATCGCCGAGAGCACGGCCGGAAAGGCGAAGGTGAAATCGGAAAAGCGCATGATGATCTCTTCGGTCCAGCCGCGCTTGGCCGAGGCGATCAGGCCGAGGCAGACGCCGAAGGTGAGACCGATGCTGACCGCGATGATGCCGACCAGGATGGTGGAACGCGCGCCGGCGAGCAGCAGCGAGACGATGTCGCGGCCAAAGGAATCGGTGCCGAGCCAGTGTGCCGCCGATGGCGGCCGCAGCTTCGAGGCGATGTCGATCTCGTAGGGCGACCAGGGCGTCCACACCAGCGAAAGCAGCGCCGAGGCAACCACCAGCAGGCTAAGCGCACCGCCCAGCACGAAGCTGCGATGGCGCAGGGCACGTCGCCAGAACGTTCGCGCCGGCAAGGGGCTTGTTGCGACCGGCGCGTCAACGGGCGTGGAAAGCTGCGCGCTCACAAGTCGTGCACCTTGATGCGGGGGTCGATGAAGGCATAGAGCACGTCGACCACGAAATTGACGATGACGACCATGGCTGCCAGCAACATGACGCAGTTGCGCACCACGATCAGGTCGCGGTTGGCAATCGACTGGAAGATCAGCCGGCCGAGACCGGGCAGATAGAACACGTTCTCGATCACGATGGTGCCGGCGAGCAGATTCGCGAATTGCAGGCCCATCACCGTCATCACGGGGATCATGGCGTTGCGCAGCACATGGCTCCACAACACCTCGCGCTTGCCGAGCCCTTTCGCGCGCGCGGTGCGGACGAAATCTTCGCGCAGAACGTCGAGCACGGCCGACCGCGTCACACGGGCGAGGATCGCGGCCTGCACCACCGCAAGCGAGATCGACGGCAGCAGCAGCGATTTGAGCCCTGGCCAGATGCCGTCATCCCAACCGGCAAAGCCCCCGGCGGAGAGCCATTGCAGCCGCACGGCGAACAGCAGGACCAGGAGAATGGCGAACCAGAAGTTCGGCAGCGCGATGCCGATTTGCGTCAGCGACATCACGCCGACGTCGGCGAGCTTGTTGTGGTTGGCGGCGGTGTAGATGCCGGCCGAGAGCGCCAGCACCACGGTGATCAGCATCGACATGATCGCGAGCGGAATGGTCAGCACCAGCCGCTCCGCGATCAGGCTAAAAACCGGCGTACCGTAGACGTAGGAATTGCCGAGATCGCCGACGAGGAGGCCCTTGATCCATTGCAGATAACGGACCGCCAGCGGCTGATCGAGCCCGAGCTTGACGGTGAGCGCACGCACTGCATCGGCAGAGGCATCGGCGCCCATCAGCATCTGCGCGGCATTGCCCGGCAGCGCATCCAGCACCAGGAAAATGATCACGGATGCGCCGACCAGCGTCGCCAGCAATGTCAGGACACGTCGAAGGACAAATACGCTCATGCGCGGTCGGGTTCAGAGCTCATCAGGGCACGATCTACATGTCCGGACGCCCGACGCAAGCCTTTTGCTGCCATCGCCGGCCCCCTAAGCCGGCCAGCGGGAGCGAAGGTCATTCGAGGCTTCGAACAGCGCACTGATGCGCAGCAATTCCGCGTCACGGCGAAAACGGCCGACGAGCTGGAGCCCGATCGGCAGGCCGTCGCGGCCAAACCCGCAGGGCAGACTGATCGCGGGATGGCCGGTCATGTTGAACGGCATGGTCCAGGGGAACCAGTGCGGCCGGACGCTGTCAAACTGCTGGCCATCGATCTCGATGCTGCCGAACAGGTCTTGGTCGATCGGGAGCGCGGTGCGGGTGATGGTCGGCATTGCCAGGAGGTGCCCGCGCGCCAGCAAGGATTGTACGCGACGGAACAACGCCGTGCGCGCGAACATCGCCTCCTGATAGTCGACGCCGCTGACATTGCTCGCCAGCGCGATCTGCTTGCAGAAGGCTTCGCTGAGGGCGTCGCCATGCTCGGCGACCAGCTTTGAAAAGCGCGAGCGCCAGACGGTGTGGTTGATGGCGCGCCAGATCGGCTCGACATCGTAACCCTCGCCGGAAAATTCCTCGAGCTCGGCGCCGAGATTCGCGAGCCGGTCGAGGCTCGCCTTGAAGGCAGTCGCGACATCCGACGACACAGGGCGCCCCGGAGGCGAGGCGCAGAACAGAATCTTATACCCACGCAGATCGCCGCGTGGCGCGGCGGTGCCGATGTAGTCAGGCACGGGCACGCCGATCGACCAGGGATCGCAGGCATCCTCGCCCGCCATAGCCTGCATCATTAAGGCGGTGTCGGCGACGGTGCGCGTGGTCGGCGTCACATAGGTCTGGTTGCCGAACGCGTCGAGCGCCTGGCTGTGCGCGATTACGCCGTTACTCTGCTTCAACCCCACGACGCCGTTGCAGGCGGCGGGGATGCGGGTCGAGCCGCCGCCATCGGTCGCGATCGCCAATGGCGCGATGCCGCTCGCCACCGCAACGGCCGCACCGCCGCTGGAGCCGCCGGAAGACCGCTCCGCACTCCAGGCGTTGCGGGTGCGGCCGAACAACGGTGAATCAGTCAAGCACTTGCTGCCGAATTCCGGCGTCGTCGTCTTGCCGATCAGGATCGCGCCTTCCGCGCGCAGCTTCGCCACCGCGACGGCGTCTTCAGTGGGCACATTGTCCTTGTAAGGAACGGCGCCGAAGGTGGTCCTCACACCCTTTGTATTGACGATGTCCTTGACCGTCACGGGAAGCCCATGCAGCAGGCCGAGCGGTTCGCCGGCCATCATTTTGCGCTCGGCCTCACGCGCCGCTGCCATCGCCTCGTCGCCGCAGAGCGTGATGAAGCAGTTCAGCTTCGGCTGGAGCGCCTCGGCGCGCGCGAGCACGGCGCCGGTGATTTCGACGGGAGAGATCTGCTTGTTCGCAATCAGGCCACGCAGTTCGGTTGCGGAGAGCAGGCAGGGATCGCCGTTCATCGTCAGATCATGCTCCGAAACGGGCCCTCGTCGGCCCAATGCATTGACAACGAGAATGACAGTTTTGTTAACTCGGCGTCCAATACGTTTTTGACGATTAGCCCATACGTTTTCGGTATGCCTATGGATCTTCGCCGTCTTCGCTATTTCGTCGCCGTGGCCGAGACGCGCAGCGTCGGCAAGGCGGCCGAACGGCTGCGGATGGCGCAGCCGCCACTCTCCGTCCAGATCCGCAAGCTCGAAGCCGAGGTCGGCGCGCCGCTGTTCCACCGCGGCACGCGCGGCATGGACCTGACGGACGCGGGCCAGGCCCTGCTGGCGCGTGCCGGCGAGGCGCTGGCGCTGGCTGCCGATGGCATCGAGGCAGCACGCGCGGTCGCGGCCGGTCGTCGCGGGCGGATCTCCGTCGGCTACATGTTCGTGCTGGCGAATGCCGTGCTGCCACGGCTGATCCCCGAGCTGCGGCGATCCATTCCCGGCGTCGACCTCGATTTCGTCGATCTCAGCGCATCGACACGCGAGGCGCGGCTGCTCGACCGCAGCGTCACGGTGGCGCTGTGCATGCCGGCAATCCACCATCCCGAGATTCAGGTCGCGCGGATCGGTGCGCAACGCTTGATGCTGGCGATGCCGAATCGCTCGCCGCTGGCGCGGCTCGGCGCCGTACCGATGGCGCGTTTGCAAGGCCGTCCGTTAATTGCGCTGCCGCCGCCGGAGCGGGACCCCGCGTCCTCCGCGGTGGCGGCCCTGCTGCGGCGGCATCAGATCGTGATGCCGATCGCAAGTAGGGTCGAGACAGCACATTCGGCGATGAGCCTTGTTCTCGCCGGCGAAGGCTTTGCGATCCTGCCGGCGTGCGCCAAGCTCGGCGCACCGCGCGGCATCGTATTCCGGCCGCTGCGCGATGCGACCGATTCCATCGACATCGCGGTGTGCTGGCGGCGGGACTCGGAGAGCCCGCTGATCCCCAGATTTGTAAAATGCGCCGAAAAAGTTGTGGCGCGGCTGTGACGAGACTACCAGCTCCAGCCGATCTCGTGGCTCCAGGGCGGATCGGCACCCGCGCGGGTGCAGGTCAGGCCGGCACAATTAGCGGCAAAGGACAGCGCGCGGCGGAGCTCCTCAGTACTGATGTCCTTCAGATGCTGCCGGGCAAGACGGCCCTGCTTGTGCAGGGCGAACAGCAGCGCGGCCTGAAAGCTGTCACCGGCGCCGATGGTGTCGGCCACTGTGACCTTCGGCGCCTCGACCGCGATCTGCCCGGCCTTCGCGTGCCAGGCGACGGCGCCATTGTTGCCGCGGGTAATGACGACGAGGCTCGGGCCGTGCCTCAGCAGTGCGTCCGCGCGCTGCTGATACGGCTCCTCGCCGAACAGATAGCCGAAGTCGACGTCCGACATCTTCATAAGATCGGCGTGGCCTGCGAATTCGGCCATGCGCGCGAGATAGGCCGGCTTGTCCTTGACGAGGTTGGGCCGGCAGTTCGGATCGAAGGAGATCGTCGACGACGCCCTCGCCTCCGCAATCAGGGCCCTCGTTTCGGCTGCCCCCTGGTCGTTGACCAGCGTGGTCGAGCCGACATGCACAGCTGCCACGGTATCGAAGGGAATGCTCCCGCGCCGAAAAGTCCAGTTCCGCGTCGCGGTGTCGGCGTCATAAAAGGCGTAATGCGACTCGCCGGCGACGATGCGGACGAAGGCGAGCGTGGTCTGGTGATCGCTGCGGGTGGCGAGATCAAGCGCGACGTTCGACGCAGCGGCGTGATCTGCGATCATGCGTCCGAACAGGTCGGTCGAGATGCCGCCGACGAAAGCGGTCGGCGCGCCGAGCCGCGCAATGCCGATCGCGACGTTGAGGCAGGAGCCGCCGACCGCCGGCATCACGGCTTCGCGGCCGTCGGCGCTCTTCGTCGGCACGAAATCGATCAACGCATCGCCGCAAGAAATCAGCATCTTGTTCAACTTATCCTTCTAACTCTTGGCGATGTCGCGCATCGCCGCGCGGCTGCCCCGATCCACTTCGCGCAACAGCTTGTACACCTCACGTTTCCTGGTGTGAAACGCGGCCATGTCGGGCGTGGTCGGCTCGCTCTTGCGTCCGAGCGCCGACATGTTTGCCATGGTCTCGCCGATCGAGGCATAGGCGCCGCCGGCGACGGCACCTAGCATCGCAGCGCCTAGCAACACGGGCTCTCTGGTTTGTGGCAGCGCGACCGTCAGCCCGGTCGTGTCAGCCATGATCTGCCGCACAAGGGGGCTGCGGCTCGCGCCGCCTCCCATGATCATGATGCCGGCATGCACGCCATGCGCTGCAAAGGCCTCGATCACCTCGGCGAGCCCGTAGGCGAGCCCGCAAAGACCTGCGACGAACAGCCGCTCCATCGAGCCGATGTCGGTGTCGAGATCGAGACCCGCGATCACCGCGCGGGTGTCAGGGTCGGCATAGGGCGAGCGATTGCCAATGAACTCAGGAAGCACGTGGACGTCGCGCGCGAGCAGCGCGGCGCGGCTGGCATCGCCGGCGCGCGCGATGATGCGGCGCTCGAGAAACTCGATGAGATCGACGCCCTCGCTGCGCGCAGCGGCGCCCGCATCGGTGTGGCCCGGATGCGACTTCAGGAGATGGTCGATCGCCGCGCCCGCGGCGGACTGGCCGCCCTCGTTGAGCCAGAAGTTCGGCACCATGCCGGAATAATAAGGTCCCCAGACGCCGGGCACGAAGCATGGCTCCTTCGTCGTCGCCATGATGCAGGCAGAAGTTCCCATGATGTAGGCGAGGCGATCGGTGACATCTGTCGTCCCGCGCGATCCGTCACGGCCGCCGATCGCACCGATGCCGCCGGCGTGGGCGTCGATCAAGGAGGCGCCGACCGGCGTACCGGCGGACAGGCCGAAATCAGCGGCGGCGGCGCGGATGAGACCGGCGCCGAGCCGCGTGCCCGGGGCAACGATTTCGGTGCCGATACGAGCATATTTTTCACTGACGAAATCAGACAGGCCGATGCGCTTGAAAAACGGCGCGCTCCAGCCACCGCCGTCATGGGCGAGATAGTTCCATTTGCAGGTGACGGTGCAGGTCGAGCGCTGCAGCGAGCCGGTGGCGCGCCAGGTCAGATAATCCGCCAGATCGAAGAAATGCCCGGCAGCGTCGAAGTTCGCGCGCAAGTGCCGCTTCAGCCACAACAGCTTCGGCATCTCCATCTCGGGCGAGATCGAACCGCCAACATAGCGCAGTACGTCGTCGGCGGTCTCGTTGATCAGCCGCGCTTCCGCAGTGGCACGATGATCCATCCAGACGATGACGTTGCGCTGTGCTTCGCCGGAGGTGCTGACCGTGAGCGGCTCGCCTTGCCTATCGAGGACAACCAGAGAACAGGTCGCATCGAAGCCGATGCCGGCGACCGTGTCGGGCGCAATCGCCGCTTCCGCTATCGCCGCGCGCACTGATCTGACACAGGCTTGCCAGATGTCCTCGGACGATTGTTCGACGATGTCGCCTGCCTCATGCCAGATCCGGATCGGATGCCTGGCGGTCGCAAGCAGCGTTCCCGCCTCGTCAAACACCCCTGCCCGCGTGCTCGTGGTCCCTACGTCGACGCCGATATACGCTCGCGGCATTGCCACTCCCGGTCACTTCCGTCAATTTTGACGGCAAGTCTACCAGCAAGTGTAGCCGCCATCCACCAGCACGATGCTGCCGGTCATCAGGCTCGCAGCCTCAGAGGCCAGGAACAGGACGACCGAGGCGATTTCCTCGACCTGCCCCATCCGCGCCATCGGAGTTCCACCGATCCAGGCGTCGTACATTTTCGGGTTGCTCTTCACGAAAGCGTTGAGCGGCGTCTCGATATAGGTCGGCGCCACCGCATTGACGCGGATGCCACGCGCGCCCCATTCGGCGGCCAGCGACTTGGTCAGATGATGCACGCCGGCCTTGGAGGCGTTGTAAAAGCACTGCTCCTGCGGCTTGTTGACGATGAAGCCCGACATCGAGCCGACATTGACGATGGCACCGCTACCAGCCTTGAGCATGTGCTTGCCGAACTCGCGGCAGCACCAGAAGGTGCCGTTGAGATTGACGTCGATGACGTTCAGCCAATGCTCGTCGGTCACGGTCTCCGCCGGCGTCTCGCTGCGGGCGATACCAGCGTTGTTGACCAGGATATCGACCTTGCCGTGACGGGCGACCAGATTGTTGGCAACCTCCGCGACGCGCTTGGTATCGGTGACGTCCATGATCGCGGTCTCGATGTCAAAACCCTTCGCCTTCATGCTGGTAGTGGCATCGCCGGCCACCTTGCTGTCGCGGTCGCCGATGATCACCTTTGCGCCGGCCTCCGCCAGAGCTTCGGCGCAGGCCAGCCCAATGCCCTGCCCGCCGCCGGTGACGAAGGCGGTCTTGCCGCTCAGCTTGAATTTTTCCAGGTACATGGTCGTGCTTCCGTTTCTTATCAGTTTCTGATCGCATTGCCGTTCGCGTCGAAGCGGTGAATGCGCGCGGGATCCGGCACCAGCGACACGCGGTCGCCGGCATGCAAGCTCAATTCGCCGATATAGCGTGCAGTCAACATCCCGAGCGGTCCGGCATCGACATAGAGGAAGGTGTCGCTGCCGAGATGCTCGGCCACCGAGATCGTGCCCTGCCAGCCGCCCGAGGCGTCGCGCTCGATCTTCAGGTGCTCTGGCCGAACGCCGATCGTCGCGGCGCCCTGCTGCGCGGCGCTATCGCCCGTCACGAAATTCATCTTGGGCGAACCGATGAAGCCGGCCACGAACAGGTTGTTGGGCCGCTCGTAGAGCTCCAGAGGCGAGCCGTATTGCTCAATCTTGCCCGCGTTGAGCACGACGATCTTGTCGGCCATAGTCATGGCCTCGACCTGATCGTGGGTGACGTAGATCGCGGTGGTGCCGAGCTGCTTCTGGAGCCGGGTCACCTCGATGCGCATCTGCACGCGCAGCGCGGCGTCGAGATTGGAGAGCGGCTCGTCAAACAGGAATGCCTTGGGCTCGCGCACGATGGCCCGCCCGATCGCGACGCGCTGGCGCTGGCCGCCGGAGAGTTCGCGCGGCTTGCGATCGAGATAGGGCGTGAGGTTCAGCGTCGCGGCGGCGGCCTCGACCTTGCGGTTGATCTCGTCCTTGGGCAATCCCGCCATCCTCAGGCCGAAGCCGATATTGCCGCGAACGCTCATATGCGGATAGAGCGCATAGGACTGGAACACCATCGACAGCCCGCGCTTTGCGGGCGACGTGTCGACCACGTTCTTGCCGTCGATCAGGATGGCGCCGCCGGTGACGTCCTCGAGCCCGGCGATCAACCGCAGCAGCGTGGTCTTGCCGCAGCCGGAGGGACCGACGAAGACGACAAAGGAGCCGTTGGCGATGTCGAGATCCGCGCCCTTGATGATGTGCACCGGGCCGAACGATTTCTGCACGCCTTGAAGTGTGATCTGACCCATGATCCCGCAGCCCCTTTACTTCACCGCGCCGAAGGTAAGCCCGCGCACGAGCTGCTTCTGGCTGAACCAACCGAGGACGAGAATGGGCGCGATCGCCAGCGTCGAAGCTGCCGACAGCTTGGCCCAGAACAGCCCTTCCGGGCTCGAATAGGAGGCGATGAACGTGGTGAGCGGCGCTGCGTTCGAGGTCGACAGGTTGAGCGTCCAGAACGCCTCGTTCCAGGCCAGGATCAGATTGAGCAGCAAGGTCGACGCCAGCCCGGGGATCGCCATCGGCGTCAGCACATAGACGAGCTCGCGGCCGATCGTAGCGCCGTCCATGCGCGCGGCTTCGAGGATGTCGCGCGGGATCTCCTTGAAATAGGTGAACAGCATCCAGATTACGATCGGCAAATTGCCGAGGCAGAGGATGAAGACGAGGCCGATACGGGAATCAAGCAGGCCGAAGCTCTTGTAGATCAGGTAGATCGGCACCAGCACGCCGACAGGCGGCATCATCTTGGTCGAGAGCATCCAGAGCAGGATGTCCTTGGTGCGCTTGGTCGGCGAGAACGCCATGGACCAGGCCGCCGGGATCGCGATCAGGAGCGCGATCAACGTCGAACCGCCCGCGATGATGATCGAGTTCATGGCATGGAGGAAATAGTCGCTGCGCTCCTGCACCGTGGCATAGTTCTCAGTGGTCCAGTGGAAGAACAGGAAGGACGGCGGAATGGCGAAAGCCTCGAGCTCGGTCTTGAAGCTCGCCAGCACCATCCATAGGATCGGGAAGAAGATCAGGAAGCCGAAGAACCAGGCCCCGATCGTCGAGATCACCACCCGCTGCGTCGTTGACTTGCGCGCCATGATGTCAGGCTTCCAGGTTGCGGCCGACGATGCGGACGAGGAAGAAAGCGACCACGTTGGCGATGACAACGGCGACGAGGCCGCCCGCCGAGGCGCTGCCGACGTCGAACTGGATCAGCGCCTGCGAATAGATCAGGAAAGCGATGTTGGTGGTTTGCAGGCCCGGCCCGCCGCCGGTGGTGACGAAGATCTCGGCGAACACCGTCAGCAGGAAGATCGTCTCAATCAGGATCACCACCGTGATCGGGCGAGCCAGATGCGGCAGCGTAATGTAGATGAAGGTCGAGACCGCGCTCGCTCCATCCATCTCGGCTGCCTCCTTCTGTTCCTCGTCGAGCGATTGCAGCGCGGTGAGCAGGATCAGCGTCGCGAACGGCAGCCATTGCCAGGCAACGATCAGGATCACCGAGAACAGCGGCACGTCGTTGAACCAGTCGACCGGCGTCAGCCCGACCAGCTTGGCGAGCCAGGCGAACAGGCCGGACACCGGGTGCATCAAGAGGTTCTTCCAGACCAGCGCGCTCACCGTCGGCATCACGAAAAACGGCGCGATCACCATCAGCCGCACGAAGTTGCGCCCTACCACGGGTTGATCCAGCAACAGCGCCAGGGGAATGCCGAGCAGGATCGTCAGCGCCAGCACCGAGCCGACCAGCACCAGCGTGTTCTGCAGCGAGGCAAGGAAAGCTGGGTCTGTCAGGAAGTAGCTGAAGTTTTCCAGCCCGACGAACGATTCCGAGCCGGGATCGAGCAGGCTGTAATGCAGCGTCGAGAAGTAGATCGTCAGTGCAAGCGGAACGATCATCCAGATGAACAGCAGGCCGACGGCCGGGGTCAGCAGCGACCGCGCAAGGAATTGCGTTTGCCGGGTTGCCATCCTCTCACTCTCCGCTTGGAGGAAGAAGGCGGCCATCCATCCAGATGAAAGGATGGCCGCAAGTTTGAGCTCAGGGAGAGCTCGGGTTCATTTGATGTAGCCGGCGCGCTTCATCTCGCGCTCCGTGGCGGATTGTGCCGCCGCGAGCGCCGCATCGACCGTCATCGATCCCGCAAGTGCGGCGGAGAATTGCTGCCCAACCTGGGTGCCAATGCCCTGGAACTCGGGGATGGCGGCATATTGCACGCCGACATAAGGCACCGGCTTCACCGTCGGCTTGTTCGGATCGGCGGCATCGATCGAGGCGAGAGTCATCTTGGCGAAGGGCGCGGCCTTCAGGTACTCAGGATTCGTGTAGAGCGACGTGCGCGTGCCCGGCGGCACGTTGGACCACCCCTCCTTCGAAGCGACAAGCTTGGTGTAGTCCTTGCTGGTCGCCCAGGCGATGAACTTCTCGGCGGCTTCGGTCTTCTTCGAGCCGGCGGGGATCGCGAGATTCCAGGCCCACAGCCAGTTGGCGTTCTTGCCGAGCCCGGTGTTCGGCGCAAGCGCAAAGCCGACCTTATCGGCGACCTTGGAATCCTTCGGGTTGGTGACGAAGGACGCCGCGACTGTCGCATCGATCCACATCGCGCATTTGCCGGCATTGAACAGCGCGAGGTTCTCGTTGAAGCCGTTCGAGCTCGCGCCCGGAGGGCCGGCCTCCTTCATCAAATTGACGTAGGTCGTGAGCGTCGTCTTCCATTCCGGCGTGTTGAACTGCGGCTCCCACTTCTCGTCGAACCAGCGTGCGCCGTAGGAATTGGACATGGCGGTGAGGAACGCCATGTTCTCGCCCCAGCCGGCCTTGCCGCGCAGGCAGATGCCGTAGACGCCGCCGTTCTTGTCGGTCAGCTTCTTGGCAGCGTCGACAACGAAATCCCAGGTGGGCTTTTCCGGCATCTTCAAGCCAGCCTTATCGAACAGGTCGGTGCGGTACATCACCATCGAGCTCTCGCCGTAGAACGGCGCGGCGTACAGCTTGCCGTCGACGGAGACGGCATCCCTGATCTTCGGCAGGAGGTCGGCGACGTCATAGTCGGCGCCGAGATTGGCGAGCGGCACCAGCCAGCCCTTCTTGGCCCAAATCGGCACTTCATAGGTGCCGATGGTCAGCACGTCGAACTGGCCGCCCTTGGTGGCGATGTCGGTGGTGACGCGCTGGCGCAGCACGTTCTCCTCCAGCGTAACCCATTTCACGGAAATGTCCGGGTTCGCCTTGGTGAATTCGCCGGTCAGCCCCTGCATGCGGATCATGTCGCCGTTGTTGACGGTCGCGATCGTCAGGGTCGTTTCGGCCATCGCGGGGACGGCAAGCAGTACGGACGCGCCGCAGACGGCGCCCAGAACGTGTTTCACGGTGACCTCCCTAGCTCGCGCTTTTGAGCATATGCCCACGCGTTGGGCGTATGTTCGGCCTGGCCACGCCAGAAGTCAAGCAGGCGCGCGGACGTTTCGGCAACTTATGAGTGCTGCGATGCGGGAGTGACGAGAGGTGCCCGTCAGGAGAAGTCATCACGCCCGGGCTTGTCCCGGGCATCCACGTTCTTCGCGCCGCTGGAAAGACGTGGATGGGTCAAGCCCGGCCACGACAATGGAGAAGCGGGCCAAACGCCACGTCTCGGGAGCACGAACTTGCCCTACCGCTCCAGGATCGCCCTTGCGGTGGCCTCGTCGGTGATCAGGCCGTTGATCAGCCGCCCGTTCAGTGCCGCCGCGATCGCCGGCACCTTGGCTGGACCGATTGCGGCGCCGATGGTCGTGGTCTTCGCCGGCACCTCGGGCGGAATGCTGGTGAGGCGCTTGTTGGCGCCGCCCTTGAGCAGGCGCCCCTTGGAATCATAGGCCCAGCCGGTGATCTCGCCGATGGCGCCCTGGCGCATCATCTCGAACAGTTCATCGCGCGTGACGAAGCCGTCGACATGGATCTGCGCTTTCTGGTCCATCTGTCCGATGCCGACGAGGCGCAGATCGGCCTTGGCCGCCACGGCCTTGACCCTGGCGATCGGCTCGATCCGTACCATCTTGTTGCGCTCGTCCTCCGACGACATCAAAAACGGCAGCGGCATCGGATAGTGCCGTGCGCCGGTGCGATCGGCGAGCCGGCCCACGGTGTCGTAAAAGCTCGCCGAGCCGTCGGCGGAAATGTTACCGACCAGCGAGACGATCTGATGGTTGGGGCGATCGATCGGCGTGACGCGCTCGACCGCGGCGCGCACCGCCCGCCCAGTGCCGAGCGCGACGATCACAGGCGTTTCCGAGCGCAGCGTCGCATCGAGCAGATTGGCGCAACGCTCGGCGATGCCGGCGGTGGCCTGCGGGGCCGCAGGATCTGTAGGCACCACCTCGCAATGGCGGAGATCAAACCTCTCTCTCAGCTGCGCCGCCAGTTCCATGCAGGCGGCGATCGGGTGCTCGAGCCGGAAAGTGATGAGACGCTCCGCAAGGCACAGCGACACCAGCCGCTGCGCCGAGGCGCGCGACACCTGGAGCATCTTGGCGATCTCGTCCTGGGTGTGGCCGGCAATAAAATAGAGCCAGCCGGCGCGGGCGGCATCGTCGAGCCTCGATTTTTCGTTCTCGACGGCCATGCCGGCTCACGCCTCCCAGAAATCGCTCATCCGCGCGAAGACCCGATCGGCTCCGGCGGCGGACAATATAGCGCGGCCGTCGCGGCTGAGATAATGGCCTCCGCCGACAAATCCCCAGACCATCATCCCTGCTGCCTTGGCAGCCTGCACGCCGCTGGCGCTGTCCTCGATCACCAGCGTGCGCGACGGTTGCACGTCCATCTTCTCAGCCGCGTAGAGAAAGAGATCCGGCGCCGGCTTGCCGTGCTGGACCATCTGCGCGGTGTAGAGCCGGTCGCCGAAATGCGAGGCAAGGCCGGTGACGTCGAGGGAGAGCAAGACACGGTCGAGGTCGCTCGACGATGCCACGCAGAATGGCATGGTTAACTCCGATACCACGGCAGCAACATCGGGAATTGGCCTGAGCGAGCTTGCGAACGTCGTCTGTACGCGAGCCTTCAGGCGCGGCAGAAAGCCGTCCGGCACAATCTGGCCGAGATCGCGGTAATGCTGCTCGATCGCCTTGGTGCTGCGTCCGAGGAACAGCTGAAGCGCCTGCTCCAGGCTCAGCGAGATGCCGAATTCCGTCAGCACTTCGGACAGGCAGCGACAACTGAGCAGCTCGCTGTCGACGAGCACACCGTCGCAATCGAAGATGATCAGATCGGGTTTTGGCCGGCTCAGGTCCATCCCGCCATTCGATCATATACCCAAATGCTGGGCAATAGCCCAGCAAAGAACACGACGTCGCGGCCGCCAGTTCAATGGGCCACCTGCCGGTAGATCGCCGGCAGCGCGGCCGGCAGCCGCTTGATGTTGCCGACGATGGCGTAGCCGCCGCGGCCGAACAGGGTCGGGAAGTAGGATTGCGCGGTGGCATCGACCGTCACGCCGAATGCGGCAATTCCGAGCCGACGCGCTTCCTGCACCGATTTGCGGGTGTCCTCGAGCGCAAAGCGCCCCTCGTAATGATCGACGTCATTCGGCTTGCCGTCGGTGAGGACGAGCAGCAGCTTCTTGCGCTGCGGCTGACGGGCGAGCTCGGCCGCGGCATGGCGCACCGCGGCGCCGATCCGGGTGTAATAGCCGGGCTTCAGCGCGCCGATGCGGCGCTCCACCGTCCCGCTCATCGGCTCGCCGAACGCCTTGACGGTCTCGAGCCGCACCCAGGAGCGCCGGCGCGAAGTGAAGGTCAGGATGCTGTGGTGATCCCCGCAGGCCGAAAGCCCGTGAGCAAGCACGAGCAGCGCCTCCTTCTCGACGTCGAGCACGCGATAGCCGTCCACCCAGGCATCCGTCGAGAGCGAGACGTCGACAAGCAGCATGACGGCAAGATCATGGCCTTGCGGCCGCATCGCCATGTGGATGCGATCCATCCCGCCATCGCTGCTGCCGGCGCGCAAGTCGCATCGCGCGCGCACGAGTGCGTCGAGGTCGAGATCATGTCCGTCGGCCTGGGCGCGCATCAATTCATGACGCGGCCGCAGCACCTCGAAGCGACGGCGCACATGGCGGATGTGTCGGCGCACGGCATCGTCGGACACCCAGCTCTCCCCCTGCTCGGAGGCCGCTCGCACGAGCACGCGGCAATGATCGGGTAGATAGGATCCGCTGCGATAATCCCATTCGGGATAGGTCAGATCCGCGTTCAATCGCGAGGCATCGAGCGCTTCCGGCGGCAGGTCGAGATCAAATTTGAAGCGGCTCGCCGGCTTGCCGCTGCGGCGGCTGAGCGTGATCTCCTCGAGATCATCTGCGGCCTTCTGCGCGTCCTCGTCGTCGCTGTCGTCGTCGGGGCGGTCGACGTTGACCATCTCCGCCATGGCCAGGATCTTTTCGAAGCGGTTGAGCACGAAAGGATCGCGGCGGCTGGCGCCGTCCTCGCGTTCGCGCACGGCAAAGCGCTTGCGATCGTCCTGGGCCGCAACGTCCGAATCCGCCGCACACTCATCGTCTCTGGAATGAACGGGCGAGAGTTCGCGCGTCCAGCAATCGCCCCAGAGCGGACATGGCAGGATCGAACAATAGCCCGGCGGCGCCTTCTCCGGTAGCGGGCTGGTTCCCATCATCGCCGACCACAGCGGCCCTGCGGGTGCCTTCCCAGCTCCGAGCAGGGCCAGGACGATCTGCTCGATCTCCTGCTCGACGCGCGGCAAGGGGCGTTTCGGTCTGGCCTCGGCGGTCGCCGCGGCCAGCTGCGCATAATCAGCGACGAGCCCGGGAAATTGCGTGAGCACCCAGACCGCCGTCTCGCTCGCCCGGCGCAGCAGCAGAAGATCCCGCCGCAGCGGATCGTGCTCCACGATCGCCTCGACAGGCGCGGCGGCGAACCATGCGGCGAGCCAGCGATAGAGCGCCGCATTCAGTACGCGGTTTGGGAAGATCGCGATGCGATCGGGCAGAAAGATGGTTGCGGCATCGCGGCCCGGCTGTTCAAGACGCTCGTCCCCGAGGCCGATGCGCTGCCGCCAACCCAGCCGGTGGCCCGACCTGCGTGCGCTGGCGCTCGCGATCTGCACGCCCGTCTCGCCGCCGAGCGCCCGGAACATCACCGCAATCCGCGCCTTCACATCGGTGAGCGAAACCGCATGATCATCGTGGACCGGATAGCTCGCGGTGCCACCGACCATCCGATGCCAGGCTCGGCCGACGGTTTCCTCCAGTTCGAGGAAGTCGAACATGGGTCACCCGATCACGGCGCCGGCGACATCCAGCAGCGCCGCCTTGACGTCGGCGTCATCGGTCAATGGCTCGATCATGCCGGCAAGCACCGCGTCGGCGAGCGGCGTGCCCGCGGCGATCAGGGTCGCGCAATAGACGACGAGACGGGTCGAGACCCCCTCCTCCAGATCGTGGCCCTTGAGCGCACGCAGCCGGCCGGCCAACATTACCAAGGGCCGCACGCGATCCAGCGGCAATCCGCTCTCGGCCGATACCACCGCAATCTCCTGCTCGGCCGGCAGGAAGCCGAACTCGACGGCGACGAAGCGCTGCCGCGTCGACGGCTTCAGCGCCTTGAGCAGGGTCTGGTAGCCGGGATTGTAGGAGACGACGAGCATGAAGCTCTTGGGTGCGGCGAGCTCCTCCCCGGTGCGCTCCAGCGGCAGGATGCGCCGGTCGTCGGTCAGCGGATGCAGCACAACCGTGACGTCCTTGCGCGCTTCGACGACTTCGTCGAGATAGCAGATGCCGCCCTCGCGCACCGCGCGCGTCAGCGGGCCGTCGGTCCACACCGTGTCACCGCCCCGCAAGAGATAGCGGCCAGTGAGATCGGCGGCGGTGAGATCGTCATGGCAGGCGACGGTGTGGAGCGGCAAGCCGAGCCGCGCTGCCATATGCGCGACGAAGCGCGTCTTGCCGCAGCCGGTCGGCCCCTTCAGCAGCACCGGAAGCCGATTCCGCCAGGCATGCTCGAACAGCGCGCATTCGTTACCGCTTGCGACATAGGCCGGGAGCGCGGGTGCCGAGGTCACGGTGTGGAGGGCGGGTTTCATGATGTCTCTCCGGACTTTCTAAAGCGCGATGAGATTTGGATGAATCGTCATCGCGCTTTGGCTTGTTGTTTGAGCATGATCTTTTCGGAAAACCGCTGCGCACTTTTCCGGATCATGCCCTAGGAAGCAGGCGGCCGCGGCGAACAGCGGCCGCCATTTCTCGTTTACTCAGCCAGCTGCAGCGCAGCCGGAATGATCGCCTGCTTCTCGCGGCCGGGCACCAGGACCGCCCAGACGAACATCAGCGCCGAGATGACGACGAACACACCGGAGCCGAGCCGAACCCAGTAGAACATCGCGAGCTGATCCTGCACGTCCATGTAGCTCTGGCCGAGCACGCGCTGCAAATGGACCTGGACCACGCCGGCGAAGGTGAGCGCAAAGGTCATCACCATCATGGCCGTGCACATGATCCAGAAGCTCGTCATGGACAGCCACTGGTTATACGGCGCACGTCCCTTGATCTGCGGGATCGCGTAGGCCATCACCGACAGATTCAGCATCACATAGGCGCCGAAGAAGGCGAGATGCCCGTGCGCGGCTGTCACCTGTGTGCCATGCGTGTAGTAATTCACCGACGACAGCGTGTGCAGGAAGCCCCAGACGCCGGCTCCCAGGAACGCCATCACCGAACAGCCGACCGACCATAGCAGCGCAGCACGGTTCGGATGCTTGCGGCCGGCCTTCCAGGTCATCTGCACGGTGAAGATCACCATGGTGAAGAACGGCGCGACCTCGAGCGTGGAGAACAGCGAGCCGATCCACTGCCAGTAGCCGGGGGCGCCGATCCAGTAGAAGTGGTGGCCGGTGCCGAGGATGCCGGAGAACAGCGCAAGGCCGATGATGACATAGAGCCACTTCTCCACGACCTCGCGATCGATGCCATTCAGCTTGATCATCAGATAGGCGAGCACGGAGGCCATGATCAGCTCCCAGACCCCTTCGACCCAGAGATGGACGACGTACCACCAGTACATCTTGTCGACCGCCAAATTCGCCGGGTTGTAGAACGCGAACAGGAAGAAGATCGCAACGCCCCACAGGCCGAACAGCAGGATGTTGGTGACCGTGGTCTTGCGTCCCTTCAATGCCGTCATGGTCACGTTGAACAGGAACATCAGGCAGACGACGACGATGCCGACCTTGATCGGGAACGGCTGCTCGAGGAATTCGCGACCCTCGTGGAAGTGGAAGAGATAGCCGACCACGGCTACGCCCGCGGCGCCGAAAAACATCCAGAACTGGATTTTCGCGAGCAGCGGGCTGTACAGCTCGGTCTCGGTCTCCTCCGGCAGCAGATAGTAAGTCGCGCCCATGAAGCCGATCAGCGACCACACGATCAGCGCGTTGGTATGGATCATCCTGACGATGTTGAACGGCAGCAGCACCGACAACGTGTTGGGCAGGACGTAGATGGTCCCGGCGAGCAGGCCGAACAGCACCTGGGCCATGAACAAGGTCAGCGCGCCGTAGAAATACAGCATCGCGACTTTCTGGGTCTGATATTTCATCTCGGGTTCTCTCTGTCTTGAAAGAAGAAAGCAGCGCACTCAGCCGGCCTGGTTCGGCGGCCAGTTCTGACGCTTGATTGTCGAGGTCCATTGCAGGAAGTCGGCGAGATCGTTGAGCTCCTGGTCGGTGAGGTTGAACTGCGGCATCTGCCGCCGGCCCGGCGCGCCCGAGGGCTGCGACTGCATCCAGGCCTTCAGCGTCTCGCGTGCAGCGGCCGGATCCTCCTTGCCGCCCCAACGATCCCAGACGTTGCCGACTTCCGGAGCGAAATAAGCTCCCTCACCCAGCAGCGTATGGCAATTGATGCAGGAATTGCGTTCCCAGACATGCTTGCCGCGCGCGACCGAGGCGGTCAGCGTCGCCGCGTCCGTGGAGGTCGTGGCCATGTAGTAATGGCTGTGCGCGGTCAGTCCGATGAAGATGGCGAAGAAGAAGGCCGAGCCGCCGTAGAAGATGTTTCGAGCGGCCGACTTGGTCAGGCGTTCAGCCATTGCCGATCCTTTCCGTTTGAGTCTTGAAGAAATGCGGTCGTGTGATTTGTTGCCGATCGGCGCGGGTCGCTCTTTGTCGAAGCGCAAGGATAGCGGCGATGCGGAGCGCTGCCGTCAGACCAGGGCGACGATCGCGGATGCGAGCCAGGCGAACAGCACGACGACGAGGACCCAGGCGCTGACGAAACCGCGCCACAGCGGCGGGGCTGCGCGAAGATCGAGGAAATCGAGCACGAGACGACGACCCTTGAGCCCGGCGAAGGCCAGTAGAAGAGCATTGCCGAGCAGCGGACGTGCGATGAGAGGTGGAATCAGAAGGCTCGCGAGCGCAAGACCGATCAGCATGATCCAGGTGATGTCGATGCGATCCGGAATCACTGCTGCACCAGATAGATGATCGGGAACATGACGATCCACAAGAGATCGACCATGTGCCAGAAGGCAGCCCCCGTCTCCACGCCGGTCACGCTGGCGCTCCGGGAAACCACGGCCAGAATCACGATGCCGAGGCCAACATGCAGGAGGTGAAAGCCGGTCAGGAGAAAATACAGCGTGAAAAACGGGCTGGTTTCCAGGCCGTTTCCCAGCGCGATCTCGCCGGCATATTCGAACAGCTTGATCCCGATGAAGAGGGTGCCGAGCGCCATGGCTCCGAACAGCCAGCCGCGCGCCGTCCACTTGTGGGAGCAGCGCGCCGCCGCCGTGCCGCGCGCCGCCGCCCAGCCGCTGCTCACCAGAACAAGGGTGTTGAGTCCGGCGAGATGCGAATCTAGGGTGGCCTGTCCCGCCGCAAACACCGCGGGATGGATGGCCCGGGCGACCATGAAGGCGCCGAGAAGCAGGCCGAAGGCGACGAGCTCGCTGAAGATCAGCACCCAGATCATGGGATCGCCGGGAAGATCTTCGAGAATTCCCCAGCCGGTTTCCTGTTGTTCGCAATCTGTCGCCGACATCTGATTTCCACATCAAAGCCGGCGCTGGGATACCTCACCGCTGCAGTTCCGACTTTGTCACCGCACAAATAGTGCAGCCAGCCGGAGCAGCGTTTGCGCTAACGCAACGTTCTGCGCGTCTCTCCACAATATCGTGGGCCGATATAATGGTTCCAGAGAGCGGCTGATGCTGATAGCGACATGAGTGAAGCACAACTCGGGCTAATGACCGCAACGCCGATCATCATCGTCTTCGCCATCGCGCTGCGGCGGATGGGGGTGCTGTCGACCGTTGCGACGGTCTCGGCGGTCAGCCTGTCCGTCGCGATCGCAGTGGTGTTGTTCACGACGCAGTAAAGCTGCAAAATGCTGGGCAACGCGAAGCTTGCCCACCACTTCTCTCGATCGGGGTGACGGTGGGCACGGTGCGATGCGCCTTTGCACAACCAGCGAGAGTTGTTAGCGGCGCTGGTTATAGACGTCGATGCACACTGCGCCCAGCAGCACCAGGCCCTTGATGACCTGCTGATAATCGATGCCGATGCCAAGAATGGACATGCCGTTGTTCATCACACCCATGATCATGGCGCCGACCACGGCGCCGCCGACGCGACCGACGCCGCCATAGGCCGAGGCGCCGCCGATGAAGCAGGCGGCGATGACGTCGAGCTCGAAGCCAAGGCCCGCCTTCGGCGTCGCGGTGTTGAGGCGCGCGGCGAAGACGAGACCCGCGAGCGCGGCGAGCACCCCCATGTTGACGAAGGTGAAGAAGGTCAGCCGCTCGGTCTTGATACCCGATAGGCCGGCCGCCTTGGCGTTGCCGCCGACGGCATAGATCTGCCGGCCAACGACCGTGCGGCGGGTAACGAAGCCATAGAGCGCAATCAGGGCGCTCATGATCACCAGCACGTTGGGCAGGCCGCGATAGGTCGCGATCAGATAGGTGAAATACAGCACGGCACAGGCGAGCACGACGCTCTTGCCGAGAAAGAACGCATACGGCTCCACCTCGATGCCGTGCGCCACCTCACGCGCGCGGCCCTTGGCGCTGGCGTAGACCAGCCCCAACGCCAGCAGCGCGCCGATCAGCATGGAGGTGGGATGCAGCGTACCGGATTCGGGCAACAGCTCCGGAATGAAGCCCGACGACAGCTTCTGGAACGTCGACGGGAATGGACCGAGCGACTGGCCCTGCAGCACCGCAAGTGCCAGGCCCTTGAACACCAGCATGCCGGCCAGCGTCACGATGAAGGACGGGATCTTGAAATAGGCGACCCAATAGCCCTGCGCGGCGCCGATGGCTGCGCCGACCACGAGGCAGGCGATGAAGGCGAGCGTGTAGTCGACCTTGTAGGTCACCATGAGAAGAGCCGCGACCGCGCCGACGAAGCCGGCGACCGAACCCACCGAAAGATCGATATGGCCGGTGACGATCACCAGCAGCATGCCCAGCGCCATGATGACGATGTAGCTGTTCTGGAGCACCAGGTTGGTCAGGTTGAGCGGCTGCAGCAGGGTGCCGCCGGTCATGACCTGGAAGAACAGCATGATCGCGATCAGCGACATCAGCATGCCGTAGTTGCGCAGATTGTTCTTGATGAAGCTGCCGTGACGGCGCTCCTCGGGCAGCGACACCGTCTTGTCGGTCATGGCTGCGATCCTCCCATCTCCGCGGCCTCGACCGCGCCGTTTCCATTGCTTCGTTCGTTGCGCATGATGGCGCGCATGATCTTTTCCTGTGTCGCCTCCGCGCCCGGGAACTCACCCACGAAGGCCCCGTCGTTCATGACGCAGATGCGGTCGCAGATGCCGAGCAGCTCGGGCATCTCCGAGGAGATCACCACGACGCCGCGCCCGGCTTCTGCCAGCTCGTTGATGATACAGTAAATCTCGTATTTGGCACCGACGTCGATGCCCCTGGTGGGCTCGTCCAGGATCAGGACCTTGGGATCCGTCATCAGCCATTTCGACAGCACGACCTTTTGCTGGTTCCCGCCGGAGAGCTGGCCGGCCTCCTGGTAGACGTCGGAGCAGCGGATGCGCATCCGGTTGCGGTAGTCGCTGGCGATCTTCAGCTCGGCGATGTCGTCGATCACCCGCCCCGGCGCGACCTGGTCGAGGCTTGCCAGCGTAATGTTCTTGCGAACGTCGTCGGCCAGGATCAGGCCAAGCTGCTTGCGGTCCTCGGTCACATAGGCAAGCCCGGTGTCGATGGCGGCAGCGACGCTTGGCAGAACGATGTCACGGCCCTCGAGGGCGATACGGCCGCTGATATTGGTACCCCAGGAGCGCCCGAACAGGCTCATGGCAAATTCGGTACGGCCGGCGCCCATCAGCCCCGCGATGCCGACGACCTCGCCGCGCCTGACGCCGAAATTGACGTTCTTGATCACCTGCCGCTCGGGATGGATGGGGTGATAGACCGACCAGTTCGAAACCTCCATCACCGGCTCGCCGATCTTCGCGCTGCGTTCCGGAAAACGATGGGCAAGATCACGGTTGACCATGCTGCGGATGATGCGGTCTTCCTGGATCGGCTCGGCGCGGCAGTCGATGCCGTCGACCGTCCGGCCATCGCGCAGCACCGTTATGTGATCGGCGACCTTCGCGACCTCGTTGAGCTTGTGCGAGATCAGGATCGAGCCGATGCCCTGCTCGCGGAATGCCATCAGGCGCTCCAGCAAGGCGGCGCTGTCGGCCTCGTTCAGGCTCGCGGTCGGCTCATCCAGGATCAGCATCCGCACCCGCTTGGACAGCGCCTTGGCGATCTCGACCAGCTGCTGCTTGCCGACCCCGAGGTCGGTGATCAGGGTGTCAGGCGATTCCTTCAGGCCGACCTGCCGGAGCAGCTCGCGGGTGCGGCGGTAAACCTCGTCGCGATCGATCACGCCGAACTTCGACGGCGGATGAGACAGGAAGATGTTTTCCGCGATCGACATCAGCGGGATCAGCGCCAGCTCCTGGTGGATGATGATGATGCCGAGCGCCTCGGAATCGTTGATGTCGCGGAAGCGGCGCTCCTCGCCCTCGAAGACGATGGTACCCTCATAGCTGCCTGCGGGGTAGACGCCGCTCAGCACCTTCATCAAGGTCGACTTGCCGGCACCGTTCTCGCCGACAAGGGCGTGAATCTGGCCGGCCTCGACCGAGAAGTTGACGTCGCGCAACGCCTGCACGCCAGCAAAGCTCTTGCTGACATTGCGCATCTCCAACATGGCCGTCATCGTCGTTACGTCCTTTAGTACTCGTGTGGCGAGCCCCCTCGCCCCGACCCTCTCCCCGCGAGAACGGGGAGAGGAGAGGATGGAGAGAGCCTTACTGGAACTGCGACTTCTTGTAGTAGCCGCTGTCGACAAGGACCTTCTCCCAATTGTCCTTGTACACCACGACCGGCTTCAGGAGGTAGGACGGCACGGTCTTGACTCCGTTCTCATAGGTCTTGGTATCGTTGACCGCGACCTGCTTGCCCGCGAGCGCCGCATCGACCATGTCGGCGGTCACCTTGGCAAGATCGCGGGTGTCCTTGAAGATGGTCGAGTATTGATCGCCGCGCAACATCGCCTTGATCGAGGGAACCTCGGCATCCTGGCCGGAGATGATCGGCATCGGCTGGTCGGCGCTGCCGTAACCGACGCCCTTCAGCGAAGAGATGATGCCGATCGAGATGCCGTCATAGGGCGACAGCACGGCATTGATCTTCTTGTTGCCGTAGTAGGCGCTGAGCAAGTTGTCCATGCGGGACTGCGCGGTGGCGCCGTCCCAGCGCAAGGTCGCGACCTTGTCCATGCCCATCTGGCCCGAAGCGACCACGAGCTTGCCGCTATCGATGTAGGGCTTCAGCACGCTCATCGCGCCGTTGTAGAAGAAGTAGGCGTTGTTGTCGTCGGGCGAGCCGCCGAACAGCTCGATGTTGAAGGGACCCTTGCCCTCCTTGAGCCCAAGGCCCTTTTCGATTGACTGCGCCTGTAGCACGCCGACCTGGAAATTGTCGAAGGTCGCGTAGTAGTCGACGTTCGGCGTGCCGCGGATCAGGCGGTCATAGGCGATCACGGTGGCGCCCTTCGACTTGGCCTGCTTGAGCACGTCGGACAACGTGGTGCCGTCGATCGCGGCGATCACCAGCACTTTGGCGCCCTTTGTCACCATGTTCTCGACCTGCGAGAGCTGGTTCGGAATGTCGTCCTCGGCATATTGCAGGTCGGTGTTGTAGCCGCGCTCCTTGAGCACCTTGACCATGTTATTGCCGTCGTCGATCCAGCGCGCCGAGGATTTCGTCGGCATCGCGATGCCCACGGTTGGTTTCTCCTGCGCCGAGACGCTGAGGCCCGAGGCCATCGTTGCGGCGCCGGCCAGCGCCATCGCAAGAAGTGTCGTCTTCAATTTCAACATGCTTCACTCCCTTTGGGTGTCAGACTGTTTCTTCGTTTCGTCGAGTACAGAGGTAGAGGTAGAGGTCGGCTTCGGATCTCCTATGCGAGCTTGACATCGGGCTCCGCACGCCCACGTGCGGATGCCTCCAACAGAAAGGTGCAGCCTCCTTGCGGATCGGCCGCGCGCGCCTCGGCGTCCATATCCTGCCAGGCAGAGGTGACGAGCAGGCGCGACAGATCCTGCCCGACGAAGGCCGGGCAACTCGCCTGCTTGGCCGGCACGCGCAGCGAGCGGAGGCGCTCGCCTTGCGGACTGTAGACATCGACCCGGCCGGCGCCCCAGCAGGCGTTCCATATCCGCCCGTCGGCATCGCACACCGAACCGTCGAGCCCGCCGATGCCGGTGTGGCGCAGCAACACCTCGGGCTCACCGCGCGGCAGCCCCGTGGCCGGATTGAGCGGGACCGCATAGAGCACGGCGCGGGCGGTGTCGGCGAAATAGCCTGTCGCGCCATCCGGTGAGAAGCAGATGGAGTTGGGAATGCTGATGCCGGGAAACAGCGTCGAGATCTTGCCGCGGTGGAGCGCGTAGATCGCCCCAAGCGCCCGCTCGGCGTTTCGTCCCATGGTGCCGATCCAGAACGTGCCGGACTGATGCACGCGGCAATCATTGGAGCGCGTGGCGGGATTATCGGCCTCGAGCGGGCAGAACAGCGTCATGGCGCCATCGGCGAGTGTGCGGATGTAACAGCCATCTTCCGCGACGACGAGCTGCCGCCCGGCATCGATCCGCCCGAGCGCGCTCGCCATCCGGCCAAGCGCATGAACGCGAACGCCGCCGCTGCCGAGATGCGCCTCGAACAGGCGCCCTTCACGAATGTCGAACCACCAGGCGGTGTCCGTGGTCGCGTCATAGGTCGGCCCCTCACCGAGGTGACAATGCTCGGCGGAGAGAACGGAGGTCGGCACCTCTTCCATCATGGCGCCCTCACTGCGAAGCGATAGACGGTGTGATGGCGATAGATTCCGCCCGGATCGAGGCGCGGACTCGGAAAGTCCGGCCGGTTCGGCGCGTCCGGCCAGATGTGCGGCTCCAGGCAGATGGCGTCCGACTGCCGGATCAGCTTGCCACCCTTGCCGGAGATCGTACCGTCGAGATAGTTGCCGGAATAGACCTGAACGCCGGGCTGGTCGGTGAACAGCTCCATGATGCGGCCCGAGCGCGGCGCCTCCAGCCGGGCGGCAAGCGCTAGCTTGCCGTCGCGCGCGAGACAGTACGTGTGGTCGTAGCCCCTGCCGTTGCGCAATTGCTGATCGCCCTCACGGATGCGCGCACCGACGGTGCGAGCCTCGCGAAAGTCGAATGGCGTGCCGGCCACGCTGCGCGGCGGCTCCGGCAGCGGAATGGCGGTCGGGTCGATGGCGAGGAAATGCTCAGCTCGAACCATCAGTTCGTGATCGAGCATCGATGCGCCCGACGTCGCACCTTCCAGATTGAAGAAGCTGTGGTTGGTGAGGTTGACGATGGTCGGCCGGTCGGTCCGCGCCTCCATCGTCAGCGACAGCTCAGCCGGGCCAGTGACGCGATAGGTCAGGCGTACGTCGAGTCTGCCAGGATAGTTCTCCTCGCCATGCGGGCTCGTGTAGGTCAGGGTGACCGCGGGGTCGGCGCCGTCATCGATCTCGGCAACGTCCCAGAGCTTGCGGTCAAAACCGTCGAGGCCGCCATGCAGCGCATTCGGCCCATTGTTGACGGCAAGCTGGAAGGTCTCGCCATCGAGCGAGAACCGCCCGTTGGCGATGCGGTTGGCGTAGCGGCCGACGGTCGCGCCAAAGAACTTTCGTTCGGCAAGATAGCCAGCAAAAGCGTCATGGCCGAGCACGACGTCATCGCAACGGCCGTTGGCATCCGGCGCAAGCAGCGCCTGGATCACCGCGCCATGGGTCATGATACGGACCTCAAAGCCGCCCTCCCCGCGCAGCACGATGCGCTCGACGTCGCGTCCGTCAGGCAGCGTTCCGAAGACGTCTTTTGTTATTGTTGCGCCAGCCATGCCTAATCCACGAACGGTTCGACGATGTTGCGCTTGCCGAGCAGGAAAGCATCGGCAACCAGACGAAGCGGCGCCAGGTCGACATCGCGCTCGCCGGTCGCGGCGAGCTTGACGAAGTGCCCGTACAGCTCGCGATATTCGTGATCGGGCGCCTCGGCAACAACCTTGCCGTCGATTTCCATGATCCTGCCGCCACGCGACAATGTCATCCGGCCTTGATCCGTTTCCGCAACGATATCCCAGCTCTGCGGTCCGGTCTGGCGGAAGTCGAACTCGGCCGTCACCGGCAGGCCGTCGATGTCGGTCAAGGTCAGGTTGGCGGCAATCGGCGACTGGCAATTGGCTGGAAAGGCGAGCTCAGCCGCGGTCACGAACACCGGCTTTGGCAGGATGCGCGTCAGGATCGAGAGCGCATTGATGCCGGGATCGAACACGCCGAGCCCGCCCGGTTCCCATATCCAGGCCTGGCCGGGATGCCAGACGCGGACGTCTTCCTGCCAGTTGATGTGCACCGCCTTGATCCGGCGCACAGCCAGCCACTCGCGGGCGGGCTCGACGGCGGGCGCATGGCGCGAATGCCAAGTCGCAAACAGGGTGCGCTTTGCTTCCGTCGCCATCGCGATCAGGGGATCGAGCTCGGCGACACCGATGCCGGGCGGCTTCTCCAGCATGACGTGCTTGCCCGCGGCAAGCGCTGCAGCAGCCTGTTCCCGCCGCACCTGCGGAGGCGTGCAGAGCGACACCGCATCGATCGGCGGCCCCCTCTCGAGCAGCTCCTCGATGGTTGCAAAATGCGGCAGGCCCGGCAGCGATGCGTTGCGGCTGGCAATTGCGGCGAGCATCGCACCCGAGGTGGCTGCGATCGCGCCGACATGCTGGTCGCGCGCGATCTTGCCGAAGCCGACGATGGCGATGCGTAATTCAGTCACGCTTTACTCTCCACTTTTCGCGGACGGCAGCGGCTCGGCGGGGACCGTCTCGATCACGCTGCCCTCGTGGCGGCTCATGCCGTTGTGAATGACGTAGACCATCGCCTCCGACGCCGCCCCGGCATCGCCGGCCGCGATCGCATCGACGATCTTCTGATGCCAGAGCAGCACGGTGTCGCGATCCTCCGGCTCGACCGGGGCGCTGAGCAGGAACGAGGCGCGCAAGGCGGCCTCGATCACATGCCCGATCGAGCGCATGAACAGATTACCTGATGCCCGCGCTACCGCAACATGGAGCGCGAGATCGGCATCGGCAAAGCCGACGGAATCGGAAGCTTCGAGCCGCATGCGTTCCATGCTGCGGCGAAGCTCGGCGACATCCTCCTCCGACCGCTGTGCCGCCGCGAGCGCCGCGGCTCGCGGCTCGACGGCGAGGCGGATCTCCGCGAGATCGTTGAGGAAGCGTTTGTCGATGCCGGCATCGAGATGCCAGGCCAGGACATCGGCGTCGAACATATTCCAGGCGGCGCGCTCCCGCACGACGGTGCCGACCCGCGCCTTGGTGGTGAGCAGCCCTTTGGCGACCAGCGTCTTCACGCTCTCACGCAAGACCGGCCGCGAGACGCCGAACATCGCGGTCAGCTCGGCATCGCCCGGCAGCCGCGCCCCCTCGGCATAGCGGCCCGCGATGATGTCGACGCCGATCGAACGGGCGACTTCCGCGTGGTTGGAATGGGCCCGGCGTGTCGGGATGACGACGATGCGCGAAGTCATGAGGCGGCTCCCGCACGCTTCGCCGCCGGCCGGCGCGCCAGCACGACGAGTCCTTGCTGCAAGGCGATGAAGGCGAACAGCAGGATTCCGGTCGCAATCTTGGTCCACCAGCTCGACAGCGTGCCATCGAAATTGATGTAGGTCTGGATCATGCCCTGGATCAGCACGCCGAGGAAGGTGCCGATCACAGAACCCTGCCCGCCCGTGAGCAGCGTTCCGCCGATCACAACGGCCGCGATACTGTCGAGCTCGACGCCGACGGCGGAGAGCGAATAGCCCGCGCTGGTGTAGAAGGAGAATACGATGCCCGCGAGCCCCGCGAGCAGGCTCGACAGCATGTAGATCTTCACGGTCATCCCGCCGACCGCGACCCCCATCAGGCTTGCGGTCGCCCGGCCGCCCCCAAGCGCATAGACATTGGCGCCGAACCGGGTGAGACGCAGCAGCAGGACGCCGCCGAGCACGATCGCGAGCATGATGATCGCGATCGCAGTCAGCCTTCCGCCACCAGGCATGTGTAACGCGAAGTCGGACACGGTCGAATAAACAGGCGCGGTGATCGGCACCGATTCCGTCGAGAGCAGGAAGCCCGCGCCGCGCGCGAGGAACATGCCAGCCAGCGTCACGATGAACGGTGGCAGATCGAAGATATGGATGATCGCGCCCATCGCAGCGCCAAAGGTTGCCGAGAGCACGAGAACGGCAACGAAGGCCACCAGCGGCGGCACGCCCCAACGCTCGATCGCGAGCGCGACGAACACCGTGGTGAAGCCGATTACCGAGCCGACCGACAGATCGATGCCGCCGGAGATGATGACAAAGGTCATGCCGGTCGCGACGATGCCGAGGAAAGCGTTGTCGGTGAGGAGGTTGCCCACCACGCGCGTGGAAGCGATGTTGGGAAACTGCACCGCGCATGCCGCAAAGCCCGCGACGAGGACGATGGCCGTGATCAGGACGGGCGGCAGGCCTTTCACGGTTTCGTCCTCCGCAGACGCGCCATGATGCCGGCAAAGCCGGATAGTTTCGGCGATTGCAGCAGCAACACGGCCAGCACAACGACAGCCTTGACCAGCAGGTTGAACTCCGGCGGATAGCCAGACAGCAAAATGCCGGTATTCATGGTCTGGATGATCAGCGCACCGAGCACGGCCAGGATAAGGCTGAAGCGACCACCAAAAAGCGAGGTGCCGCCGATCACCACCGCGAGGATGGCATCGAGCTCGAGCCAGAGGCCGGCATTGTTGGCATCCGCCCCCATGATATCGGCCGCGGCGATCACACCGGCGAGCGCAGCGCAGACGCCGCACCAGACATAGACTGCCAGGATCATCGCACGCGTGCCGACACCGGCCAGCTCGCTCGCCCGCGCATTGCCGCCGGTTGCCTCGATCAGGAGCCCGAGGGCCGAGCCGCGCACCACTGCGCCCGTCAGGAGCAGCATGCCGAGCGCAATCGCGACCGGCACCGGCACGCCGAGAATGGCGCCGTTGCCGAGCCAGACCAGATCGGGCGAGGTAAAGGTCACGATGCGCCCTTCGGTGATGAGCTGAGCGATGCCGCGCCCCGCCACCATCAGGATCAGCGTCGCCACGATCGGCTGCATGCCGAGCACGGCGACGAGAAAGCCGTTCCACAATCCGCAGACGAGGCCAGCGCCAAGCGCCGCCGCCAGCACCACCGGCAGGCCGTGGCTGTCGGCGAGGCTTGCGGCGATCGCGCCGCAGATCGCCATCACCGCGCCGACGGAGAGATCGATACCGCGTGTCGCGATCACCAGCACCATGCCAAGCGAGAGCAATGCCACCGGCGTGCCGCGGTTGAGCACGTCGATCATGCTGCCGAACAGCCGGCCGTCCTGCAGGCGCAGGTCGAAGAATTGCGGCGACACCAGGCGGTCGACCGCGAGGATAACGATCAAGGCCAGAATCTGGGCAAGGCCGCGGCGCGGCAACAGCGCTGTCATGCCCGGGCCTCTTGCATCGCGGCGCCATCGGCGGCGATGGCCGCGAGAATGTTGGTGACGTCGATCGCCTCGCCGGCGAGCTCCTCGACATGGGCGCGATCGCGCAGCACGATCACCCGATCGGAATAGGTCACGATCTCGTCCAGCTCGGAGGAGATCACGAGCAGCGCCAGCCCGTCGTCGCAGAGCTCGCGGATCAGGCGGATGATCTCGGAATGCGCGCCGACGTCGATGCCACGCGTGGGCTCATCCAGCACGAGGAGCCGCGGCGCAGTCGCAAGCCAGCGCGCCAGCAGCACCTTCTGCTGGTTACCGCCGGAGAGCAGGCCGACCGGGCGCTCGGGATCGGGCGGCCGGATATCGAGCATTTTGACATAACGGCCCGCAAGCTCGTCCTGCTCGCGGCGGGACAATGGCCTGTGCAGGCCGCGCTTGGCCTGAAGCGCGAGCACGATATTCTCGCGCACGGTGAGCTCGGCAACGATGCCGTCCGTCTTGCGCTCCTCGGGACAATAGCCAAAGCCGTGGCGCACGCCGTCGCGCGGCGACTGGAGCCGCACGGAAGCACCCTCCACCCTCGCCTGCCCTCCATCGGCACGCTCGGCGCCAAACACCAGCCGCGCCGTCTCGGTGCGGCCCGAGCCGAGCAGACCAGCGAGGCCAACGACCTCGCCATGACGGAGCTCGAGATTGAACGGGGCGACATAGCCGGCCTTGCCGTAATTCTCGAAACTGGCGCAGACCTCGCGCGACTTGGGCACGCTCGCCGCGGCTCGCGCGCTGGTGGTCTCGGCCAGCTCGCGGCCGAGCATCATCCGGATCAGTTCGAGCCGCGGCAGTGAAGCGGTCTCGCGCTCGCCGACCAGGCGGCCGTTGCGCAAGACGGTGATGCGGTCGGAGATTTCGTAGACCTGGTCGAGGAAATGGCTGACGAAGACGATGCCGATGCCGCGCTTGGCAAGCTGGCGCATGATGCCGAACAGAATCTCGACCTCGTGACGGTCGAGGCTCGCGGTCGGCTCGTCCAGGATCAGCACGCGTGCGGAGAGATCCACCGCGCGGGCGATCGCGGTGACGTGCTGAATCGCCACCGAATAATTGCCAAGCGGCGCGGCGACATCGATATCGAGACCGAACCCCGTGAGCAGCGCGTTGGCGCGGCGACGCATCTCGCCTTCGCGCACGATACCAAAGCGCATCGGCTGGCGATCGAGAAACAGGTTCTGTGCCACCGACAGGTTCGGCAGCAGATTGACCTCCTGGTAGACCGTTGCGATGCCGGCCTGGAGTGCCGCCTTGGCCGAACGAGGCGCGACCTCCTCGCCACCGAGCCTGACAACGCCGGCATCACGCGGGAACACGCCGGTGACGACCTTGATCAGCGTGGATTTGCCGGCCCCGTTCTCGCCGAGCAGCGCATGGATCTCGCCGGCGCGAAGCGTGAAGTCGACTTCCTGCAACGCGCGCACCGCACCGAAGCTCTTGCTGATCCCGCGCACCTCCAACAGGGAAGGAGCTGGATCAAGGCTGTTCTCCATGACGACGTCACTCCCACCGGGGTCCCATCATGCTGCGGACGCCCAGCCTATTCGTTCGCGCAACGGATTCGAAGGTGGATCGCCGGACCGCTGGAAGCGGTCCGGCGAGGCGCCCGCTTCAGTAACCGAGGCCTTTCTTGCTGTCGTAGATCTTCTGCGGATCGTCAGCGGCGGTGTAGAGCTTGGATTCGGTCTGGATCCACTTCGGCGGAACGGTGCCCTTCTCCTTGAACGCGGCAATGGCATCGAGCGCCGGGCCCGCCATGTTCGGTGTCAGTTCCACCGTGGCATTGGCTTCGCCCGCGGCCATCGCCTTGAAGATATCCGGAACCGCGTCGATCGAAACGGTGAGGATGTCCTTGCCCGGCTTGAGGCCGGCTTCCTTCATCGCCTGGATCGCACCGACCATCATGTCGTCGTTGTGGGCGTAGACCGCGCAGATCGTCTTGCCGCCGCCTTCGGCCTTGATGAAGCTCTCCATCACTTCCTTGCCCTTGGCGCGGGTGAAGTCGCCGGTCTGGCTGCGCACCACCTTCAAATTGGCGTGCTTGGCGATGGCCGTGTCAAAGCCCTTCTTGCGGTTGGCGGCGACGCTGGCGCCGACCGTGCCCTGCAATTCGACGATGTTGCAGGCCTTGTCGCCGACGGTCTTGGCCAGCCAGTCGCCGGCGACTTCGCCTTCATGCACGCTGTCCGACGTGACGGCGGTAAGATAGAGGTCCTTCCCCGACGGATCGATATCGCGATCGAGCAGCACGACCGGAATCTTGGCTTCCTTGGCTTCCTTCAGCACGGAATCCCAACCGGTCGAGACCACAGGCGCGAGGAAGATCGCGTCGACGTTCTGCGCGATGAAGGAGCGGATCGCCTTGATCTGGTTCTCCTGCTTCTGCTGCGCGTCGGCGATCTTGAGGTTGACCTTGCGCTTGGCGGCCTCCTGCTTGGAGACCGAGGTCTCGGCGGCGCGCCAGCCGGATTCCGATCCAATCTGCGAAAAGCCGATGGTGAGCTCGGCGGCACTGACCGGCAACGCAAACAGCAATGCGGCCGTGGCGCTGGCCGCAAAAAGGGCTTTAGGGGTCATCAGGCGTGTCTCCCAAGGTGTTATCCGGGGCACCTATCGGTAGCATGGCACCCTCAGACCGCCTCTTCGGCGGCGAATAGCACTATTTCACGGAAGAATGGTTCCGTATAGTCATATTATTTGACTATTTGGATGAATGATGGGGACCTGCACGCTAGGCGGCGAGACTACACGCCGTGCGCGATTTTGTTCCATAGATGCAACGCGAAGATGAAAGAGAATTTATCGGGTGGTCGCCGGCGCGAACGCGTGCATTCGTCGTGCCCGGCCTGTCCCGCCTGCGCGGCCGAAACCTTTTCGGTGAGGCGAAGTCCCGGCATCCACACTCTTGGTACTGGGGCAAAACGTGGATGGCCGGGACGAGTGTTTCGCCCCGCCATGAACACGAAGCGCGCGGAGAAGCCAAGAAGCTAAATCAGCTTCCGCTGGGCGAGGTTCTTCATCAGCGCACCGATCCCGAAGGTCCAGGGCTCGCACTCGTCGCTGCTGCGCATGCGGTTGACGAGCTTGCCGAGCTGAGGCGCGGCGATGGTGACGATGTCATCGCGCTTGTGAGTGAAGCCCTGCCCCGGCGCATCGCGATCCTTGACAGGTGCGAACATCGTGCCGAGGAACAGCACAAAGCCATCAGGATATTGATGGATCTTGCCGATGGTCTGCGCGACGAGATCGGTGGGATCACGGCTGATCTTGCTGATCGAGGAGTGGCCGTCGAGCACAAAGCCGTCCGTGCCCGTCACGTTAAGGCTGATGTCGAGCTTGCGCGCGTCGTCGAGCGTGAACGTGTCGTCGAACAGCCGCAGCAGCGGTCCGATCGCGCAGGAGGCGTTGTTGTCCTTGGCCTTCGACAGCAGCAGCGCCGAGCGGCCCTCGAAGTCGCGCAAATTGACGTCATTGCCGAGCGCGCCGCCGACGATCTTGCCGCGGCTCGAGACGAACAGCACCAGTTCCGGCTCGGGATTGTTCCAGGTTGACTTGGGGTGCAGCCCGGCATCCATGCCCGTGCCGACCGAAGACATGGTCGGCGCCTTGGTAAAGACTTCGGCGTCGGGCCCGATCCCGACCTCGAGATACTGGCTCCAGGCGTTCTGATCGATCAGCACTTGCTTCAGGTGCATCGCCTGGTCCGAGCCCGGCTTGAGCTTTGACAGATCGTCGCCGATCAGTCGCGTGACTTCTTTCCGGATCGCTTCGGCGGAGGCCGGATTGCCCTTGGCCCGCTCCTCGATGACGCGTTCCAGCATCGAGATCGCGAAAGTGACACCGGCGGCCTTCAGGGTCTGGAGATCGACGGGTGCGAGTAGCCAGGGCTTGTTCGGATCGCGCCCGTCGGGCGCCGTATTGGCGAGGATGGCTTCGAGATCGCCGATGCGTTCGCCTTTGACTGAACTAAGCGCCTTGGCCGGATTGTCCTCTTCGCAGAGCGCGCTGACGGTCGGAAACTGTGCAGTGACGTCGAACACGCCCTCGGCGCGTACGGCAACGACGGCGGGACCGTTCGCCTGCGGCAGCCAGACACGACCGACCAGCGTTCCCTTCGTTCCATCCTCGGGGAGAAGGTCTTTAACCATCAAAGTCGTCATGGCCGGCGTCCTCGCTGTTTCTCGGACCGGACGCTTTCGCAAGCCGCCGATCCCGTTGGCGAAGACCAATAAACGTCTGGCGGGGGAAGTCCAGAGCAGCAGGATGCGCTGGTGCTATGTCCCTGCCCGCGCCTTTCGCGCCGCGATCTGCTGCAACGCCCAGCGCGCGTTCTTGCGAACATCCGGATCGGCATCGTCGGCGATGACGGCCAGGAACGCCTCGCCGTCGGGATGGGCGATCTCGCCGAGGGCTGCGGCCGCCTCTTTTCTCAAATTGGCCTGGTCGTGATTGATGCAATTGCCGATCGGGCGCACCGCGCGCTCGACTTTCATCCGGCCGAGGCTACGGATCGCCTTCAGCCGCACCTGCCAGAATTCGTCGACAAGGCATGCGATGAGCTGGTCCGCCGCGATCATGCCGTTGACATTGAGGCTCAGCGTTTCCGCGGCCATCTCCCGCACCATCCAGTCGCTGTCCTTCAGCGCGCGTGTAATCGTCTCGGCTGCGGGCTTCATCTGCGAGAACGCCAGCGCGCTGACCGCGGCACGGCGCACATGGGCATCGGGATCGTTGATCAGTGCGGTCAGCGCGGGAATGGATTCCTCCAGCTTGAGGAAGCCGATGACGCCGATCGCCTGCACGCGCACGGCGGCATCCGGATCCTGCAGCGCTTCGAGCGCCGGCTTCAGCGTATCCTTGGACCGCAATTCCTTCAGCGCCCGCAGCGCCCCCATGCGGACGAAGGCGTGGGCATGCTTGACCAGCGGCAGGATGATTTCGGCGCAGGCGGGATCCTTGAACTCGGCCATGCTGTCGGCCGCGGCTGCAGCCACGATTCTCTCTGGGTCGACCAGCAGCTTCACCAGCGCGCTTGCGGCTTCCGCCCCGTCGAACTCGCCCAGCGCCATCGCGACCTGCTGGCGTACGCCGGCATGGGGGTCGGCGACCATGTTGGCGAGATGCGCGACCGCAGCAGGGTCGCCGGAATGGCCGAGCGCGATGATGGCGACGCGGCGCTCGGCGGGGTCGGCGGCCTGCAGCCGCTCGTCGGCGTCTTCGAGATCATCGTAGGATTCGAACGGACTCGACATTCTCACCTCAACAGATAGGGAATGTTGACGGTGACGGCGCCGGTCGGGCAATCGGCCTCGCAAGGCATGCAGTACCAGCACTCGTCATAGGCCATATAGGCCTTGCCGCTCATGTCGCTGATGCGGAGCACGTCGAGTGGGCAGACGTCGACGCAGACGGTGCAGCCTTTGTCGGCAATGCATTTGGCGTCGTCGACGACCACCGGAACCGATGTCTGATAGGACGCGAGAGGCATTTGATGTCTCCTGTTGCTGTGCTCTGGTGGATCAGGCGGTGGCGCGGATGCGCTGCTTGTCGTAGAGGTCCCTCTCGTCGTCTGCGATCGGCACGACGTAAGGCTCCACCGCGCGCTTCTCGCTGGTCATCTTGCCGTTCTGCTTGCTGAGCAGCGTGTGGCAGAACCAGTTCTCGTTGTCCTTCTCCGGGAAATCGGTACGCCAGTGATAGAGGCCCCAGCGGCTCTCCTCGCGATAGAGCGAGGCGTGCACCGCCATGTCGGCGCAGTCCATGATCGACTGCACCTCCAGAGCGCGGAGCAGCTCGTGGGCGTTGCGCGCGATCATGCGTTCCTGCATGTCCTCCCGTGCTTCGGCAAGACGCCGCATGCCGAGCTCGTACTTGCGCGTGACCTTCGGCGGCTGGAGATAGTCGTTCACGAGGCGGCGAGTCTTGTATTCGACCTGGTTCGGCGGGATGCCGTCCTCACGCTTGGTCGGCGCCATGACGCGATCACGCTCCATCGCGACGTCGGCGGCGTCGAACTCCGCAAAATCGTGGCTATCGGCGAATTCCATCGCGTCAATACCGGCGACTGAGCCGTTGGTGAAGGCTCCGAGCATATAATTGTGTGGCACGCTCGCCATGTCGCCGGCCGCGTAGAGGCCGGGCACGGTTGTGCGGGCATTGTCGTCGACGAACACGCCGGAAGCGCTGTGGCCGGAGCAGAAACCGATCTCGGAGATGTGCATCTCGATCGATTCGCTGCGATAGTCGACGCCGCGCCCCTGCTGGAACAGCCCGCGCGTGGGCCGCTCCACCTTATGCAGCGTAGATTCGATTTCGGAGATGGTGTCGGGATGGAGATGCTTGAGTTGCAGGAACACCGGACCTTTGCCTGACAGCAGCTCGTTGTAGAACTCCAGCATCATCTGGCCGGACCAGTAGTCGCATTCGATGAAGCGGGAGCCTTCGTTGTTGGCCGTGAAGGCGCCGAAGGGACCGGCGACATAGGCGCAGGCCGGACCGTTATAATCCTTGATCAGCGGATTGATTTGGTAGCATTCGAGGTTCGCGAGCGCCGCACCGGCGTGATAGGCCATCGCGTAGCCATCGCCGGAATTGGCCGCATTCTCGTAGGTGCCGAACATGTAGCCGGACGTCGGCAGACCCAGCCGGCCGGCGGCGCCCATGCAGAGGATCACGGCCTTGGCCTTGATCACCAGGATTTCGGCGGTGCGGGTGTTGACGGAGATGGCGCCGGCGATGCGGCCGTCCGACGATTTCAGCAGCCGCGTCGCCATGTAGCGGTTGGAGATCAGGATGCGGGCACGACGGAGCTGGCGATAGAGCGCCTTCTTCACGGTCTCGCCGTTCGGCATCGGCAGCACATAGGTGCCGATGTGGTGCACCTTCTTGACGGCGTAATCGCCGTTCTCGTTCTTCAGGAAGCGGATGCCGAAGCTGTCGAGCTCCTCGATGATTTTGTAGCAGTTCTGCGCGTATTTATAGACAGCCTTCTGATCGACGATGCCGTCATTGGCGATGGTAATTTCCTTGGTGTATTGCTCCGGCGTCGCATAGCCGGGAATGACGGCGTTGTTCAGCCCGTCCATGCCCATCGAGATCGCGCCGGAGCGCTTGACGTTGGCCTTTTCGAGCAGGACGACGTTGGCTTTGGGATTTTTCAGCTTCGCCTTCAGCGCCGCCATCGGGCCGGCCGTCCCGCCGCCGATCACAAGCACGTCGCAGGAAACCTCCGAAAGTCCGTCGACGATCTGATCTAGTGCCATCGCTTGCTCCTGGTTCGCCGAGTCTTCGGCGCCTTTGGGTCAGATTTGTTCAGGAGGCGAGCCGGCGATAGCAATTAGTTGTCGCCGGAACGCGATTTGCGGCTCAGCGCTCGACGAAAGCCTTCTCGATCACGAAATGGCCGGGCTGACTGTGACTGCCCTCGACGAAACCACGGGCCGAAAACATCGTGTGCAGTTCCTCGAGCATCGCCGGGCTGCCGCACAGCATGATGCGGTCGGTCTCGATATCGAGGCCGGATTGCCCGAGATCGTCGAACAGCTGGTTGGAGGCGATCAGGTCGGTGATGCGGCCGCGATTGCGGAACGGCTCGCGGGTGACGGTCGGGTAATAGACCAGCTTGTCGCGGATCAAGGGGCCAAAGAATTCGTGATTGCGCAGTCCCTCGACGACGTGCTCACCATAGGCAAGCTCGGAGACCTGGCGGCAGCCATGGGCGAGCACGATGGTTTCGTAGTTTTCATAGACGTCGGGATCCTTGATCAGGCTGGCGAAGGGCGCGAGGCCAGTGCCGGTCGAGAGCAGCAGCAGGCGTTTGCCCGGAGTGAGATTGCCGGTGATCAGCGTGCCCGTCGCCTTGCGGCCGACCAGGATGATGTCGCCTTCCCTGATCTTCTGCAGGCGCGAGGTCAGCGGGCCATCCTGCACCTTGATCGAGAAGAACTCGAGCGCCTCCTCGTGATTGGCGCTCGCCATGCTGTAGGCCCGCATCAACGGCTTGCCCTCCACTTCGAGGCCGATCATCGCGAACTGGCCGTTCTGGAAACGAAAGCCGGGATCACGCGTCGCGGTGAAGCTGAACAGGGACTGGGTCCAGTGCCGGACCGACAAAACCGTTTCCTTCTGAAATGCGCTCATCATCTCTCCTTCTCGATGACGTCAAGGTCACGGAGAGGGAAGAGTCCGGCAATTCGGAAGTGAAATTCCTGGTCGATTAGTTTCACATTTCGCCGGCAGCGATCGAAGTGAAGGCACGCCGTCATGCCCGCGCCGGCAATTAGTTGCTATTCGCGTACGTCCCGCCGCCATAGATAGAAGCCGGAGGTTCGTCATGACCATGACTGCATTGGTTGCACCGACCGTGGCCGACTACGAAGCGAGCGCCGATCTCGCCGCGCTCCTCGTCCGCACGACGCATGACGATGCGCTGAGCGTCCCCGCCGAGAGGCTTCGCCTCTCCTGCAAATGCGCCCACTGCACCCGCGCCCGCTTCGATGGCCGCTTCCCCGAAACGTTTCCCGGCATAGCCATCACCGAGATCGGCGATCTCGGCTACGGGCTGAACATCTCGTTTTCGGACGGACATAACCGGGGAATTTACCCAAAACCGTATCTGCTGAGCCTGGCGGGGCGGTAAGCACCCGTTTGCCCACGTATCTGGCACGGACATTGCTCCTCTTTAGAACGGTTTGAACGTTCCGGAGGCAGACGATGTTGCAGGCGGCGAGTGTGGTTCGCGGGACTCTCCCCCCGGTGGTCCGGCCTGCGGGCAGTTCCTCGCTGTTGCTCACCGAGAACCAGCAATGGATCGGCGGTCCACCGCCGCTGATGGACAAGCTTAACCCGCGCGAGCGGGAGCTCGTGCTCAAGCAGGGCCGGCGCAAGGTCCTCAACCGGGGCCAGACGCTGTTCAGCCAGGGCGGCAGGCACGACGGCATCTGGTTGATCGAAAGCGGCCGTATCCGCGTGTTCTACACTTCCCCGCAGGGACGCGAGATCACGCTCGCTTATTGGCATGTCGGCAACTTCGTCGGTGGGCCCGAAGTGTTCGAGGGCACCGTGCATCAATGGTCCGGCGTCGCATCCAGCAATTGCAGTGTCGTGCACCTGCCAGGAAAGGAGCTGCGGTCGCTTGCCGCGGAGATCCCGAATCTCGCGATCGGCCTGATTGAAGGCCTGACCTTCAAGGGCAAGTGCTATTCGGCACTGGCGCAAATGCTCGGAACGCGCTCGATCACGCAGCGCCTGGCGCATCTGCTCCTGCATCTCGTCGAGCTCTACGGCGTCCCGGACGCCGACGGCCGCGTCATCGCGGCGGCTTTCACTCATGCCGACATCGCCCACATGGTCGGCGCCACAAGGCAATGGGTCACGATCAGCCTGAAGCGCATGCAGGAAAAAGGAATCGTACTGACCAGGCGGTCGCAGATCGTGGTCTGCCGGACCGACGTGCTGGAGGAGATGCGCGGCCACGCATCCGACTGAGGAAGTTTGCGAGCAAGGTCGGTGCACAGGCAAGCGGCTTTATAGTGCAGGACTGCTCAAGGAGTATGCAATCAGCTTTTCCCGGCAACTAATCGACTACCGCGGTCATTCCGGATTTGCCCTGTCCGGGCCCTGCTCCAATCATGGCAACCACAGCACATCCAACCGAATGAGGATGAGAATGGCCCGCCATCTTCCCACGCTCTCGATCGCGATGTCGGTGACATCGCTGGCGCTAATCCTCGTGCAGCCGGCCTCGGCGGAAACCGTCACGCTCGGCATCGGGACGCAGGACACCACGACCAACACGGTGACCGCGGGCGTCGTCATCCGCCAGCTTCATCTGCTCGAGAAATATCTGCCGACGTCAGGCAAGTACGCCAACATCAAGTTCGAGCTCGAATGGCAGAACTTTACGTCGGGTCCGCCCGTCACCAACGCGATGATGGCGAACAAGCTGCAGATCGGCATGATGGGCGACTACCCGCTGATCGTGAACGGCTTCACCTTTGAGAGCAATCCCGAAAGCAAGAGCCGGCTGATCGGCATCGCTGCCTACAGCCTCGAAGGCTCCGGCAACGGCATCGTCGTTCACAAAGATTCGCCCTACTACGATCTTGCCGATCTCAAGGGCAAGCTCGTCAGCGTGCCGTTCGGCTCCGCCGCGCACGGCATGGTCCTCAAGGCCATGCAGGACCGCGGCTATGGGAGCGACTTCTTCCAGCTCGTCAGCCAGAGCCCTGAAGTCGGCTCGACCAATCTCCAGGAGAAGAAGATCGACGCACACGCCGACTTCGTGCCCTTCGCAGAGCTGCTGCCGTTCCGCGGTTTTGCGCGAAAGATCTTCGACGGCGTCGAGACCAATCTGCCGACCTTTCATGGCATCGTGGTCCGCACCGACTTCGCCGAGAAATACCCTGAAGTCGTCGTCGCCTACTTCAAGGCGCTGATCGCCGCCAACCAGTGGCTGCGCGAGGATCCCAAGCTCGCGGCCGAAAAGATCCAGGAATGGACCGGCATCAACAAGGAGGTCGTTTACATCTTCCTCGGGCCCGGTGGCAACATGACCACCGATCCGACCGTCAAGCCGGCGTTGGTCGATGCAGCGACCGCCGACGTCAAGGTGCTGCAGAATCTCGGCCGCATGAAGGAGTTCGATCCCAAGAAGTGGGTCGACGACAGCTATATCCGGAAGGCCTATTCCGAGATGAAGCTGGACTATGACGCGCAGCTTGGGAGCACCAAGAACTACGAAATCACAGGCCAAGACACCTTCTGCAAGAAGCCGATCACCGATCCGCGCAAGGCCGGCGAGGTCTGGATCGACGACACAGGCATCATGCCATTTTCCTCCGCCGCCTGCACGCTCGGCGCTTATGCCGACTACAAGGCCAAAGGCAAGAAGATCAACGTCGCCTATGTCTTCGACACTACGCGCGGCATTAAGCTGTTCGCCGACCAGGCCTTCTTCGCAGTCGGCAATGGCGACGTCGCGCCGTTCCTGCTCAAGAAGGACGCGGAGGCCTATGCCGCCAAGATCAGCGGCAAGGTGCTCGGCTTCGACGACGCGGTGAAGACGGCAGCCAGCGGAGGAAAGACGTGAGCAGCCCTGCCCTCGTCAGACATCCCGAGGACAACATGCCGGCCACAGCAGCACTTCCAGAGGCGGTCCCCCAGCCCGCGGTCACAGCGCCCGCAACACCCACTTCATTCGCCACGCTCGCGCTGCGCTGGTACCGGCTGAACCAGGGGCGGCTGCGCGCCACCGCGATCGGCGTGATCTCGCTGCTCGCTTTCCTCCTGGTCTGGCACCTGCTCACGACGTATCGTGTCGTGTTCTTCGTGCGCTTCACCAATGTGCCCTCGCCGCTCGCAGTCTACGCAAGCTTCACCAAGGCGATCCACGACCCGCACTTTCTGATGCACATCGTGCTGAGCTGCCGACGCATCTTCATCGGTTTCTCGCTTGCGGCGATCGTCGGCGTACCGCTCGGCCTGATCATGGGACGCTTCAAGCTGGTGCACGAGGTCGTCTTCCCGGTCGCTGAGGTGCTGCGGCCGATCCCGGCGATCGCCTGGGTGCCGATGGCGATCATGCTTTGGCCGACCAACGAGCAGAGCATCGTCTTCATTACCTTCCTCGGATCGTTCTTCCCGATCCTGGTCAACACGCTGCACGGCATGTCGCTGGTCGATCCCGTGCTGGTGCGCGCCGCGCAATGCCTTGGCGCGCGTGAGCGATCGATCTTCCGGGAGGTGTATTTTCCCGCCTCGCTGCCGCACATCTTCACCGGCCTCACCGTGGGCATGGGTGTCGCGTGGGTCTCGCTGATCGCCGCCGAGATGATCTCGGGCCAATACGGCATCGGCTACTTCACCTGGGAAGCCTATTCGCTGGTTCAATATGCCGACATCGCGCTCGGCATGATCGCGATCGGCGTGCTTGGCCTCGGATCGAGCCTGCTGATCCGAGGCGCGGGACATCTGGTGATGCCGTGGAGGTCGACGAGATGAGTGAGGTTCTGGCGAGCGAACCAAAGGGCCATATCCAGGTCAGGAACTTCTCCCTCAGCTATGACAGCATCGAGGGACCGGTGCAGGCCGTCACCGATACCCAGATCCACGTGAACCCCGGCGAGTTCGTCTCGATCGTCGGCCCTTCCGGCTGCGGGAAATCGACGCTGCTCAACGCAGTCGCGGGCTTCCTCGAGCCCACCACCGGCCTCGTCACCGTCGACGGCGAGCGTGTGAGCGGCCCCAGCGCCGAACGCGGCATGGTGTTCCAGCAATATTCGCTGTTTCCCTGGAAGACGGTGCGGGAGAACGTCGAGTTCGGCCTCAAGATGCGCGGAATGCCGCGCTCCCAGCGTGAGCGCGCCGCGCGCACATTGCTCGGACTCGCTGGGCTCGAAGCATTCGAGAAGCACTATCCGGAAAAGCTCTCAGGCGGCATGAAGCAGCGGGTCGGCATCGTCAGGGCGCTCGCCACTGGACCAAAGGTTCTGCTGCTCGACGAGCCATTCGGTGCGCTAGACGCGCAGACGCGGGTCATCATGCAGCAGATCCTCACCAACATGTGGCAGCGGCTGAAGATCTCGGTGCTGTTCGTCACCCATGATATCGATGAAGCGATCTTCCTCTCCGACCGCGTCTACTGCATGACCGCCCGCCCCGGCTCGATCAAGGCTGAGATTCCGATTCCCCTGGAGCGGCCACGGCAGCAATCGATGATGATGTCGTCGGAATTCCTGGCGCTGCGCCGCGGGCTGATGTCGCTGATCCGTGAGGAAAGCCTGAAGGCGATGGGCGGCGAGATCAACGACATGGGCATGCAGGGATTGAACATCGAGTTGCATGGCCATTCGCTGGCGGATGTGATCTGATCCTTACTTCCCTTCTCCCACAAGGGAAGAGGAAGAGGAGTCCGCATTTCTCACTTGAACCAGTGCACCAGCGCGATGCTGATGCCGAGCAGCAGCATCAGGGACAGCGTCACCGCCGCTGTCACCCTGCCCCCGACATTCGCAAGCACGCGCACGTCGACGCCGAGACCAAGCGCGGCCATCGACACCACCGTGAGGAAGGTCGTGATCTTCGTCACCGGCCCCACCACGGTCGCCGGCACAATCTCGAGGGAGCGCAGTGTCGCCAGCGCGAGAAAGCCGAGGATGAACCAGGGCACCAGGCGAAAGAAGCCAATATTGGTCTTCTTGGAATCGGCCTGCCAGCGTGCGGCGACAAGGGACAGGCCGACGACGACGGGCCCGAGCATCAAGACGCGCATCAGCTTCACGAGCGTGCCGATCTGCGTGGAAATCAGACCTGCCGGCACGGTCGCCGCCAGCACCTGAGGCACGGCATAAACGGTGAGGCCTGCGAGGATGCCGTATTGCGTCGCCGTCAGTTGCAGCAGCGGGATCAGCAGCGGCAGGCCCAGCACCATCATCACTCCGAGGATCGCAGTGAAGGAGATCGAGGAAGCGATCTCGTCGTTATTGGCGCCGATGATCGGCGCGACGGCCGCGATCGCCGAGTTGCCGCAGATCGAGTTGCCACAGGCAATCAGGATCGACAGCCGGGTCGAGAGCCCGAGCATCCGGCTGAGTCCGAAGGAGACGCAGAGCGCGATGACGACCACCGCCGCAATCGAAGCCAGCAGCGCGACGCCGGAGGCCGCGATGGCGGCAAAGCTGATCGAGGCGCCGAGCAGCATGACCGCAACTTCAAGGAGCTGCTTGGCGCTGAAGGCGATCCCGGCCTGCCAGCGCGGCGCCGGCCTCCAGAAACTACGCACGGCCATCCCAAGCAGGATCGCCATCACCAGCGCCTCGATATAAGGATGCTCAAAGACCCCGAGTTCGGCCCTTTCCAGCAGGGCCGAGACACCGGCGACCGCCATACAGAGGAGGATGCCGGGAATCAGCGCGACCACGCGGCTGACAGCGGTAGCGGGCTTGGCGTCGGCCGGGCTGGATGCTTGATTCTGCGACACAAATCTCTCCCTGAGGAGAAAGATTTATACGCAGCACTCTTCCATTGGGGAATAAGTTTTCGACATATCAGGGCCGAGGGAAGTTTGATCCTCGGCCTGGAATAATCCGGCTCAGACCGGCAGGTCGGTCTTAGAAGAGCAAGTTCTTGGCGAGCGAGGCCACGTGGCTGAAGCCGTCATAGACGCCCGGCTCAAAGAACGCGGCCCGCGCGAGCACGATGGCGGCGACGAGCGACCAGAACAGGCCGGTGCCGGCCCGCAGCAGGAGCTTGGACGCACGCGACCGCGGCTGGGTGTCCGTTGCGGACACCAACTGCTCGCCGAAAGGCTCAAATCCGGTGCGTTCCATAGCCGTCAATCCATCAAATCCTGACAGGAATGTCGTCGTTCCGCACCTAAACGGCAATGGAAACGATTGGCGTTTTTGCTCTTCGGAAGGGAAACTCCTTCCGTGAGACGATGCCGGGGCGATAGTTTTCTTCTTCGGCCCTATTGGAGCGCCGGAAACCCTGCATAGACGATCCGGGACTCCTCAACTACCTTGCCGAGCCGCACGTCCCTCGTTCGCCCACCTGGATCGAACGCTTGGGATCCCCGGAGATCAGAAGAAGACGATGAATATCGTATCTCCACACAAGCCCCTCGACCTCGCCTCGGCCATCGCAGAGGCCGACATCCGCTGCCTCCTCATGGTGCTGGTGCACATGACTGGCGAGGCGCGCTGGCTCGAGCCGCCCTATCTGCCCAAGCGCGACATCCGCCTCATCCCCGATCCCGAAGCCGGCGTGCCTCGCGAGATCCAGGACGAGATCCGCGCTGCGGTCGTCAGGCTGTTTGCCGACGGCACGCCGACGCCGGCGATCACTAATCCCGGCGAAGAGCTGCTCCTGAAGATGATGCGGGCCTGCCTCGGCGAAAACGTCGCGCCGGAATATGCGCCGCTGATGCGGGAGGAGATGGGCTTCGTGCCGCGCGAGGCGCGCTGGACCACGCGGCCGCCCGACGAGAAGCTCGCGGACCAACATGTTCTCATCGTCGGCGCCGGCGTATGCGCCATCGCGCTCGGTGTGGCGCTCGGCCATCTCGGCATCCCCTACACCATCGTCGAGAAGAACGCCGAGCTCGGCGGCACCTGGTGGATCAATCGCTATCCCGGTTGCGGCGTCGACACGCCGAACCATTCCTATTCCTACTCCTTTGGCTCGGGTCATGCATGGACGCGCTATTTCTGCCAGCGCGAGGAGCTGCTCGGCTATCTTCAGAAGGTCGCGGAGGAATACGGCATCCGCAAGCATCTGCGCGTGAATACCGAACTGACGTCCTCGCGCTGGGAAGAAGGCAAGCGGCGCTGGATATCGACGCTGAAGACGACGGACGGCGAAGAGACTTTCGAATCCACCGCGCTGGTCTCGGCCATCGGTCAACTCAACGATCCCTCACGCGCACGCTTCAAGGGTGAAGAGAACTTCCAAGGCACGATCCTGCACTCGGCGCTGTGGTCGGAGGACATCGAGCTCGACGGCAAACATGTCGCCGTGATCGGCACCGGCGCGACATCGATGCAGCTGGTGCCGTCGATTGCCGGCCGCGTCGCCTCGGTGACGGTCTATCAGCGCAGCGCGCAATGGGCGCGGCCGGTGAAAGGCTATGCCGATCCGATCAGCGACGGCGCGCGCTGGCTGCTCGCCCATCTGCCGTTCTATGTGCAGTGGTACCGTTTCAACATGTTCTGGCGTTACGGCGATGGTCTCTTGCCATTCCTCCGCAAGGATCCGGCCTGGCCGCATCCGGAGCGCGCGGTCAACAAGGGCAACGACCGGCACCGCCAGGAGCTGACCGACTTCATTCTGTCGGAGCTGCAGGGCCGGCCCGACCTGATCGAGAAATGCGTGCCGACCTATCCGCCCTATGGCAAGCGCATTCTGCTCGACAACGCCTGGTTCAAGACCTTGAGGCGGGACAATGTCGAACTGGTCACCGATGCGCTCGACCATGTCGACGAGAGCGGTATCGTCACAGCCGACGGCACGCACCGCCCCGCTGACATCATCGTGGTCGCCACCGGCTTCAAGGTCACCGAGATGGCGGCGCGCCTCAACATCAGCGGCTGCGATGGCAAGGATTTGCGCCAAGCCTGGGCCAACGACAATCCGACGGCGTTCCTCGGACTCACCGTGCCCGGTTTTCCGAACTTCTTCTGCATGCTCGGTCCGAACTCCGGGCCGGCGCACGGCGGCAGTGTCATCTTCCAGTCGGAATGCCAGAGCCGCTATATCTCGGCTTGCCTCGTCAGCATGATCGAGCAGGACATCGCTGCGATCGACGTTCGCCCTGATGTGCTCGACGACTACGTCCGCAGGGTCGATGCAGAGCACGAGGCCATGATCTGGACCCACAAGGGCATGAGCACCTATTACCGCAACCGCAGCGGCCGCGTGTTCTCGGCGATGCCGTGGCGGTTCGTGGACTATTGGCGCATGACGCACGACCCGGACATGCGGCAGTACAAGCTGACCAAGGCGTAAATCTCAGCGCATCCTCACTACGCCGCCAGCCCGCTCCCAACAGGCGCGAACTCCATACCGAGGCTCTCCGCCACCGCCTTGTTGGTGATGCGGCCGCGGTGGACGTTCAGACCGTTGCGCAGGTGCGGATTTTCCAGCACCGCGGAAAAACCCTTACCCGCGAGCATCAGGCCGAATGGCAGCGTCGCGTTGTTCAGCGCCTGGCTCGAGGTTACCGGCACCGCCCCCGGCATGTTGGCGACGCAATAATGCACGACGCCGTCGACCTCGTAGGTTGGCGCTGCATGCGTGGTCGCATGCGAGGTCTCGAAGCAGCCGCCCTGATCGATCGCGACGTCGACCAGCACCGCGCCCGGCCGGATCGATTTGAGCATCGCACGCGTGATCAGCTTCGGCGCACTGGCGCCCGGCACCAGTACGGCACCGATGACGACGTCGGCGGCGAACACCTCTTCCTCGACCGACTCGATCGTCGAGAAGCGCGTGCGCACGCGTCCGGTGAAAAGATCGTCCAGTTCGCGCAGGCGCGGAATCGAACGATCGATCACCGTGACCTCGGCGCCAAAGCCAGCGGCCATGCGTGCGGCCTGCGTTCCCACGACGCCACCGCCGAGAACGACGACGCGTGCCGGCTGCACGCCGGGTACGCCGCCGAGCAACAAGCCGCGACCGCCAGCCGATCGCTTGAGCGCGGCGCCGGCGGCCTCGATGGCGAGGCGGCCGGCGACTTCGCTCATCGGCGCTAGCAGGGGGAGGTGGCCGGCCGCGTCGGTGACGGTTTCATAGGCGATCGCAGTACAGCCTGACGCGAGCAGGCCCTTGGCCTGATCAGGGTCTGGCGCGAGATGGAGGTAGGTAAACAGAATCTGGCTTTCGCGGAGCTGCGCCCATTCACTCTGCTGCGGTTCCTTCACCTTCACGATCATGTCGGATTTAGCGAAGATGTCGCGCGCGCTAGCGGCGATGGAGGCTCCCGCCCGCTGGTACACCTCGTCGGAGGCGCCGATGCCATTGCCGGCGCCGGTCTCGACCGTCACCTGGTGCCCGGCTGCGACATATTCGCGAACAGCCCCCGGGGTGAGCCCGACGCGATATTCCTGGACCTTGATCTCCTTGGGCACACCGATGCGCATTCTTGGGCTCCTTTGATTCACCTGCGCGATGGTAGCGGTGCAGCCAGTTTGGTTTCGTGCAAATATCCGCTAGCTTTGGTCTTCCCGCGCCCGCTTCGGTCGCGGAATTGGCCTTTGACGCTGGAAACGAAACCTTGGCCCTCGACCGGAAAGATCTCGCGATTCTCGCGGAACTCACGACCAATGCGCGCGCCAGCCACACCGAGCTCGCCAACAAGGTCGGGCTATCAAGCACGGCACTGGCGCGGCGACAGAAGGCACTCGAGGATGACGGCTACATCGAGGCCTACCAAGCCGCGCTCTGCCTCGCGCAGTTCGGCCTCACCACCACCGTGCTGGTCCGCATCGCGCTGGAGAGCCAGAGCGACGAGGCGCTGAAGGCGTTCGAGGCCGAGGTGGTGAAGTGCCCCTCCGTCGTGCGCTGCTTCCTGATGTCCGGCACCGACGACTACATCCTGATCGTGCTCGCCCGCGACATCCAGGATTTCGAGCGCATCCATCGCACCGAGCTGTCACGCCTGCCGCGGGTGGCGCGGGTGCAATCGAGCTTTGCGTTGCGCGAGGTCGTCAACCGCGCGGTGCCGACCGTCGTGTTCGGCGAATCGAAGCGGTAGCTGGGTCGGCTCCGCCCCGAATCGTCAAGCGCATCGCCTCGCCGGCTGTGTCATTCCTTCATCAAAGAAATTTGAATTGTGGGTTCAACCATACGGTTGAGGCGCAACAGACCCGATCATCAGACCCAATTGATAGGGCGCGACGCGACCGCGTCCCACATCACGCAGCCATTTCATATCGGGGTCTTCCATGCTCAAATCCAGCCGCCGTCTTTTCATTCAATCCCTTGCATTCGGAGCCGGCGTTCTCGGCGCCGCCAAATCCGCGCTGGCAGCGCCCGATGGACATGCCGCCGGCTACGACGTTGCTCCCGCATCCGAATTCCTGAAGACGATCCCACGCAAATCGGGTGATCCCGTGGTGTTCACCGCATCGCTCGACAAGGGGCCGATCAAGGCCACCTCCGGCGGCTGGGCGCGCGAGGTCACGGCCCGCACCCTTCCGCTCGCGACCGGAATTGCCGGCGCGCACCTCTTCGTCAACGCCGGGGGTGCCCGCGAGATGCATTGGCATAATTCGGCCGAATGGGCCTATGTCGTCGACGGCCATTGCCAGGTGACGGTGGTCGATCCCGAGGGCCAGCTCGAAGTGGTCAATCTCGCTCCCGGTGATCTCTGGTTCTTTCCCAGAGGCCACAGCCATGCCATCCAGACGCTGGGATCCTCCCCCTGCCACGCCATCCTCGCCTTCGATGACGGCCTCTATTCCGAGCACGGCACGTTCGGCATCAGCGACTGGATGAGCCGTTACGACGCGCCGACCTTGTCACAGGCGCTTGGCGTATCCACGGAGACCTTCAGCCCGAACCCGAAAGCCGAGACCTACATCATGCAGGGCGAGGTGCTGGCACTCGACGGTCCGCAGGCAAAAGTCGCACGCGCGCTGGACCGCGACCGCACCCACCGTTTCCCGCTGATGGCGCAGAAGCCGCGCGTGAGCACCGCCGGCGGGCAGCTTTACGTCGCCTCCGCCAAGGAGTTTCCGGTTTCTAGCACCATGACCGGGACGGTGCTCAAGCTCAAACCCGGCGCGATGCACGAGCCGCATTGGCACACCAACGCCAATGAATGGCACTACGTGCTGAAGGGACGCACGCGCGTAACCCTGTTCGCATTCGACAAGAGGGTCGCGGTCGCGGAGCTCTCGGCGGGAGAATGCGCCTACATCCCCGCCAATTGCGGTCACTCGATCCAGAACATCGACAAGGACGACGCCGAGATGGTCGGCGTGCTCGACAGCGGCACCTACCACGAAAGCAGCCTCGGCGACTGGCTGGCGAAGGCGCCGCGGCACCTGCTCGCCAACAATTTCGGCGTCGCGGAGGCGGCGGTGGCGAATTTCGGCCGGAAACGGATGGTCATCGCCAGCGCGGCCTGAGCGCTCCGTCACGCCGGAGGCGCCGTCATCGAACTGTCACCGAATGTGCCGAGACGTGTCTGTCTCTGCACATTCGGGACCTGCCATGGATTATTTCAAGCGCTTCAACTTCCTGTTCGCCGCACCCGTGTTCGACGCCGACGACCTCGAGGGTCTCCGCTTCAACCAGATCATCGAGGAGATCCAGCGCTCCGGCTTCGAGGTGGTCCGGGCACGCAAGCTGGAGGACGCCGAGATCGCGGTGCAGACCGATGCCGCGATCGGCTGCATGGTGGTGGACTGGGGCAAGAAGGGGCTGGAGGGCAAGACCTCGGCCCTGATCAATCTGATGCGACGCCGCGGCCTCGATTTCCCGATCATCCTCCTGATCCGGCGCAAGCGCTTCGAGGATTTGCCGGTCGAGGTGCTCGACTTCATCGACGGCTATGTCTTCCTGTCCGAGGAGACGCCGACCTTCATCGCCAAGAATTTGATCAGCCGGCTCAAGCAATATGCCGAGACGCTGAAGACGCCGTTCTTCGGCGCGCTGGTCGACTACGCCGAGGAAGGCAACCAGCTCTGGACCTGCCCGGGTCACAATGGCGGCGTGTTCTACAACCGCAGCCCGATCGGCCGCGTCTTCGTCGAGCATCTCGGCGAATCCGTGTTCCGCGACGACCTCGACAATTCCGTGCTCGACCTCGGCGACCTCCTCACCCATGAAGGGCCGGCGCTGAAGGCGCAAAAGGAGGCGGCGGCGATTTTCGGCGCGGAAAAGACCTATTTCGTGCTCAACGGCACCTCGACCTCGAACAAGGTCGCGCTCGGTGCGCTGGTCACCGACGGCGATCTCGTGCTGTTCGACCGCAACAACCACAAGGCCGCCCATCACGGCGCGCTGATGATCGGCGGCGGCATCCCCGTCTACGTCCCGACCATCCGCAACGCCTGGGGCCTGATCGGCCCGATGCGCTGGGACGTGCTGGACGAGAACGCCTTGCGCGAGGCGATCCGCAATCATCCTCTGGTGACGGACAAGAATGCCTGGCGCAAGGAGCGGCCGTTCCGCGTCGCCGTGGTCGAGCAATGCACTTATGACGGCACGATCCACAATGCCGAAATGATCCTGAAACGGATCGGCCACCTCTGCGAATACATCCTGTTCGACGAAGCCTGGGCCGGCTTCATGAAATTCCACCTGCTCTATGCCGGCCGGTTCGCGATGGGCCTTGCCAACCTTCCGCCGGAGGCGCCAGGCATCATTGCAACCCAATCGACCCACAAGCAGCTCGCGAGCTTCTCGCAGGCATCGCAAATCCACATCAGGGACCGCCATATCCGCGGCCAGAAGCGGCGCGTCGAGCATCGCCGCTTCAACGAGAGCTTCATGCAGCACGCCTCGACCTCGCCGTTCTATCCGCTGTTCGCATCCCTCGACGTCGGCGCGCAGATGATGAAAGGGCGATCGGGCGAAGTGCTGTGGGACGACACGATCCGCCTCGGCATCGAGCTGCGCAAGAAGATCCGCGCGATGCGCCGGGAGTTCGAGGAGAAGGAGCAGAAGGAGGACCGCCGCTGGTTCTTCGAGCCCTTCGTCCCGGATCGTGTCGCCATTCCCGACGTCAGCCGCCCTGGCGCCGCGCACAATGTCGCCTGGGAGACGCTGTCAACCGACGAGCTCGCCACCAATCCGGCACTCTGGCAGCTCGCCCCCGACAGCAATTGGCACGGCTTCCCTGGCATGGCCGAGGGTTTCGCCATGACCGATCCCAACAAGCTGACGCTGCTCACCCCCGGCTTCGATCGCACCACCGGCGCCTATGCCGAGCACGGCATCCCCGCCCCTGTTGTCGCGCAGTATCTGCGCGAAAACCGCATCGTCCCCGAGAAGAACGACCTCAACTCCCTGCTCTTCCTGCTGACCCCCGGGGTCGAGGCGAGCAAGGCAGGCACGTTGATCTCCGGCCTCGTCGCCTTCAAGAAGCTGCACGACGACAATGCGCTGCTCGCCGATGCCATCCCGGAATTCTACCAGCGGCGGCAGACACGCTATGCCGGCGTGCGCTTACGCGATCTCTGCGGCGAGATGCACCGCTTCTTCCGCGCCGCCGATGTCAGCGGTCTCCAGGCGCGGCAATTCATGCCCGAGCACATGCCTGAGATCGCGATGTCGCCGCGCGATGCGGCGCGATACCTGGTCAAGAACGACGTCGACTATCTGCCGATCGAGGCGATCGCCGGCCGCATTGCCACCACGCCCTTCGTGGTCTATCCGCCCGGCATCGCTACCATCGTGCCCGGCGAACGGCTGACGCAACGGGCCAAGCCGATGATCGATTACCTCAAGATGTTCGAGACCTGCTTCAACACATTCCCGGGCTTCGATGTGGAAATCCAGGGCGTCTACAAGGAGATCGATGCGCGGGGTTGCATCGGGCTCTATACCTACGTCGTTTCCGAGTAGGTGCCGATGAACGAAACAGCTGTGCGCGCAAGCGATGAACCGGTGCTGGTCCGCACCTCACGCGAGAGCGATATCGAGGCGATGCTGGCGATCTACCGCCATCACGTCCGCAACGGCGTGCCACGTGATGTCGAGGGAACCGGCGCGCCGGAGCCCGATGATCTGCGCAACCGGCGCAAGAATCTGAAGCAGACCCGGCTGCCGCATCTGGTCGCGACATGGCGCGGCGAGGTCGTCGGCTACGCCTATGCGGTGCTGTTTCGCAAGCGACCGGCCTATCGCTACACGGCCAAACACTCGATCTATGTCCACCACGAGCATCTCGGCCGCGGTGTCGGGCGGCTGCTGCTCCAGGAGCTGATCGATGCCTGTGCAGCAGCCGGCTTCCGCCAGATGATCGGCTATATCGATGTCGACAACACGCCGTCGCTGGCGCTGCACGAGAAGTTTGGATTTGCGCGCGTCGGCCTGCTCAGCGGCGTAGCCTATCGGCATGGCCGCTGGTCGGATACCGCCATGGTGCAGCGTTCGCTCGGCGCCGGCGTCACCGCGCCGCCGCCTGTCACCGCACCGGGCCGATAAGTCTCACGAAGGAAAGTCAGCCGGTCTGACGTGGATGCGATCGGCATGCAGCGACCAGTGATGCAACGCCTGGTCCTCGCAGAATTTCGCTTTTGCCCGTTCCGTAGCCTCGTCCTCGTCGGCCGCGTCGATCTCAAGCGTGCCCTGGCAGACCTCGCACTGACGGCCGTACTCGCCAAGCACGTCCTTCATGAACCTGACGACATAAGTTGACATGGGACCTCCCTGCTGGACCGGCAGTACTCTAGTCCCATTTAGAGCGGCGAAGGGAGAGAGATTTTGACGCGGATCAAAGCCGGGCAAGGTTCCCGCAGCCCATTCAGGCGGCGGGCCCGCCTTCACGTGGTGATGTCGAGGAGCGACTTTTCGGTCTCGGAGTAGGCTTGAATGACCTTCGCATTGGCGATGAAGCTGTACTTTGCGGCCGTCAGCTGAACAAATTGGTCAGCGAGATCGACGTTCGGCGCCGCGATCAGGCCGTCCTGGTTTGCGAAGGGAGCGCTTGGGTCGGATTGTGCGGTATAGCTCGGCGAAACCGTCGACACGGTAGCGATCGTGCCGCCTGGCGTCGAGCTGCTCGATTGGTCGACCTGATCGACCCGTAATGGCACATAGGCCGGGGGAAACGTCGGAGCGATGCTCGGGCTGGCCGCACCAGCCGACGAGGCCGATCCGCCTGACGCGGGAAGCGGGCCGGTCGTGCTGACATTGGCGACGTTGCTCGCGGCCACGCTCACGCGCAAGCTCGCCGCAGAAAGTCCTGACGTCGCAATCGAATAGATGCTCATGCCCACTCGTCTACAGGACAAGTGATACGCGTTCACTCACGCCATCAGTCGAATTCGCCGCTTTCTGTTTTCATCCTCGTAACCAACGATCCGGGCGCGGTCGGAGTTCGCGCAGCCCTACCCGGGCGTGACGCCAAAGGCCTGCTTGAAGCGCTCGACGTAAACAGGCCAGACCTCGGGATTGATGATCCGCGGCGGCCGCTTGCCGTCGAGCGTCTCCAGCACCTGCTCGGCCGCGATGCGGCCCATGTTCTGGCGCGCCTCGATCGTCACGCCGGCGGTGTGCGGGCTCGCCAGCACGTTGTCGAACTGGAGCAGCGGATGCTCCGGCGGCGGCGGCTCCTTGGACCAGACGTCGAGGCCCGCGCCGGCAATGCGCTTGTCGCGCAAGGCCTGGAGCAGAGCGTCCTCGTCGTGGATGAAGCCGCGGGCGGTAGTGATGAAATAGGCATGCGGCTGCATCAGGCCGAATTCGCGCACGCTGATCATGTTGCGGCTGCCCTTGTTGAGCGGACAGGAAATCGAGACGAAATCGGCGCGGCGCAAGAGCTCATCGAGCTCGACCTTCTCGCCGCCCCGCTCGGCCATCACCTCGGCCGAGAGGTACGGGTCGTAAGCGAGCACCTTCATGCCGAGCAGGCCCTTGCACAGCGCGGCGATGCGGCGGCCGACATTGCCGAGACCGATGATGCCGACGGTCTTGTGCTCGACCTCGTTGCCGACCAGCTCGTTGCGATTGACGTTGGGTTCGCGGCGCAAGCGGCGATCGGACTGGATGATGCGCTTGGACAAGGTCAGCATCATCGCCAGCGCGTGCTCGGCGACGGAATGGGCATTGCCGCCGGACTGGTTCACGACCAGTACACCCGCATCGGTGCAGGCTTCGACGTCGACAGGATCGAAGCCTGCGCCGTTGCTGGAAACCAGCAGCAAGTTCGGCGTGCGCTTCAGGAAGGCGGCGTCGACATGGAAATGCGGCGCCAGCTCGTCGCGCGCGGCGCCGATCTGGTAGACATGCGCCGCGCTCAGGATGGGGGCGTAGAAATCCTCGGGGCTTTCGTTCTCGATGCGGTCGAGCCGGACGTCGGGCCGGGCTTTCAGGATGTCGATATAGACAGGGTTGGCCAGGTACTTGACGTAGAAGACGCGTTTGCTGTTGACCGACATCAGGACCCTTCCGACTCTCATGGAGAACCCGGTAGGTCAGCGCCACGCGCGCTCAACTCCTGGTGCCTCCCGATTTTTCATTATTTCGCTTATGACATGGCGGTGCCGGCCTCGGCAGGCCGTCTGGCGCAGATCACGGTGCCGGCCCGGACATGTTGACAATCCCGCCTGCTCCGTCAAGTTCTGCTGATAGCCGCGACGGACACAGAAGAAGCATGCGCGGCCGAAGGGAGAACGCAATGGCAATTGCGGAGCAGCAGCCTCCGGCGGGACAGGCCGCCGCCGACAGAAGCTGGCACAGCATCGTCCTGCAAACCCTGAAGCGGAACGAGGTCAGCCTGATCCCCTACGTGCCCGACCGCGTACTGACGCCGCTGATCAAGAACCTCCACGCCGATCCCTTCTTCACCACCTTTGCCACCGCGCGCGAGGAAGAGGCCGTCGGCATCGTCTCGGGCGCCTGGATGGGCGGGCGGCGCGGCGCGGTATTGATGCAGACTTCGGGTTTTGCCACGCTCGCCAACGTGCTCGCCTCGCTCGCCGTGCCCTACCAGATCCCGCTGATCATGTTCGTCTCCGAGCGCGGCACGCTCGGCGAATTCAACTATGGCCAGTCGCTGGTCTGCCGGACCATGCGTCCGGTGCTGGATTCGCTGGCGCTGGAGCACCACACCATCACCAGGCTCGACGAGCTCGAGTTCATCGCTGACCGCTCGATCAAGCAGGCCGTCACCACCCAGGCGCCGGTAGCGCTGATCCTCAATCCGCTGCTCACGGGCGGCAAGGTCTTCGACAAGTGAGCCGGCCATGACCACGCGCAACACCAAAGTGATGAACCGTTTCGATGTGACCTCGCGCCTGATCGCGAAGCTGAAGCACGAGGAAGCGGTGGTCGGTGGCATCGGCAACACCAATTTCGACCTCTGGGCCGCCGGCCACCGCCCGCAGAATTTCTACATGCTGGGCAGCATGGGGCTCGCCTTCCCGATCGCGCTAGGCGTCGCGCTGGCGCAGCCCGACCGCCGCGTCTTCGCGCTGGAGGGGGACGGCTCGCTGCTGATGCAGCTCGGCGCGCTCTCGACCATCGCGGCGTTGAAGCCAAAGAATCTGATCATGATCGTGATGGACAACGGCATCTACCAGATCACCGGCGCGCAGCCGACGCCGGCCGCCGGCGTCGCCGACCTCGTCGCGATCGCCTTGGGTTCGGGGCTCGCCAACAGTGCCTGGGCCGCGGACGAGGAGGATTTCGAACGACTGGTCGACGAAGCCATGTTGGCTGACGAACCCAGCCTGATCGCGCTGCGTATCGACGACAAGCCCGGCGTCGGCACCACCCGCCGCGATCCGGTGCAGATCCGCGAGCGCTTCATGCACGGCCTCGGCGTGCGCGAACCGCTCTGAGACCTTTTCATTGACGATAGAAGCCCCGCAGAGCGTCACTCCGCGGGGCCCTTATTCAATTCACCTTACGCGCCGATCAGTCGATGATCTTGATCACGCGGCGCGTGCGCGGCTCGACGATCACGCGGCGGTCGTTGACGACCGCATAGCGATATTCGGTATAGTTCGGCACCGGCCGCAGCACCACGGTCGGGGGCAGCGGCTCGCCGACGACGACGCGCTCGTGGACCACGACAGAATCATCACGCGGAATTCCGCCGAGTACCGCGTTCGGAATTTCGAGACCGGCGCCGACGGCCGCACCGACGGTCCCGCCAACCATGGCGCCGATCGGACCGCCGATATCACCGCCCGCGCGCGCGCCGTTCGCGGCGCCCTCGGCGGTCGTCGACTGGGCAAAGGCTGCGCTCGACGCCAGCAGCGACGCTGCGGCCAACGTAATCGCAAGACGGGTTTTCATGACCTGATGTCTCCAGTGATTGTTGTGGGTCATCAACAGCGGGGCCGGAGCATTGTTCCGGTTCCAGCGTGATGAAACACACGTCAAACTGGCGACTGTTACCGCGTAACAGTTCAGGCTGCAGCGATCTCGTGCCCCGCCATCAGTTCCAGCGCTCGCACCATCGCGGAATGATCCCAGCCCTTGCCGCCATGCGCGGTGCAGGAGGAGAACAATTGCTGCGCGACCGCGGTGCTTGGCAACGACAGACCGAGCGCACGCGCCCCCTCGAGCGCAAGGTTAAGATCCTTCTGGTGCAGCTCGATGCGGAAGCCGGGATCGAAATTGCGCTTCACCATGCGCTCGCCATGCACCTCGAGAATCCGCGACGAGGCAAAGCCGCCCATCAGCGCCTTGCGCACCAGCGCAGGGTTCGCACCCGCCTTGGATGCGAACAGCAACGCCTCGCTCACCGCCTCGATCGTCAGCGCGACGATGATCTGGTTGGCGACCTTCGTGGTCTGGCCATCGCCATTGGCACCGACATGCGTGACGTTCTTGCCCATCTTGTCGAAGACCGGCTTCATCGTGCCGAAGGCCCGCTCGGGACCGCCGACCATGATGGTGAGGCTCGCCGCCTTGGCGCCGAGTTCGCCGCCCGACACCGGTGCATCGAGATAATCCGCGCCCAGCGCCTCGATTTTCTTGGCAAACTCCTTGGTCGCGAGCGGTGAGATCGAACTCATGTCGATCACGATCTTGCCTTTGGAGATGCCTCCGGCGACCCCGTCCTTGCCGAACAGCACGGCTTCGACATGCGGCGTATCCGGCACCATGATGATGACCGCATCCGCGTTCTCGGCTACCTCCTTCGCGGATCTGCAGGCGATGCCACCAGCCGCAATCAGCTCCGGAGCGACCGGCGCAACGTCATGCAGGAGAACGCGATAGCCTGCGGCCAGGAGATGGCCGGCCATCGGCCGTCCCATGGTGCCAAGTCCGATGAAGCCGATGTCGATCATGTCATATGTCCTCAGGTGTCGAATGTCTGCGCGGCGTGCCAAGCCAGTCCTTCCAGCGTCGTGGTGCGCGGCTTGTATTCGCAGCCGATCCAGCCGCGATAACTGATCGCGTCGAGATGGCGGAACAGGAACGGATAGTTGATCTCGCCCGTATTCGGCTCATGCCGGCCGGGATTGTCGGCGAGCTGGATGTGCGCGATCTGCGGAAGATATTCCTGCATGGTGCGGGCGAGATCGCCCTCCATGATCTGCATGTGATAGATGTCGTATTGGACGAATAAATTGTTCGAACGGACTTCTGAGATCAGCTGGATCGCCTGCTCGGTGCCATTGAGGAAGAAACCGGGGATGTCGAGCGTGTTGATCGGCTCGACAAGCAGCTTGATGTTCTCACGCGCCAGCGTCGAGGCCGCGAAACGCAAGTTTCCAATCAGCGTTTCCTGAAGCTCACGCGGATCGGCATCCACGGGGGCGATGCCGACGAGGCAGTTGAGCTGCTCGCAATCGAGCGCCTTGGCGTAATCGATGGCGCGGAACACGCCGTCGCGGAATTCGGCGGTGCGATCGGGCATGATTGCGATGCCGCGCTCGCCGCCGGCCCAGTTGCCGGCAGGGAGATTGTGCAGCACCTGGGTCAATCCATGGGCATCGAGCTGCTCGCGGAGCTGCGCCTTGTCGAAATCGTAGGGGAAGAGATACTCGACCCCGGCAAAGCCGGCCGCTTTCGCCGCGGCAAAGCGCTCGATGAACGGCATCTCGGTGAAGAGCATGGTGAGGTTGGCGGCAAATTTCGGCATGATGCGGTCCCCTACTCTGCCGGCTGCAATACGCCGGGCCTGGTGGTCCCGACTTCGTCGAGCGGCAGGTCCAGCACCTCCTCGAACTCGACGATGTTGTCGATCTCCGTCCCCATCGCGATGTTGGTGACGCGTTCGAGGATGAACTCGACCACCACAGGCACGCGGTGCTTCTTCATCAGCTCGCGGGCAGTCACGAACGCGGCCTGCGTGTCCTTCGGGTCGGTGACGCGGATCGCCTTGCAGCCGAGGCCTTCCGCCACCGCGACATGGTCGACGCCGTAGGCGCCGATCTCGGGCGCGTTGATGTTCTCGAAGGAGAGCTGGACGTGATAGTCCATGTCGAAGCCGCGCTGGGCCTGGCGGATCAGCCCGAGATATGAATTGTTCACGACGACGTGGATGTAGGGCAGGTTGAACTGCGCGCCGACGGCGAGCTCCTCGATCAGGAACTGGAAGTCGTAGTCGCCCGATAGCGCGACGATGTCGCGATCCGGGCACGCCGCGCGCACGCCGAGCGCCGCCGGTAATGTCCAGCCGAGCGGGCCCGCCTGCCCCGCGTTGATCCAATTGCGTGGCTTGTAGACGCCGAGAAATTGCGCGCCGGCGATCTGCGACAGGCCGATCACGGTGACATAGGTGGTGTCGCGTCCGAAGGCTTTGTTCATCTCCTCGTAGACGCGTTGCGGCTTGATCGGGACGTTTTCGAAATGGCTCTTGCGCAGCATGGTCTTCTTGCGATCGCGGCAGGAAGCGGGCCAAGCCTGGCGCTCGCGGAGTCTGCCTGACCGCCGCCACTCCTTGGCGACGGAAACGAACAGCTCGAGCGCTGCCTTGGCGTCCGAGACGATGCCGAGATCGGGATTGAATACGCGGCCGATCTGGGTCGGCTCGATGTCGACATGCACGAAGGTGCGACCCTTGGTGTAGGTCTCGACCGAGCCGGTGTGACGGTTGGCCCAACGATTGCCGATGCCGAGCACGAAATCGGATTCCAGCATCGTGGCGTTGCCGTAGCGATGGCTGGTCTGGAGGCCAACCATGCCGGCCATCAGCACGTGATCGTCCGGGATCGCGCCCCACCCCATCAGCGTCGGCACCACGGGCACGTTGGCGATCTCGGCGAACTCGATCAGCAGGTCCGAGGCATCGGCATTGATGATGCCTCCGCCCGCAACGATCAGCGGCCGCTCGGCGGCGTTGAGCATCTCCAGCGCCTTCTCGATCTGCTTGCGCGTTGCGGCCGGCTTGTAGACCGGCAGCGGCTCATAGGTCTCGTCGTCGAATTCGATCTCGGCGAGCTGCACGTCGAGCGGCATGTCGATCAGCACCGGTCCGGGCCGGCCCGAGCGCATCACGTGAAAGGCCTGGCTGAACACGCGCGGCACCAGCGCCGGCTCGCGCACCGTCACGGCCCATTTGGTCACGGGCTTTGCGATCGACTCGATATCGACGGCCTGGAAGTCCTCTTTGTAAAGCCGTGCGCGCGGCGCTTGCCCGGTGATGCAGAGGATCGGAATGGAATCGGCTATCGCCGAATAGAGCCCGGTGATCATGTCGGTACCGGCCGGCCCCGAAGTGCCGATGCAGACACCGATATTGCCGGCCCTGGCCCGCGTGTAGCCTTCGGCCATGTGCGAGGCGCCCTCGACATGGCGCGCCAGGATGTGCCGGATCGAGCCACGCTTCTTCAGCGCCGAGTAAAGCGGATTGATCGCAGCCCCGGGAACACCGAAGGCCGTCGAGATGCCTTCCTTCTCCAGGATACGCACGGCTGCATCGACAGCTCGCATCTTCGCCATATCGGACCTCGCTCGGTTAAATCAGCGAGCGAGATCATCGGGTGCACCCGATGCGATCTCAACGAGATGGATTTTATTTTCCACGATGCGGCAACCGCGGAAAAACTTCGTTTGTCTCAAGCGGTTAAGTCGAGAAATACGTGAAAGCCGTTCACTCGAACAGCGGCGTCAGCTCCATCTGCGGCACCAGCACGAGGCCTTTGTCGGTGATACGAATTTCCGGAATGACCGATAGCGGAATCAGATTGAAGCCCATGTAGGGGATGGTGCAGCCGGCCTCGGCCCATTCCCTCTTCAAAGCCCTGACTTCTTCCGCCACCTCCGTGACGCGCTTGTCGGACAAGAGCCCCGCGATCGGCAGCGGCACCAGCGCCCTCACCTTGCCGTCGGCGACGACGCAGACGCCGCCCTGCTGCGTCTTGATCGCGGCGATCGCGATCTGCATGTCGTCCTCGTTGGTGCCGGCGACGATGATGTTGTGGCTGTCGTGGCCGACGCTCGAGGCCACCGCGCCGCGCTTCAGGCCGAAATCCTTGAGCAAGCCGTAGGCGACATTGCCAGCCGACTTGCCGTGGCGTTCGACCACCGTGACAAAGCATAGGCCATAACGCTGAAACAGCGAGGGCCAGTCCTTGGACGGTTCGATCGCGATCTTCTCATGGATCAGTGTGATGCCAGGCAGCGCGGTCTTGATGGCGTTGATAGTGCAGGCCTTCCCCGGCAGCTCCGGCGTCAGCTTCAGCTTCTCAGGCAGCTTGACAGTGGCATAAGCCGCTTTTGGATATTGGTACCGCTGCGACAGCGCTTGATCCAACCGAGGCGTGATTTTGCGGTTCTCCACCACCAGCTCGCCTCCATACCAGGTCGATTGCGGCTTGAGATTGTCGTCCATCAGCACGAGATCGGCGCGGCGACCGCCGCCGAGCCCACCGATATCGCCTTCCATATTGAACCGCGTGGCGCCATGTAGCGACCCCATCGACCAGGCCTGCTCCACCGACATTCCCGCCTTCACGGCTTCGCGCACCACCCAGTCGAGGCCGAAGAGAAGCAAATCATCAGCATCGCGATCGTCGGTGCAGACCGCCGTGCGCTTGTGCGAGGCCCCTAACTCGGTGATCGCCCGGATCGCCTGCGGCAGCGAATGCCAGGGCGTGGTCGGCGGACCGCCCCGCAAAAAGACCCAGACGCCCGCGTCGAGCAGATCGTCGGCGATGTCGCGGTCGATCGCTTCGTGCGTATCGGTGACGCCGCTCGCCGCATAGGCGGCGACGAATTCGCGGCCATAGACATGGCCTGACACCGGCCGCCCGCGCTTCAACGCCGCGGCGAGGATCGCGTGGCTGCGCTCGTCGCCCATGGTGACAGGCACGAAATCCATCTTCTCGCCGAGTGCAACGGCTTCGGGCCAGCGGTCGAACAGGCCTGCGATCTTGTCGGGCGTAAGGTCGCCGCCGGCGGTTTCCAGTTCCGCCGATGTGGCCGGCACGGTGCTCGGCACCGTCAAAAAGATCGACAGCGGCGCCTCCCGTGCGTCCTCCAGCATCGCTTCGACGCCGGCGACGTCCATGACGTTGCCGATCTCGTGGCTGTCGCAGAAGATCGTGGTGGTGCCGTTGAGCAGCGCGGCCTCGGCATAGGCGCACGCCGTCACCATCGAAGATTCGATGTGGATGTGCGGATCGACCAAGCCCGGCGCGATGATGCCGCCGGCGGCGTCATAAAGCGGAACGTCGCGCCACACCTTCTTCGCCGAACCTGCGGGCTTGATCGCGGCGATGCGGCCGCCGGTGATCCAGACCTCCCGTCCCGGATGGATGCGCTCGGAGTACGTCGAGAGCACGCGCGCGCCTGAAATGGCGAGATCGGGCGCGACACGCGCTGAGGCAACGTCGGCAAGGCGCCGCGTCATCTCATGCAGCGGCGCGACGGCGAAGCGGGTGAGTTTTCGCATTGGGGCTCTCGCTTGACGGGAGTTATCAGGCAATGGTTGCCGCCGTGAGCCAACAGGGCAACTCAAATAAAACGGCACTCATGCTTACGCATTGGGCAGCCGCGGAAGCATCGAACTCAGGCTTGGGGTGACGGCACGACACCGCCCAGCGCGGCCGTGAGTTCCGCGGCGACCTCACGCACGGTGCGGCCGATCTCCGGCAATCGCGTGTCGGTGACGCGGCTGGTCAAGCCGGAGACGGAAATCGCGGCCAGCGGCTCGCCGAGGCCGTTATAGACCACGGCGGCGACGCAGCGCAGGCCGATCTCGGCCTCCTCGTCGTCGATCGCATATCCCTGCCTACGGATGGCCGCGAGCTCCTTAAAGAGATCGCTGGGCCGCACGATGGATTTCTCCGTCAGCCGCGGCATGCCGTGATGACGAATGACGGCGCCGACATCCTCGTCGGAATAGGTCGCGAGCACGGCCTTGCCGACGCCCGACGTCACCATCGGGACTCGGCCCCCGACCTTGGTCAGCGAGCGCATGATCTCGCGACTCTCCATGCGGGTTAGCACGATGATGAATTCGTCGTCGACGACGGCGAGGTTGGCGGTCTCGCGAGTGAGATCGCGCAGCTTGCGGAGATACGGAATTGCTTGAGCGGTGAAATTGCGCCGCCGCGCAAAGCTCGCGCCGACGGTAAAGCTGCGCACACCGACATGCCATTTGGATTCGCCGCGGTCGAACTGCACGAAGCGGCGGCTTTCCAGCGTCGCCAGCAGACGGTGCACTGTTGAGGCTGAGAGACCGGTGCGGACGGCGAGATCGCTGAGGCGATAGCCCTCGTCGTCCTCGGCCAGCGTCTCGAGGATCGACAGCGCGCGGTCCACGGACTGCACGCCGCCGTCACGATCGGCCTCCGATGCCGACCGTGTTTCGAGCGATTTGCGCCGGATCACGTTCTTGCCCATCGCGACCTGACTCTTCTCCCTCGCCCCGCTTGCGGGGAGAGGGGAAGCCTCCGCAAGGATGGTGAAAGCAACACTCGTGGAGAGTCCCCCTCACCCGAATTCGAACTGCGATCGAATTCGGCCTCTCCCCGCAAGCGGGGAGAGGCGAACACAGTCTCAGAGCAGACCCGCGCCGCGGGCCCACTTGTACTTGGCACCGAGCACCTCGACCGGCAGCTCGGTCGAATAGGCATAGGCCGGGATGCCGTGCTGGTAGAGATATTCCGCGGCTTCCTCGACCTCGACGTCGCCGGCGAGCGAGGCGACCATCGGCTTCACGAAGCCCTTGGCCTCCATCTCCTTCTTCACCTCGACCATGTTGCGGGCGAACACCATCGGCGGCGTGACGATGGTGTGCCAATAGCCGAGGATCAGCGAATGGATGCGCTCATCCGACAGGCCGAGCTTCACGGTGTTGACGTAGGTGATCGGCGGCTCGCCGCCGGTGATATCCACAGGATTTCCGGCCGCGCCGAACGGCGGGATGAACTTTCGGAACGCCGCATCGAGGTCCGGCGGCATCGACATCAGCGACAGGCCGTTGTCGACGCAGGAGTCCGACAACAGCACCCCCGAGCCGCCCGCACCGGTGATGATCAGTACGTTCTCGCCCTTCGGCGTCGGCAGTACCGGCACGCCACGGGCAAACTCGAGCAACTGGCGCAAGCTGCGGGCACGGATCACGCCGGACTGTTTGAACACATCCTCATAGATGCGGTCGTTGCCGGCGAGCGCGCCGGTGTGCGACGAGGCCGCCTTGGCGCCGGCCGAGGTGCGGCCAGCCTTGAGCACGATGACCGGCTTCTTCTTGGAGACGCGCTTGGCGGCTTCCGCAAAGGCGCGGCCGTCCTTGAGGTCTTCGCAATGCTGCGCGATCAGGTTGGTATTCGGATCCTGCTCGAAGAAGGCGAGCAGATCGTCCTCGTCGATATCAGACTTGTTGCCGAGGCCGACAATGGCAGAGACGCCCATCTTTGCCGATCGCGAGAAGCCGATGATGGCCATGCCGATGCCCCCCGACTGCGACGACAGCGCTGCGTGGCCCTTGACATCATAAGCCGTGCAGAAGGTCGCACAGAGGTTCGCCGGCGTATAGTAGAAGCCGTAGATGTTCGGCCCCATCAGGCGAATGTCGTACTTCTTGCCGACCTCGACGATCTCGGCCTGGAGCTCCGGCGCGCCAGCTTCCGCGAAGCCAGACGGAATCAGCACCGCGCCCGGGATTTTCTTCTCGCCGCATTCGGTCAGCGCGCCCGCAACGAACTTCGCGGGGATCGCGAACACCGCAACGTCGATCACACCCGGCACGTCCTTGACGCTCTTGTAGGCCTTGTAGCCGAGGATCTCGGCGGCCTTGGGGTGGATCGGGATGATCTCGCCTTTGTAGCCGCCGTTGATGAGGTTCTTCATCACGGAGTTGCCGATCTTGCCGTCCTCCGCGGAGGCGCCGATTACGGCGACCGCCTTCGGCTGCATGATGCGGTTCATGGCAGCTACGATCTCTTCGGTCGGACGCGGCTTCGGCTTCGGCTTGTAGGCGAAGTCGACGACGATACGCACGTCGGCGGCAGTTGCGTCCTTCGGCGTCGCGAACACCGGGTTGAGGTCGAGCTCGACGATTTCGGGGAAATCGGTGACGAGCTGCGAGACCTTGACGATGACGTCGGCGAGCGCCGTGCGGTTGACCGGCTCGCTGCCGCGGACACCCTTCAAAATTTCGTGCGCCTGGATGCCGTCGAGCATCGAGAGCGCATCCTCCTTGGTCGCAGGCGCGAGGCGGAAGGTGATGTCCTTGAGCACCTCGACCAGCACGCCGCCGAGACCGAAGGCGACCAGCTTGCCGAACGAACCATCGGTGATCGAGCCGACGATGACTTCGGTGCCGCCGGCCAGCATCTGCTGCACCTGGATGCCCTCGATCTTGGCATCCGCCTTGTACTTCCTGGCGTTACCGAGAATGGTCTCGTAGGCCTTCTCGGCATCCTCAGCCGTCTTGACGCCGACGATGACGCCGCCGGCCTCAGTCTTGTGGAGAATGTCCGGCGAGACGATCTTCATCACGACAGGGAAGCCCATCGCGGAGGCCATCTTGCCGGCTTCGCCCGCCGACTTCGCCACACCCTCTTTCGGCACCGGAATGCCGTAGGCATCGCAGACCACCTTGCCTTCGGGGGCAGTCAAGCTGGTGCGGTTGTCGGCCTTGACCTGGTCAAGGACCTTGCGGACGACGTCTTTCGGATTGGACATAGGCTTCTCCCTTGACCTTCAGTTCTTGCTTTGCAAAGCGCGCGGAATGCGGCTGCCGTGACACTTGCCATCGCCGCGCTCTGTTCCACCCGGCGGAACGGAGCGGCGAAAGGCCTTGATTACTCCGCTAGCTTGGATCAAAAATGGCTAGCGATGGCATTTGGTATGCCAGAAGCCAACTTGTCAAGTCGGAGCACCACTTGGAACGCCGCAAAAAATAGCCAGCTTGACATTCTGGCATGTGGTATGCCAAAAACTTTCCGGTCAATATTCCTGTAAAAGACGACTCCCCACTGGAGGAGAATCGTCGTGTCACTGCGGAAACCAACCAAGGCGTTGCCGAACATGGCCGAGGCAGACATCGCAATCGTTCGTATTGCCCCGGAGAGCAGCTTCAAGAACAAGGCTTATGATGCCTTGAAGGAAGCCATCCTCAAGATGGACATCTATTCGACGCCCGAGCCGGTGATGCTGGACGAGCGTGCATTGTCAGAACGCCTGGGTGTCAGCCGCACGCCGATCCGCGAAGCCATCGCGATGCTCGAGCAGGACGGTTTCGTGAAGACCGTGCCGCGCCGCGGCATCATGGTGGTGCGCCGGACCAAGAGCGAAATCGTCGACATGATCCGCGCCTGGGCGGCGCTGGAGAGCATGGCGGCCCGGCTCATCACCACCACCGCGCGCAAGAAGGACATCTCGGCGCTGCGCGACTTCTTCAAGGATTTTGGCAAGGACCGCCTGCCCGAGGATCACGTCGAGGAATATTCGAAGGCCAACATCGCCTTCCACCAGGCGCTGATCTCGTTGTCGGAATCCCCCGTGCTGGTCGACCTCACCAACGACCTCTTGCTGCACGTGCGCGGCTATCGGCAGCTGACGATCGGACGCAAGGACCGCACCGCGACTTCCCTGCCCGAGCATCTCGCCATGATCGAGGCGCTCGAGGCGCGTGACACCGAGCTCGCCGAGAAGCGCGCTCGCGACCACACCCTTGGCCTTGCCGCTTACGTCGAAGCGCATGGCCAGGAGCTCTTTAGCTAGCAACCTTCACCAGAAGGGCGAACAATTCGCCCCACTACTTGAGACCAGGGAGACAAGGCCCATGCTGAACACCGCGACCAAGTCCGAGGCACCGGGCACCGAGCAGGAACTGACGGATGGTTTTCATCTCGTCATCGACGCGCTCAAGCTGAACGGCATCAATACGATCTATAATGTGCCGGGCATCCCGATCACGGATTTGGGCCGCATGGCGCAGGCCGCCGGTATTCGCGTGATCTCCTTCCGCCACGAGCAGAACGCCGGTTACGCCGCGGGCATCGCAGGCTATCTCACCAAGAAGCCCGGCGTGTGCCTCACGGTGTCCGCGCCCGGCTTTCTCAACGGTCTGACCGCGCTGGCGCACGCCACCACCAATTGCTACCCGATGATCCTGGTCTCGGGCTCCTCCGAGCGCGAGATCGTCGACCTGCAGCAGGGCGACTATGAGGAAATGGACCAACTCGCGATCGCAAAGCCGCTGTGCAAGGCGGCCTATCGCGTGCTGCACGCCCAGGACATCGGCATCGGCTTCGCCCGCGCCATCCGCGCCGCGGTGTCCGGCCGTCCGGGCGGCGTCTATCTCGACCTGCCGGCGAAGCTGTTCGGTCAGGTGATGAACGCCGAGTCCGGCCAGAAGTCGCTGGTCAAGGTGATCGACGCGGCGCCCGCGCAGATCCCCTCGCCCGCTTCGGTGAAACGCGCACTCGATGTGCTGAAGAGCGCAAAGCGCCCGCTCATCATCCTCGGCAAGGGCGCGGCCTACGCGCAGGCCGATGAGGAGATCAAGAGCTTCGTCGAGAAGAGCGGCGTTCCGTTCCTGCCGATGAGCATGGCCAAGGGCCTGCTCCCCGACACCCACCCGCAATGCGCCGGTGCGGCCCGCTCGACCGTGCTGAAAGAGTCCGACGTCGTCATGCTGATCGGCGCGCGTCTGAACTGGCTGCTCTCGCACGGCAAGGGCAAGAGCTGGGGCGATCAGCCGAAGAAGTTCATCCAGGTCGACATCGAGCCGAAGGAAATGGACTCCAACGTCGAGATCGTCGCCCCCGTCGTCGGCGACATCGGCTCCGTGGTCTCGGCCTTCAACCAGGCGATGGGAACGGGCTGGACCGCCCCGCCCGCGGAATGGACCAAGGCGATCTCGTCCAAGCGCGAAGAGAACGTCGCCAAGATGGCGCCGAAGCTCATGAACAACAAATCGCCGATGGATTATCACGGCGCGCTCGGCGTCTTGAAGAACGTCATCAAGGAGCACCCCGAGGCGATCCTCGTCAACGAGGGCGCCAACACGCTCGATCTCGCCCGCGGCGTCATCGACATGTACCGCCCCCGCAAGCGTCTCGACGTCGGCACCTGGGGCGTGATGGGTATCGGCATGGGCCAGGCGATCGCAGCCGCGCTCGAGACCGGTCACCCCGTGCTGGCGGTGGAAGGCGACTCGGCATTCGGCTTCTCCGGCATGGAGGTCGAGACGATCTGCCGCTACAATCTGCCGATCTGCGTCGTCATCTTCAACAATGACGGCATCTATCGCGGCACCGACGTCAACGGCGCAAACGCCGATCCCGCCACCACGGTGTTCGTCAAGGGCGCACGCTACGACAAGATGATGGAAGCCTTCGGCGGCGTCGGCGTGAATGCCACCTCGCCGGACGAGCTGAAGCGCGCGGTCAACGACGCCATGAAGTCGGGCAAGCCGACGCTCATCAACGCCGTGATCGATCCGGCTGCCGGCTCGGAGAGCGGCCGCATCGGCAACCTCAATCCGCAGAGCGTTCTGCAGAAGAAGAAGTAAGTCCACCCCTCAACCCTTTACTCCCTGTGGTTCGCAGGGGCAGACAGAGTACGGAGCAAGACCATGACTAAAGCGCTCGAGGGCGTTCGCATTCTCGACTTCACCCACGTCCAGTCAGGACCGACCTGCACGCAGCTGCTGGCCTGGTTCGGCGCCGACGTGATCAAGGTGGAACGCCCGGGCGTGGGTGACATCACCCGCGGCCAGCTGCAGGACATCCCGAACGTGGACAGCCTGTATTTCACCATGCTCAACCACAACAAGCGTTCGATCACGCTCGACACCAAGAACCCGAAGGGCAAGGAAGTCCTGACCGAGCTGATCAAGAAGTGCGACGTGCTGGTCGAGAATTTCGGCCCCGGCGTGCTCGACCGCATGGGCTTCCCCTGGGAGAAGATCCAGGCGATCAACCCGAAGATGATCGTCGCGTCGATCAAGGGCTTCGGCCCCGGACCGTACGAGGACTGCAAGGTCTATGAGAACGTCGCGCAGTGCACCGGCGGCGCCGCCTCCACCACCGGCTTCCGCGACGGCCTGCCGCTCGTCACCGGCGCGCAGATCGGCGATTCCGGCACCGGCCTGCACCTCGCGCTCGGCATCGTCACCGCGCTCTACCAGCGCACGCATTCGGGCAAGGGCCAGCGCGTCACCGCCGCGATGCAGGACGGCGTGCTCAACCTCTGCCGCGTCAAGCTGCGCGACCAGCAGCGCCTCGCCCACGGGCCGCTCAAGGAGTACAGCCAGTTCGGCGAAGGCGTGCCGTTCGGCGATGCCGTGCCGCGCGCCGGCAACGACTCGGGCGGCGGCCAGCCCGGTCGCATCCTGAAGTGCAAGGGCTGGGAGACCGATCCCAACGCCTACATCTACTTCATCACCCAGGCCCCGGTCTGGGAGAAGATCTGCGACGTGATCGGCGAGCCGACCTGGAAGACCGATCCGAACTACGCCAAGCCGGCGGCCCGCCTGCCGCGCCTCAACGAGATTTTTGCGCGCATCGAACAGTGGACGATGACCAAGACCAAGTTCGAGGCGATGGAGATCCTCAACAAGGACGACATCCCCTGCGGTCCGATCCTGTCGATGAAGGAGATCGCGGAAGACCAGTCACTGCGCGCGACCGGCACCGTGGTCGAAGTCGACCACCCCACCCGCGGCAAGTACGTCTCGGTCGGTAACCCGATCAAGCTCTCGGACTCGCCGGCCGAGGTCACCCGCTCGCCGCTGCTCGGCGAGCACACCGACGAGATCCTGCGCTCGGTGCTCGGCTTCAGCGATCACCAGGTCGCCGACATCCACAAGTCGGGCGCGCTCGACCCGCCGCAGAAGCAGGCGGCCGAGTAGGCCGAGCCACTTCGATCAAGACAAAGGGCCGCCCTCGGGGCGGCCCTTTTGCATGAGCGAGGCTATGCGGCTGCGGGCTCAAACCAAAAACTGAAAAACAACCCCATGCACAGTAGCCAACGCCTTGGCCGCCAAGCCAATTTCGTATTTTTCGAATTTTTGTTGACGCGTCGGGCAAAACAGGGGTAGGATGTCACGATCCGACAGAGCGAGCACCTGCACCCAACCATCCCGGATCGCGCAGCTCATCGCTCTCCGAGTTGCGCACGGAAACATGTCACGCTTCGTCGAACTCGCGGTGAAATCCCGGTGTCCGGAAGGTCTCACCCCGGATTCACCTGACGATTGCTGGCACGGCAATTTCGAATCAAGCCGGTACGGAGCGCGACGTTGCAGCACGCACGGGCGACTTGCCGGTTGACGATTGGCTGGCCGACCTGACGCGCATTGAAGACGCTGTCGCCAGAGCGAAGCCTACAAGCTGCGCGAACACATCGGCCTGGTACGCGACGCCGTCATTGCGCGGAACAAGACGTCTGCCGCTATGGAAGCAAAGAGCCGGCTCGGGTCGTGAGAATTGCTTATTGGAATACTGGCGGGCGGTCGGTGTCCGCTGGCTGCCCATGGCAGACAAACAGTGGTGCAGATGATCCCGCCGCCAGCGCCTGCCCCACTGCATAGAGCGAGCATTCCCTCCAGGCGGTCACGCATTGGCGCAATCGAAGACCTCTCAGTCAATGCCCCAAACCAATCCGGGTCGCGCGAAGAATATCATCCGACAGCTTGGGATCGTTCACGGCCCGGGCAAGCACGAGTGCCCCGACCAGCGAGGACAAAGTCGCGAGCGCCTGGTCTTCTCGCCGCTTCTGCTTCGAACCTTTTCCCACGCGGCTGCTCAACCACGCCACCACGCCTTTGACCCCGGCCGTGAAATGCTCGCGCGCGCCGTTGCTCTGGTATCGTATCTCGCAACACAAGGCCGCAAACGGACAGCCGCGTCCGGGATCATCACGGTGCTCTGCCGACAGGTATTGGGAAACATAGTCGCCCAGAGTAGTCCCCTCGCGCAGCTCCTGCACTTTGGACGCAATCGCGTCCGCCACGGCTTCCTCGACGAGCCGCTCCTTGGAGCCGAACTGGCTGTATAGGCTGCCGTGAGTCATGCCGGCGGCTTCGGTCAGGGCGTCCACGCCCACACCGGAAATGCCGCGTTCCCGCATCAGGCGGGATGCGGATTTGAGAATTCGGTCGCGGTTTTCGGCCGCTTTTTCCTTCGAAATGCGCATGCTGGAGAACCTTTGAGGAATCTTGGCCCGCGAAAACAGCAGGGCCTTGACATTTATAATTACGATCGTCATCTAATTCAATCATTGCGATCGTAATCTAAACGAAGGACCAGAACGAACCGATGCCGGCCCGTGTGCGATTCGATCGCCCTCCGCCGCCGACATCTTCAGGAGAAGCAGATGGCTCAGTCCCATGGGAAGATCGCACTCGTGACCGGCGCCTCGTCAGGCATCGGCGAAGCAACCGCCGAGCGGCTCGCGAAAGCCGGCTACAAGGTCTACGGCACCAGCCGTCGTGGGGCCGAGACCAGCAGACGATCGTTCGAGATGCTGTCGCTCGACGTGACCAGCGGGGAGTCCGTGGATGCTGCCGTCCGCGAGGTGATCGGGCGCTCAGGTCAAATCGATCTGCTCGTGAACAACGCGGGGTTCGGTGTCGCGCCGGCGGGCGCGGAGGAGAGCTCGCTCGACCAGGCAAGGTCGATCTTCGAAACCAATTTTTTCGGACTGGTGCGAATGACCCGCGCCGTCGTGCCCCACATGCGGCGCCAGAGACGCGGCCGCATCATCAACATCGGTTCCGTGCTGGGCTTCCTGCCGATGCCGTATGGCGCGCTCTACGCCGCGACCAAGCACGCCGTGGAGGGCTACTCGGAATCGCTCGACCACGAGCTTCGCATGTGGGGAATCCGCGTTTCGGTCATCGAGCCCGCCTACACAAAGACGCCGTTCGATGCGAATTTTGTCGAACCCGATGCCAAGCTCGATGAATATGGCGCCATTCGTGCCGAGGTCAGTAAGCGGGTGAACGAAGTGATGGCAACTGCCGAACCGCCGGGCGTCGTTGCCGACACCGTGCTGGAAGCGGCCAATGCGGCACGCCCGAAGGTCCGGTACACGGCCGGCCGCCTCGCAGGCCGCTTGCGCTTGCTTCGGCGCTTCGCACCAGCGGGCCTCGTGGATGCCGGAATTCGCAAGGACCTGCGGCTTGACGACGGTCGTGTCGCAGGCGCAGGCCGCGCACGCGCGTTCTGACGAAGGCGCCCGTGACAAGCGCGGACTGCCGTCGCCACACAATCAGGCGCCGAACAAACTCACGCGCAGGGGCACGTGAAGAGCGGGCTGGGATCAAGTCGCACTGGCCGAAATGCCTCGGCCGTCACTCGAGCCGAACGACATTCTGGTTGGGGTTCACGCCGCCGGCCTCAATCCCATGGACACCATGGTTCCGAAAGGGACAATAAACCCGCGGCGCCGCGTTGAGCGGCGTCGGCGCGGGAAGCGCCGCAGGTGGCGGCAGTTCCACCACCATTGACGTCGGCAGTTGCAATTGGCCCGGGAATTTCTCGGCCGCTCGGTGCTTACGGACCTCCGCCAGCGAGCTGCTCGCCAAAATACTTCACCACCGCCGCGTTGAACTCGCGGTGAAATCCCGCCCTGTCGAAGCCTGCCGGCGTGTCGGTGCAGATGCGCGGGACGGCCGCGGCAAGTTCGGCCGAGCACGGTGCGAGGAAGGCGAAGTGGCCGGCCGCTACAACATGGATGTCCGGCTTTCCGGGCAAGCCGTCCGCGACGCGCGCGGTGCCGGAGCCATCGCCGACCCCGGGGCCGCCGAACTGCGAGCGCCAGAACTGGAAAGGCACTTTGACCAAAGCGAGGTTCTCCCGCGTCAGGGTGCCCGGTGCGGGATCGACGATCACAGCCGCGCGGATACGCGCATCCTGGATCGGCTCCGGCGGGGTCGCGCCGCTGTGCAGTTCGGCGCAACTGCCGGTCGTCTCCTTGCAGAGGCCGGCAACCCTCGCGAAATCCGGCCTGGTCCCCATCAGCACGAAGCCGGTCGCCCCGCCGAGCGAGAACCCGAAGAAGCCGACCTTGGCAGGATCGATCACCGCCCTGTCCTTCCAGTCCTTCAGCATAAAATCGAGCAGTCGGACGATGTCCGCCGGACGCGATGCCCAGACCGAAAGCGTGTCGCGCCGCGAGGAATCGTTGGTGGTGTCACCGGGGTGATTGATGGCGGCGACGATGAAGCCGGCGTCGGCCAGCGCCTCCTCGGTGTCATGGTTCGCGCCGAACCACCCGCCCCTGCCATGCGAGAAGATCACGAGCGGCAGCCTTGCGCCCGTGACCGGACAATCCTTCACGCCCTTCAGGTCGAAATCGGCGCCGACCGCAAGATTGCCAAGCGCCACATGCGTCGGCTCCGCCGCGCACGGATACCAGATCGCGCCCGACAGCGCCGGATCGGCATCGAGAAGCTGAATGCCTGACGCCTTTGCAAATGAGCCAAGAGCAAATGAACCAAGACAGCAGAGTGCGACGGCGAAAGCCCGAATTGTCCTGCGCAAGGCAAGCCCCCCGATTTCGCGCCGGAGTTGAGCCGGCAACGGCAGCGGAATTGTGGCTTTGGAACTGGCTTTGCCGCGGGTGCAAGTTCGTTCGATCGTCGGGCCCTGAGGAGAGCGTTGCGGCAATCGACAGCTGCGCCCAGAACCAGATTCAGCAAAAAATGGGAATGCCGTGTCGGATCGACCCCACCTCCTTCGTCCTCGTGACGTGAATGGGCGAGATGCCGAATTCACGCCCAACAATGCAAGAGGAAGAACAATCATGCCCGGCACCGTACGCCTGCACCGCGTTCTCACGACCAGCCCGGACAAAGTCTATCGTGCCTTCGTCGAGGCGGACGCCTTGGCAAAATGGCTTCCGCCCAACGGTTTCACCTGCACCGTGCACCATCTGGAAGCCAAGGTCGGCGGCACCTTCAAGATGTCGTTCCGGAATTTCACGACGGGCAATGGCCATTCGTTCGGCGGCGAATATCTCGAGCTCGTTCCGGGTCAGCGCCTGCGCTACACGGACAAGTTCGACGATCCGAACCTGCCGGGCCTGATCGAGGTGACCGTGATCCTGAAGAAGGTCTCGGTCGGCACCGAAGTCGATATTACCCAGGCCGGACTTCCCGACGTCATTCCCGTGGAGGCCTGCTATCTCGGCTGGCAGGAATCGCTGCGCAATCTGGCAAAACTCGTCGAGCCGGAGATCAATCAATAGCGACGACGTTCGTCTCGCAGGGTGGGCAAAGGCGCACTTGCGCCGTGCCAGCCAACCTCTCGCGACGACGACGGACGCGTGGGCACGCTTCCGCCTTCGCTCTTCGAGCTACGGCGGACAAGCCGCTTTGCCCACCCTGCGGCACTGTTGGATCCGGTACGTAGCTCTCCCCACGTCATTGCGAGCGCAGCGAAGCAATCCAGAACTTTCCGGAGAAACAGCATGGATTGCTTCGCTGCGCTCGCAATTACGGAGAACGATCGTCACGGGCCCTTCTTCAGCCCGCCGTCCGCGGTCCAGCGGTCCGGCTCGGGACTGTGGCCGATCAGCGCGAGGCCGTAGGCGATCGACTCGAACTGGTCGCCCGACATCAGCCGCTCGTTGCCGAAGCGGTCGGCGAACAGTTTTCGCACCGCCGGCACGAACGAGGTGCCGCCGGTCAGGAACACCTTCTCCACCTCGCGCGCGGTGACGCCGGCTTCATTCAGCACTTTGTCGACGGTTGCTCCCAACCGCGCCACGTCATCGGTGATCCAGCGATCGAAGTTCTTCCTCGTGATGGCCGCGCCAATATCGACGCCGCCACCCTTGAAATGGAAGTCCACCTCGTCCCGCGACGACAGCGCGACCTTGGCGTCCGACACCGCGCGATAGAGCGAGAAGCCGAGGTCGAGGTCGACGATGGTGATGAAATCCTCGAGCAGTTCAGGCTTCAGCGCGGTGCGCGCGAGCTCACGCAGCTCGCGGAGATCGCCGTTGCTCTTCATCAGCGCGAGCTGATGCCAGCGCGCGAGGTTGGTGTAGTGGCTGTTGGGGATCGGGAGCACCTTGTCGAACGAACGGAAGCTCGAGCCCTTGCCGAGCCGCGGCGAGACGACGTGGTCGACGATGCGATAGTCGAACGTGTCGCCGGCAATCCCGATACCGGCGTGGCCGAGCGGCTCGGCGCGCAAATGCCCGCCGGCGCGCGAGAAACGCATCACCGAGAAGTCGCTGGTGCCGCCGCCGAAATCCGCAACGAGCACGGTGGCATCGCGTTCCAGCCTTCGGGCGAACGAGAACGCCGCGCCCACGGGCTCGTAGACGTAGCGGGCATGGCCGGCACCCAAGCGTTCGAACGCGGCGCGGTAGCGCTGCATGGCGAGGTCATCGTCGGGATTGCCGCCGGCAAAGCGCACCGGGCGACCGACGGTGATGTTCGCGGCCTCGAAGCCGAATTTCTCGCCGCCATGGCGCGCCAGCGTGCGCAGGAACGCGGCGAGGATGTCCTCGAACTTGAAGCGCTGCCGGAACACCTGGGTGGTGTTGAAGCTGGAGCTCGCCGCGAAGGTCTTGAACGACTGGAGGAAGCGGTAGACGTGGCGGCCTTCGAGGAACTGCTCGATCGCCCACGGGCCGCCCTCGGCCTGGGCTCCGGCGCCCGGCCGGTCCTCCCAGAAGCACAGCGCCGAGACATAGGTGCTGTGGCGCTGTCCACCGTGCTCGAACCTGACAGCCTCGACCCGGCGGTCGTCCGCCGCGAGCGCGACGACGGTATTGCTGGTCCCAAAATCGATGCCGATCGAGACGGCGGGCGAGGCGCTCGACATGAACCACTCAGATGGATTGATGGAAAGGGGGCGAACCACTATCCGTTTTGCAGTGCGGTGCCAAGAGCCCGGCTCCAGGGCGGATCCGTAGGTCCGGACCCCCAATTCAGCCTAAAACGGCAGTTTTTGAGCTCTACTGCGCTGCTTAGAGAACCGTTATGCTGCAATGCGGCAGATCGAATGCTGCTATGCAATGGCATGCATGGACATTGGCATCTGGTATACATAAAACAGCCTTCGAAATGAGACAGCAATACTGACTGTCCCACGAAAGGGAATTCCGATGTCCAAGACCGCTTCCGTCGCGCTCGCGCCCTCTGCCTCGCTGTTCGCCCGCTTCATGGCCGCCGTCGACCGCTTCCTGATGGCGAGCGCCGAGATCTCCAATCACAACGGCGATCTGCCGCGCTTCGGCCTGTAAGCTCAACGCCTGAAGCTGGCGCGTCCAATTGTCGCGCCGGTTGTAAAACCAGCGAACTCCTACTTTGGAAGAATGGCCCCGCGCGTCGGGGCCATTTCTATTTGAGATCAGGCACATTCGCGCAGCTTCGAACGAGGTTGCGTCATAAGCGCACAATGGGCCGGCGCGCGCTTGAAGCTTGGCATAATGAATACAAGAATGCCGCCAACGCGCGCTCAAAAAAACAGAAGCGCTATTGGAGGAAGCATGACGGACATGGTGCAAACATCTACGGCTCCTACGGCCGCACGCGTCAGCGACACGTATCGCTGGGCGCAATTGGCGATCGGCGTCGCGGCCATGGTGATGATCGCCAATTATCAATATGGCTGGACGTTCTTCGTCCCCGACATCCAGAAGACATTCGGTTGGGATCGCGCCTCGATCCAGTGGGCTTTTACTCTGTTCGTTTTGTTCGAGACCTGGCTGGTGCCGGTCGAAGGTTGGTTTGTCGATAAATACGGTCCGCGACTCGTCGTGCTCGTCGGCGGCGTGCTCTGCGCGATCGGCTGGGCGATCAACGCGCAGGCCACCACGCTCAACGGTTATTATCTCGGCATGATCATCGCGGGCATCGGCGCCGGCGGCGTCTACGGCACCTGCGTCGGCAATGCGCTGAAATGGTTTCCCGACAAGCGCGGTCTCGCCGCCGGCATCACCGCCGCCGGCTTCGGTGCGGGCTCGGCACTGACCGTCGCGCCGATCCAGGCCATGATCAAGGACAGCGGTTTCCAGACCACCTTCCTCTATTTCGGCCTCGGGCAAGGCATCGTCATCTGCGTTCTCGCCTTCTTCCTGCTGGCGCCGAAGGCAGGCCAGGTGCCGAACGTGGTGGCGAATGCGGCGCTGCTGCAGAGCCGGCGCAACTACCAGCCGACGGAAGTCTTGCGCCAGCCGATCTTCTGGCTGATGTACTTCATGTTCGTGATCGTCGGTGCCGGCGGCTTGATGGTGACGGCGAATCTGAAGCCGATCGCAGTCGACTGGAAAGTCGACGCCGTACCGGTCACGCTCATCGGCATGACCATGACCGCGGTGACGTTTGCTGCGACCATCGACCGCGTGCTCAACGGCCTGACGCGTCCGTTCTTCGGCTGGATCTCCGACATGATCGGCCGCGAGAACACGATGTTCATCGCCTTCGGCATGGAAGGCGTCGGCATCTGGATGCTCTATCTCTGGGGCCACGATCCGATCTGGTTCGTGATCCTGTCGGGCTTCGTGTTCTTCGCCTGGGGCGAGATCTACTCGCTATTCCCCTCGACCTGCACCGACACCTTCGGTGCGAAGTTCGCGACCACCAATGCCGGCCTGCTCTACACCGCCAAGGGCACCGCCGCGCTGCTGGTGCCGCTCGCCAACTACGTGCAGCAGACGTCAGGCCATTGGGACAACGTGTTCATCATGGCGGCCGGCGCCAACATCCTGGCCTCGCTGCTGGCGCTCATGGTGCTCAAGCCCTGGCGCAAGACGGTGGTGGCGCAATCGGCCATCTGACACGCCTCACCAGCACCACCTCGCTCACGACGCCCGGCCTCGCGCCGGGCGTTTTCGTTTTGCCGAAAACACCGCATCGGAAACCGGGAAGGAACCGATCATTTTGCTGCGTCGCGTCAGAAGATAGGACTTGCATTCTGGAATATGGTATACCAAGCTGCCCGGCACGCTTGCGACGATAAGCCACAATATTTGCGACACTCCGTCATATTGGCCGAGCCTGCCGCGACCAGACAAGCGCTTGGGAGGTTGTTGATGATTTCCAGCACGGATGGCGCCGTCACGGCCGCGCCTCTTCGCACAAGTTTCCGTTGGCTCCAGCTCGTGATGGGCATCGTCTGCATGGCGATGATCGCCAACCTGCAATACGGCTGGACGCTGTTCGTCGATCCGATCGATCACGCCCATCATTGGGGTCGCGCCGCGATCCAGCTCGCTTTCACCATCTTCGTCGTCACCGAAACGTGGCTGGTGCCGGTCGAGGCGTGGTTCGTCGACAAATACGGCCCGCGCATCGTCATCATGTTCGGCGCCGTGATGATCACGCTGTCCTGGGTGCTGAATTCCTACGCTGACTCGCTTCCCCTGCTCTACACGGCGGCCGTGCTGGGCGGCATGGGCGCGGGCGCGGTGTACGGCACCTGCGTCGGCAATGCGCTGAAATGGTTTCCCGATCGCCGCGGCCTCGCCGCCGGCGCGACGGCCGCGGGCTTCGGCGCGGGCGCAGCCCTCACCGTGGTGCCGATCGCGAAGATGATCGCGGCATCAGGCTATCAGAGCGCGTTCTTTTCGTTCGGCATCGGCCAGGGCCTGATCGTGCTCCTGCTCGCCTTCTTCATCCAGCCGCCGCGGATTTCCATCCCGCCGAAGAAGAAGCGGCTCAATCTGCCGCAGACCCACATCGACTTCACCCCGCCGCAAGTGCTGCGCGCCCCGATCTTCTGGGTGATGTACCTGGTGTTCGTCATGGTCGCCTCCGGCGGCCTGATGACCGCGGCGCAGATCGCCCCGATCGCGCACGACTTCAAGATCGCCGACACGCCGGTCTCTCTCGCCGGCTTCCAGATGGCGGCGCTGACGTTTGCGATCTCGCTCGACCGCATCTTCGACGGCTTCGGACGTCCGTTCTTCGGCTTCGTGTCCGACACGATCGGCCGTGAGAACACCATGTTCATCGCCTTCGGCACCGCGGCGCTCATGCTGTTGACGCTGTCGACCTATGGCCACGTCCCGCTCGTGTTCGTGCTGGCAACCGCGGTTTACTTCGGCGTGTTCGGCGAAATCTACTCGCTGTTCCCCGCGACCTGCGGCGACACCTTCGGCTCGAAGTTCGCGACCACCAACAACGGCATGCTCTACACCGCGAAGGGCACCGCCTCGCTGCTGGTCCCGCTCGCCAGCGTGATCTCGGCAGCCTATGGCTGGAAGGCCGTGTTCGTGGTGGCCGTGGCCCTGAACGCGACGGCCGCGCTGATGGCGCTGTTCGTGATCAAGCCGATGCGCCGCTCCTTCATCCTCGGCAACGAGGCCGAGAGCGCCAGCACCGCACCTGCACCTGCCGAGACCCGCGCCAAGACCGGGACAGCCTGAGCCGCCACAGACCGACAGAACGAACGAAAGGGGCGAGGGGCGCAGCGATGCGCCCCTTTTTCTTTGTCTGCTTCCCTTGCGCGCTTTCCGTGCTTCGCGATGACAAACGTCAGCACTACTGCCGCAAGATTTTTCGGATCAGCCAAATCCAGCGCTTGACGATTGGCATTATGTATACCACACTTGCCTCAACGTTCACCCAGGGAGGTTGCAATGCTGGTCGGAGACATTCTGCGCAAGAAGACGCCGCGCGTTGTCACGGTGCGTATGAACGAAACGGTAGGGATCGCCGCCAAGCTGATGCGGGCCAACAACATCAGCGCGCTGGTGGTCAAGGACGTGGTCCGCTCCGAAGGCAACACGGCCGTCGGCATGTTCACCGAGCGCGACGTGGTGCGCGCGGTCGCCGAGCACGGCGCGGGCGCCGTCAACGTCAAGGTCTCGCAGCTCGTCTCGGTGCAGCAGCTCGTCTCCTGCACCTCCGCCGATACGATCGAGCACGTCCGGCATCTGATGAACCGCAATCACATCCGGCACCTGCCCGTGATCGACGACTACAGCCTCGTCTCCGTCATCAGCATGCGCGACATCGCAGCTGCCGTCGACGAGGCGGCCAACTCGACGCCGCAAGCGGCCTGATCACCTAAAGCGGCAGCTCCTCTTCCCCCCGCGACGACCGGCCCCGGCTCGGACTTGATCCGAGCCGGACCGGATCATTCGTCCCAAATTCCGCTACCCCCCGCGAGGATTTCATGAAGATCTGCATCTACGGCGCCGGCGCGATCGGCGGATATCTCGGTGTGCAGCTGGCGCGCGCAGGCGCTGACGTCAGCCTGGTCGCGCGTGGCGCCCACCTCGCCGCGATGCGCGAGCGCGGCCTGACGCTGCTCGCAGGCGAGGAGACGCACACCGTCCATCCCCGCTGCACCGACGATGCGACCGAGCTCGGCGTGCAGGACTACGTCGTCGTCACGCTGAAGGCGCATTCGATCACCGGCGTGATCGAGAAGATGCAGCCGCTGCTCGGGCCTCATACCCGCATCGTCACCGCCGTCAACGGCATCCCCTATTGGTACTTCTACAAGCACGGCGGCGCGTACGAGAATTCGACGCTGGAGAGCATCGATCCCGGCGGAAGGCAATGGCGCGAGTTAGGCGCCGAACGCGCCATCGGCTGCATCGTCTATCCCGCCACCGCGATCGAGGCGCCCGGCGTGATCCGCCACGTCTACGGCAACAATTTCCCGCTCGGCGAGCCCTCCGGCGAGATCACCGCCGACGTGCAGCGTCTCGCCGACCTGTTCGTCGCGGCCGGGCTGAAGGCGCCCGTGCTCGACCGCATCCGCGACGAAATCTGGCTCAAGCTGTGGGGCAATGTCTGCTTCAACCCGATCAGCGCCCTCACCCATGCCACGCTCGACGTGATCTGCACCGATCCGTCGACGCGGGCGCTGTCGCGCGCGATCATGATGGAGACGCAGGCGATCGCCGAAAGCTTCGGCGTCAAATTCCGCGTCGACGTCGAGCGCCGCATCGAGGGCGCCCGCAAGGTCGGCGCGCACAAGACCTCGATGTTGCAGGATCTCGAGCGCGGCCGCCCGATGGAGATCGACCCGCTCGTCACCGTGGTGCAGGAGATGGGTCGCCTGACCAAGATCCCGACGCCGGCGCTCGACTCGGTGCTGGCGATGGTGACCCAGCGCGCCCGCGTCGCCGGCCTCTATGACGGCGTCTCCACGCCATCGGATCCTCGCGCGCTGGCGGTGGCGTGATGGCGAGCGAGATGAAACGGTGGCTCCGCTTCCGCCATGCCGGCACCACCGGCTTCGGCACGCTGGAATCTTCAGGCATCAGCGTGCACGAAGGCGAGATGTTCGGACGCAATGCGGCCAGCGGCAAGACACTGGCGCTGTCGGAGGTCGAGCTGCTCGCGCCCTGTGCGCCCAGCAAGATCGTCGCGCTCTGGAATAATTTTCACGCGCTGGCGGCCAAGCTCAACCAGCCCGAGCCGCCGGAGCCGCTTTATCTGCTCAAGGCCACCACCACAATCACGAGGCCGGGCGCCGTGATCCGTCGTCCGTCCTACTACGACGGCAAGACGACCTATGAAGGCGAGCTCGGTATCGTCATCGGCAAGACTTGCGCGCGCGTCTCGCCTGATGAGGCCGACGGCTTCATCTTCGGCTACACCTGCGTCAACGACATCACCGCCAACGACATCCTGACCAGCGATCCCACCTTCCCGCAATGGGCCCGCGCCAAGGGCATCGACGATTACGGCCCGTTCGGCCCCGTCATCGCGACCGGCCTCGACCCGGCCAAGCTCACCGTCCGCACCATTCTCAACGGCGCGGAGCGGCAGAACTATCCGATCTCCGACATGATTTTTTCCGCGCAAGCCCTGGTGAGCAAGATCTCCCACGACATGACGCTGCTCCCCGGCGACCTCATCGCCGTCGGCACCTCGGTCGGCGTCGGCGTCATGAAGGAGCCGGTGAACACCGTGACCGTGGCGATCGACGGTATCGGCGAGCTCACGAACGAGTTTCGACTGTAATTCCAGTCGTTCCAGGGCGCGCGGAGCGCGCCGCGCCGAAATGACGGCGAAGGTGTTGGCGCCACCGCCGGCCGAAGCGCCCAGCTGTGGATCACCAACCCGGCGCGACGCCCGCCGCTTGATCTGGGTTCCGCTCTCCAATAGCAATCATGGCGAAAATGTGCGCCGGCCGAGGACGTCACGATGTGGCTGTTTTTCCTGGTTGCCTGGTTTGTCCTGCTCGCCGCCATCGCGTTTCTCGCTCCGCAGGCGTTTGGTTACGACGTCGCCCATTTGCCCGCCCTGTTCGCGAGTCTGGCGATGCCGCAGCGCATCGCAACCGGCGCGATCCTGGTGCTCGCTCTGGCGCTGATCGGGGGCTCGGCCTGGCGGCTCTCGCGCCAGGACCGACGGCTCGACAGCTTGCGCGACCGCTTGAGGAAGACCCGCGAAGACGTCGTCGTCGCCCACGCCCTGCAAAACCACCTCGACACCACCGTCCAGCACCTGATCGAGAGCGATCCCCGCGAGGCCGTCTCGGCGCTGCACGACAAGCTGGGCGAGACCGAGCAGCGCGCACTCCTGCAGCAGAGCCGCAACCAGTCCACCGACATGCACGACCAGCTCGCCGAGATCCGCCGCCGCCAGCAGGCCTTGCGCGAGATGGTCGGCAAGGTCGCCGATCAGCGCCGCGCGGTCGAACCCGTCTTCACCGAGGTCCGCGACCGCCAGAACCAGCTCGAACGCGCGCTGCTCGACCTCGAGACCGACGACCGCAAGAACAATCTCGCCGACCGGTTGAAGGACATCGGGCGCGACGTATCGGCGCTGCTCGGCCGGGTGGGCGCGGTGCAGGCCACGTACGCGACGCTCAACCAATACAAGGACGATCTGGCGAAATCCCATGCCGAGCTGGCACCGCTGCGCTCATCCGATGCCGGCATCAACGCCCTGATCGGCGAGCTCAGCCTCAGCCATAACAGCCTCGCCAAGACCATCGACGAGCTCGAGACCGGCGGCGAAGCCCCGCTCAGCGCACGCGTGGAGACGCTGTCGAAGAACAGGAACGAGATCGAACAGCGCCTCGCCCGAATCGACGACAGCGCCAACATCCTCAAAAGCATCCGGCTCGATTTCGAGGAGCTCGCCCAGCGCCAGGCCCAGCTCGACCGCTCGCTCGCCGAGGTCGAGACCGATCCCGGCGGCAGGACGCTCACTGAGCGCCAGAACGCGCTGAACGATTTCATTCTCCAGTCGCGCCAGCGCCTCGGCGCCCTGCAGGAAACGCTGGCAACGCTGAACGTCTTCAAGGCGGAGCTGTCGAAATCGCAGGCCGACCTCGTTCCGCTGAAGGCACCGGTGTTCGGCATCGAGGCCATGATCGCCGATGTCAGCGCCACCCGCGATCTTCTCGCCAGGACCGTCGGCGAGATCGAGGCCAGTGGCGACGTCACGCTCGCCTCGCGCGTCGATGCATTGAGCAAGAGCAAGCGCGAGGTCGAAGACCGCCTCGCCCGCATCTTCGACAATTTCAACGCGCTCGACGCCTTGCGTAAGGACATCGGCGGCATCTTCTCGACCATCCGCAACAGCCTGAACCGGATCGGGTAGATTCGAACCGCCGGCCATCTACGCGCGACCAACAGCTCATGCGCCTCATCCTCGGCTTCCTCTCCGGTCTGCTCGGCGCGCTCGCCGGCTGGGCGGGCCTTGCCGCGCTGATCGTCCTGCTGGCTGGCCCGGACCGCGACGGCGGCATCGCGATGGGCGCCTTCTTCGACATCGGGCCGGTCGGCGGCGTGATCGGCCTGATCGCCGGCGTCTGGCTGTTCGTGCGCTTCGGCCTGGTCCGGGCCGAGCTGCCTGCGGAAACCTCCGATGCCGCGCCTCAACACGCTCCGCGGCTGTCCTTCCCTTTCGCCGCCACCGTTGCGCTCATCGTCGCCATCCTGGGCTGGTGGGGATGGTACGAATTCATCCGCTCGCCCAATCTCAGTCACGGCTTCATGACGCTCCAGGTCGAGTTTCGGCTTCCTGCCGGCATGAGCCTGCCGGACAAGGAAGAGGACGTGCGGATCGAGTTTGAGGAAGCGTCGGGCTATGCCAACGCGATGTTGCCTGCCAACTGGCGCGCGCATGACGGCGAGCGCCGGGCGATCATCGCCACGGCCTTGCTGATGTACAAGACACGCCATCGCGCCGTCAGCCTGACGCTGCCTGATGTGCCCACGCAGCGCTGGCTGATCGACCTTCCCTCCGATCCCGATCCCACGCCCGGCTTTTCCCCCTGGCGCGTCGCGAACGAGCCGTCGCAAGCAAAGATCGAGATGCATTTCCGGCTCAGCGCGGACCGCTGAACCGCGCCTGGCACACCCAAGACATTCCGACACAACATCACATCTGCGCGCGCCCATTCAATTGCCGCCAACATGTCCCGCGGGTGCCGCACTGTGGTCGCATTCCGTCGCCCTTTTGGAGGGCGTGTCTGGGGGCACGGCTCGGCCGTGTTTGGACCAAACCTGCTAGGGGTATGACTGTGAAGAAGATTGTATTTGTTCTGGGTGCGACGCTTGCTCTGGTGACGGCTGCGAACGCCGCGGACCTGCCGCGCCGCCAGCCCGTGCCGGTGTATCCGGCCGAACAGGCCCCCATCGGCAAGATGCCGATCGGCAAGAGCCCGGTTGGCAAGGCTCCGATCGGCAAGGCGCCCGGCCCGGTCGCCGCGCGCTACTGAGGCGCCGGCGGACGCCACGCAAGAATTTGCGTCAACGGCCGACAGTCGAGGGGCACACGTGACGAACAGACCTGATCGATCGGGATCCTGCATCCTTGCAGGGCTCGCGCTTGCGACCATGCTCGCATGCCTGATGTCCTCCGCCTCGGCCCAGGAGATCAGACACGAGTCGAACAAGCGCATGGCCGACGCCAGTGCGTCTGTCTCGACCGACGCAGCACCGCGCTCAGCGCCGCAAGTGATGCGGCGCGGATTAGCGCGGACGGAGAAAGGTCCCTATTACGTCGACTTCCGCGCCCGCACGGCGGCGAGCTGGGGCCATGCCTTCGTCTGGTACGGCAAGACCAGTGAAAAAGCCGTCGAGGTCGCCGGCCTCACGCCCGCCGGCGACACCTGGACCTACGTGCTCGGCTACTTCACCTGGGTGCCGTCCGAGACCGGTGCAAGCTATGGCGATCTCGATCCGGACTATCTGACCGCGAACTATCGCGTCTATCTCAACGAGGCCGACGCCAAGCGCGTGTTCGCCTACATCAAGAAGCTGCAGGCGAGCTCACCGGTCTGGAACGCCGAGACCACCAACTGCACGGGCTTCATCGGCGACATCGCCGAATACATGGGGCTGAAAGTCCCCAACCGCTGGCAGCGCCCGGAAAACTTCGTCAACAGTCTGAAAGAGATGAACGGCGGCCGCCAGGTGGTGCGGCTGTCGGCGGAGTAGCCGTTCCACACGCGGTGTCATTGCCCGCCTTGTGCGCGCTCGCGCACTGGATCGGGCAATTAGTATTCCAGAGGCAGCGAGGCTAGAACCGAGAAGGCGCGGGGTATGACGACCGAGTGCGAGGAACGAGCTTGCTCCAAAGAGCAACCGCTTAACTCAAATTATCCGTCTCACGGAATCACCTCCGCCGCCCGCATGACTCACCGCACGGCGGCGCAATAGACATTTCCCTAACCCGGCGGCATCCTCCTCCCCATCGACCGATAACAGGGCCTGCCACGCAGGCGGGGGAAACATCATGTTGCAGACACGCTTCACCAAACTCGTCGGTGTCGAGCACCCGATCGTCCAGGGCGGCATGCAATGGGTCGGACGGGCCGAGCTGGTCGCGGCCGTCGCCAACGCCGGCGCGCTCGGTTTCATCACGGCGCTGACCCAGCCGACGCCGGAGGACCTCACCAAGGAGATCGCGCGCTGCCGCGACCTCACCGACAAGCCGTTCGGCGTCAACCTCACCATCCTGCCGGCGATCAAGCCGCCGCCTTATGCCGAGTACCGCGCCGCCATCATCGAAGCCGGCATCAAGGTGGTCGAGACCGCCGGCAACAAGCCGCAGGAGCATGTCGACGAGTTCAAAAAGCACGGTGTCAAAGTCGTGCACAAATGCACCAGCGTCCGCCACGCGCTCTCCGCCGAGCGGATGGGCGTCGACGCCATCTCCATCGACGGCTTCGAATGCGCCGGCCATCCCGGCGAGGACGACACGCCCGGCCTGATCCTGATCCCAGCCGCCGCCAACAAGGTCAAGATCCCGATGATCGCCTCCGGCGGCTTTGCCGACGCCCGCGGCCTCGTCGCGGCGCTGGCGCTCGGAGCCGAGGGCATCAACATGGGCACCCGCTTCATGGCGACCAAGGAGAGCCCGATCCACCAGCTCATCAAGGAGAAGATCGTCGCCAATGACGAACGCGAGACCGAGCTGATCTTCCGCACCATGCGCAACACCTCCCGCGTCGCCAGGAACGCGGTCTCGACCAAGGTCGTCGCAATGGAGAAGGAAGGCGCCAAGTTCGAGGACATCCGCGAGCTCGTCGCGGGGGCGCGCGGCAAGATGGTCTACGCCACAGGCAACTCCGACGAGGGCATCTGGTCCGCCGGCCAGGTGCAGGGCCTGATCCAGGACATCCCGAGCTGCGGCGAGCTGATCTCGCGAATCGTACGTGAAGCCGAGGCGATCATTCGCAGCCGGCTCGAAGGCATGATCGTTCAACCAACCGCGCAAGCCGCGGAATAGTCACTGCAAGAAGCGAGAGCAATTCATGAAGGCTTACGTCTACGGCCCTGAAGGCGCTCGGATTTCCGACGTCGCTCAACCAAAGCCTAAAGGCACGCAAGTGCTGGTGCGCGTCCGCGCTTGCGGCCTCAATCGCGCCGACACCGGAATGCGCAAAGGCCACGCTCATGGCGCGGCCGGCGGCGTCGGCACCGTACTCGGGATGGAATGGGCCGGCGAAGTTGCCGAGCTTGGACCGGATGCGAAGGGGGTCAAAGTTGGCGATCGCATCATGGGCTCGGGCAGCGCGGCCTTCGCCGAGTACACGCTCGCCGACCACGGCCGGCTGTTCCGTGCGCCTTCGAACATGAACTTCGAGGAGGCAGCCACCCTCCCCGTCGCGCTTGCGACCATGCACAATGCCGTCGTTACCATTGGCGGCGTGCAGCCGGGGCAAGCCGTGCTGATCCAGGGCGCGAGCTCCGGCGTCGGCCTGATGGCGATGCAAATTGCAAGGCTCAAGGGCGCAAGGCTCGTGATCGGCTCCTCGACCGATGCCTATCGGCGCGGCCGGCTGAAGGAATATGGCGCGGACCTTGCGGTTGACTCCTCCGATCCCAAATGGGTCGACGAGGTGCTGAAGGCAACGAATGGCGAAGGCGTCGATCTCATCGTCGACCAGGTCTCCGGCAAGGTCGCCAACCAGAACCTCGCCGCCACCAAGGTTTTGGGCCGCATCGTCAATGTCGGCCGGCTCGGCGGCACCCATGCCGACTTCAACTTCGACCTGCATGCCGCCCGCCGCATCAGCTATATCGGCGTCACCTTCCGCACCCGCACGATCGAGGAGGTCCGCGCAATCTTCGAGGAGGTCAGGAAGGACATCTGGGGCGCCGTGGAATCGCGCAAGCTGCAACTGCCGATCGACAAGGTCTATCCGTTCGATCAGATCGACCAGGCGTTCGAGCACATGGAAGCGAACAAGCACCTGGGGAAGATCGTGGTGACGGTGCCGTAACCGCCGTTCCGATCCCGGTCTCGTTGGGTGGGCAAAGCGAAGCGTGCCCACGGTTCGTATCCATCTCGGAACAATGGTGGGCAAGGCGCCCTGCGCGTTTGCCCACCCTACGAAACCGAGCAAGACGTAGACTGCTCCTGCGACTCACTCGCGACTACGCCTGTGGATCGTCGCTTGATGTTCACCGCCGCCCTGCTAAATCCCCGGCCATGAGCGGACAACACGACAAGACATCGGTCGCGGCGATCTCGATCCTGGCCAGCGGCGGCATGGCGGCGGCCAAATTCGTGGTCGGCATCGCGATCGGCTCGCTGGCGCTGATCTCCGAAGCCCTGCACTCCTCGATCGACCTGGTCGCGACCATCATCACCTGGGCCGTGGTGCGGGTCTCGGACAAGCCGGCCGACGACGAGCATCATTACGGCCACGGCAAGCTGGAGAGCATCTCCGCGCTCGGCGTCACCGCGCTGCTTTATGTGCTGGCCGGCGGCATCCTGGTCGAATCCTACAGCCGGCTGCGCGAGGGAACCCCGCCCCCGACCATCTCGGCCGTGCCGTTCGTGGTGCTGGTGCTCGACATCGCCGTCAACCTCTGGCGTGCCCGTGCCCTGCACCGGGCCGCACGCGAGACCCACAGCCAGGCGCTCGCCGCCGACGCGCTGCATTTTGCATCCGACGTCATGGGCTCTTTCGCCGTCATCATCGGACTGATCCTGGCGGCCCTCGGCTTCTGGTGGGGCGACGCCGCGGCGGCCGCTGCGGTCGCCGTGATGATCGCGGCTCTCGGCCTGCGCATGGCGGGCTCGACGGTGCAGACGCTGGTCGACCGCGCCCCGGAAGGCGCACAGGAAAAGGCCAGCGCCGCGATCTGCAGCGTGCCCGGCGTGATCGACGTCGAGCGGCTGCGCGTGCGCATGGTCGGGGCGACCACGTTCATCGACAGCATCGTCAAGGTGCCCAGGACCTACCCGATCGATCGCGTCGAGAGCATCAAGCGGAACGCCGAGGCTGCCGTGATCAAGGCGTTCGGCGATGCCGACCTCTCGTTCACAGCCGTCCCCGTCGCCCGCGACAACGAGACCGTGCGCGACCGCATCATGGTGATCGCGCGCAATTCGGGCCTCGCCATCCACCATGTCACCGTGCATGACCTGGGCCCGGCGCAGAACTCAGGCACGCGGCTGATCGTCAGCATCGACCTCGAGGTCGACGCCCACATGCCGCTCGAGGCGGCTCATGACATCGCCAACACGCTGGAGCGGAACATCAAGGAAGAGTTCGGCGAGGACGTCGAGGTCGACGTCCATATCGAGCCGCTGGAACCGGAACTGCCGTTCGGCGTCGATGCGACACCGGAGCGGGTTCAAACCATCGCGGCGGCGCTGGCGGAATATGCCGACGGCAGCGAGATCCACGACATCCATAACGTGCGTGTCCGCAACACCGATGCAGGCGAGATCGTCAATTTCCATTGCCGCGCCACGCCATCCATGAGCGTGATCAAGGTGCACGATCATGTCGATGCGATCGAGCGGGCGCTGCGCCGCGCGTTCCCCAGCGTGAAGCGCGTCATCAGCCACGCCGAGCCGCCGCGCGCGTGACGCGGAATACGTCTGGAGTCCTGCGTTCTCGTTTCGGACTCATTGCACACGTGAGTTTGCGGGATCAGAGCGCGCGAACTCTCCCTTGGATAAGAATTATTTCACGTTAACGTTTCGTTGACTCTCGACAGCCTGCGCAAACTGGATTCAAATCGCTGTGATTCGAAAGCGATGTGGGGCTGCTTTCGAAACGAGTAGCAAGCAGGTTTTCAGGGGGCCGAAGGCATGGCGCGTGCAGACGCCGCGAACGCATGCGTCCAATCCGATTCGATCAAGGGATTGGCGCAATCGATCGCGAAACCTGCCTATCATCGGCTCCTGGTCGCGGAGCCCGCGCTTCGTCGCGCCGTACCGACGCTCATCATCGCCTTCCTCGTCACGATCTGCCTTGGCGCCTTCGTCCAGGTCGTCGACCAGACGCGCCAGAAGCGCCTGGTGATCCAGAACGACATCTCGATGCTGGCCGAACTGCTCGCCGAGCGCATCGACCGCGTCACCTCCGTGCGCGCGGAGCGGCTGAGGAACATCGAAAACCTGTCGACGCTGCTGCCCGACATGATCCCGACCAAGGCCAGGGTCTCGGGCCGCCACGTCGTCGTCACCTCGGCCGGCGTCGACCGCCGCATCCTCGCCCGCATTCCGATCGACAGCGATCCAGCCGGCAACGACCGCCTGCTCGATGCGATCACCACCGCACAGCTGCTTGCCGCGCCTCCGCGCGACAATGACGTCACCAGCATGACTCTTCCTGATGGTAACGCTGCGCTGGCGACGTCACGGCCGATCAAGTCGCTGCCCGGCCTCGTCACCGTGATCCAGGAGCGCAACGAGCCGATCTGGGGCTCGGACGCAGCGCTGTCGGTGACTCTGTCGGCGACCACGGGCTTCGTCGTCCTGATCCTCGGCTTCGCCTTCCACTGGCAGTCGACCCGCGCCCGCGAAGGCGACCTCATCAACGACGCCGTGCGCGGCCGGATCGACACCGCCCTTAACCGCGGCCGCTGTGGCCTGTGGGACTGGGACCTGTCGCGCGGCCGGATCTTCTGGTCGCAATCGATGTTCTCGATGCTGGGCCTCGACGGCCGCAACGAGCTCCTCACCTTCGGCGAGGTCAACGCGCTGGTGAAGTCCGACGACATCGACCTGTTCGCGATCGCCGACCAGCTCATCTCCGAGAAGATCGACCACATCGACCAGACCTTCCGCATGCAGCACGTCGACGGCCATTGGATCTGGCTGCGCGTGCGCTGCGAGCGGACCCGGGGCGCCAGCGATTCAGGCATGCACCTGATCGGGATCGCGGTCGACATCACCGAGCAGAAGAGCCTCGCCGAGCGCACCGTCGAAGCCGACCTTCGGCTGCGCGACGCGATCGAGACCATTCCTGAAGCCTTCGTGCTCTGGGACGCCAGTGACCGCCTGGTGCTCTGCAACTCGCACTTCCAGCGCCTGCACAAGCTGCCCGATACGGCGGTGATCCCCGGCACCTCCTACGAGACCGTGCTGGAAGTCGGCCGCATGCCGGAGGTGCGCACCCGCCACAACGAGACCGCGGCCCAAGGCCCGGGCGCCCGCACCTTCGAGGCCCAGCTCGACGACGGCAGCTGGCTGCACATCAGCGAGCGCCGCACCAAGGACGGCGGCTACGTCTCGGTCGGCACCGACATCACCCGGATCAAGGAACACGAGCAGAAGCTCGTCGACAACGATCTGCGCCTGCGCGCCACCGTCATCGACCTCAAGCGCTCGCAGGCGGCGCTGGAACGCCAGACCATCGAGCTCGCCGACCTCGCCGAGAAGTACCAGCGCGAGAAGACGCGGGCCGAGGAGGCCAACCAGACCAAGTCGAAATTCCTCGCCAATATGAGTCACGAGCTGCGCACGCCGCTCAACGCCATCATCGGCTTCTCCGAGATCATGGGCTCGGGCATGTTCGGCGAGCTCGGAAGCGAGAAGTACCAGGAATATTGCCACGACATCCTGACCAGCGGCCATTATCTGCTCGAGGTCATCAACGACATCCTCGACATGTCCAAGATCGAGGCCGGCCGCATGAAGCTCGACATGGAAGAGCTCGACCTGTCGCGGACGCTCGCCGAATCGCTGCGCGTCGTCTCAGGCCGGGCCCAGGACAAGCACCTGACGCTCGACGCCGACATCGAGAAATCGATCTCCGTCGTCGCCGACCGCCGCGCCACCAAGCAGATCGTCGTCAATTTGCTGTCCAACGCGGTGAAGTTCACGCCGGACGGCGGCCGCATCGTGGTGCGCAGCCGGCAGCTCGAGGACAGGATCGTGCTGATGATCGCCGACACCGGCATCGGCATCGCGCCGCACTCGCTGGCGCGGCTCGGGCGCCCCTTCGAGCAGGTCGAGAGCCAGCTCACCAAGACCTATCACGGCTCCGGCCTTGGGCTTGCGATCGCCCGCTCGCTGGCGCAGCTCCATGGCGGCTCGATGCGGCTGCGCTCCAGGCTCGAAGTCGGCACCGTCGTCCGCGTGACGCTGCCGCGCGACGCCATCAAGGCCGCGTCGGGGATTTCCGCGGCGGCCTAGAGCCGAATGAGCGTTTGCGAGCCGCAGGCGCACCTCTCCCCGATGGGGAGAGGTTATCCGAGCTCGTGGCTCGTACCGACTCAAACGAACAGCTTCGGATCTACGCTTGCAGCGTCGGCGCCACTTCGCGGGCGACATTGACCAGCGCCGCGATCAGCGGCGTCATCGGATCGCGCTGCGGGATCACGAGGCCAATGCTGTAATTGACTTCCGGCTCGACGATCGGAATCGAGCGGACCTTGTCGGACGACAGCCCGAGCGTCTCGGCGAGCTTGGCCGGCATCACACTGGCCCAGCGCCCGGTCTTGACGTGGGTGAACAGCACCAGCAGCGAGTTCGATGTGAGTGTCGGCGTCGCCTGGGCGCCGACCGAACGCAGCGCACGGTCGATGATCCGCCGGTTCTGCATGTCGGGAGTCAGCAGGCACAGCGGCACCTGCCCGACTTCCTTCCATGTCACCGTTTCGCGGTCTCCGAACATCCCGTCGGGCGCGGTCAGCAGACGATAGCTCTCGTTGTAGAGCGGAATGGTGCGCACCTTCCCGATCGGCTCGTTCTCGATATAGGTCAGGCCCGCATCGACTTCGAGATTTTCAAGCAAACCCAACACCTCCGACGAGGTCGTCGAGCGGATGCTGAAACGCACCTCGGGATGGCGGGCGCGAAACGGCGTCGTCAGCGAGGCGACCATGCCGAGCGCGGTCGGAATTGCCGCGATGCGAATCTCGCCGGAGAGCTGATGCTTTAGTCCGTTGATCTCGTCGCGCATCGCGCGGGCATCGCCGACGATGCGTCGCGCCCAATCGAGTGCCCGTTCGCCCTCGGGGGTAAAGCCCTGGAATCGCGACCCGCGCTGGACCAGCATCACGCCGAGGATCTCCTCGAGCTGCTTCAGCCCGGTCGACATGGTCGGCTGGGTGACGCCACATGCCTCTGCCGCCCGTCCAAAATGCCGCTCCTTGGCCAGCGCCAGCAATAATTCAAGTTTGTCGATCAACCGGTCGTCCCCTCAACTTCCATCGTGGCATGCAAGCTAGCATGCCGGGCCTGCACCAACACGCAAAAACCGGCAGCCGATACAACTTTCATTAGCGTTTCAGATCGATCGATTGCGGTTGCAAATCGATCCGAATTCGCAATCGCAGCACGGGACAGCTTTATTGATCTTCGAATGATTCCAACTAGTTTGCGCCAAGGAAACGCTCTGGTTGAGAATGAAGAATGACAGCGCATTTTGAGCCTTGTTACGAACCCTGGAACGAGATGCGCGGCGCCGAGATCATCGGCGAACATGCGGGCCAGGAGGGCGCGACGCTCGTCATCCTGCACGCGCTCCAGGAGGCGTTCGGCAACGTGCCGGAGGCCGCGATTCCCATGGTGGCGCAGGCGCTAAATCTGTCGCGCGCCGAGGTCCACGGCGTCTTCACCTTCTATCATGACTTCCGCCACAAGCCGGCCGGCCGCCATGTGCTGAAGCTGTGCCGCGCCGAGGCCTGCCAGGCCGCAGGCGGCGATGCGCTGGCGGCGCGCGCCGAAGCGAAGCTGGGCGTTTCGCTCGGCAACACCACGGCAGATGAGCGCGTCACGCTGGAGCCGATCTATTGCCTAGGGCTGTGCGCGACCGCGCCGTCCGCGATGCTCGACGGCCGTCTCATTGGCCGGCTCGACGAGAAGCGTATCGATGCGCTGGTTGCGGAGGCGCAGCGATGACCATGCGGATCTTCATTCCCCGCGATGCCGCCGCTGTCGCCGTTGGCGCCGATGTAGTTGCCACAGCGTTCGAGCAGGCCGCGGCCATCAGTGGCTTGCCCGTCGAGATCGTCAGGACCGGCTCGCGCGGACTGTGCTGGCTGGAGCCGATGGTCGAGGTCGCAACCGCCGCGGGCCGCCTTGCGTATGGGCCGGTCAGCGTGGAAGACGTGGCCTCCGTGCTCGAGTCGATGGCGAGCAATGGACCGCACGCCTTGCTCCTCGGCGTCGCCGACGAAATCCCCTGGCTGAGGCGCCAGACCCGCCTCACCTTCGCTCGCTGCGGCGTGATCGATCCGCGCTCGCTCGACGACTACCGCGCCCATGGCGGCTACAAGGGCCTGGAGCGCGCATTGCCGCTCGGCTCGGACGCGATCCTCAACGAAGTGACGGCCTCGGGCCTGCGCGGCCGCGGCGGCGCCGGCTTCCCGACCGGCATCAAGTGGAAGACCGTGGCGCAGGCCAAGGCCGACCGCAAATTCATCGTCTGCAACGCCGACGAAGGCGACAGCGGCACCTTCGCCGACCGCATGATCATGGAAGGCGACCCCTTCCTGGTGATCGAGGGCATGACCATCGCCGGCATCACCGTCGGCGCGACCAAGGGTTACATCTATATCCGCAGCGAATATCCGCATGCGGTCGAGGCGATGAACGCAGCCATCGAGGCGGCGAGGCGCGGCGGCTATCTGGGCGACAAGATCGGCGGCTCGACCTGCAGCTTCGACATGGAAGTCCGCGTCGGCGCCGGCGCTTACGTCTGCGGCGAGGAGACTTCGCTGCTGGAGAGCCTCGAAGGCCGCCGCGGCATCGTGCGCGCCAAGCCGCCGCTGCCGGCACATCATGGATTGTTCGGCAAGCCGACCGTCATCAATAACGTGCTGTCGTTTGCGGCCATCCCCTTCCTCCTCGCCGAAGGCGCCAAGGCCTATGCCGATTTCGGCATGGGACGCTCGCGCGGCACCATGCCGATCCAGCTTGCCGGCAATATCCGCCAGGGCGGACTGTTCGAGACGGCCTTCGGCGTCACGCTTGGCGAGCTCGTCGACGACATCGGCGGCGGCACATTCACGGGCCGTCCTGTCCGCGCGGTGCAGGTCGGCGGCCCGCTCGGCGCCTATTTCCCGCGCGCGCTGTTCGACACGCCGTTCGACTACGAGGCCTTCGCCGCCCGCGACGGCCTGATCGGCCATGGCGGCATCGTCGTGTTCGACGACAGCGTGGACATGCGCAAGCAGGCGCGTTTCGCCATGGAGTTCTGCGCCATCGAATCCTGCGGCAAGTGCACGCCGTGCCGCATCGGCTCGACCCGCGGGGTCGAAACCATCGAGAAGATCATGCGCGGCGAGCGGCTAACTGAAAACCTCACGCTGGTCGAAGACCTCTGCAACACCATGAAATTCGGCTCGCTCTGCGCGCTCGGCGGCTTCACGCCCTACCCCGTGCTCAGCGCATTGAAACATTTCCGCGAGGATTTCGCACCCGTGCCGACCACGCTTCAGGCCGCGGAATAGGAGAACGAGAATGTCTCTGATCAAAGAAATCGACTTCGGCACGCCGGCTTCCAAATCGACCACGATGGTCACGCTGACCATCGACGGCAACGAGGTCACGGTGCCCGAGGGCACCTCGATCATGCGGGCCGCGATGGACGCCGGCCACCAGATCCCGAAACTCTGCGCGACCGACATGGTCGACGCCTTCGGCTCCTGCCGGCTCTGCGTCGTCGAGATCGAGGGCCGCGCCGGCACGCCGGCCTCCTGTACCACGCCGGTCATGAACGGTCTCGTCGTGCACACCCAGAGCGAGCGGCTGAAGAAGCTGCGCAAGGGCGTGATGGAGCTGTACATCTCCGACCACCCGCTCGACTGCCTCACCTGCGGCGCCAACGGCGATTGCGAACTGCAGGACATGGCCGGCGCCGTGGGCCTGCGCGAGGTGCGCTACGGCTATGAGGGCGAGAACCACGTCTTCGCGAAGACCAGCGGCGAAATCAACGCCGCCTGGATGCCGAAGGACGAGTCCAACCCCTACTTCACCTACGATCCTTCCAAGTGCATCGTCTGCTCGCGCTGCGTCCGAGCCTGTGAGGAGGTGCAGGGCACCTTCGCGCTGACCATCTCCGGCCGCGGCTTCGACAGCCGTGTCTCGCCCGGCATGAGCGAGAGTTTTCTGGGCTCCGAATGCGTCTCCTGCGGCGCCTGCGTGCAGGCCTGCCCGACCGCGACGCTCACGGAAAAGTCCGTGATCGAGATCGGCCAGCCCGAACACTCCGTCGTCACCACCTGCGCCTATTGCGGCGTCGGCTGCGCCTTCAAGGCGGAGATGCGCGGCGAGGAAGTGGTGCGCATGGTGCCGTACAAGGACGGCAAGGCCAATCGCGGCCATTCCTGCGTCAAGGGCCGCTTCGCCTGGGGCTACACCAACCACAAGGAGCGTATCCTCAAGCCGATGATCCGCGAGCGGATCCAGGATCCCTGGCGCGAAGTGTCCTGGGACGAGGCGTTCTCGTTTGCCGCGGCGAAGATGCGCGGCATCCAGAAGAAATACGGGCGCGATGCCATCGGCGGCATCACCTCGTCCCGCTGCACCAACGAGGAAACCTATCTGGTGCAGAAGCTGATCCGCGCCGGCTTCGGCAACAACAATGTCGACACCTGCGCCCGAGTCTGCCATTCCCCGACCGGATACGGTCTCGCCACCACCTTCGGCACCTCCGCCGGCACGCAGGATTTCGACTCGGTGGAGGACACCGACGTCGTCGTCATCATCGGGGCAAATCCCGCTTCAGCGCATCCTGTGTTTGCTTCGCGCTTGAAGAAGCGGCTGCGCCAGGGTGCAAAACTGATCGTGATCGATCCTCGCCGGACCGAGATGGTGGATTCGCCGCACGTGAAGGCGCTGCATCTACCCCTGATGCCGGGCACCAACGTCGCTGTGATGACCGCGCTGGCGCATGTCATCGTCACCGAAGGTCTCGTCAACGAGGCCTTCGTGCGCGAACGCTGCGACTGGAGCGAGTTCGAGGAATGGGCGGCGTTCGTCGCCCGGCCGAACAACAGCCCCGAAGCGACCGCGATCCACACCGGGGTCGACCCGAAGGCGCTGCGCGAAGCCGCCCGCCTCTACGCCACCGGCGGCAACGGCGCGATCTACTACGGCCTCGGCGTCACCGAGCACAGCCAGGGTTCGACCACGGTGATCGCGATCGCCAACCTCGCGATGGCCACGGGCAATATCGGCCGTCCCGGCGTCGGCGTGAACCCGCTGCGCGGCCAGAACAACGTGCAGGGCTCCTGCGACATGGGCTCGTTCCCGCACGAGCTGCCCGGCTATCGCCACATCGCGGGCGATGCCGTGCGCGAGCAGTTCGAGGCGATGTGGGACGTCAAGCTCAACCCGGAGCCGGGCCTGCGCATTCCCAACATGTTCGACGCCGCGATCGAAGGCACGTTCATGGGGCTCTATGTGCAGGGCGAGGACATCCTGCAGTCGGACCCCAACACGACGCATGTGGTGGCGGCGCTGTCGGCGATGGAATGCGTCATCGTCCACGACCTTTTCCTGAACGAGACCGCGAACTATGCCCATGTCTTCCTGCCCGGCTCGAGCTTCCTCGAGAAGGACGGCACCTTCACCAATGCCGAGCGCCGCATTCAGCGCGTCCGCAAGGTGATGTCGCCGAAGAACGGCATGGCCGACTGGGAGGTCACCATCGCGCTCGCCAAGGCGATGGGCTTCGAGATGAACTACAGCCATCCCTCCGAGATCATGGACGAGATCGCTGCGCTGACGCCGACCTTCGCCGGCGTCTCCTATGCCAAGCTGGACGAGCTCGGCTCGGTGCAGTGGCCTTGCAACGACAAGGCGCCCGAGGGCACCCCGGTGATGCACATCGACGGCTTCGTCCGCGGCAAGGGCAAGTTCGTCGTCACCGAATATGTCGCGACCGACGAACGCACCGGCCCGCGCTTCCCGCTCCTGCTCACCACGGGCCGCATCCTCAGCCAGTACAATGTCGGCGCGCAAACACGGCGCACCGAGAACGTGGTCTGGCATGCCGAAGACCGCCTCGAGATTCATCCCCACGACGCCGAGCAGCGCGGCGTGCGCGATGGCGACTGGGTGCGGCTGACGAGCCGTGCCGGCGAAACCACCCTCCGCGCGGAGATCACCGACCGCGTATCGCCTGGTGTCGTCTACACCACCTTCCATCATCCGGACACGCAGGCCAACGTGATCACGACCGACTATTCGGACTGGGCGACCAACTGCCCCGAATACAAGGTCACGGCGGTGCAGATCTCGCCGTCGAACGGTCCGTCCGACTGGCAGAAGAGCTACGACGCACAGGCGCGGCAGTCCCGCCGGATCGTGCCGGCCGAGGCCGCGGAGTAACCGCATGCACGTGCCGGTTCAGGCCATCGACCGCGAAATCTGGCGCGACGGTGTCGCGTCGGAGGGAACGCGGTTGATCCCCGAGGAGACGCCGCTGGCGCTGACCTACAATGGCGGCACCTACGCCGTCATGATGGGAACGCCGCAGAACCTGGAGGATTTTGCCATCGGCTTCAGCCTCGACGAAGGCGTCATCAAATCGGTCGACGATATCAAGTCGCTCGATGTGGTTCGCCTCGATGAGGGCATCGAGCTGCGGATGTGGCTGGCGCCCGAGGACGCCGCCCGTATCAGCGGGCGCCGGCGCCACATTGCGGGTCCCACCGGCTGCGGGCTCTGCGGCGTCGATTCCATCGCCGAGGCGGTGCGGCCTGCTTCCATCGTGCCGCAGGGACAGAGCTTCACGCCGCAGCAGGTCATGGCGGCGATGCAGGCGATCGCGCCCCTGCAATCGATCAACATGCAGACCCGAGCGGTCCACGCCGCGGCCTTCTGGTCGCCCTCGAACGGCATCGTCGCCTTGCGCGAGGACGTCGGCCGCCATAACGCGCTCGACAAGCTCGCGGGCGCACTGGCCCGCAGCCGGACGAACGCAAGTGCCGGCATGGTGCTGCTGACGAGCCGCGTCTCGGTCGAGATGGTGCAGAAGACGGCCGCCATCGGCGCGCCCGTGCTGGTCGCGGTCTCCGCACCCACCGCGCTTGCAGTCCGCACCGCCAATGCGGCGGGCATCACGCTGATCGCGATTGCCCGCAGCGACGGGTTTGAAGTGTTCACGCACGAGGGCCGAATCTCGGCTCGTCGTGCTCAGGAGATCATCGATGTCGTCGCCTGACCGCCTCGTCTACATGGCCAACCAGATCGGTACGTTCTTTCGCAGCCAGGGCCACGACAAAGCCGTGCCTGGGATCGCCGACCACATCAAGAAGTTCTGGGATCCCCGGATGAAGCGCGCGATCTTCGCCCATCTGGAGGCCGGTGGCGCGGGGCTGGAGCCGAACGTGCTCGAAGCGCTCACCGCGCTCAAGCAGACGGCTTCCCTTCCAGAAGCGCACTGAACACCCGCCGCACCTCGCTCTGCGTCTCCTTGACCCGCGCCTCCAGCGAGGAAAAGTCCGGCGCATCGCCGGCGCGCGCCATCACGCGCTGAAGATCGGTGCCCGCCGTCTCCGGCTTGAAGCGGTCGCTGACGCAGAGCCTTAGGATCTGCGTGAGGTCGTGATAGAGCCGCGCCGCGGCCCGCAAGATCTCGGTCTCGGATTGGGCGAGCACGCCGAGCCGGCATGCATTTTCGAGCACCTGGATGGTGCCGACGTCGAGAATCTCCGGCTTGTCATGGGCATGCACGAGCTGGAGATATTGCGCGATGAAGTCGATGTCGACCATGCCGCCGGCGGCATATTTGAGATCCCAATAGTCGCTCTCGCCCTTCTCCTGCGCGATCGCGCGCCGCATGTCGGCGACATCGGTGGCGATGATCGCGGCATCGCGGCGTCGGGTCAGGACCTCGCGGATGACGCGCTGAATTCGCTCCCGGAATTGCGGCGACGCCGACACCACGCGCGCACGCGTCAGCGCCATGTGCTCCCAGGTCCAGGCCTCGTTGGCCTGGTAGTCCGCGAAGGAAACGAGGCTCGAAGCGACAGGACCGGCGCGCCCGGAGGGGCGCAGCCGCATGTCGATCTCATAAAGCACGCCATAATTGGTGCGGGTCGTGAAGGCGCTGATCAGGCGCTGGGTGAAGCGGGCGAAATAATGCGCGCCCTGAAGTGATTTCTCGCCGTCGGAATCCGGATGCTCGCTGTCGAAATCGTACAGCAGGATCAGATCGAGATCCGAGGATGCCGTCATCTCACGGCTGCCGAGCCGGCCCATCGCGATGATCGCGGTCTCCTGTTCCTTGATCCGGCCGTACTGGGCCGCAAAGCGATCGGCGACGAGGCCGTGCACGGTGTGAACGATGCCTTCGGCAACGTCGGCGAAGGCCGTGCTCGCCTGCTGCGCCGAGACGGTGCCGGAGAGGATGCGCGTGCCGATCAGGAACAGGCTTTCCTGCCCAAACAGCCGCAGGCGGTCCAGGAACTCCTCGTAGGAGCCGGCATCCTGCACCGTGGCCGCGAGCCGCGCCGACAATTCCTGACGATCGGGCATCGCACCGAAGAAGCGCGGGTCGATCAGGCCGTCCATCAGTTGCGGCTGCCGCGCCAGCATCTCGCCGAGCCGGGGCGCCGCGCCAAGCACGAGCGCCACGAGCGCGACGAGATCGCGGTTCTGGCCGAGCAACGTGATCAGCCGCCCACCGCGCTGGAGCGCCGCGAGGAACTGATCGAATGCCACGACGGCGCGGTCCGGCTCTTCGGCATGGGCGAGGCCGTCGATCAGGGCCGGCACGAACTCGACGAACGCGTTGCGCGTCGCCTCATTGCGGAACACGCGGTAGTCGCCGGTGATCCAGTCGCGAACCGTCTGCGCGACCGCAGCGGGCTTCTTGAAGCCGAGCGTAGCCAGATGCTGCAGCATGCGCGGATCTTCGGGACCTGTACTGTAGTCGAGGGCCGGCAGCTTTGCCGTCCCGGTCGGATCATCGCCCTCGAACAGCTTCTCGTAGTGTCCCTGGACGATCTCGAGCTGGCGCAACAGGTCACGCGCGAAAGTCTCGCGGTTGTCATAGCCGAAGAACCAGGCGAAGCGTTCGACCGCATCCTTATCTTCGGGCAGTGCGTGGGTCTGCTCGTCGCCGATCATCTGGAGACGATGCTCGACCCGGCGCAGGAACTCATAGGCCGCGGTCAGTTCGTCGCGCGCCGCCGACGTGATCCAATTGCTGGATGCCAGAATGTTCAGCGCAGCCAGCGTCGGCCGCACCCGCAATTCCGGGTGGCGGCCGCCGGCGATCAGCTGCTGGGTCTGGGCGAAGAATTCGATCTCGCGGATGCCGCCGCGGCCGACCTTGACGTTGTGACCTTCCACGGCGATCTCGCTCTGACCGCGATAGGTCTGCATCTGCCGCTTCATATCGTGCACGTCGGCCAGCGCTGCGAAATCGAGATGCTTGCGCCAGACGAAGGGCGCGATTTCGGCCAGCAGTGCCTCGCCCGCTTTGACATCGCCGGCGCAGGCGCGCGCCTTGATCATAGCGGCTCGCTCCCAGGTGCGCCCTTCCCGCTCGTAATAGTTCAGCGCGGCATCCCGCGAGATCGCGACCTGCGTCGAGGACGGATCGGGACGCAGCCGCAGATCGACGCGAAAGACGTAGCCGTCATAGGTGCGTTGCTGGAGGATACGCGCCAAGCCCTGCGTTACCCGGACGAAGAACGGCTGCGGCTCGATATCAGGGGCAAGCGTCGTCGCATCGGGATCGAAGAACACGATGAGATCGATGTCGCTGGAATAGTTCAGCTCACCCGCGCCCATCTTGCCCATGGCGAGCACGATCAGGCCGCAGCCGACTTCCGGTGCCTCGGGATCTTCAGGCACGAGCTTGCCGCGTGCGGCTTCCTGTCGCAGCAGATATTGAAGCGCCAGCTGCACCGAAGAGACGGCAAGGTCGGTCAGTGCCGCCGTCACCCGCATCACCGGCCAGACCCCGCCGATGTCACACAGCGCGATCAGCAGCGCCGCCTCGGCCTTCATGCGGCGAAGCAGCCGCATGACCTCAGCCTCGGCGGGGGCGGCGAGCACAGCGCCCCTCGCCTCCGCGATCAACGCAGCAAGATGTGTGTCCGGATCGCATTCGAGCAGCCGGATCAGGCGCGGCACATCGGCGCGCACAAGATCGAACAGATAGGGCGAGAATTCCGCGATGCCGGCCAGGATGTCCCGGGCGAAAGGATGGGCGAGCAGCGCTTCGAGACGGGCCTGATGTGCCGGCTCGATCTCGGCCAACCACGATTCAAGACGTCGTTCGAGGGTTGCGGAAGCGGCAATATGGGGAGCCTCCGCGAAGCGTACGGCCAGGCTCTTCCCAGTCTTGTCCGCGTTTCCCGGCGCGGAGTGGTTCATGCCACCTTCTGTGGCACATCCGGTATTGGCGGAGCAACCCTGTCGCCGGCGTCCGCGCGCGCCGGCAGCACCAGCGTGGCAACGAGGCCGGGCTGGGCGTCGCCCAGCCGCAATTCACCGCCATGGAGTGTCGCAACCGCGGAGGCAAGGCTGAGGCCGAGGCCCGAGCCCGGAAGCGTGCGGCTCGCCTCCAGCCGCACGAATCGTTCGACGGCGTGCTTGCGGTCCGCCTCCGGGATGCCGGGACCGTGATCGGTGACGCTGAGCAGCACCTGATCGCCTTCGCGCTTCGCCTCGATCGTGATCTGCCTGGAGTCCATGCTGACGACGGTTCCACCGGTCTGCGCGACCGGCTTGCCGTACTTGATCGCATTCTCGACGAGATTGGCCAGCGCCTGACTGATCAATTCGCGATTGGCGTGAACCGGCGCCGGCTCGGCTCTCACCTTCAAGGTCATACCGTCATCTTCGGCGAGCGGCTCGTAGAGTTCGTGGATGCCGCCCGCGACCTCGGCGGCGTCGAAATCATCCATGTTGCCGCGCGCCTGGCCGGACTCGGCGCGCGCGATCATCAGAAGTGCGTTGAAGGTGCGGATCAGGCCGTCGGATTCCTCGATGGTCCGCTCCAGCGCGGCGCGGTAATCCGCCTCGCAGCCTGATTTCGCCAGCGCCTCTTCGGCGCGGTTGCGCAGGCGGGTCAGCGGCGTCTTGAGGTCGTGGGCGATGTTGTCGGAGACCTCCTTCAGCCCCGCCATCAGCGCCTCGATCCGCTCCAACATGGCATTGAGGTTTTCGGCGAGACGATCGAGCTCGTCGCCACTGCGCCCCACAGGCAGGCGCTCGCTGAGATCGCCGGTCATGATGCGGTGGGCCGTGCCGCTCATGGCATCGATGCGCGTCAGCACCCTGCGGGCGACGAAGACGCCGCCGCCGAGGCCGAGCACGACCACGATCAGGATCGACCATTGCGCCGCCTTGGCGACGATGCCGAACAGGCGCCGCCGCTCGGCGAGGTCGCGGCCGATCAGGAGGCGGAAACCGTTCTCGAGCTCGGTGACGCGCACCAGCGCGCGATGGTCGCGGTCGTCTGCGTCCTCGAGCCGCCGATAGGCGGTCTCCGACCAGCCGCGCGTCGCCATCACGCCCGGCGCGAGCGAGCCGACATTGCCGGCAACCGCCTGCCCGGTCGGCGTGGTCACGAGGTAGAGGTTGGCGCCCGGCCGGAGCGCGCGGTATTCGATCGTTCGCACCAGGCCGACCAAGCCGCGGCGATCATAGATCACGTTGATCTCCGAGGTCTCGGCATTCACCGTCTGCGTGATTTCCTCGGTGATCAGCCGCCGCGTGTTCCAGGCGAAATAGCCGAGCAGCGAGGCCGCGAACATCGCGAACAGCAGCAGATAGACCAGCGTCAGCCGGAACGCCGTGGTGCGGACGAGTTTACCGAATGCCGTCACGGATCATGTACCCGGCGCCGCGGATCGTGTGCAGCAGCGGCCGCTCGAAGCCCTTGTCGATCTTGGAGCGCAGCCGCGAAATGTGCACGTCGATCACGTTGGTCTGGGGATCGAAATGATAGTCCCAGACGTTCTCCAGCAGCATGGTGCGCGTCACCACCTGGCCGGCATGCTTCATGAGATATTCGAGCAGGCGGAATTCGCGGGGCTGGAGCGTCAGCTCGTCCTTGCCGCGCGCGACGCGGTGAGAGAGCCGGTCGAGCTCGAGATCGCCGACGCGGTAGAGCGTATCCTCGGCAGGTCCCCCGCGGCGGCGCGACAGCACCTCGACGCGGGCGAGCAACTCGGCGAAGGAATAGGGCTTCGGTAGATAGTCGTCGCCACCGGCGCGCAGACCCTTGATGCGGTCGTCGACCTGACCGAGCGCGGAGAGAATCAGCACCGGCGTCGTGTCGCCCTTGTCGCGCAGCGCGCCGATCAGCGACAGGCCGTCCCGCTTGGGCAGCATGCGATCGATCACCAAGACGTCGTAATCGCCGTTCTCGGCCATGGCGAGGCCCTCCTCGCCGTCACCGGCGTGGTCGGCAATATGTCCGACTTCGCGAAACGCCTTCACGAGATAGTCGGCGGATTCGCGGTCGTCTTCGATGATGAGGAGGCGCATCGTGCGTTCGGCGGCGGTCAAGGAGGTCAACCTTCTCTAAACATGGCGCGAGCGGCAATCGCATGCAAGCCAGGTGAACGAGGCTTGGGTAAGCAAAAAGGCGGGCGGTGAAGCTGGGGGGACCTCACCGCCCTAGGCCTTCCGACGGAGGGGGGCGTGTTTCCACCGGAAGGTAGGCGTGGGGAGCGAGCGGGGCTCAACTCCCCGGAAGAGCGTCGGCGGCGGGGGCGACTGATGCCGGCGACACCCTTCATTTCGTAAGCCTCCTGAGGCTCAGCCCTTGATCAGCCCTTGATCAGCCCTTGGCGATGGGCACGGCCACGAAGCGCGACTGGCCGCCGCTCTTCACCCGCATCAGGACGCTGTTCTTGTTGTCGGAGCGCGCCGTGTTGATGGCGTCGCGGACATCGCCGGCGGTGCTCACGCTCTTGCCGCCGACTTCGAGAATCACGTCGCCTTCCTTGAAGCCGCGATCGGCCGCGGCGCTCTTCGGATCGACTTCGGTGACGACGACGCCTTCCTTGCCGGCGCCGGCCACCGAGTTCGCGGGGGCGACCGTCATGCCGAGCTTCGGCACGTCGGTGCCCTTGCTCGCGCCCTTGCCGCTGTCGTTATCGGTGTCGGCCTTGGCCTCCACCGTGTTCGGCAGCTGACCGAGGGTGAGGTTTACGGTCTTGTCCTGGCCCTTGTGCAGCACGTTGAGCTTCACGGAGGCGCCGGGCGCCATGCCGCCGATGGTGCGGGCCAGTTCGCGGGCGTCCTTGACGGATTCGCCGTTGACCGCGGTGATCACGTCGCCGGACTCAATGCCGGCCTTCGCCGCCGGACCGTTCGACTGCGGCTCCGCCACCAGCGCTCCTTCGGCCTTCTTCATGCCGAGACTGTCGGCGATGTCAGACGTCACGGGCTGGATCTGCACGCCGATCCAGCCGCGGCTGACCGAGCCCTTGTCCTTGAGCTGGGCGACCACGCTCTTGACGGTGCTGGCGGGAATCGAGAACGCGATGCCGACGCTGCCGCCCGACGGCGAATAGATCGCGGTGTTGACGCCCATCACCTCACCATCGGTGTTGAAGGCCGGACCACCGGAATTGCCCTTGTTCACGGGCGCGTCGATCTGGATGAAATCGTCATAGGGGCCGTTGCCGATGTCGCGGCCGCTGGCCGAGACGATGCCGGCGGTCACGGTGCCGCCGAGACCGAAGGGGTTGCCGACCGCGAGCACCCAGTCGCCGATCCGCGGCTTGCCGTCGGCAAGCTTGGCGAACGGGAAGTTGGAGCCGCCCTCGACCTTGATCAGGGCGAGGTCGGTACGCTGGTCGGTGCCGATCACCTTGGCGCTGTAGGTCTTGCCGTCATCGGTGGTCACCTCGACCTTGTCGGCGCCGTCGACCACGTGGTTGTTGGTCACGGCATAACCGTCAGCCGAGATGAAGAAGCCGGAGCCCTGGCCCTGCACGACGCGGCCACGGCCGCCCTTCAGACCCGGGATGCCGTCCGGACCGCCGAAGCGGCGGAAGAAGCGCTCCATCGGCGAGCCCGGCTGGAACGGCGAGGAATCATCACCGTCGTCGTTGCTGGCGGTCTTCTCCTTGATGTTGACCTTGACGGAGATCACCGAGGGCTTCACCCGCTCGACAATGTCGGCAAAGCCGATCGGACGCTCGACCTTCTTGACCTCGTTGTTGACCTGCGCGTGCGCCGGGCTGGAGAACAAATCGGCGGGCGACGTCGACGGGCTGAAGCCATGGACGGCGATGCCGAGACCGGCGACGACCGAGGCCATCAGCGCAATCCTGCGGACGGACAACACCGAGCGGCGGGGCTGCCGGTAGGACGGAAGGTTGGTGAGATCGGGACGGTCGGTCATGCAGAGGTCTCCAGGGCCTTGAAATCCTTTTGGTGCCCGATGGCGGCACCTTACGGACCTGAAGATGGGGACTTCCGCCTTACCGCGCGCTGGCTGCGGGGTTAAACTTTCGTAATGAAGCGGCCGCTCCGATGCGGCAGTTATCGCAACCCGAAAGTTACGCTTTTACAGGAACTTAATGGGGTTCCCCGGAACGGGCGGCGGCGCGCTCTTTCCGTCCCTCAGCTTGCCCTGACACTGACGATGAATTCGTCGACTTCGCGCTTCAGGGTCTCGGCCTGTTGCGACAGATCGACGGCCGAATCGCGGGCCTCGGCCGCCATCCGGCCGGTCTCTGCCGAGGTCGAGGTGATCTGGACGATGTGGTTGGAGACGTCGAGCGTGCCGCGCGCGGCGTCCTGGACGCTGCGGCTGATGTCCTGCGTGGCGTTGCGCTGCTGGGCGGTGTCGACCTCGATGCCGGACATGATCGACGAGATCTCCGACAGCGTCTTCGAGATCGCGTCGATCGCCCCGCGCGTCTCCGCGGTGATGCCCTGGATGCTGGCGACATGGGAGGTGATTTCCTCCGTCGCCTTGCTGGTTTGATGCGCCAGGCTCTTCACCTCGGAGGCGACCACGGCAAAGCCCTTGCCGGCCTCCCCCGCCCGCGCCGCCTCGATGGTGGCGTTGAGCGCCAGAAGATTGGTCTGCGATGCGATCGCCTGCACGAGCTGCACGACCTCGCCGATCTTGTCGGCGGCCTCCGAGAGCGTGTGGATGGTGTCGCGGCTCTTCTCGGCCTGCGTGGCCGCACCCTCGGCACGCTGGGTCGCGTCCGTGACACGGCGGCTGATCGTGCCGATCGAATTCGTCATCTCCTCGGCCGAGCCCGCGACCGTCTGCACGCTGGCGCTGGCCTGGCTCGCGGCGCTCGCCACGGCGTTGGCCTTGGTGCTGGTGTCGTTCGCGGTCTGCGACAGCGTCTCGGCGTTGCGCTTCAGATGCTCGGCCGACGACGCCACGCTGTCGACGACGCTGGCGACGAGATCGTTGAAGCTCTTGATCCGGGCATCGAGATATCTTGATCGCTCCGCCTGGTGCTGCACTTCGTGCAGCTGCTGCTCCGTCAGATGCCGCCGCTCGATGCCGCTGGTCTTGAAGACTTCCAGCGCGGCGGCGAGCAGGCCGATCTCGTTGGTGCCGCCGAGGCCCGGAACCGGCGTCTCGAACTTCTGATCGGCAACCTCGCGCATCGCATGCACGATCGCCGCCAGCGGACTGAGGATGCCGTTTCGTACTGCGAACCACGTGGTGAGGCAGATCGCTATGGCGACGATTGCGATCCCGCCGCAGGCGACCAGGAACCAGGAGAAGGCAGCCTGGGCCTGCTGGTAGATCTGCATCGCGTGGTCGCGTGCCGGACCGCTCAGTGCGGCGAAGTCGGACGACAGGCTGGTGATTTCGTTGTTGAGATAGAGCACGGCAATGAAGCCGGTGCCGCCGCCGATGCCCAGCAAGAACAATAATGCGGCGACGACCGCGCCGACCAGGAAGCGGATCGTCAGATTGCTGTTCGTGAACATGGGAGAACCCGGAGGCTGGAATCAAAGCTTGCGACAAGCTTCCAGACAAAGGTCAAAATAGCATGAAGTCGCCAGCAGGGCTGGCAATCCCGGTAACACTACGTAGACCGGAGCGACTTGGAAACGGCTAGGACTTCGCTTCGTCCGACATCAATGCGGCGAGCCGAGCCTCTTCGTCCGGCGTCAGCGGCGGCGCCGGTACATCTGCACCACTTCGCGAGCGGCGCCGATTCTGCCGCCAGAGTGCAAAGCCGCCACCGGCCAGCAGCAGCGGCGCGAGCAGCCACAACATGATGGTCTGCCGTTCGAAGCGAGGCTTCAGCAGCACGAACTCGCCGTAGCGTGCGACCAGGAAGTCGAGCACCTGCGAATTGCTGTCGCCGGCCGCGATCCGCTCGCGCACGAGGAGCCGCAGATCGCGCGCAAGCGGCGCGTCCGAATCGTCGATCGACTGGTTCTGACAGACCATGCAGCGCAGCTCGCGCGACAATTCCCGCGCGCGCGCCTCCTTCGCCGGGTCCGACATGATCTCGTCGGGCTGCACGGCGTGTACCGCAGGCACAGCCAGCAGCAGGAGCGCAACGATCGCGGCCATCATCCGACGCATCGGATCACTCCGCCGGCTGCAGGCGTTGCTTGGCTCGCGCCGGTTTGGGCGCGCCGACCCGCAGGCGCCGGTCGGACAGCGACAGCACGCCGCCGAACGCCATCAGCACCGGCCCCCACCAGATCAGGAGCACGAAGGGCTTGTGATAGATGCGCACGGCGATCGCACCTTCGGCGGTGACGTCGCCGAGCGAAATGTAGAGCTGGCTCGCGCCGCGGGTCAGAAGGGCGGCTTCCGTGGTCGAGGCGCCGCGCGTCGTGAAGCTGCGCTTTGACGGCGTCATGACGCTGAGCGCTTCGCCGCCCCGGCTGACCTGGAACTGGGCGACCATTTCGCGGTAGTTCGGCCCTTGGCGCTCAAGCAGGCCATTGAGCTTCAGATCATATCCGGCGACCTGCGCGACGTCGTTCGGCTTCATGGTCGCGATATATTCGCTGTTCCAGGTGGTCTCGCAGACGATCCCGATCAGCGCGATCCCGAGACCGGCATGGGCAAACGCGGTGCCCCAGGCCGAACGCGGCAGGCCGCGGGCGCGGTGCAGCGTGGTCGCGAACGGCAGGCGAAACAGGCCGGTTCGTTCAGCCACGTCCGTTACGGCACCCGCAATGACGAAGACGCCGAGCCCGATCGCCAACGGCGCCAGCGCGCTGCCGCCCCGCGTCCAGGCCCAGACGATGGCGATCACGACGAGGCCGGCGACGCCGGCGGCAAGCAGACGCTGGGTGACACCGAGCAGATCGCCCCTTTTCCAAGCCAGCATGGGCCCGAACGGCACCGCGAGCAGCAGCAACGTGAATAGAGGGACGAAGGTGAGGTTGTAGAAGGGAGCGCCGACCGACATCTTGAAGTCGGCCAGCACTTCCATGGCCAGCGGATAGAGCGTTCCGAACAGCACGACCGCACAGGCCACCGTGAGCAGCAGATTGTTCAGCACCAGCGCGCCCTCGCGCGAGATCGGCGCGAACAGGCCACCCTGCTTGAGCGAGGTCGCGCGTCCCGCGAACAGCGACAGGCTGCCGCCGATGAACAGGCAGAGGATCAAGAGGATGAACACGCCGCGGGTCGGATCGTTGGCGAAGGCGTGCACGGAGGTGATGACGCCCGAGCGAACCAGGAAGGTGCCGAGCAGCGACAGCGAGAAGGTCAGGATCGACAACAGAATGGTCCAGACCTTCAGCGCGTTGCGTTTCTCCATCACCAGCGCCGAATGCAACAGCGCGGTGCCCGCAAGCCACGGCATCAGCGAGGCATTCTCGACCGGATCCCAGAACCACCAGCCGCCCCAGCCAAGCTCGTAATAGGCCCAGTAGGAGCCCATCGCGATGCCCAGGGTCAGGAAGATCCAGGCGACCAGCGTCCACGGCCGCACCCAGCGCGCCCAGGCCGCGTCGATCCGTCCCTCGATCAGCGCCGCGATCGCAAAGGAGAACGAGATCGAGAAGCCGACATAGCCGAGATAGAGCATCGGCGGATGCACCGCGAGCCCGATGTCCTGCAGGACCGGATTGAGATCGCGCCCCTCGATCGGCGGGTTGGCGATGCGCAGGAACGGATTCGACGTAATCAGGATGAAGAGATAGAACGCACTCGCGATCCAGGCTTGCACGCTCAGCACATGCGCGCGCAGCGACAGTGGCAGATTGTTGCCGAAGGCAGCGACCAGCCCGCCGAACAGCGCCAGGATCGACACCCACAGCAGCATCGAGCCTTCATGGTTTCCCCACACGCCCGTGATCTTGTAGATCAGCGGCTTCATGGAGTGCGAATTTTCGTAGACGTTCGCGACGGAGAAGTCCGAGTTCACGTGCAGCGTCACCAGCGCAATGAAGGACGCGCCGACGAACAGCAGCTGCGCCAGCGCGGTGGAACGCGCCACGTTCATCAGCGCAGGGTCGCGCAGGCGCGCGCCGATGACAGGCACGAAGGACTGAATCAGCGCCAGCGCGAGCGCCAGCACCAGCGCGTAATGTCCGGCTTCCGCGATCACCGCACCGCTCCCTGCGAATTGCCCTGAGCCGTCGTGGCCGGCTTTGCATCCGCGGAAGGCTTTGCGCCACCAGACGCTTGAGCGCCGTAATCGTCCTTCCAATGCCCCTGCTTCTTGAGGGCGTCAGCAACGTCCTTGGGCATATAGGTCTCGTCATGCTTGGCAAGCACCGTGTCGGCCTTGAACACGCCGTTGGCATCGAGCGCGCCTTCGGCGACCACGCCCTGCCCTTCGCGGAACAGGTCTGGCAGAATGCCCTTGTATGCGACGGGCAGCTTGGCACTGCCGTCGGCAACTTCAAACGTCACGGCGAGATTGTCGCCGCGCTGGAGCGAGCCCGGCTGCACCAGGCCGCCAAGGCGAAAGCGCTTGCCGGGCTGAACGTGCTTCTCGGCCACCATGGACGGAGTGGAGAAGAACACGATGGAGTCGCGCAAGGCATTGAGCACAAGCGCGGCCGCGAGCGCGAGAACGGCGAGCGAGCCGCCGATGATGGTCATCCGTCGCTGCTTGCGCGTCATGGCGTATCCGTTCTCCGCTCGTCCCGTTCTGCGATTGTCATCCGTCGAGCCCGAGAGTCTTGAGGCCTTCGTTGAGCTGGCGCAGCCGCTCGGCGTTGTTCGCGACCGCCTGGCGTGCGTCGGTCGAGGCGCCAACCGCCTTGTCGCGATCGCCCATCACCAGATAGGCACGCACCAGGCGCAGCCAACCGTCGACGTCGTCGCCATTCTGCTTCAGCCGCGTGGCGAGTCGTTCGACCATGCCACGGATCATCGCGTTGCGATCGCCGTCGTTCATTTCCTTGGAGGCCGCGATCGTCTCGTCCGACAGGGCCGGCATCGTGCCGCCACCGCCAACCCGGGCGAGCGAGGTCTGCACCAGTGGCCGCCAAGGCGCGTCCGCCGGAGCCTTCGCCAGCAGCGCGCGCCAGATGTTGGCCGCCTCATCCTTGCGGCCGTCCTGCTCGGCGGCGAGCCCGAGGAAATAGTTCGCCTTGGGATCGTCGGCGTTGAGCGCGTGCGCGCGCTCGAACTCGGTCTTGGCGTCCGCCGTCACCACGCCGCCGGCAGCGGCCGCGATGGCCTCGCCGAGATCGGAGCGGCGCTCCGCGCTCTCGCCGTTGTAGGTGATCGAATTGCGGTAGGCGCGCACGGCCTCGTCGAAGCGGCCAAGCCGCTCCAACACCGGCGCAAGCACGTTCCAGCCGCGGCCATCGTTCGGATTTTTCTCCAGGTGCTGCTGAACCTGCGCGACGAGATTCTCGAGCGACTGCGCCATGCCGGGCCGCGCCGCCTCGCGTTCGCGCTGCGCCAGCGGAAAGTCGTGAAGTGCCGGCGAGCCGAGTGGAACATAGATCGCAGCCGCGACCAGCGGCAGGCCGACCAGCGCCAGCACGGCCGCCCCGCGGCGCCATTTCAGATTGGATGTCGGCACGAGCGCGGACTCGCTGCTATCAGCGGCGAGCAGCCTGCGGCTGATCTCGACGCGCGCCGCCTCGGCTTCAGGTCGCGCAATCAGTCCTGCCGCGAGATCATGCTCGATCTCGGCCAGCTGGTCCTTGTAGACCGTGACCTCGCTGCCTTGATTTTGGTCGCGCCCGCCACGGCCGAGCGGCCAGAGCACGGCGAATATCGCCGCGACCGTCATCAGCGCGAACACGAACCATAACGTCATCTGGCAAGCTTCCGGCGGCGCGTGAGCCGCGCCCATAGGTGCCTTTACACCACGGCCGGACGATGCGGCAATTGACAATTGTCAAATTGGCGCGAGCGCGCACAATCCCGAAACGGTGAAGATCCAACGGCTTAGCCGATCTCGAAGTCTACGCTTTGCGCGGCATCCTCGCCGCGCCCGTTGAGGGCCCTCAAGAAGTATGTTCCCGGCTCGATGGCCTCGGGCAATCTGATACGCAGGGCCCCGACGGGAACAGGCGATGCAACCCTGGTGACGGTCTCAGACAATTGGCGGCCGCTTGCCTTCTCAACCAGTACGACCTGCGCGCCCACCATCAGCCTTCGATATTTGGCAACAATGACGCGGTTTTCAATTTCAATGGAGTTGATGATGGGTTTCATGCGCCCACAAGTAGAAATTTCAAAAGCTTGCACGGGGACCGTAGAACCCACGACCGGCATGGTCAACTATAAATTGTGATCTCGAAAACTGCGCCCAATCAGCTCGCGCGCGTCGATTTGCGCTCGCCTGTCGCCGCGTTCTCCGCGGCGCGGCTCATCAGCGACGCATAATCGTCACCGAACAGCACCTGGCAGAAGCGGATCGCGGCCTGCACCTGCTGTTGCCGGTAGGTGCGCACCTTGTGATCGGCGGCCCGCAGCGACTGCACCAGCTGCTCGGTCGACCGTTCGACATATTGCTGCAGGTCGGAATAGGTGCGCAGCGTCACCTCGTTGATCGCGAGCTCGCTCGCGTAATTGCGGCAGGTTGCGACGAAGTCGATCAGCGCGACCGTTTCCTCGACCTCGGTGCTGTCGATCCGCGCTCCCGGCGGAATATCCTTTTCGGGTCGCTGACGCAGAATGCGGCGGACGCGGCCGGGAACACTATCGATCTCCGATTGCAGCGCGTTGGAGATGTCGGCCCGGATCGATGTCAGCTGCTTGCCCCAAGCGGAATCGTTGCGCAGGTCGAGTTCCGTGCGCAGGCCGCGAACACCGTCATGCAGCGCCTTGAGATTGTCGGCGAAGGTCTCGAAATGACCGCGCTTGATGTCCATTCGCAAAATGGCGGCAACGCGGGACAGATCGTGCAGGGCTATCGTGACGGCGACGCCGTAAGGTGTGGCTGCGACGCGGATCTCGTCGTCGGACGCGGCGATCTTGATGGCAAGCCGAATGATCTGCCACGGCGCGGTCATCCGCTGGACCACCACCGACAGTGCAAAGGGCAACATCTGCGGGGTCTGGAGTACCGGAATATTGAGCGCAGACGTCACGGAGGCGATCTGGGGATCGCCGAACGTGCGCAGGAAGCGCGGCAGCTTTTCATTGAGCGTGGCGAGGGCCTCGCGAACGGCGAGGACAGCGCCGATGGAATAGAGGTCCTCGATCACGTTGGGCGCACCGACGCGGGCGAGCGCGCGCGACTTGTCGCCGCCGCCAGGTCCCGTCAGCTCGGAGATCGCATCGGCGGCCACGGCCTGCAGCTTGAGCGCCAGCGCCTCGACCTGTCCTGTGCTGTCTGTTGCCGGCATGCGGGCCAGTGCGGCCTCGAATTCAGCGATCTTGTCCGGAGCACCATCGCGGCCGAGCCATTGCCAGATCGGATGCAGCGAAGAGCGACGGATCTGGCCGACCCGAATCGGGGCGCCCGCCTCGATCAGAAACGGTTCCACAACTTGGAACAGCAGCCGCGATAGATCGTCGGTGCGTGGCGGCGGGGCGTCGTCGGTCTCGCTCTTACGTACGATCTTGCGCAACTGCTCGAGCACGAGCGTTGCCACGGCCGTATCCTGGCCGCGCTCGAGCGCGCGCTCGAACTCCCGCATCAGCAGCGCCTGCGCCTGCGGCGGGAGCTGCGCGAGATATTCCCTCAGCCGCTCGATCGATGTCTGGCTCATGCGCCCGGGTAATGCATGGTAAAGTGGCGGACGTGGGATGCGTCCGTTCCGATCATAGGTGGGAGCGCCTTAAGAAGCCGTTGAGGACGTTGCGCCGAATTCCCCTGGTTTCACCCGGAAACCCAAATAATCGTGTTGGATCAGAGGATTATATTCCCGGCAACACCAGCTCGGCCCGCAGGCCCCCGATCGGCGCACGGCCAAGCGAGAGATTGCCGCCATAGAGAGCGGCGAGGTCGGTCACGATCGACAGGCCGAGGCCCGAGCCCGGCTTTGATTCGTCGAGCCGCTGGCCGCGCCGGGAAACCTGGGCGCGCTCGGCCTCCGAGAGGCCGCGCCCATCATCATCGACGATAAGCCGCAGCCGGGGGCCCGCGCCCGCCTGCTGCGGGGCCTCTACCAAGACTTCGATAAAGACCCGCGAAGCGGCCCATTTGCAGGCGTTGTCGACCAGATTGCCGACCATCTCCTCCAGATCCTGCCGCTCGCCCCGGAATTTCGCAGAGGGATCGGCCTTGGCTTCGACGGTAATGCCCCGGCCGCGGTGGATCTTCTCCATGGTCCGCCGCAGTCCTTCGATGGCGGGCGCAACCTCCGTCACCGTGCCGACGATCGAGACTCTTGCCGCAATGCGGGCGCGCTCCAGGTGGTGGGCGAGCTGATTGCGCATCACGTCGGCCTGCTCCATCACCTTGGCCGCGAACGGATCGTCGGCATGCGAGCCGGCCTCATTCACGATCACTGACAGCGGCGTCTTGATCGCATGGGCGAGGTTGCCGACATGGGTGCGGGCGCGCTCGACGATCTCCCTGTTGGCATCGATCAGCGCGTTGGTCTCACGCGCCAGCGGCGCGATTTCGACCGGAAACTCGCCCTCGAGCCGCTCCGCCCGCCCGGAGCGGATATCGGCGATGGATTCCGAGATGCGCTTGAGCGGCGCGAGACCGAAGCGGACCTGGAACACGGTCGTCAGCAGCAGCACGATGCCGAGCGCCGTGAACGTGCCGCCGAGATAATAGTCGAAGCTGCGGGTCTCATCGAAAATCTCGGTGTCGTCGCCAGCGACGCTGACCAGGTATTTGCCGTCGGCGCCGAGATCGACCGGACGCTCGACCATGCGCAGATTCTGCCCTTCCGGCCCATCGACATAGGCGAGGCGAATGCCGGCGGCGGTGAGCTCGGCGCCCTGGTCTTCCAGTTTCGGCAGCTTCTTGTCCCAGAGCGAGCGCGAGGAGCGCACCTCCGGCTTCTCGGTGTCGGTACGCGTGATCTGCCAATACCAGCCGGACAGCGGCAGCTCGAAGAGGGGCTCGCCGAGCGACTGGAATTGGCGGTCCGGCGGCTCGTCAGGGGTGGCCACCTCGGCGATCAGGGTGCGGAGATAGAGGTTGAGCCGGCGGTCGAAGGCGCGCTCGGTGGCGTTCTTGTAGACCGAGGACAGCACCACGCCCGTGATGGCCAGGATCACCACGAGCCAGGCGGTCGCCGATAGGAACAGGCGGTTCGCAAGCGAGCTGGCGGGCATCGGAATGATCCCGGGAGCGCGAGGGGGCGGCATGGCATCGGCAGTCATGACCCGACCAAGGCCCGTGTCGCGCCGTGCGTCAAGCCAAGATCCTTGGAGAGACCTCTCAGGCGCCGGCGGCCGGAGGGGTCAGGAGATAGCCGAGCCCGCGGACGGTCTGGATGATATCGACGTCGAGCTTCTTGCGGATGCGGCCGACGAAGACTTCAATCGTGTTGGAGTCGCGGTCAAAGTCCTGGTCGTAGAGATGCTCGACCAGCTCGGTGCGCGAGACGACGCGACCCGAATGGTGCATCAGGTAGGCCAGAAGCCGATATTCGTGCGAGGTCATCTTGACCGGGTTGCCCGAAACGCTGACCCGGCCGGTGCGGGTGTCGAGCGTGACAGGGCCACAGCTGAGTTCGCTCTGGGCATGACCGGTCGAGCGGCGCAGCAGCGCACGGATGCGCGCCAGCACCTCCTCCAGATGGAACGGCTTGGGCACGTAATCGTCGGCGCCGGCATCGAAACCCTGCACCTTGTCACTCCAGCGATCGCGGGCGGTGAGGATCAGCACAGGCATGGTGCGGCCGTTGCGGCGCCAGGCCTCCAGCACCGAGATGCCGTCCTTCTTCGGCAAGCCGATATCGAGCACCACGGCGTCGTAGGGCTCGTTGTCGCCGAGATAGTGTCCTTCTTCTCCGTCGAAGGCGCGGTCGACGACATAGCCTGCGTCGGTCAGCGCCTTGGTGAGCTGGCGATTGAGATCGGGGTCATCCTCAACAACGAGCAGGCGCACGCTTCTCTCCAGACATAGGCCGCATGAACACGGCACCAGATGAGCAATTCCGGCGTGAACTGAATATGAACACCGGGAACCGGGCGCGTTACTTTTTGGTCATATACGATGTGTTCGGGCCCGATGCGACTGCGCCCGCCACACCACCGGACCGGCCGGCAGCGTGACGGGCGCAATGTGCCGCGTTGTGCGGCGAAGAGGAAGGTCCGCCCTTCCCGTCGATTCGGCCGTCAGGTCCGGAAGAACACGAACCAGATGACGGCGAGGATCAAGATCGCAAGCCCGGTCGAGATGGCGAGCAGTGCGGCGACCGACGGTCCCGGTTCGCCCTGGCGCGCCTCGGTCGGAGTTTCGACGACCCGGTTCTGCTCTCGCGTGGTTGCCATAGTGTCCTCAATCTTTGGATGTCGTCTCCGGTGACTGCAACCTCCTTGCAGCCGTCTGTCCCGAGCCAACGCCCCATCCGATACGATGTTCCGGCCTTTTGCCGCGGGATCAGGCAGCGACCACAAGCCCAGCGACCGGTTAACGCAGTTGCCAGATTCAGCGTCCCGCCTCGCTATGATTCGCTGTTCCTCGATGGTATCCTTGTCTGCTGTCCCTGTTGCGTTTGGAGTAACCCATGGCCCCCCGTGCCAATTGGAAGGGTTTTTTGCGCCTCTCGCTCGTGACCTGTCCGGTCGCGCTGTATCCCGCCACATCGGATACCGAGAAGGTCTCGTTCAACCAGATCAACCGCAAGACCGGCCACCGGATCAAGTACCTCAAGGTCGACGCCGAGACCGGTGACGAGGTGACCTCCGAGGACATCGTCAAGGGCTACAAGGTCGACACCGACACCTACATCGAGGTCACCAAGGACGAGCTCGACGATATCGCGCTCGACTCCACCCATACGATCGAGATCGACGAGTTCGTGCCGAAGGCCGACATCGACAACCGCTATCTGATCCGCCCCTATTATCTCGTGCCCGACGGCAAGGTCGGCCACGACGCCTATGCGGTGATCCGCGAGACCATTCGCAGCATGGACAAGGTCGCGATCGGTCGCGTGGTGCTGACCAATCGCGAGCACATCATCGCGCTGGAGCCGCTCGAGAGCGGGCTGATGGGCACGCTGCTGCGCTATCCCTACGAAGTTCGCAGCGAGAAGGAATATTTCGACGACATCCAGGACGTGAAGCTGACGAAGGACATGCTCGACCTCGCCAAGCACATCGTCGAGAAGAAATCCGGCGCCTTCGAGCCCGAGCTGTTCGAGGACCATTACGAGACCGCGTTGATCGATCTCATCAACAAGAAGCGCGCGGGCACACCGATCGCGGCCAAGTCCACGCCGAAGACCGGCGGCAACGTCATCAACCTGATGGACGCGCTGAAGAAGAGCCTCGCGAGCGAGAAGGATGCAGCTCCTGCGGCGAAGGTCGCCAAGGAAGCCATCAAAACCAAGAAGTCCAAGAAGCGCGTCGAGGGCCAGCGCGAGATGCTGCTGCCGATCTCCGGCAAGGGCGGCAAGGAGGCCGCAGCCAAGGAGGCTGCGCCCAAGAAAGCCGACAAGCCGGTGCGCACCACAACGCGAGCCAAGAAAGCCGGCTGACGGCATCGCATCGCTGGTCGCACCGTGACGCCGCTCCTCACCGATCGGGCAGCCTGACATGCCCTGGTCGACGCCGTTCGACGATCCGATCGGCTTGCGCGGCGGGCGCAAGCTGCGCACGTTGCAAGAGGCGGCCGACTTCATCATGCAGCTGCCCGAGGCCGAGCAGCAGGAGGCTCGCTGGCAGACCGCGATCGAGATGCTGATCAACGCAGCGGAGACCGGCGGCGGCTGGCTGATGTTCGCCCGCATCGGCATGCTGCGCGCATTGAGCGCGAATACCCGGCGTCGATGAGCCGCGATCGGCATGCTTGCCGATCGATTGAGGAACAGCCTCAACAATCCCTTAAGCGGCATGGTCACTTTCGCCACCACGACTCCATCCTGCCGCCGCAGGCGCACACCACCACGCGGGGCGCGCTCGCTTCCGTTCATTTGAATTGGATAATGAAACCTTCGCTTAACGGCTGTTACCTTAAGACACATCAGGCCAGCTCGGCCGAGCACGCCCTTATTGATGGGCGCAAGTCTCGTCGATCACTTTACCACTTTGATAACGGCGCCCGCCTATACTGGACCGAATGAAGGAGTTGGCGATGATTTTGCTCAGGTCTTTTCTTGCCGACGAGAGTGCCGCCACCGCAATCGAGTATGGCCTGATCGCCGCCGGCATCGCACTCGCCATCGTGACCGTCGTCACCAACACGGGCAGCGTCCTGCTCAGCAACAAGTTCGTCTCGATCAGCGCGGCCGCGAAGTAACTCCCCCTGGCCCTTGCGAGGCACGCCACCGATCTCGCGCACCATGATCTGAGTCAAGCCTGTCGAACCGGCGGCGGCTAAGCATGACGGACCCAGCTCCTGCGGTCCGCGCCATGCTTCCAGATCCCTCACGCTCCCAGCTCAAGATACGCCGCGTCCATCTCGATACGGGCCGCGAGAACGTGGTCGTCGTCTCCAGGCGCTCGAAGGCGCTGCGTGCGGACATCTTTCGCGGCTTCAGCCGCGTCGAGCTGCGTCTCGACGACAAGACGCTGCTCGCGACGCTCCTGATCACCGACGACGACGCGTTGGCGGCCGAGGACGAGATCGGCCTTTCCGAGCCGGCATTCCACCGCTTCGCAAAGCCCGTCGGCACCCTGGTCACAGTCGCACCGGCCGCGCCTCCGGAAAGCCTCGAAGCGGTCCGCGCCAAGATTCGCGGCCAAACGCTCGACAAGGCCGAGATCGGCGCGATCATCAACGACCTCGCGCATTTTCGCTATTCCGACATGGAGATCGCCGCGTTCCTGATCGGCTCGGCGAGCTTCATCACCAGCGACGAGCTGCTGGCGCTTACCGGCGCCATGGCGCAGGCCGGTACGCAGCTGGTTTGGCCGGACCCGATCGTGGTCGACAAGCACTGCATCGGCGGCATTCCCGGCAACCGTACCTCGATGGTCGTGGTGCCGATCGTCGCCGCCCACGGCCTGCCGATCCCGAAGACCTCCTCCCGCGCCATCACCTCGCCGGCCGGAACGGCCGACACGATGGAGGTGCTGGCCCGGGTGAATGTCGGCGTCGAGGAGATGAAATCGATCGTCTCGTCCTGCAGCGGATGCCTGATCTGGGGCGGGCACGTGAACCTGTCGCCGGCCGACGACGTGCTGATCTCGGTCGAACGGCCGCTCAGCCTGGACACTCGCGAGCAGATGGTCGCCTCCATCATGTCCAAGAAGATCGCCGCGGGATCGACCCACCTGCTGATCGACATTCCGGTGGGGCCGACGGCGAAGGTCACCACCGCGACCGAGGCGATGCGCTTGCGAAAGCTGTTCGAATTCGTCGGCGACCGGTTCGGCCGAGCAGTCGAGGTGATCACGACCGACGGCCGCCAGCCGATCGGCAACGGCATTGGGCCGGTGCTCGAGGCCAACGACGTAATGGCGGTGCTCGGCAACGATAAGGATGCGCCGCGTGATTTGCGCGAGAAATCGCTGCGGCTCGCCGCTCACTTGCTGGAATATGATCCGAAGCTGCGCGGCGGTGCCGGCTATGCACGCGCGCGCGAGCTGCTCGAGAGCGGCGCCGCCCTGAAACAGATGCAGAAGATCATCGACGCTCAGGGGCCGTCGAAATGCAGCACCGAGCTCGGCCCCAGCAGCTTCGAGGTCAAAGCTGCCCATGACGGCGTGGTGTCCGGGATCGACTGCCTGCGCCTCAACCGCCTTGCCCGCACCGCCGGGGCGCCGCTCGACAAGGGCGCCGGCATCCGCCTCTTCAAGAAGATCGGCGATCGCGTCGAGCAAGGCGAGCCACTCTATCGGGTCTACACGTTCGACGGACCCGAACACGATCTCGCCGCCTCTGCCGCCCAGCAGGAGACCGGCTACATCCTCAACGGCCATGAGGCTCTCCAGGGCAGGACGCCGTCGTGAGAACGATCGCGCTTCAAACGCTGCCCTGCGCGACCGGCGCGGCGAAGCGCCTCGCGGGGCGGCTTGAACTTGGCTGCGACGAGATCGCCCTGCACCGCTTTCCCGACGGCGAGCTGCGCGTCACGGTCGCTCCTGCGGCAGAGACGACGATCCTCTATGCGCCGCTCGATCAACCCAACGACAAGCTGATCGCTCTGCTGTTCGCCGCGGAAGCGCTGCGGCGCGGTGGCGCCCGGCGGCTGGTGCTGGTGGCTCCCTATCTCTGCTACATGCGGCAGGACGCCGCGTTTCATCCGGGCGAAGCGATCAGCCAGCGCGCCATGGGCACACTGCTGGCAACGCTCGTGGATCGCATCGTCACGGTGGACGCCCACTTGCACCGCACCCCCAACATCAGGTCCGTCTTTCCAGGCATCGAGGCGCAGAATCTGTCCGCGATGCCGGCGATCGCGGATGCGCTTGGCGCCGATGGTCTCGATCCCGCCACCGTCGTGATCGGTCCCGACGCGGAGTCCGAGCCCTGGGTCAGGGATCTTGCGGCGCGCCTCGGCTTGCAGCACACCGTCGCGCGCAAGACGCGGCAGGGCGATCGCTCCGTGGATATCGATTTTGCCGATCCGGCGCTGCTTTGCGGGCGACCGGCGCTGATGGTCGACGACATCGTCTCGTCGGGAACGACGCTGATGGTCGCAGCGAGGGCACTGCGGGCGATCGGTGCAACGGCCGTCGATGCGGTTGTGACGCATGCGCTGTTTCCGGCCGCGCTGGTGGCCGCATTCGCCGACGCCGGCATCCGCTCGATCCGTTCGACTGACAGCGTGCCGCATCCGACCAACGCGATCACGCTCGATAAGACGCTCGCGGCTGCCCTGTCGTCCGAACTCGGCACGACACATTCCCTGGAGACGACAAGATGAGCATCACCGTTCGCTTCTGCGGGGCCGCCCGCACCGTGACCGGCTCCAGCTATCTGTTCCAGACCGCCGCCGGCACCTTCCTGGTCGATTGCGGCCTGTTCCAGGGGCCGAAAACGCTCAAAGAGCTCAATTACGGCGCCTTCCCTTTTCGTCCCGCGACCGTCCAAGCGGTCCTGCTCACGCACGCCCATATCGACCACAGCGGCTTGTTGCCCAAGCTCGTCCGTGAAGGATTTGCAGGACCGATCCTGGCGACGCGGGGCACGATCGACCTCTGCTCCTACATGCTGCCGGACGCCGGCAGCATCCAGGAGTCGGAGGTCGCGCAGCTCAACCGGCGCAACGCCTCGCGCGGGCGCAAGGAGGTGCAGCCGATCTACACGCAGGCCGACGCGATCGCATCGCTGCAATCGTTTCGCGCCGTCGACTATGAACACTGGACCGACGTGATCCCGGGCGTCCGCGCGCGCTATTGGAACGCCGGCCATCTGCTCGGCTCCGCCTCGATCGAGCTCGAGATCGCCGAACAGGGTTCGCAGCGTCCGTTGCGCGTGCTGCTCTCCGGCGACGTCGGCCCGGAGGCAAAGCTGCTCCAGCCCGATCCCGAAGCGCCAAGCGACCTCGACTATGTGATCTCCGAATCCACCTATGGCGATCGCGTACGCGCCGCCACGACGCCCGCGCTCCGCAGGCAGCACCTCGCCGCCGAGGTGCGCGAGGCGGCGGCGGCCGGAGGCGCGCTGCTGATACCGGCCTTCGCGGTCGAACGAACGCAGGAGCTGATCGTCGATCTCGTCGATCTGATGGAGCACGGCGCGATCCCGACCGCGCCGATCTTCCTCGACTCGCCGCTGGCGATCCGCGCCACCGAAGTGTTCCGCCGGCACGCCGCGAGCCTCGATCCGGCCGTCGACGCCGAACGCCTGCTCAACTCGCCGCACCTCAAATTCACCGAGACCGCCGATGAGAGCAAGGCGATCATGCGCCTCAGCGGATTTCACATCATCATCGCGGCCAGCGGCATGTGCGATGCCGGCCGCATCCGCCATCACCTGAAGCGCTGGCTCTGGAACGAGCGCGCGACCGTGCTGCTCGCCGGCTTCCAGGCCAACGGCACGCTCGGCCGCTTCCTGCAGAACGGCGCCAAGGCCGTGCGGATCCAGGGGGAGGAAATCCGGGTCGCGGCGCGGATCCGCATGATCGACGAATATTCCGGTCACGCCGACGGCGCCGGAATGGCGGGCTGGATCGCGGCGCGCCGTCCCATCGCCCGCGGACTGTTCCTGGTCCACGGCGAGGAAGGCGCCATCTCCGGGCTGGCGGACCGCGTCGCCGAACGCATCATTCCCGCCGCCAAGGTCTACCAGCCGATGCTGGACGACATCTATGAGCTTGCCGCTGCCGAACCGCGCGTGATGGATGCCGATCATCGCCGGCGCCTCGCGCCGGAGGCCGTGACCCATCTCGACTGGCACAACGAGATGTCGGAGCTGATGCTCGACATCAACGACAGGGTTGGGGCCGCTGCCGACGATCGTGCGCGCGGCGTGATCATCCGAAGACTGCGGCGGGCACTGCAGGACAACGGATAGAGCGACATTCGACGCGGTCGGAGCCACAAACTCCTGTTCGATCCGGTCGCGGGCCGCGTCTGAGAATGTTTTCCTCCGAGGCGAGACCCATCAATGCGACGTCCTGAGTTCCCTTGACCCAGGTCAATCCGGTGCCCCTCCTCCCGATGTAGTTTTTCCTGGTCTTCAATGGGCCAGCCGATGCGACGCAATTTCACGCTACCCGAGCTTGAGCAAGAGCTGTTCAATCTGCGTGAAGGCGCGGTCCACCGCATGCTGCGGTGCGACTACGAGCGGCTGTTCGGCGAGAATGATGCAGCTCTGGGGCGCTTGCGCAATTTTGCAAAAAGCCACGACTGCGTGGCAAACTTCGCCGACGACGCCATCTTGTTTCGCAGGCGTCTCCAGCATGACCAGAGCACGACCCCGCCCGGGTAGACGCTGTTTTTCGACGTCGCCCTTCAATTGTGGTAACATGCAGCTTCCTCCCGGGAGTAGCGGCATGAATCAGTTCGTCGCGCGCGCCAATATAGATCATTACCTTGGCCTGCTGGACGGCGGGCTTTTGCCGCAAAACCGTAGCACCATCACCAAATTGCTGATCGCCGAAGAGGACAAGCTCAGTCACGATCTCGAGCAACTCGAATTTGCCGAGAACAGGGCCGCAAACGGTCGCCTTCGCCTGAACCATGTCAGGACCCTTCTCGACTCGTTTGCCCTGGACACTCCGGAGCGCGAACAAGCGGGCCGTTTGCTGGTCAATCTCGAAAACCTGCAAACGCTCCTCGAGGATTTTTGTCATCGATTGAGGGCGCAAATCACCTCACGGGGTCCCTGAGGGGCGGCGCCAAACCACCTGACTCAAGCCGGCCCCGAGGTCCGCACCCTGCGGCGCAACGGGTATTTCGAGAGTTCCAGCAGCACCAGGGAGATCAACGCGACCACCGCCGTAGCGGCAAGATCATCCGCGTGCAGGGGACCAAAGCGGAACAGGCCCGCCGCGGCCGGCCACACCAGACTCAGGGCAAGCACCGACGTCACGAACACCACGATGATGGCCAGCGTCCGGTTCGGACGGGTAAAAGCTTCGACCAGCGACGTCGAGAACGACCGGTTGACGAAGATCAAGCTCACGATCACCAACATCAGCGAGAAGAATGTCAGTGCGCGCACCTCGCTCGCCGGCATGCCATATCGGTTTGCCGTCACCATTACCCCCCCGGTCAGGGCCAGCGCCAAGCCTCCCTGCAGCGCCGACCAGATCAGCAGAGGCCTCGGCAGCAAAGGCTCGTCCGGTGAACGCGGCGGCCGCTGCATCACGTCGCTCTCCTCGGTTTCCGCCTCGAAGACCAGAGAACAGACGGGATCGATGATCATCTCGAGAAACGCGATGTGAACCGGGCCGAACAGCAGCGGCATCCCTGTGAGCAGCGGCAACAGCGCAAGTCCGGCGATCGGAACGTGGACGGCAAGGATGAAGCTCATCGCCTTGCGTAGATTGTCGTAGATCCGGCGGCCGAGCCGGATGGCCTTCACGATCGAGCCGAAATCGTCGTCGAGCAGAACGATCGAGGACGCTTCGCGCGCCACGTCGGTGCCCCGCCCACCCATGGCGATGCCGATATGGGCGGACTTCAGCGACGGTGAATCATTGACGCCGTCGCCGGTCATGGCGACGATCTCGCCCGCGCGCTTGAGCGCATCGACGATGCGCAGTTTCTGGGCCGGCGCTATTCGCGCGAAGACGGCTCGTCCCCGTGCCGCGCCGGCGAGTTCGGCATCGGCCATGGCTTCGACATCCGTGCCGGTCAGGACGCGTTCGGGATCGAGGCCCGCCTGCAGCGCGATGGCCGACGCAGTCGCGGGATAGTCGCCCGTGATCATGACGACGTGGATGCCTGCGGAACGGCATTCGGCAATGGCATCCTCGACTTCAGGCCGCAGCGGATCGGCAAAACCGGTCAGGCCGCAAAAGTGAAAGGGAAAGCCGCGTTGAGTCTCGGGACAATCCGCCTCCGCCCAATTCGCCCGCGCCACACCGAGCACCCGGAGCCCTTCACGTGCGAGCGCGTCAACGCGCGCCCGCAATTCAGCCAACTCTTCCTCGCTCATTCCGCAAAGCATGCCAACTGTCTCGGGAGCGCCCTTCGCCGCCACAACGGACTCGTTATCGTTGCGGCGCCACACGTTCGACATGGCCAAGAGGCCGGGACGCAAGCCATAGCTCCGCACCAGCCGCAACTCGCCACCGGCATCCGGGCTGAGCGCGTGCAATGCCTTCTCCATCGGATCGAACGGCTCGCGGGCACAGGCCAGCACGCCGGTTTCGATCAACGGATTGAACGCGGGGGCAACGCGCGTTGCGGCGTCCGGCGTACATTGCGTCCCGTCGGGCAGCATCAGGCGCGCGACCGTCATGCGGTTTTCCGTCAGCGTGCCGGTCTTGTCTGTGCAGAGCACGGTCGCGGCGCCCAGCGATTCAATGGCCGAGGCGCGCCGCGTCAACACCCGCGCCTGCGAGATGCGCCAGGCGCCCATGGCGAGGAACACCGTCAGGACCACCGGAAACTCCTCCGGAAGCATCGACATGCCGAGCGCGATGCCGGCGAGCACGCCCTCCAGCCATCCGCCGCGATAGAGTCCGTACAGGAGAACGGCCAACGCGATTACGAAAGCGCTGACGACGGCGAATATCGCCACCAGCCGCGTCGTCTGCTGCTGCAGGCGGGGTGCTTCGGTCGCGAGCGAATGCAGGGACTGTCCGATCTTGCCGATCTCGCTCAAGACGCCGGTCGAGGTCACTTCGGCCAGACCGCTGCCGCGAACCACTAGCGTGCCGGAGAACACGAACGGCTGGTCGTCACCGCCGGCGCGCGGCGGGATCGATTGTTCGGACGCCGCTCGAGCTTGTTTTCGAACCGGAACCGATTCCCCCGTCAGCAGGGATTCATCCAGCAGGAGATCGACAGATCGCAGGACCACGGCGTCCGCGGCCACGCGATCCCCCTCGGAGAGGACGATCAGGTCGCCGCGAACGACCTCGCGACCGGGAATTCGGATGCGCTCGCCGCCACGGATCACCAGCGCGCGCGGGCTGGTCAGATCGCGTAAGGAATCGAGCACACGCTCGGTGCGCGCCTCCTGCACAATCGTGATGACGATAGAGAGCGTTGCGAACGCCAGAAGCAGCAGCGCCTCGCCGAGATCCCCCAGAACGAAATAGATCAGGCCGCCCGCCAGCAACAGCAGCAGCATGGGCTCGCGCAGCACCTCGATGACGAGGCGCATGATCGTCCGCCGGCCCGCGGGAGGCAGCTCGTTGAAGCCTTCGGCCTGCAGCCGGGCCTGTGCTTCGGATGCGGTCAGCCCCTGCATCGCCTGTGATTTCATGAAGTTTCCCAAGATTCCTTGGACGATGAGAGCGCGCCATCTCATCGTCGCCGTCATCATGCCATGCTGCAAGAGGCTGCCAGCTTGACCTGGGTCAAACGCCAACGCGACATGGCGCCATCCCGCTCGGCTCAATGCTATTTCCGTGGACTTCGACGGCCCTGTCAGTGATATCTTCCTGGCCGGGCTCGATGAGCCTTGCGGTCAACCAGCGAACCAAGGCTCCCGAAGTATGCCGATGAAACGCGCCACGCTGCTTGCGCTCGGCCTGCTGCTTGTCGGCGCATCGACCCAGGACAGCACGAGAGCACAGAATTCGGCCGCGCCGCCGGTTTCGCTCACTCCGCCCAACGCCTCTCCACCGCATACGGGCGCCAAAGCCGTCAAGCCCAGGAGGGAGCCGGCCTTGGTGACGAACGATCCTCGCGCCCCAGCGACGTCGGGCCGAGACCCGTCGCCGCCTGTGATCGGCGCGCCTCCGGCATCGCCGAACCCGGCGACCGATTACGACGGCTTCAGTGCCGGCACCGACGACAATGACGCACCCAGCCAGGTGACGCCGCCCGTGAGGTCACGCGCAGCGAAGGGCTCCGGTCGGAATGCAAACGGCCTCGACGCGCAGTCATCGATTGATCAGGAAGACGACGCGCTGAAGCGCAAGCTGACGATTTGCAGGAACTGCAAGTAGAGGCCGGCATCTCGCTGCATGGCTGACCTACCGCAGCGCGTGCCACCGCGGCTTTACCCTCCCCCAATTTCCTGATCCTCTCTCCCCAACAGCCGGATCAACCGGCTTTGCCAGGGAGAGAGAGACGCCATGAAGCTCGGCACCGCCATTGCGGAAATCATGCGGCGTGAGGGAATCGAGATCCTCTGCGGTTATCCCGTCAATCATCTGATCGAGCACGCGGCGAAGGCCGAGATCCGGCCCGTGATGGTGCGGCAGGAGCGCGTCGGCGTGCACATGGCGGATGCGATCTCGCGGGTGACGTCAGGGCGCACGATCGGCGCATTCTGTATGCAGCATGGGCCAGGCGCGGAGAACGCGATGGGCGGCGTCGCGCAATGCTTTGGCGAATCCGTTCCAGTGCTGGTGTTGCCGATGGGCTATCAGCGGCGGCTGGCGCATATCGGGCCGAACTTCAACTCCAGCGAGGCGATGAAGCCGTTTTCGAAATCCTCCGAACCGATCATCTTGGCGGCCGAGGTTACCAACATCTTCCGTCGCGCCTTCACCAAGCTGAAGAACGGACGCGGCGGGCCCGTGATCGTCGAAATCCCCGCCGACATGTGGAACGAGGAGGTGCCGGAACCGCTGAACTACACGCCGGTGCTGCGCACCCGCTACGGCGCCGATCCCGTGCATGTGAAGGAAGCAGCAAGCTTGCTTGTCAACGCCAAGCGCCCCGTGATCTATGCCGGCCAGGGCGTCCATTACGCGCAGGCATGGCCGCAGCTGAAACGGCTTGCGGAACGGCTGGCCATTCCTGTCACCACCAGCCTCGGCGGCAAATCGTCGTTTCCGGAGACGCATCCGCTCTCGCTCGGCTCCGGCGGCCTCGCCGTGCCGCGCGCGGTGCCGAAATTCCTCGGCGAAGCCGACGTCATCTTCGGCATCGGCTGCTCCTTCACCGAGACGAGTTTCGGCATTGCGATGCCGAAAGGCAAGGCCATCATCCACTCCACGCTCGATCCGAACCATCTCAATAAGGATGTCGAGGCAAAGATCGGCCTCGTCGGCGATGCCGGGCTCGTGCTTGATGCTCTGCTGGAGGAGGTCAATAAGACGGTCAGCACGGATCGAGATGCATCGGCCGTGGCGGCCGAGATCGCGGCCTCGCACGAGGAGTGGCTGGCGAAGTGGATGCCCAAGCTCACCAGCAACGATGCGCCGCTCAGCCCCTATCGCGTGCTGTGGGACCTGCAACACACCGTCGACATCGACAACACCATCATCACCCACGATGCCGGCAGCCCGCGCGATCAGCTCTCGCCGTTCTGGAAAGCTGTGACTCCCCTCTCCTATCTCGGCTGGGGCAAGACGACGCAGCTCGGCTACGGCCTTGGCCTTGCGATGGGCGCCAAGCTGGCAAAGCCCGACAAGCTCTGCATCAATGTCTGGGGCGATGCGGCGATCGGCTTTACCGGCATGGATTTCGAGACCGCAGTGCGCGAGCGCATCCCCATCATGTCGATCCTCTTGAATAATTTCTCGATGGCGATCGAGTTGAAGGTGATGCCGATCTCGACCGAGAAATATCGCTCGACCGACATTTCCGGCGACTACGCAGCGATGGCGCGCGCCTTCGGCGGCCATGGCGAGCGGGTGACGAGGCCAGAGGATATCATCCCGGCGATCAAACGCGGCATCCAGAAAACAAGGGAAGGCGTGCCGGTGCTGCTCGAGTTCATCACCACCAAGGAGACCGAGGTCTCGCGGCCGGGGACGTGAGGCGACCGCAGCGCCGAGGGCGCTGGCTCCAGCTGCAGGAGATGTGATAATCCGGCCCTCGTGCCGCGCGCGCCGCGGCACCAAGCCGGATTGCGAATGACAACCCCGTCCAAGGAACTCGAACAGCAATTGCGGATGGCGGCAGCCGAGACAGCGCGACTGCGCGATCGGCAAAGTGCCAGCGCCGAAATCCTGCGCACCATCGCGGCCTCCCCGTCTGATGCCCGGCCGGTCTTCGAGGCAATCGCATCGAGCTCAAAGCGTCTACTCGGCGGCTTCTCCGCGACCGTGCTGCAATTCATCGGCGACGAGCTGCATCTGGTAGCGTTTACGCCGACCAGTCCGGATGGCGACGAAGGGCTGAAGGCGTCGTTCCCGCGGCGGATCGAGGATTTTCCAACCTTCGCCCTGGTTCGCGGCGGGGAGACGATCCAGTTTCCGGATGCCGAGGCTGAGGACGTCCCGGAGCTGAACCGGGACCTTGCGCGGCTGCGCGGCTTTCGCAGCGTGCTGTTCATGCCGCTGATGAACCGCGGCACGGCGGTCGGCATGATCAGCGTCACGCGCATCGAACCCGGTGCGTTCACGCCCGACCTTGTGGAATTGCTTCAGACTTTTGCCGATCAGGCCGTGATCGCGATCGAGAACGCCCGGCTTTTCAACGAGACGCGCGAGACGCTGGAACGGCAGACTGCGACCGCCGACATTTTGAAGGTGATGGCGGCCTCGCCCTCCGACGTGCAGCCGGTGTTCGATGCCATCGCCACCAATGCCAACCGGCTGATCGGCGGCTTCTCCACTGCGGTGCTGCGCTATATCGATGGCGAAGCGCATCTGGCGGCCTTCACGCCGGGCGATCCCGAGGGCGACCGCGTGCTGCAAGCGTCGTTCCCGGTGCCGTTCGCGCAATTCCCGGCCTACCAGCTCACGGCCAATGGTCGTCAGGCGCAACTGCCCGATACCGAGCTCGAGCCGGCCGCACGCGACATCGCGCGCGCCCGTGGCTTTCGCAGCATGCTGTTCACGCCGCTGATGAGCGAAGGCGAGGCCAAAGGCGTCATCATCGCCACGCGGCGCACGGCCGGTGCGTTCGCCGAGCATCACGTGCGGCTGTTGCAAACCTTCGCCGACCAGGCGGTGATCGCGGTCAAGAATGTCAGCCTGTTCAACCAGGTTCAGGCCCGCACCATCGAGCTCGCCAGATCTCTCGACGACTTGCGAGCGGCGCAGGACCGGCTGATCCAGACCGAGAAGCTGGCCTCGCTCGGCCAGCTCACCGCCGGCATCGCACACGAGATCAAGAACCCGCTCAACTTCGTCAACAATTTCGCCGCGCTGTCGACTGAGCTGGCGGACGAACTGAACGAGGTGCTTGCGCCGGTTTCACTCGCCGCCGAGGTTCGCAGCGAGGTCGACGAACTGACGGGCATGCTGAAGGACAATCTGCAAAAGATCGTACAGCACGGCAAACGTGCCGATTCCATCGTCAAGAACATGCTGCTGCATTCCCGCGAGGGCGGCGGCGAGTATCGGTTGAGCGACATCAATGCGTTGGTCGAGGAGAGCCTCAACCTTGCCTATCACGGCGCGCGCGCCGAGCAGCCGCAGTTCGAAGTCACCTTGAAACGCGCGTTCGATCCGGCGGCAGGCTCCGCCGAACTGTTCCCGCAGGAGATCACGCGGGTGCTGCTGAACCTTGTCTCGAACGCGTTCTATGCGGCGGTAAAACGCAAGGTGGAAAGTGGCGCCGGCACGTTCGAGCCGACCATAACCGCCACGACGCGCGACCGGGGCGATGCCATCGAGATCCGCATCCGCGACAACGGCACCGGCATTCCGAACGATGTGAAAGCGAAGATATTCAACCCGTTCTTCACCACCAAGCCGGCCGGCGAAGGCACTGGCCTCGGGCTGTCGATGAGCCACGACATCGTCGTGAAGCAGCACGGCGGCACGATCGAGGTCGCGACGGAGCCCGGCAAGTTCACGGAATTTACGATTGTGCTGCCGCGAAAGAACAGCTTTGTGGACGGCAGCGGCTAACCGTCCCTACTCCGCCATCTCGACGGCCTGCGTGGTGGAGGGACCGGCCAGCGGCCGCTCCTCCATCATGATCAGGCAGAGCGAGGCGGTGGTCATCAGCGCGGTCGCGGCTGCGAAGACATAGCGGAAGGCATGCCGCATGTCCTCGACGGGGATCGCGGGGATGCCGCCGGCGGCATGATGTTCGCCCGCCAGCGGAATGTCGGCGCCCAGCGCGATCAGCAAGATGGCGGCGAACGCGGCGACTGTGAATGAGGACATCAGCGCGCGGAAGAAATTCATCGCGCCCGTGATGGTGCCGACTTGCGGACGGGCCACCGAGTTCTGCAGCGAGACCACACAGACTGGGAAGGTCGTGCCGAGCCCGAGCGCGAACGCGGCCATCAGCGTCAAGAGGCCCCAGAGCGGCAGCGTCGTGACGGTGAGCCCGAGGCCGCAGATCGCTGCCCACGAGGTGCCGATGATGGCGACCCGCTTGTAGTGCTTGGCACGTGCCATGGTGCGGCCGGCGATCGCGGCACCGCAGGTCGAGACCGCCGCGAGCGGAATCAACGCAAGCCCCGCCTCGCTGGCGCTGAGGTGGTAGACTGACTCGTAATAGAGCGGCAGCTGCACGGTGAGGCCGGTGATGGCGCCGAGGCCGCAGCCGCCGGCGGTGAGAGCAAAGGGCGCGACCGATCCGCCGAGCAGCGGCAACGGCAGGAACGGTTCATCAGCGCGGCGCGCGTGCCAGACGAACGTGAGCGCAAGCGCGACCGCGCCACCCACCATCGACAGCACGGTCGGCGAGAGCCAGGGATAGCGCGTGCCGCCCCAGGTCAGAACCAGCATGAAAACGACGGCGGAGGCCATCAGCAGCACGCCGCCGAGCCAGTCGACCTTGCGCTTGCGGTGGAACACCGGGATCTTCTTCATCTTCGGCAGCAGCAGCCCCAGCGCCGCTGCGGCGAGCGGCAGGTTGATCCAGAAGATCATCGACCAGTGCAGATGCTCGGCGAATACGCCACCGATGACGGGGCCGAGAATTCCGCCGACCATCCAGACGCTGGAGAAGTAGGCCTGATACTGGCCGCGCTCGCGCGGAGAGACGACGTCGGAGATCACGGTCTGCACGACCGGCATGATGCCGCCGCCGCCGAGACCCTGGAGGCCGCGCGCCAGGATCAGCATCGGCATGCTCGGCGCGATCGCGCACAGGATCGAGCCGGCAATGAAAAGGCTGAGCGAGGTGATGAGCATGGCCTTGCGGCCGTAGATGTCGCTCAGCGTCCCGAACACCGGCGCAACGGCGGTCGAGGCGAGCAGATAGGCGGTGATGACCCAGGACAGGTTTGAGACGTCCTGGAACTGGCGGCCGATCGTCGGCAGCGCGGTGGCGACGATGGTCTGGTCGAGGGCGGCCAGGAACATCGTGAGCATCAGGCTCATGACGATGGTGCGGACCTCGTCCTGTGACAGCGGCGCCGGCGGCGAGATTGACGGCGAGTCGCTGACGCTCATGACCTCGCCCGGAAGGCGGGTCAGTTCCTCGGCGATGTCGTCGGGCAATGTCTGGATGTCGGCAGACTGGCTGCTCTGCCGTGTGAACTGGTTCATCTCGGGCTGTCGGATCGAGCGTGTTGCGGTGCAAAGCCGCGAAGGATTCGTGCTATGAAGTCAATGTAGACAGCAAAGTCCTTCTCGGGCAGGCACCCCGGCGCATGGGTGCATCCCGCACTGCGGTCATCCCGAACAAGTGATCTGAAACGGCAGGCGGAGCAGGCCTTGATCAATCCTTGGGGCGTCGCTTCAGGCGTGCCCGTTTGGGGAGCTGCCCCGGCCATTGCACGAGGTTGTTCTCAAGTTCGTCGTCCGGGATCTCGTCTTCCGTACCGGCAACCCGGCCGCGCACGGAGACGCCGGCCTCATGCACCGTATTGGGATCGCCGGAGATCAGCGGGTGCCACCAATAGAGATCGCGCCCTTCCGCAACCAGCTTGTAGCCGCAGCTCGGCGGCAGCCATTTCAGGACGCGGACACTCTCGGGCGTCATGACAACGCAGTCCGGTACGTAGTCGAAGCGATTCGTGTAGTCCTTGCAGCCGGCCGTACAGGAATCGAGCATTTTGCAGCTGACATCGGTGAAATAGATCTCGCCGGTATCTTCATCTTCGAGCTTGCTCAGGCAGCAACGGCCGCAGCCGTCGCACAGGCTCTCCCATTCGGCCGTCGACATATCCTCCATCTTCTTGGTTTTCCAGAAGAATCCATCCTGGTCTGAAGGTCGTTTAGGAGCTGCGGTCATGCGTCTGATACTGATCCAAAGAGCTGCGGCCAGCGCCATCTAGGGGGCGCGGCGGCAAAGCTGCAAGCAACGGTCCCAAAAGACCCGTAATGAACCGGGGTTCAATTAGGCCTGTTGTTCAAAATTGCGAGCGTGACCATTGGTTTATAGGCCCTGCTCGGCTAGAAGAACAGCAAGTCCCCTGAGGTCCGCGACACGGGCGCCTTGGGTTTGCCGCAACAATCCCGCAAGACGTCTCGATGCCGCCCCGGCCGGGTGCTTGAACGCTTTCGAACCGAGCCTCAAGGGTTCTAGGTGGTCCAGAACACGCCATCCAACTGGAAGACCCGCGTCAGGAACTTCTTCCTGGACCTCGATGCACGCATCGACTCCTCATTGTTCTCCTCGGCCAAGGGCATCCGCGAGCTCTACGAGCGCTACTCGACCTTCATGGACCGTTTCTATGTCGGGCGGTGGAAGCGCTGGGTGTTCATCGAGCCGCTGTCGGAAGCCGCGACCATCGGCCTCGGCGGCATGGTCCTGATGCTGATCCTCGCCATCCCCGCCTTCCGCGAGACCGCGGACGAGGACTGGCTGAAGAAATCCGACCTCGCGGTGACGTTTCTCGACCGCTACGGCAATCCGATCGGAAGCCGTGGTATCAAGCACAACGACTCGATCCCGCTGGAAGATTTCCCCGATGTCCTGATCAAGGCGACGCTCGCGACCGAAGACCGCCGCTTCTACGACCATTTCGGCATCGACATCGCCGGCACCGCCCGCGCGCTCGTCACCAACGCCCAGGCCGGCGGCGTGCGCCAGGGCGGCTCCTCGATCACCCAGCAGCTCGCCAAGAACCTGTTCCTGAGCAACGAACGCACCATCGAGCGCAAGATCAACGAGGCCTTCCTCGCGGTCTGGCTGGAATGGCGCCTGACCAAGAACGAGATCCTCAAGCTCTATCTCGACCGCGCCTATATGGGCGGCGGCACCTTCGGCGTCGACGGCGCGGCGCATTTCTACTTCAACAAGTCGGCGCGCGACGTGAATCTCGCAGAAGCCGCGATGCTTGCCGGCCTGTTCAAGGCGCCGACGAAATACGCCCCGCACATCAACCTGCCCGCCGCGCGCGCCCGCGCCAACGTCGTGCTCGACAATCTCGTCGATGCCGGCTTCATGACCGAGGGCCAGGTGTTCGGCGCCCGTCGCAACCCGGCCTTCGCGGTCGACCGCCGCGACGAGGCCTCGCCGAACTATTATCTCGATTATGCCTTCGACGAGATGCGCAAGCTGGTCGACACCTTCCCGAAATCCTACACCGAGCGCGTCTTCGTCGTGCGCCTCGCGATCGACACCAATGTGCAGAAGGCGGCCGAAGACGCCATCGAGAACCAGCTGCGACAGTTCGGCCGCGACTATCACGCGACGCAGGCCGCAACCGTCGTCGCCGATCTCGACGGCGGCATCCGCGCCATGGTCGGCGGCCGCGATTACGGCGCGAGCCAGTTCAACCGCGCCACCGACGCCTATCGGCAGCCCGGCTCCTCGTTCAAGCCTTACGTCTACACCACGGCGCTCCTGAACGGCTTCACGCCGAACTCGGTCGTCGTCGACGGCCCGGTCTGCATCGGCAATTGGTGCCCGCAGAACTATGGCCATTCCTATTCCGGCGCGGTCACGCTGACGCAGGCGATCACGCGCTCGATCAACGTCGTGCCGGTGAAGCTGTCGATCGCGATCGGCCAGAAGGAGCAGCCGAAGGCGCCGAACCCGGCCAAGATCGGCCGCGCCAAGATCGTCGAGGTCGCGCGCCGCTTCGGCATCAAAGCCCCGCTGCCCGACACGCCATCGCTGCCGATCGGCTCGGATGAAGTCACCGTGCTCGAGCACGCGGTCGCCTATGCGACCTTCCCGAATCGCGGCAAGGCGGTGACGCCGCATGCGGTGCTCGAAGTGCGCACCGGCGCGGGCGATCTGGTCTGGCGCTGGGACCGCGACGGCGCGAAGCCGAGGCAGGCGATTCCGCCGAATATCGCCGCCGACATGGCCGGCATGATGAGCCACGTCGTCAGCGAGGGCACTGCTCGCCGCGCTGCGCTCGACGGCATTCCGACCGCGGGCAAGACCGGTACGACCAATGCATATCGCGACGCCTGGTTCGTCGGCTACACCGGCAATTTCACCTGCGCGGTCTGGTACGGCAACGACGACTACTCGCCGACCAACCGGATGACCGGTGGCTCGCTGCCGGCGCAGACCTGGCACGACATCATGGTCGCGGCGCATCAGGGCGTCGAGGTCCGGGAAATTCCCGGCGTCGGCATGGGCCAGAAGCTGCCGCGCGAGCAGATCGCGAACGCGCAGGCCAATGCGGCGCCTAAGGTGCTGGAGACCAAGCCCGGTCCGCCGCCGGTCCTGACCAAGCGCGGCGCCGACATCCTGGTCCGCGTCGAGAAGCTGCTCGACGACGCCGCCAAGACCGCGAACAAATCGGCTTCCGACGACAGCACGCCGGCCAAGCCCGCATCGTCGACGAGCGCGCTCGCCTTCCCGCAGAACTATGCGGAAGAGAATGCGAACGCATCCGCCCCGCGCAAGAACTGATCGAGACCCGTGCGGCTGATCCTGATCACATTGACGGCCCTCCTGCTCGCGACCGTGGTCGGCTTGGGCGCGACCTGGATGACGACGACGCGCGGCACCGAGATCGGCACGCTGACCATCGGCGCCTGGACCGCGCGCCCGCGCACCGGCACTGCCGACGTCGATCCCTATTCGCGCGCCACCATCGTACGCAACGGTGAGCTGCCGATCGGCACCGGCGACGGCGTCGCCTTCACCGCGACCACGGACGACAAGAAGAAGGCGCTCGACGGCCGCTGCGACGTCGTCGTGTCCGGCGTGACGCCGCCGGCGCGGTTCTGGACGCTGACGCTGTATGACCGCAAGGGCCATCTCGTCGCCAACTCGCTTGCCCGCTACGGCTTCACCAGCCAGGAGATCGTGCGCGCCTCCGACGGCTCGTTCGAGATCCACATCGCCGCGCGCTCGCGCGCCGGCAACTGGCTGCCGACCGGGGGCATCGAGCGCTATGCGCTGATGTTCCGCCTCTACGACACGCCGGTCGGGGTTGCGACGCGCACCAAGCGCGATGCGCCGATGCCCACCATCGCGACGGTGGGCTGCTCATGATCCGCCTCGCCTTCACCATCCTAGCCGGCGTGGTGCTGGGCCTCGTGGTCCATCTCGTCAGCGTCCTGGCGCTGCCGCGGATCGCGACCCAGGACGCCTATTCGCGGCTGACGCCGATGACCAAGCTCAACGCCGTGACGCAGCTGCCGCTGGCCGATCCGCAGACCTCGCCGATGCCGTTCATGGACCCGGCCTTCGCGCTGGCGATCTGCCGCTACGATCTCTCCGGCGGCCCGATCAAGCTCACCGTGCCGGTGAGCCAGGCCTACACCTCGGTGTCGTTCTACACCCGCAACGAGATCGCCTATTACGCCATCAACGACCGCTCGGCCGGCAAGAAGGTGATCGAGCTCGACCTAATGACCGAAGCGCAGCACAACGCGCTGCCCGAGGACGAAGAGGTCACCGCGGCCGACCGCCTGATCATCGACTCGCCCAGCACCACCGGCCTGATCGTGATGAAGGCGCTGGCCGCCGAGCCCGGCCTGATGCCGCAGGCGCAAGGCTCGCTTCAAGCCGCGACCTGCGCGCCGCAGACCGAAGCGCCGGCCAAGGCCGAGGCGCCGCGCGGGCGGCGCTGAAGCGCGGGCGTTGAGCCCCACGCGAAGCAAAAGCTGAAAACAACCCCATGCACAGTAGCGGGGTGTCGAAACTGCTGCTAATTCGAAAGGCCGATCAGCACCACCCCGATGCCGGAAGCGACACCGCTTCGGCCGCCTTTGACACGTCGGGCAAAACACTGGCAGAATGGCATCGTCAAAAGTTCGTCAGACCCGCGCGGAGCAATCCGGCGCGGGTTTTTCATGACGGAGCCGCGCCCTCACGATGGTTGCTTTTCCAAGCGAGCCTTCCGCGACCAGAGCAACGCCACCGGCCCCATCAAGATTCCAATCGCCAGAACGATGAACGCGAGCAGCCAGCCGCGCGCACTCTGCGGTCCGCCCGCGGCATCGAGCGCGACGCCCGTTCCCCAGGCGCCGAGGGCCGAGAGCCCGAAGCCGACGGTGGAATGCAGGGCCAGCGTTGCGCCACGATGCTCGGCGACGGCCGCAGTGGACATGCCTGAAGTCAACGCGCCGGAATCCGCCGGCACCGTCAGGCCATAGATCATCAGCAGCAACGCAAGCAGCCACGCCGGGGCGCTTGCGTTGAGACCGATGACGATCGCGACGCAGGCTGATGCCATCATCACGAACGTGATGGCGCGATGTCTTCCGAATTTCAATGCCGCCTCGTTGCCGAGGATGCTGGCCGGCATCGAGATCACCGCGAAGCAGAAGCTCATCAGCACCGGCGTCAACCAGGCGGGCGCGCCTTGATGCGCCACGACGAAAGTCCAGAATCCGACCAGCCAGGTCCTGACGCCATAGAGCTCGAAGCAATGCGCGCCATAACCAAAGATGTAACCGAGCGCTTCGCGGTTGGCGAAGACAGGCTTGAAGTTCAACAGCCGCCCGGCCTTCGGGGCCGGCCGGCGCCCTTCGATCAGAAGACATGCGATCACCATCGCGATCGGACCGATGCCGGTGACATAGAAAGCGGTCCGCCAGCCCCAGCGATCTGCGAGAACCTGCGCAACGAGGAACGAAAGCCCGACGCCCACCGAAAAGCTCGACGTGTACAGCGTGACCGCCCGCGACATGTCGCCGGCGGGCAATCGGTCCGTCAGAGCCTTGAGCCCGGGCATGTAGGCGCCGGCAAACCCCAAACCAGCAATCGACCAGATGATCGTTCCCGACCAGAAGCCTTCAGCCAAGACGCCAAATGCCACGGTCGCAAGGCCGCTGACGATCGAGCCGCACAGGAGCACGATCCGCGCATCGATGCGATCGGTCAATGTCGTCAGCACCGGCACGGCCAGCATGTAGCCGAACGCGTAGCCGCTCGCCATCAACCCGCCTTCGGCGGCGGAAAGTCCCCACGCGGGCATCAGATGCTGCGCCAGATTGGCCGACAGCGTCACGTGCGGCAGCAGATTGCCGACCTGTCCGATGCACATGATCGCGATCAGCGGCCAGCCGCTCGAGCTACGAATGTGCTCCTCCCGTCTCCAGTTCGGCTCGTGCGGGCTTGCTCATGAGCACCCACACCCCGCGCGGCCCGCCTTCTTGGCCGTTTCATCTGCGGCGCAGCAGGCTGACGGCTCCTGCTTCGCCGGCCCACCGCAACATCCCGCTGCAGCCGCGGGTTCGACCCCGCCGCGTGTGCAGACACCGGTCTCCGGCAGCACCAGCTCGACCCGCGCCGCGGCTTGCTTGTCGCCCGCGATGTCAGCGACGATCGAGCGGACTTGCTCGTAGCCAGTCATCATCAGGAAGGTCGGTGCGCGGCCGTAGGACTTCATGCCGGCAAGATAGAAGCCCGGTTCGTCATGGGCGAGTTCGCGCGCGCCGTGGGGACGGACCGTCCCGCAGCTATGCTCGTTGGGATCGATCAGCGGCGCGAGCGCTGCGGGTGCCTCGATCGCGGGATCGAGCCGAAGCCGCAGTTCGGAAAGGAAGGACAAATCGGGACGAAAACCGGTCGAAACGACCAGCTCATCCGCCATAACGCTCCGCGCTTCGCCTGCCGAAATGACGAGACGGCCCTCGGACTCCGACAGATGCGTGACGCCAAAGCCGGTCTCGACCCGGATCCTTCCGGCGGCCACCAGTGCGGCAAAAGCAGACCCGAGTTCGCCGCGCGCGGCCAGCTTGTCATTGCGGCCGCCGCCGAAAGTCTTTGCGGGGTCGGCGCCGCGCAGCAGCCAGATGGCTTGCGTGCCGGGCGCCTCGTCCGCGAGTCGCACCAGATCGATCAGTGTGCCCAGAGCGGAATGGCCGGCACCGACCACGGCAACCGTCTTGCCGGCGTATCGGGCGCGGTCGGCGCCGCGGACATCAGGCATGCCATAGGCGATGCGGTCGGCCCGTTCGCGCTCGCCGATCGCGGGCAAACCGTTGCTGCCGGCGGGATTGGGAGAGAACCACGTGCCCGACACGTCGATGACCGCATCGGCGCGCAGCACTTCGGGACCCCCGCCGTTCTGATAGCGGATTTCGAAAGGCGCCCGCTCCCGGCCCTTCGTCCTGGCCTTGTCGAAGCCGGCGCGGCTGATCGCCGTGACGCGACTGCAGGTGCGGATCGCCTCGCGAAGCGGCGTGCGCGTCGCGAGCGGCTCGAGGTATCGGTCGATCAATTCGCCGCCGGTCGGGTAGGACTGCGGGTCCGGCGAATTCCATCCCGTCGGCGCAAGCAGGCGCGCGGCCGCTTTGTCGACATTGTATTCCCATGGCGAGAACAGCTGGACGTGCTGCCACTGACGAATGGCGTGCGCGGCTTCCGGACCTGCTTCGAGCACGATCGGCGACATCCCGCGCTCGAGCACATGCGCTGCGGCGGCGAGGCCGACCGGCCCTGCTCCAATGATCGCTACCGTCTTGTCATGCACCGATCTTCTCCCATCATTCTAGAATCATCGAATTACTGAGGTCAAAAAAAATCACGCTGCGGTCTGTTTGTCCCTGCATCCGATTTCGTCCGCGCAGCACTCCGCCGCCAGGAAATCCACCAAGCCCCGCATCGCATCGAAATTGGCGTGGCAGATCAGGGTCGTGGATTCCCTGATCTGACTGACCAGCCCGACCGAGACCAGGGTCTTGATGTGATGAGACAGCGTCGAAGCCGGGATCTTGAGCTTCTCCTGCAAACGCCCGACCGGCATGCCCGGGCGCCCTGCCCGGACGAGCACCCGATAGATCTGGAGCCGTGTCCGGTTGCCCAGGGCTTCGAGGCGTGCTGCTGCGTCGTCGATCTTCATGCCGGGCAGAATGCGCGTCCCGGCTGCGGCTGTCAAACCATATTTCTAGAATATTCGAAATGTTAGGCACAGAGGATCGGATCCCGATTGACGCGCCTCCGTTAATTCCGTAAATCTGGATATATGGAAACCGAAGAAGCCGCTCTGGCACTCGCCGCCCTCTCCCAAACAACACGTCTGGAGGCATTCCGGACTTTGGTTCGGCACGAGCCTGACGGCCTTGCGGCCGGCGATCTCGCCCGCTTGCTGGAGGTGCCCCAGAACACGCTCTCGGCGCATCTTTCGGTTCTGAGCCGCTCGCGCCTGGTCTCCTCCGAACGGCAGAGCCGCTCGATCATCTACCGCGCCAACCTCGGCGCGTTTCGCGACGTCGCGGTTTTCCTGCTGCGCGATTGCTGCGGCGGACGTCCTGAAGTCTGCGATCCCGTCGTTCAAACCTTGCAGTCCTGCTGCGCGCCGAAGCGAAAGGAGCGAAGTCGTGCCTGATCGCGTTTATTGCGTCCTGTTCCTGTGTACGGGCAATTCGGCCCCATCGCTCACCGCCGAGTCGATTCTGCGCTCCGATGGCGCGGCGTCCGGCAGACATGATGTGGCGTGACGATGGGCATTTTCGAACGGTACCTCACCCTGTGGGTTGCGCTCTGCATCATCGTCGGCGTGGCGCTGGGGCACGTCATGCCGGGCTTCTTCGGCGCGGTCGCAGCCGCCGAGATCGCCAAGGTCAACCTGCCGGTCGCGGTGCTGATCTGGCTCATGATCGTGCCGATGTTGCTGAAGATCGACTTCGGTTCACTCAGTCAGGTCCGGGAGCATTGGCGCGGCGTCGGCGTGACCCTTTTCATCAACTGGGCGGTCAAGCCGTTCTCGATGGCGCTGTTGGGCTCCTTCTTCATTGGCCACCTCTTCGCTCCGCTGCTGCCGGCTGACCAGATCTCGTCCTATATCGCCGGGTTGATTCTGCTGGCTGCCGCGCCCTGCACCGCGATGGTGTTCGTGTGGTCCAATTTGTGCGAGGGAGAGCCGCATTACACCCTCAGTCAGGTCGCCCTGAACGACGTGATCATGGTGTTCCTGTTCGCGCCGCTGGTAGGGCTGCTGCTCGGTGTGGCCTCCATCAGCGTCCCCTGGGGCACGCTGCTGCTCTCCGTCCTGCTCTACATCGTCGTGCCGGTCCTCATCGCACAGCTGTGGCGCAAGGTGTTGCTGCAAAAAGGCGGCGACAGCTTCGGCCAAGTCATGCGAATGCTGCAGCCTTTGTCGCTGGTTGCACTGCTCGCAACCTTGGTGTTGCTGTTCGGCTTCCAGGGGGAGCAGATCGTCAGGCAGCCCGGCGTCATCGCCGTTCTTGCCGTTCCGATTCTCGTCCAAGTCTATCTCAATGCCGGTTTGGCGTACTGGCTGAGCCGACGATTCGGCGTGGCGTGGTGCGTTGCGGCTCCAGCCGCCCTCATTGGCGCGAGCAATTTCTTCGAGCTCGCGGTTGCCGCGGCGATCAGCCTGTTCGGCTTGGACTCCGGCGCGGCGCTCGCGACGGTCGTCGGCGTTCTCGTCGAAGTGCCTGTCATGCTGTCCGTCGTCCGCATCGTCAAGGCGACGCGGAACTGGTACGAAGCAGGTGCCGGCAAAGCTGCGACGGCCTTGGAAGCCCGGCAATGATGCCTGGAGACCCGGCCATGAACGTCACGATCTATCACAACCCCGACTGCGGCACCTCGCGCAACACGCTGGCGATGATCCGGCAAAGCGGTGTCGAGCCCGTCGTCATCGAATACCTCAAGACGCCGCCATCGCGCGAGACACTCAGGCAGTTGATCGCAGCGATGGGCATATCGGTCCGTGCCCTGCTGCGCGAGAAGGGGACGCCCTACAAGGATCTCGGCCTCGCCGATCCCAAATGGACGGACGAGGAGCTGATCGACCAGATGCTCGCGCATCCCATCCTGATCAACCGTCCGATCGTCGTGACGCCAAAGGGCACGCGACTGTGCCGGCCTTCGGAAGTCGTGCTCGACTTGCTGGAAAATCCCGTCGGCCGGTTCGTGAAGGAAGATGGCGAGGTGATCGAACCGCGTTAGCGCTGCCCAAGTCTAGCGCTCCTCGGTCGGATGCACCCATTTGTATGGCGTGATGCTGCGCGCTTCCGTCAGCTTGATCATGTGTACCGGCGGCGCGGAGCGCCCCTTGCGGCATGACCGGCACTTCAGCGAGGCCTCCAGCTTCCAGATCGGGGTGTCGCGCGGACGGCGGATCGCATCGAGCGGCAGGCTCGCGCGCGACTTGCACCTGGCGCACTCGACCTCGAGCCAGGCGAGGCCGCCGTTGAGACATTGCGCGATCGTCGGCGACGGCTGCGCGGGACCGCCGTAGCCTTCCATCCGCACCGACCATGCTTCGGCTTCCGCCCGGTCGGCCTCACGCACGGCCTTCTTCGCCTCTTCGCGGGCGTGCTTGGCGGAAATCTCCGCGCCCATGATGCGGCCGCTCCAGATGACCTCGCGCGATTTGGTGCCCATGCCGCCATCAAAGCGAGCCGGGATCACGTTGGCAAATTATCGATCGCTAGTAGGTCGGACCCGCCATCCGATACTGCGTGTCGTGGGTGTGGACAATCAGGGTTGCAGATCACACGGCAAAGCGACCGCGCTGGGGACCCGACGATTGACAGCCTCGGGCAAAAACACCGGCAGGCCGCACGATCGATAGTTGCAACATCCGCGCAGAGAAATCCGTCGCGGTTTTTTCATGTCCGGACGGAAGTTGCCGTGGCCAGGGAATCACTATTGTGTCCCACGACAGGAGACCCCTCCCGGCAAGCAAGTGACCTCGCAAATCTCACCACCAACACGGGTTATGCTACAATGTCAGGGGACCAGGCCGCTCGATCAACGCGCGCCTGAGCGCCAATTTCTGACCGGGCCAGATGCCACGCGGCGACGTATCCAACGACGCCGCGTGGCCTACCGGTCCCCCGCTGCCGCGGCAAACTCTATGAGGCCTTCCCCGCGTGATCGAACGGGCCGACTTCTCGGATAACCTTGCAGATCTGCAAAAAGCCGCTGACGTAGAATTCTGCGTGGCCTCGTTTCATCGTCCGGACATGTTCAGGATGGGTCCGCCAAGCCTCCAGCGCGCTCTCCGAGGAGAATCGGAAAATGGTCAATTCCTCCCCGTCTTCTGATTTGAACGATTTGACGGATATGAAGCCCGGCAACTGGCTCACAATGCCATACATGCGTTCTCCAAGCTCGTTATGCTCGTCGATGGACGCATCATGACGCAATTTCAGATCGCCGATAACGATCACGTCGTCGATCATGTTGTCCAAACCTCCTATGTTGCGTTGGTACCTGACCGGATCCCGGCCCGCGGCAGCGATGCGATGAGCAGCACGACGCATACGCCCAGCAGGACGATGTCCTTGAACAGGAACTCGCCCGCCAGATTCCAGGCCATCGGATCGGTCGAAAGGCTCCATCTCACGACTCCAGGGGTGGTGAAAAAGAACGACCAGGTGACGGCAAAGGTAACAACGCCCATGAACGATCCCAATGCCGACAGGATCGGACTGAAGGCACCGGCGGCCAGCAAGGCGGCGATCACGAATTCGGTGACACCGAGAAAGTAGGCCTCGCCCCTCAATCCGAAGATCGAAAGCCATGAAACAAACGGACTGTTGGTGATGAATTGGGCGATGCCCTGCGCCGACTGCAACGTGAATTTCTGCATGCCGAACGACACGAAGATCACAACCATGACCCAGCGCAGGATCGCGAGGGGCCGGTACGACCCTGTCCCACCTTCTGCAATGTTGAATGTACTTGCCAGCTCTTTCATATCGCCTTCCCCTTGCAATGGATGCCGGCTATACGGCCGCGCTTGTCGCTTCGTTACGCTGGCTTGCGGCGGCTCAATTCACGATTGTTTGCGCAAGTGCCAAGAAGAAAATGGGGGGCACGGGGAATAGTCTGCTTCTCGAAGGAAACGTCGAGGCTCGCCTCTATTTGCGAAGCTCACGGCAGAATGGTCATCATGTCGTAGACGGCAACCCCCGTTCCGAGGCAGCGCCGCCAGGGATTGACGCCCCGTACGATCTCATCGGCGGCCCAGACGAGAAGCCCGCCCTTGACGACAACCGTCAGTGCGACGCTGACTTGATCGGCGGTCGGCCAGCTCCACCGCAGAAGGGCTGCCACCATCACGACCCACAGAACGAGATTGGGCTTCTGAGCGATCGTGATGGCGCCTGTTTCACGATTGCGGAAAAACCAGTTCAGGAGCCTGCGCATGATGAAGGTCCGTCGGTCCCTCGCCATGACGAGCGCGACATGGTTATCTGGGGGTGAGATCGTTGGCGGCATTCGGGCCTCCGCGGATGAGGTCGGCCGTTGCGCGGTACGTCCGCCCGAAGGCACCCCCGTGCGCTCCCTCTTGCTGCGAGCTCACACAAAACCGCCCCCGGCATGAACCGAGGGCGGTTTCCAAATCAGACCGGATTAATGGCCGGTGCCCGGCTTGCTGGTTTTCGGCGGCTTGCCGTCTTCCATGCGGCCTTCGTTGCGAAGATCACGGCCCTCCTGGGCCTTGCGCTGGCTGGCGGCATCCTTGCCGTGCTCGTTCATCTCTTCCTTGATGTAGCCGGCGCCTTCCTTGATCTTGCCTTCAACGCTCATGATGTCCTCCTTGCATATGCGAGATAACGCACCGGCGCCCCGCTCGTTCCGGCGCCGGACATCGTGGCGCGTCAGGTGGAACCCACCGGCTGAACCCGCGTTACGGGACAAATGAGCCAAGTACGACCAAGGATCCGGCAGGAGAAAACGCTGAGCGAAAGGCTCGCTGAGGCCGCTCGTGAAGCGCGCGAACAGGCGCAGCTTCTGCCGGACGGACAATTGCGCAACGTTCTCCTGGAAAAGGCTCGCCAGTACGAAGCGCAAATCCCGCTCAATACTTTTTTGGGACAGCGATAGCCAATCCGAATTGCCGCCGGAAAAAGCAAAGAGGCCGCCAACCGGAGCGGCCTCTGATGTCGCGAACGAACTTGATGAGATCAGAGCGGCGGCACCCCGGGACCCGAGCCCGGACCGAACGGGCCGCGCAAATTGCCAGGGCCCTGCAAGCCGCCAAAGATCAGGCCGCCGACCCACTCGACGGCACCCTTGATGGCGCTGCCGATCGCGCGGAAGGCATCGCCGAGCCAGTTGCCGCCGACGATCATTTCAAGCTCCGCATCGGTCAGTTCGACGATATCAGACGTTCCATTTTTTGAGTTCAGCATGACGGTCGCTCCTGTTTCAGAATGTGTGTGTCAGACGTGTTGAGAGGTGTGGTGCTCAGCGGTGAAAGATGCCGCCGGGCAGCCAGGGGTTCGGGCCCATCGGCTGATGGGTGGTGATCTTTCCATTCACGATCCACGGGCCGATGCAGCCGCCGTCATCCATGAAGCCACCGCACACGGTCTCCAGTTCACGCTCATCCAGCTCTTTGCGCTTCCGATTGCTATGCTCAGTCATGTGTGTCTCCCGCTGTTCCCTAGGAGGGGCCGCCCCCTCTCATCTGGTGGTCGCAGGTGTATCGCAGGCGGTTTTTCCAGACTGTGAGACGCATCACGCAGGCAAACGAACGGCGCTCGGGCCCCCGTGCCAGCGAGGTCAGAGGGCAGTTCAGGCCGCCTCGGGAATGTCCGGCGAGGAGCGGCGCGCCACTGCACCGGCCTTCGCATCGCCGGCGGGAAGCCCCCACCCTTTCACCAGCCCGAAGATCGCCGGGATCACGATCAGCGTCAGCAGCGTCGACGAGATCATGCCGCCGATCATCGGCACGGCGATGCGCTGCATGATCTCCGAGCCTGTCCCGCTGCTCCACATGATCGGCAGCAGACCGGCCATGATGGCGACCACGGTCATCATCTTGGGCCGCACGCGCTCGACGGCGCCCACCATGATGGCCTCGTGCAGATCCCGGCGCGTGAGCGGCCTTGCCTCGGCACTGCGCCTGGCTTTCGCCTCTTCCAGCGCGTGCTCGAGATAAATCAGCATCACGACGCCGGTCTCGGCGGCGACGCCGGCGAGTGCGATGAAGCCCACGGCAACGGCAACGGACAGGTTGAAGCCGAGCCACCACATCATCCAGATGCCGCCGACCAGCGCGAACGGCAGCGACAACATCACGATCAAGGTCTCGGTCATCGCGCGAAAGTTCAGGTACAGCAGCAGGAAGATGATCGTGAGCGTCACCGGCACCACGATCTTCAGGCGCGCGGCGGCGCGCTGGAGATATTCATACTGGCCGCTCCAGACGACGTAGGTGCCCGCGGGAAACTGGATGTTTTCCGTGACCGCACGCTGCGCGTCGGCGACATAGCTGCCGATATCGCGATCCCTGATGTCGACATAGATGTAGGTCGCAAGCTGGCCGTTCTCGGTGCGGATCGAGGTCGGTCCGCGCGCCGGCTCGACCTTCGCCACCTCGCCGAGCGGCACCGCGCCGCCCGCAGGCATCGGCACCAGGATGTCGCTGGCGATCGCCTTGGGGTTGTCGCGGAGGTCACGTGGATAGCGCATGTTCACCGTGAAGCGCTGCCGGCCCTCCACGGTCGTCGTCACCGTCTGGCCGCCGAGTGCGGCCGCGATGGTGTCCTGAACGTCCTGGATCAGGATGCCGTAGCGGGCGAGCGCCTCGCGATCCGGCACTATCTCCAGATAGTAGCCGCCGATGCCGCGCTCGGCGTAGGCCGACGAGGTGCCGGGAACGGCCTTGAGGACGCGCTCGACCTGCTTGGCGAGGCGATCGATCTCGACCAGATCGGTGCCCATGACCTTGACGCCGACGGGGGTGCGGATTCCCGTCGAGAGCATGTCGATGCGCGCCTTGATCGGCATGGTCCAGGCGTTCGAGACGCCGGGAAACTGCAGCGCCTTGTCCATCTCGGCGATCAGGCCGTCGACGGTGAGCCCGGGGCGCCATTGCTCCTTTGGCTTGAGATTGACGATCGTCTCGAACATCTCGGTCGGCGCCGGGTCGGTCGCCGTGGCGGCCCTGCCCGCCTTGCCATAGACGGACGCGACTTCCGGAAACGACTTGATGATGCGGTCCTGCATCTGCATCAGCTCGGCGGCCTTGGTCACCGAAATGCCGGGCAGCGTGGTCGGCATGTAGAGCAAGGTGCCCTCGTTCAGCGCCGGCATGAACTCGGTGCCGAGCTGGCGCGCCGGCCAGATCGTCACGGCCAGGACGGCGATGGCCGCGACGATCACCAGCGTCTTGGCGCGCAGCACGCCCTTGATCACGGGCCGGTAAACCCAGATCAGGAAGCGATTGATGACGTTCCTGCTTTCCGGGACGATTTTGCCGCGGACGAAGATCACCATCAGCGCCGGCACCAGGGTGACGGACAGCAGGGCCGCAGCGGCCATCGAGAACGTCTTGGTGAAGGCGAGCGGGCTGAACAGCCGCCCCTCCTGCGACTCCAGCGTGAAGATCGGCATGAACGAGACGGTGATGATCAGCAGGCTGAAGAACAGCGCAGGGCCGACCTCGGATGCAGCATCGACCAGGATCTGCACGCGGGACTGGTCGGGCCTGGCGCGTTCGAGGTGCTTGTGGGCGTTCTCGATCATGACGATGGCAGCGTCGACCATGGCGCCGATGGCGATCGCGATCCCGCCAAGGCTCATGATGTTGGAGCCGAGCCCGAGCAGCTTCATGGCGCCGAACGCCATCAGCACGCCGACCGGCAGCATCAGGATCGCGACCAGCGCACTGCGGACATGCAGCAGGAACACGATGCACACGAAGGCGACGACGACGCTTTCCTCGAACAGCGTGTGCTTGAGCGTGTCGATCGCCGCGTAGATCAGGTTGGAGCGGTCGTAGACCGGGACGATCTCGACCGATTTCGGCAGGCTGCTCGCGATCTCCTTGAAGCGCCTCTTGACGTTCTCGATCACGTCGAGCGCGTTGACGCCGAAGCGCTGCAGCACGATGCCGCTGGCGACTTCGCCCTCGCCGTTCAGCTCGGCGATGCCTCGCCGCTCGTCCGGACCAAGCTCGACGCTGGCGACGTCGCGCAGCAGCACCGGCGTGCCGCCAGAGGTCTTCAGCACGATGTTGCCGAGATCGTTGATGCTCTTGAGGTAGCCCCTGCCGCGGATGACGTATTCGAACTCGGAGAGTTCGACGGTGCGCCCGCCGACATCGGCGTTGCTGGCACGGATCGCCTCGCGGATCTTTTGCATGCTGATGCCGCGGTCGCGCATCCGTTGCGGGTCGAGCACGACGTTGTACTGCTTGACGAAGCCGCCGATGCTGGCGACCTCGGCGACGCCTTCGGCCTTGGCCAGTGCGAACTTCAGGTTCCAGTCCTGGATCGTGCGGGTGTCCGCAAGATTCCACTCCCTGGACATGACGGCATATTGGTAGACCCAGCCGACGCCGGTCGCATCGGGCCCGATGGTCGGCGTGACGCCGGCCGGAAGCCTGGACGAGGCGCCGTTGAGAAATTCCAGTACGCGCGAGCGCGCCCAATAGATGTCGGTGCCGTCCTCGAAGATGACGTAGACGAACGACACGCCGAAGAAGGAGAAGCCGCGCACGACCTTCGATTTGGGAACCGTCAGCATCGCCGTCGTCAAGGGATAGGTGACCTGGTCTTCGATCACCTGCGGCGCCTGCCCGGGATATTCGGTGTAGACGATGACCTGCGTGTCCGAGAGATCCGGGATCGCGTCGAGCGGAAGGTGAATCAGCGCGTAGAGGCCGGCCGCGGCGGCAAAGCCGGTGCCGAACAACACCAGCAGCAGGTTGCGCGCCGACCAGGCGATGATGCGGGCGATCATTTGTGCTCTCCCATCGCGCCAGCGTCGGGCGCTCGCGGCGCGGCGTCGGCAAAGCCCTTGAGGGCCGCCTTCAAATTGCTTTCCGCATCGATCAGGAAGTTGGCGGAGGTGACCACCGCCTCGCCTTCCGCAAGTCCTTGCCGCACCTCGATATAGCCGCCGCCGCGGCGACCGAGCTGGACCTGGCGCGGCTCGAAACGCCCCTCCCCCTTGTCGACGAGGACGGCCTGCCGGGCGCCGGTGTCGAGCACGGAACTGTCGGGCACCGCCAGGACGGGCGCCGCGCCGGCCGTGTCGATGTCGGCATCGACATACATGTCGGGCAGCAGCATCGCGTCGGGATTGGCCAGCTCGATGCGGACACGAACGGTTCGGGTGTCGCGGTTCACCTGCGGATAGACGACTGCGATCTTGCCGGTGAAGCTCCGACCCGCAAAGCTGCGCGCGCGCACCGTCACGGGCTGTCCGACCGCGATATTGCCGAGATCGCGCTCGGCGACGTCGATCAGCGCCCAGACCATCGAAATGTCGGCGATGCGAAACAGCACATCGCCGGGATTGGCCCGCATGCCCTCGATCGCGTTGCGCTCCAGGACAATCCCGTCGCGCGGCGCCGACCAACTGATGGTGACGGGCGCAGCGCGCGTCTTCTCCATCTCCGCGATCACGGGCTCCGGCACGTCGAGATTGACCAGGCGCTGGCGCGAGCCGCGGCCGTACATCTCGACGCCGCCAACCACCTTGGAGGTGATCGTCGCCAGATATTCCGCCGCGGCGGATGCGACCGCCGAACTGTAGATCTCCATCAGCGGCTGGCCGGCCTTCACCCGCGTGCCGGTGGTGACGTCCGCGACCTTCTGCACGAAGCTCTCGGCGCGCATCGCGATGACGGAGACGCGGCGCTCATCGAGCTGGATCGTGCCCGGCGCCTTCACCGAAACGCGGATGGCGCGGCGCTCGACCGGCTCGGATTTCACGCCGGTGCGCTGGATCTTGCCCGGCGAAAGCTTCACCGTGCCGTCGTCGGTGTCCTCGCCTTCATAGACGGGGACATAGTCCATCCCCATCGAATCCTTCTTCGGCATGGGCGAGGTGTCGGGCAGCCCCATGGGATTGCGGTAGTACAATATCTTTCGAGAGGACTCCGCCTGCGGCTTCGGCTGCGGCGCGATCCCTTGATCCTCGTAGACCGGCAGGTAATCCCGCCCGCGCTCGTCCTGCTTCGGACCCGCCGACCAGAACGGCGCGCCGCTGGGATCACGGTAGTAGAGCGGCGGCCGGTCCGCCGCCGATGCCACCGAGCTGAACGCGGCGCCGGCAAGCAAGCGCGCACCGTTTGAAGACCAAGTGAAGCTCGCGACCAGGCTACCGCCCAGCGCAAGAACCGTCAGGAGACGCAGCGTTTTCATGGCGTGTATCCGCGCACCCTTCGTGCACGCGTCCGTGTGATTCAAAAAGGGAAATGTCGGGCGCCGCCAGGCAGCGCCCGAACGCTCACTTGGTCGCCGTGACGACCACCTTGCCGGTGACCGTCTCCGGTTCGCCCTGCACCTTTACAGACAGCGTCAGCTGGTAGCGGCCGGCCATCGGCAGGTCCGTCTTGAAGGCGTACACGCCCGGCTCCCTGGACGGTAGCGGCGCGACCGCCGATTCCATTTCGGCCATTCCGTCAGGGGCCATGTCGACGCGGGTCTTGAAGACGACCGCGTCCGCCACCGGCTTGCCGGTTTGCTTGTTGGTCAGGCGAACGGCGAGCGTGACGTCGTCGCCCTTCTTCATCTCCGCCTTGACCGGTTCGAAGGTGTAGTCGCCGGCGCCCGCCATGGCCGCGGTTGCGGCAAGCGAAAGGGTGGCGGCCAGAGCCGCAGTGCTGAATTTGGAAAACATAGTCCTGTCCTCATGATCTGATCTTCCGCCGTGGCGCATGGCTGCGCGCACGTCAGTCGTCGTCGCGAGCAGGCGTGCCGCTCGCGTCTTTAGGATTTGCGAGATCAGATTCGAGGAGGTCGGAAGGGAGGACTGCTGCCGTGCAAGGAGACGACCTGATCGGCCGGTATGGCGATCTTGCTCGCGGCAACGGTGAGATGCTGGAAAGCAATGGGCCTGACATCGCCCAGCGCGATCATCCCGCCGACGCAGCAGAAGCCCATCGCGCACTTGTAACCGGCGTGAGAGCCCGTCCCCTTCATGTCGAGACAACAATCGTCCATCGACATGTCGGCATCGCCGCCCATGTGCATGGTCGTCTGCATGTCGTCAGGCGACATGGCAAGCTGGGCTGCGGACGCGCCAACGGGAAGCATCGCCAAGGATATGGCGATTGCGAGAGCCAGAATGGTACGAACGAACCGCAAGAGCGACTTACCTTGTCAGGCCGGAACACGACCTCACTAACATATCCGCGCGCGGAAAACAGTCGTTGATCCCGGTCAACCATCCGTGACCGAAACCTATCCGACGCCGCCGACCAGTCGCGGACGGTTTACGCTTCGTTTCCCGGTCGCCTGGCTGCGCAGCCATTCGCGAAAACTGACGATCTCCGGGCAATCCGCGGTGCCCTCGGGCGCGATCAGCCAATCGCCCAGGCCGGATCCCTCACCAATGCGGTCGCAGCGATAGCCGGGATGACGGCCGAGGCCGCGGGCGATCAAGAGATCGACCTTGCCTTCGACCAGTTCATGCAAGCCGGCAGGCTGGAGCACGCGCAAGCCGATCTCGGCATGCGTCTCGCGAAACGCCGCCAGAGCGAGGCGGCGCAGATCGAGACTGGCATGGACGCCCAGTTGCAGCAGCACCGCGCCTGCCGGTCTCAACTGCGAGGTCGCATCAGCAATGCGGCGGAAGCCGTCGGAGACTCCAGGCAGATACGCCTGGCCGGCCGCGGTCAGGATGAGTTGCTTGTGCAGCCGCTCGAACAGCTGCACGCCGAGGCGCGCCTCGAGCGCTTTCACCTGCTGCCCGACAGCGGCGGGCGTCACGTGCAGTTCGTGCGCGGCCAGCTTGAAGCTGAGATGGCGCGCGGCGGCTTCGAAGGCGCGGAGTGCGTTGAGTGGCGGGAGGGTGTAGGTCATCGCGCCGCAGTTTGACACTGGCGGGCCGCGGTCTTGCAATAGATTTTCTAGTGCTGGAGCGAAGCAATGGTGCTTTGCACCGCGGGGATGCCGCCGGATACGGTCGGTTCGCAACATCCTGAAATCCCTGAGGTGCCCAGTGGCCGAGACCATCCATCCTTTCTACGAGCAGCATCGCGGCGCCATGGAGGCGGCGATGCGCCATCGCCTAGATCTCGCCGAGCCGATGTTGCGCGAACGCGCGCATCTGTCCGACATCGACGGCATCAAGCGGGAGGTCATGGACGAACTCGAGATCGTGCTGACCCAGATGCCCTATGTCGGCGGCGCGGCGAGCCGCATGAGCGAGGTCTTCATCCGTCTCACCGGCTTCATGGCGACGAGCCGCGTGCTGCGGCGCCACGGCGTGCCGCTGCCCGTGATCCGCGACATCGAGCAGCGGACTCACAAGGCGCAATTGCTCACCAAGCCCGAGGCCGAACGTCTCGCCGCGGGGCGTCAATTCATGTCGCCGGAAAACCAGGCCTTGCTGCGCGAGCAGGCGGCAAGAAGCACGACGGAGAGCCATCAGGCAGAATTCCCGGAAGATTTCGTCTACGATTTCGTCGCGCCTGGGCCGGACGATAGTTTTGAATTCGGCATCAACTACCGGGCCTGCGGCTTCTGCAAATTCGCAGGCCGCCATGGCGACAAGGACATCCTGCCGAACATTTGCGGGCTCGATTTCGACGCCTACGCGACGCGCGGCATTCTTCTGGAACGGACGCAGACGCTGGCGGGTGGCGCGAGCCATTGCAATTTCCGCTTCTCGCGGCTCCCATCGGAGCAGGGCGATTGACGCTCCGTGCCGGCCCGGCGGCAGCCCGGCGGGCAGGGAGATGCCGCGCAATATCTGTTTACATACGGAAACATTTCTTCTGCCGAAACGCCACGATCGACCGGCACCTGATCCGGGCCTCGCTTGCGCGCAGGCGGCCGGCTCGAGGGGACAAAGGCCCCCTTCCCCGGCCATATCCTTGGATTTTTGCCGATCTGATGTCGTTTCACTCGTTCGCCGTTGTCTGTGTGCCAGCCGCAAAAGAGACCGGTCCTCGCACGCCGCGATTGCGGCGCGAGCCGATGTCGGCACTCCGCTCCGTCGCTGCCGCGCTGATGCTGGGCGGCGCGCTGGCGGGCTGCGCGGTCGGTCCGGACTACGGCGGCCCGCCCAAACCCGAACTGCCGTCGCATTGGAGCAGCAAGACGACGTCGCGGCGCGAGAGCGGCACGCTCGATCGATGGTGGCTGCGCCTGCGCGATCCCCTGCTCAACCGGCTGATCGAACAAGCCGTCGCGGCCAATCCTGATGTCCTCAAAGCCAAGGCTGTGGTGCGCGAGGCGCGTGCAACGGTGCAGCAGACCGCCGCCGGCCTGTTTCCGTCCGTCAGCGGCACTGCCGAGGTGACCGACAACAAAACCAGCGCGGGCTCCGCCTCCACGCTAGTCGACACCGCGCCCTACGCGCTGCATCAGGCAAGCTTCGATTCGAGTTGGGAGCTCGATCTGTTCGGCGGCACGCAGCGGAGTATCGAGGCGGCGGTGCGCGGCGAGCAATCTGCCGGCGAAGATCTGCGCGACAGCCTCGTCACGCTGATCGGCGACGTCGCCTCCTACTATGTCGAGGCACGCGGCTACCAGGCGCGGATTGCGCTGGCAATTCGCACCTCGGTCTCGCAGCGCGACACCGAAAAGCTCACCCGCAGCAAATATGACGCCGGCAGCGGCAACGCCGTCGATCTTAGCAAAGCCACCGCACAGGCCGCGAGCACGGAGGCCAACGTTCCGACCTATCGGGCCGCGCTCGCCGCCGATGTCCACCGGCTCGGCATTTTGCTCGGCCGGCCGCCCGACGCCGTTGCCGGATTGATGGCCCGCTCGGCGCCCGTGCCGGCGCCGCGCATGCCGCTGCCGACGGGACTGCCCGCCGATCTCCTCACGACCCGTCCCGATGTTGCCAGCGCGGAGCGCAAGCTTGCGCAGGCAACCGCCAAGATCGGTGCGGCCGAGGCCGACCGCTATCCGGCGGTGTCGCTGACCGGCTCGGTCGGCACGTCGGCGTTGCGCGTCGGGGATCTCGCCAAATATTCCAGCGTGAGCTGGTCGGTCGGGCCCTCGGTGACGGTGCCGGTGTTCGATGCCGGCAAGCGCCTCGCCACCGTCAGGATTGCCGAAGCGCAACGCGACCAGGCCTTCGCGACCTTCCATTCGACCCTGCTCACCGCGCTGGAGGATGTCGAGAACGCGCTGGTCTCCCTGTCGCAGGAGCGCATCCGCGCGGTCAAGCTGACCGAAGCGGCGAACAACTACCGCGAGGCGGCAAAATTGTCGCGATCGCTGTTCGAGACCGGCAGCGCCAGCTTCATCGACGTCCTGGACGCCGAGCGCTCGCTCTATTCGGCCGAGGATTCCCTGATCCAGAGCAAGGTGTCGGCAGCCAAGGATTACATCGCGCTCGCCAAGGCGCTCGGCGGCGGCTGGGTCGAGCCGGTCGACACCTCGGCCCCGCTCATCGTCGATACCAATACCGGACCTCATTTGCGGGAGGCGCTGAAGTGACCGGGATCATCATCACACGGCGTGTGAAGATCGCCGCGGCCGTGGTCGCCGTCGTGGCGATGGGCGTGGTCGCGGCGACGCGCTTTCCGGGCAGCTCCAGCAAGACGCAGTCCTACATCACGGCGCCCGTCACCATCAGCGATCTGCGCGAGGAGGTGCTCGCCAGCGGCACGCTCAAGCCGGCGCGGCTGACCGCCGTCGGCGCGCAGGTGTCGGGCCGGATCACCGCGCTCAACGTTCGCGTCGGCGACACGGTCAAGTCCGGCGACGTGATCGCCCAGATCGATCCCGTCACCAAGCAGAACGATCTGCGCAACTCGGAAGCCTCGCTGAAGAACTATCGCGCGCAGAAGGCCGAGAAGGAGGCCGCGCTGGTGCTGGCCGAAGCCAACCTCGCGCGCCAGCAGGCCACGCTGGCCCAGCGCGCGACCTCGCGCAGCGACTTCGACAGCGCGGACTCGACCGTGCGACAGACCCGCGCCCAGATCGCGGCACTGGAGGCGCTGATCGTCGGCGCCGAGGCCAGCGTCGAAACAGCAAAGGTCAATCTCGACTACACCCGCATCACCGCGCCGATCGACGGCACGGTGCTTGCCACCGTGGTGCAGGAAGGTCAGACGGTCAACGCGGTGCAATCCGCGCCGACCATCGTCGTGCTCGGCCAGCTCGAGACGATGACGGTGCGGGCGGAGATTTCGGAGGCCGACATCGTCAAGGTCAAACCTGGGCAATCGCTCTACTTCACCATCCTCGGCGACCAGGACCATCGCTACGAGGCGCATCTGGAGCAGATCGAGCCGGCGCCGGAATCGATCAAGAACGATGCCAGCTTCTCCTCGACCACCACGTCGTCGTCCAGCTCCAGCACGAGCTCGTCGAGCTCGACTAGCACGGCCATCTACTACATCGGCGTCTTCACCGTCCCGAACAAGGATCTTGCGCTGCGGACCTACATGACCGCCGAGGTGCACATCATCACCGGCGAGGCGAGCCGCGTGAAAGTCATCCCGGCGCTGGCCGTGATGCGAAAATCCGACGGCCGCAGCACCGTGCGCACACTCGCCGCTTCCGGCGACGTCAGGGAGCGCGAGGTCAAGACCGGCCTCAACGATCGCACCATCGTGGAGATCAAGTCCGGACTCGACGAGGGCGAACGGGTCGTCACGGGCGAAGCGAACGAGCAGACCGCATCGCACGGCATGCCGGGCGGGCCGCCGGGAGGTCCCTGACATGACGGGCCCCATCATCGCGCTGGACAAGGTCCGCCGCGAGTTCACAGCCGGCGACACCAAGGTGGTCGCGCTCGATGATCTCTCATTGAGCATCGCGCCGGGCGAGATGGTCGCCATCATCGGCTCATCCGGCTCGGGCAAATCGACACTGCTCAACATCCTCGGCTGCCTCGACCGCCCGAGCTCCGGGAGCTATCGCGTCGCGGGCAAGAACGTCGCCGAGCTCGACGCCGACGCGCTGGCGGCGCTGCGTCGCGAGCATTTCGGCTTCATCTTCCAGCGCTACCATCTGCTCGGCGACCTCTCCGCCGCCGCGAATGTCGAGATCCCCGCCGTCTATGCCGGCATCGGCGCACGGGAGCGGCGGCTACGCGCAGAAGCGCTGCTGACCCGTCTCGGCGTCGGCGATCGAGGCGGCCATCGCCCGAACCAGCTCTCGGGCGGCCAGCAGCAGCGCGTCTCGATCGCCCGGGCCCTGATCAACGGCGCCGAGGTCTTCCTGGCCGACGAACCCACCGGCGCGCTCGACCGCCGCAGCGGTGAAGAGGTGCTGAAGATCCTCGAAGAGCTGCATCTCGAAGGGCGCACCATCATCATCGTGACCCACGACGACGATGTCGCCGCACGGGCCGGCCGCATCATCGAGCTCAGGGACGGCAGGATCGTCTCCGACCGTCGTGCGGAGACCGCGACGGTCTCGGAGCCGCCTCCGGTCACATCCCGCACGACGCAGCACGGCGACGCCGGCTGGGCGAGCGCATTGGGCCGGCTGCGGGAGGCCTCGCGCATGGCGCTGGTCGCGATGGCCGCGCACCGGCTGCGCGCTTTCCTGACCATGCTCGGAATCATCATCGGCATCGCCGCCGTGTCTTCCGTCGTTGCGCTCGGCAACGCCTCCCAGCGCAAGGTTCTGTCGGACATCTCGAGTCTCGGCACCAATACGATCGAGGTGTTTCCGGGCAAGGATTTCGGCGACGCGCGCGCCGGCAAGATCAAGACGCTCGTGCTCGGCGACGCCCGCGCGCTGGAGCGGCAGGCTTTCATTGCCGGCGTAACGCCGACGGTGTCGACCAGCACGACGGTGCGTTATCGCGGCAATGAATCCAACGTGCTGGTCAACGGCGTCGGCGAGAGCTATTTCCTGGTCAAGGGCGCAAAACTGGCAAAGGGCCGCCTGTTCGGCAGCGAGGCGGTCCACAACATCGAGCGCCAGGTCGTCATCGACGAGAACACGCGCAAGACCTTCTTCGCCGACGACCAGACCGCGGGGATCGGCCGCATCATCTGGCTCGGCAAGGTGCCGTGCCGGATCGTCGGCGTGATCGCTCAACAGCAGGGCGGGTTCGGCTCGAACCAGAACCTGTCGGTCTATCTCCCCTACACCACCGTGCAGGCGCAGTTCACCGGCGACTCGTCCTTGCGCAGCGTGCTGCTGCGGATCAGCGACGATGTCTCGACCAGCCTGGCGCAGGATGCGGTCACCACGCTGCTGACGCAACGCCACAGCACCAGGGATTTCGTCATCCTCAACACCGACGACATCCGCCGCACCATCACCAGCACGACCCAGACGCTGGCCTTCCTGGTGGCCGCCATCGCGGTGATCTCGCTGATCGTCGGCGGCATCGGCGTGATGAACATCATGCTGGTGTCGGTGTCCGAGCGGATCAGCGAGATCGGCGTCCGCATGGCGGTCGGCGCGAGGCGCAGCGACATCCTCCAGCAGTTTCTGGTGGAAGCGACGCTGATCTCCTCGATCGGCGGCATCGCCGGTATTCTGATCGCGGTGCTGCTCGGCACCGCCATCAACATCGCGATTCCCGGATTTGGCGTGAGCTATTCGCCGTTCTCGATCGGAGCGGCATTCCTGACCTCGACCGGGATCGGCATCGGCTTCGGCTTCTTTCCCGCCCGCCGCGCCGCCTTCCTCGATCCCGTGGTGGCGCTGAGCCGTGACTGACCCTAGGATTGCATCATGACCGTAGTTCTTCGGACGCGACAAGCGTCCGCAAATCGATCAACGATCGGGGCTCCCGATGCGATTTCAATCATGACCGGCGTCACTCAGAACATCCTGGTCGTCGAGGACGACCGGCCAACCCGCGAGCTCATCGCGCGCTATTTGCGCGAGCATGCGTTCGCCGTCGAGACCGTCACCAACGGCCGCGAGATGGACCGTTATCTTTCGCAGAACCGCGCCGACCTGATCGTGCTCGATCTGATGCTGCCGGGGGAGGACGGCCTCAGCCTGTGCCGGCGCCTGCGCATCGAGAGCCCGACGCCTGTGATCATCCTCACGGCGAAGGGCGAGGATGTCGATCGAATCCTCGGCCTCGAGATGGGCGCCGACGACTATCTGGCAAAACCGTTCAACCCGCGCGAACTGCTCGCCAGAATCAACGCGGTCCTGCGTCGCCGGAACAGCGCATCGTCTCCAGGGGCCGCGGTGACACGCCTGAAGTTTCAGAGCTGGACGATTGACCTCAGGCTCCGGGAGCTGCGCGATCCCGAGGGTGCACAGGTGCCGCTGACGAGCGCCGAGTTCGATCTGCTGCAGGCCTTCTGCGAACGGCCGGGCCGCATCCTGACCCGCGACAGCCTCCTCAACATCACGCGCGGACGTCCCGAAAACGGCTTTGGCCGCAGCATCGACGTGCTGGTCAGCCGGCTGCGCCGCAAGCTCGACCGGACGGAAGGCACCTCGGTCATCAGGACCGTCCGCATCGGCGGCTACATCTTCACGCCTGTCGTGGAGGAGGCATGATCCGCGCCGCCGACATCGTTTCGTTGTTCAGCTTCCGCCGCATCAGCGGCCAGATCGCGGCGCTGATCCTGGTCTCGCTGGTCTTCATCCATGTCTCGGTCGCAGCATATTTTCTGCTGGGCCGGCCCAAGCTGCTTTCGGACCGGCCGTTCGAGCAGTTCGAGTTGATCGCCCAGATCGTCGCCAACACGCCGCAGACCAGCCGCCCCGTCGTGCTCGACAGTATCAACCAAACCTTTCCGACCCTGAAAATCCAGTTACGCGACCGCGTATCCGCCAGTTCGGAGCCGTTGCCGAAGCTGACGCCCCTGAATGTCCCATCGGCGATCGAAGGTCGGGCCGATCTCATTCGCGGCGCGAGCCCGGACGGCGATCGCCTGTGGTTCTACCTGAGCAAGGACGAGGTGCTCGAGGCCACGATCGGATCATTCAAGATGCCGGCCTTCGTCAGCGGGCTCTGGACCAGCACGTTGCTGTTCCTGGTGGCGAGCGTGACGCTGCTCGGCGTCTGGGCCGGACGCGCCCTCTCCTCGCCGCTGTCGGCCTTTGCGCGCGAGGCGGAGAATTTCAGCCTGAACCGGTCGTCGGCGCCACTGCCCGAGAGCGGCCCGGAGGAGATCAGATCCGCCGCGCGCGCGCTCAACCGGATGCGCGAACGCATCACCACGCTGATGAACGACCGAACCCGCATGCTGGCGGCCATCAGCCACGATCTGCGCACCCCGATCACGCGCTTGCGGCTGCGCTCGGAATATATCGAGGATCAGACGCAGCGCGCGCAAACCGTGCGCGACCTGGACCAGATGCAATCGATGCTGGAATCCGTGCTGTCGCTGCTGCGCAGCGAAAGCCCGGCAAAGCCGACCCTGGTGGACGTTGCCGCCCTGCTCCAGACGGTCAGCGACCAGTTCTCCGATTGCGGTCATGCAGTGAGCTATCGCGGCCCCGCAAGGGCCACGCTGACCGTGCGTCCCGACGAGATCACCCGCGCGGTGACGAACCTGGTCGACAATGCGATCCGGCTTGCAGGCGACGTCAGCGTCGAACTGTCGATCACGAAAGGACAGATGCTGATCGATGTCGCCGATGACGGGCCCGGCATTCCCGACGAACGGAAAGCGGCGATGCTGGAGCCGTTCGTGCGCGGCGAGGATGCCCGCACCATGGACGAGACGGCCGGCTTCGGCCTGGGTCTTTCGATCGCGCAATCCATCGTCGCGGCCCATGGCGGGCGGCTCATCCTGCTCGACAACGCTCCCAGGGGCCTGCGTGTCCGCCTGCTGCTGCCCGATGCGAGCCTGGAGAGCCAGCCCTGAGCCGGGCAGATCGCGATCGGGTGGGTTACGGCGGCGACGATGGAAGGCGTACGCCCTCATGCGCCCCGCACCGGCAGTTCTCGTAGTCCACGGGATCATGGCTGTTGAAGATCGTCACGCGATCGCCGTGGCTGAGCTTCAGCTCACGCAGCCTTGCCTGGTTGGCGATGCGGGCGTTGCGATCCATGTCGGCACGACGCTGGAAATAACCGAGCACCAGCGGCGCGCGAGGTGATGCATCGAGCTGGGCGTGATGGAAATAGCTGTCCCCGGCATGCAGCAGCCACTTCTCGCCCGAGCGCACCGCGATGCCGCAATGGCCGAGCGTGTGCCCGGCGAGCGGGATCATCAGGATGTCGGCTTCCTTGTCGCCGAGCGCGCGCACGCCCTTGAAGCCGAACCAGTCCTCACCGGCCTCGCCATAGAATGCCCAATTCGGCCGGTGGCTCCATTGCCCCGTGACATAGCGCCCCTCGGGCGGCGCGGGCTTGCGCAGCACGGCCATGTCGTGTTCGGCGCGATGGACGTGGATCGCGGCGTGCGGAAAGTCGGGGACGCCACCGGCGTGGTCGCGGTCGAGATGCGTCAGCAGCACGTGGCGCACGTCGGCGGGCGAATAGCCGAGCGCCTTCACCTGTTGCACGGCCGTCTCGGCAGGATCGAGTTTTGGCGTGGTCTGGCGTAGCCATCGTTTTCCCAGCCTGTCCGGCGTGGCGATATCGCCGAGGCCGATGCCGGTATCGACCAGGGCGAGGCCGTCACGGGTCTCGATCAGCAGACAATGGCAGACCATGCGAGCCCGTTGGAACAGGCCGCCGGTGCCGTTCACGAGCCGTCGGCCCATCGGACACATCGTCCCGGTGTTGAGGTGGTGGATTTTCATGAGTGACGCTCGCCTGTTGTGAACAGGCCGTTCTTGTCATCCCCCTCTCCATAGGTACAATATTGAATATTGATAATATCTCTAGGTTTCTCCTATGGACATCCGCGAGCTTCGCTACTTCGCCGCCGTTTATCGAGAACGCAACCTCACGGCTGCGGCCCGCACCTGCTTCGTGTCGCAGCCGTCGATCTCGACCGCCATCACCAATCTGGAGGCCGAGCTCGGCACCACGCTGTTCATCCGCCACAAGAAGGGCGTCGCACCCACCGCCTCGGCCGAGCAGTTCCATGCGCTGGCCCGCCGCATCATCGACGAGGCCGACGCGGCGCGCAGCCTGTTCCGCAAGCCCAGCACGAAGATCACGCTGACCCTCGGCCTGATGCGCACGCTGGACGTGACCCGGACGATCGCCCTGCTGAAGCCGCTGACGGCACGCAGCGACATCGCGCTCCGGCTCGTCGGCAGCGAGGAGCGCGCGGATGCAAGGATCGTCTCGAAGAGCATGCTTGGGGATGACGAGCATTTCGTCCCGCTGTGGAGCGAGCGTTATGTCGCGGCGCTGCCGCCATCGCATCCGTTGACGCTGAAGGAGAAGCTTCGCGCCGCCGACCTCGCCGACGCAGCCATGATCGACCGCTGCCATTGCGAGCAGAGCGCGTTCTTCGGCCGCACGTCGGCGCGGCGTCCATCTGCGGCGATCGCGCAATCGGAGGATTGGGCGATGGCGCTGGTCGCGGCCGGCGTCGGCATCGCCATCGTCCCGGAGGGCGTGGCAAAGGGCTATCCTGACGTCGCCGTCAGGGAGATCGATGTGAGGGTCAAACGCGAGGTCGGGTTCGCCTACCGCGCGTCGATGCCTCTCGCGGATGCATTGAAGGACTTCGTCGGGAAGCTGCGGAAGCAGCGCCGCAAGCCCGAGCGGACCGGGCAGCGCCGCGTTGGCAAACGTCGTGATTGAGCATGATCGTGCCGGAAACCGGCTCGGACTTGTCCGGAGATCGTACTCAGCCCTTCGACACCACGGCGCGGCCATAGGCCGGAAGCGACTGGACCGGCGGATTGGCGGTCTGGGCCGCAAGCTCGCCGATCAGGCGGTCGGCATCGGCGGCCATGCCGTCGGGGGCCTGGATCACCAGCCGCTCCAATGCCCAGCGATACGACGAGACGCGCTGCTCGAGCGACAGCTGCACCCACTGGATGATCAGCGAGTTCTCGCGCATGCGTTCGACCGCATCGGTCCGCTCCTGCGGCGAGAGCGCGGAGACGCGCGCCATGCTGGCGTCGCGCTTCTTGTCGAGATCGATGACGCGGATCGCGCTGGCGAAGAACGGCTCGAAGCGGGTGATGTCGTTACGGACGTCCTCGATCAGCTGCGCATAGCGCGAGGCGTGCGAGCGGTGCGGCTCGTCGATCAGGGTGCGGCCGTACATGGTACGATCGAACACGATCTTCTGGTGCCACGGCGAGGGGATTGCCTTGTAGTCGCCGAACACGCTCTTCCAGGCCGGCCGCGACAGCGGCGGCTCGATCATGGGATAGGCGAGGTCGCGAAGCTGGCGCTCTTCGTCGGTGAGCTGGAATTGCGAGGGCTTCAGGCCGAGGCTGCCGGTCGCCTCGGCACCGAGCCAGCGATGCATGTCGTCGCTGCGCATGTCGGCGCGGGTGCGGCCGAAATCGCCGCCGCTGCAGCCGGCAAGCGACGCTCCGACCACTGCGAGCAGGATGGCCGATACGACACGGCGGATCTGGCGGATGACGTCCGGCATTGCAACAGCCGCAAAGCTAGCGGCGACGACGACGGCGCCCCGGCGCGGTGCCCTGCTCCGGTCCACGGTCGCCGCTGGTTTCGTCCGCGTCGCGCTCGATACGGATGACGGGAAGAATCAGGATCGTTCCCATGTCCGCGCGCGGTGTGACGTCCCCCGACGAGCCCACCCGGCGACCGGCCGGAAATTCGATGATGGTCCCCATGTCAGCTCTCTCAATTGCCGCGCGACCGAACGCGCCGCTGCAACATGGAGATCATTAGGATCAGTTTATGGTTAACGGGGTGTAAACACCGCCTTCCGACCGTAACCGCACGGGCCGATTGAAGCCGTCCCGCGGCGGGACGACGACGGTCGAAATGCGCGGGTTTGCTTCACACTTCGTTTTCCTTAAGGAGCCTTTAAAGGAACCCTTGATAGGCTTGCGGCAACAGTTCTTCCGAGTTGCGTACGCCTCCATGACCAAGTCGCTGTTTCCCGGATTCGATGGGCTGATGACGCTCTCCCGCCGCGAGGGCGTGGATGTTCGCCCCACCCTGCTGCGCGTGCTGACCGACCTCTATGTCCAGACCAGCACCCACAGCGAGGACGAGCAGCGGCAATTCATCGAGCTTGCGACGCGGCTGATCGACCAGGTCGACGACGGGACGCGCGCTTCCGTCAAGGCAAAGCTTGCGATCTATCCGCAGACGCCGGTTCCGGTGCTCCAGAAGCTCGGGCTGGTCGCGGCCCAGGAAGGCCGCAGGATTCCGCTCGCGCGCGAAATCCCGCGCCTTTCGCCCGCCCCCTCGCCTGCCCGTCCGCCGACCGAGGCCGAGCAGCGCATGGCCGCCAGCATGGCGATGCAGCCGAAGGAAGCGGCCGAGATCCACGACATGTTCTTCCGCGCCGATGCGAGCCAGCGCGCGCTGATCCTGCACAATCTGGCGCAGACGCCGCTGAAGGCCGCGCCGCGGATTCCGACCGTGCATGCCAAGCGCGCGATCCAGGTCCTGGAAATGGCGGCCATTGCGGGCGACGTCGAGAGCTTCACCTACGAGCTCGGCGACACCTTGATCCTGCCCGCCCGCGTCGCCACGCAGATCGTCGAGGACGCCGGCGGCGAGGCGCTTGCGGTCGCCGCACGCGCGCTCGACATGCCGAGCCCGAACTTCCAGCGCATCCTCTTGTTCTTCAAGCCCGCGATCGGCACGTCCGTGAACGAAGTCTACCGGCTGTCGCGGCTCTACGACCGCCTCAGCGACCGCTCCGCGCTGGTGATGCTCGCCGCCTGGCGCGGCTCGACCCTCGCCGTCACGCGCGCCAAGTATCAGCCCTCGCTGCATGACAACGACCGCCAGCGCGCCCGCGCGGGCGCCAGCCAGTCGCGGCCGAGCCTGCAGCCCGGCTCGAGCCCGGCGGTGCGCACCGGCAGCGGCGGATCAGAGCGCTAAAGCCAGCCTCTGCAGGCACCGACTTTGATACGTGCCGCGCTCTAGCCAGGTCATTGCGAGGAGCTCTCGCGACGAAGCAATCCAGAATCCCGCCGCGGAAAGATTCTGGATTGCTTCGCTCCGCTCGCAATGACGGCTACACCTTTGCCAGATCGAGAAAGTGCCTTCCCGCGCGGTCTTCGGTCTCGACGATCCAGGCATCCGGATCGAACCGAAGCTCCTTGGTCAGGCGCTCTTCCACCGCGGATTCCGGCATCGGCTGCGGCGCGGCCGGCACGAAGAAGCGATCGACGGGCCGACCGTCCTCGTAAGACGTCTGCGGCGCCGGCACGTAGAGCATCGCATTGCCGTCGAGCAGCGACACTTTGACGAACACCGCGCCCGCCTCCTCGGCGCCGCGATGGCGCACCGCGCCGAACACGCCCTCGGTCTGGCACCGGCGCAAATAGGCCGCGACCCATATGTTGGATTTCAAACGCATGAGTCGAACGATAAGCCAGCGCGACCTGCGCCGCCAGTGTCAGCTCGGGATTGTCATGCCTTGCTGACGCCTTGCCCGCCGCCGATCTGGCGCGCGACGAGGTATGACAGCGGCATTGCGAGGGCAAATCCCACGGCGACCGCGTACGGGATGTTCCTGATGGCATCGGCGGCAAAGCTCGGCACCATCAGCACCACGATCAGGCTGACGCCCGCCAGCACCGTGCCGAGCATGATCCACACGAGAATCGAGACCTTGAACATGACGACCTCTCTGCCTTGATGAGATGGACGATCATCTTCTCCGATGGTTCCAGCCGTCATTGATCCCAAGCAAATCATGCCGGCGCAATTGCGTACCAGCCGTGCCGGCGTGCGGGCCCGGGATTGACCGGTGTCAATGACGGGGCACGTTCGACTATTCGACGGGGTGGCCGATCGCGGCGGCAAGCTCGCGCAACAAACGGTCCGACACCTGGCCGGTGACGGGCATCTTGTGCTGGCGCTCGAAGGTCTGGATCGTCGACTGGGTCTCGCCGTTCATCGCGCCGGTGATCTTCAAATTGCCGTAGCCATATTCGGACAGCGCGCGCTGCACGCCGGCGATCCGGCGCGCCGCCGGGCTTAGCTGCGCCGGGATCAGCGCCGGCGGCCGAGCAACAGCCGCTGCCGACGGTGGCGGCGTCGGTGTGGTCGACTTGATGACCAGATTGGTCATGGGATCGCCCGAGCGCGGCGTAGAAGCGGTCGTCTCGGCGGGCTTCTCCGGCGGCTTCTCGGCCGGTTTGGGCTCGACGCGAAACTCGGTCGCCTTCGGCTCGAGCGGCGACGTATCGGCGCCGACCGGCCGCGGGCGCGGCATGGTATTCGTCAGCGACATGGAGGACGGCGCGGGAAGGTTGATCACGGTGCCGAACATCGGCGCCGGATGCCGGCCGGTCTGCAGGAACAGCGCGTTGGCAACGATGGCGCTGACGGCGGCGGCGGCGACGAGGCCGGCCACCGTATCCTTGGGGCTGTGCAGGAGCACGCGCATCACGAGATTGCGCTCGGTCTCGACATCCACGGCCGCGGCCTTAGCGCCACCCTTGGCACCATTCTTGGCGCCACGGCGGCGCGGAGCGGCTTCGTCGTTGGCGGACTTTCTAGGCACTTTTCTTCACCGGAGCAGGTTGGTCCTGAATTTCATGACGGGGCGCCTGCGTCAGCGTCGCGACCTTGCTCTCGGCCGGCTTGGCTTGCGGCGGCGTGTAGACGAGCGGCAGCTTGACGGTGACGGCGGTACCTTCGCCGAGCTTGCTTTGTACCGTCAATTCGCCGAGATGCAACGCCACGAGGCTCTTCACGATCGAAAGGCCAAGGCCGGTGCCTTCGTGCCGGCGTTCATAGGTCTTGCCGCACTGGAAGAACGGCGCGCCGATGCGCTTGAGATCCTCGGGCGCAATGCCGACGCCCGTGTCGCTGACACGCAGCGTCAGTCGCGAAGCGGATGCCGATGCAGACACGGTGACCTGCCCGCCGCGCTCGGTGAACTTGATCGCGTTGGCGACGAGATTGAGCACGATCTGCTTGAACGCCCTGGGATCGCCGGTCATCACGGGCAGGTCCTGCGGCGCGTCGGTGATGAGGTCGACGCCGTTCTCCCGCGCCTTCAGCGCCAACAGGTTGCAGCAATGCAGCAGTGAGGTGCGCGGCGCGAACGGCTCGGCCGAAATCTCGAAATTGCCCGATTCCATCTTCGACATGTCGAGGATGCCGTTGACGACCGACAGCAGATGCTGGCCGGAGGCGTTGATGAGCTCGGCATATTCCTTGCGCTGGCCGGCGGCCAGCATCAGGGTCTGCTCCTGCGCGATCATCTCCGAGAAGCCGATGATGGCGTTGAGCGGCGTGCGCAGCTCGTGGCTCATGGTGGCGAGGAAGCGCGTCTTGGCGGCGTCGGCGGCTTCCGCCGCGCTGCGCGCCTGGTCGAGCGCCTGCTCGGACAGCTTGCGATCGGTGACGTCGCGCATCACGGCGACGACTTCCGCCTCATGGGCGGGATCGCGGCCGAGCTCCTGATCGAGCGGCCGGCAGCGCATCTCCACCCAGATGAAGTCGACCTGACCGCGATCGGAACCGACGGGCTCGCGCCGCAGCCGGAATTCGACGCTGCGCACGTCGCCGCGCGCGGCGTCGGAGAGCGCGGTGAGATAGGCCGGACGATCGGCGACATGGACGCGATCGAACAGGCCGTGGCCGAGCAATTGAGCAACCGGCATGCCGAGCATGGCTTCGGCCGCCGGCGAGACGAACTGCACCGCGCCGTTGCGCTGATGGCGCGAGATCACGTCGCTCATGTTGCGCGCCAGGAGACGATAGCGCTCCTCCTCGCGCGACAGCAGCGTGACGCCGGTCCGCGCGAGCGACTCCGCGCCAAAGGCGAGACCCGCGGCATAGAGCGTCGCGGAGGCGACACCCAGGGCCATCATCGCGCCGCGCTCGGCAGCGCCGAGTCCGCCGCCCGGCAGCCAGCCGAACTGGCCGAGCAGGATCAGCAGGCCGATGCAGGACAGTGCGAGCAGCGACGCAAAGGCCGCGACGCGGCGCGAGGCCGAGAGAGCAGCTTCCAAGGGAACCACGACCAGCCAGATCGCGGCGAACGATTCAATGCCGCCGGTCGTGACCGCGATCGCCATGATCAGGCCGGCGAGCGCCAGCGAGGACAGCACATGGGCGCCTTCATAGCGGCCGGTGCGTGACAGGAACCAGGACAACAGGATCGGCGCGATCAGCCAGGCAAAGGCCGCGACCTCGATGGCGCTCGGCGCACCGCGCAGGACGAGATAGACCGGGAATGCGGCAAAGGCGGCCAGGCTTCCGAGAAGCCGGGGCGCCATGAAGGCCCGATGACGTGCACGCGTCAGCGCATCGTAACGCGCGGAGGGATGCAGCAGTGCATCGAGACAATCGCGGATGATACTCAAAACTGTCACGGGTCTCGCGCTTCGGCTCAATCGTCTCGAGAAGACGCGCCGGAACGCCTCCTTATCGTTGAGCCACCGTGTCAGAGCGACCTTAAACGAGTGCTAAGGCGGATCGGCCCGTCACCCGACACCGTGTCATCGCGGAGATTTTTAGGCGATTTGGCGATGTCATCATCGGATGATGGTGAACATAGGGTTTCGCCGCCCCGCTCATGGTTTCGAATTGGTGGATATGCAGGGCCGGACAACCACGGGCGCCGGCGTCAATCGAATATTTACGAGAACTCTATCCGCGAAGATTCTTGCGTAAATTTTCCGCGAATTAAGCTCAAGGCAATGACTTGCGATTTATCGAGAGTTGCTAGGTCGAAACGCACGCGGAAATCGCCGTCGCGGGATCTAACGTACAGGTCGATAAGATGCGCTTTCTGCTTCGCATCACATTCTGGCTCGGGCTGGTGCTGGTGCTCCTGCCGCGGGACAAGACGCCCGAATCGGAGAAGCTGCCGCAGATCGGCGCCGCCGATGCGGTGCAGGCTGCGACCGCGGCCGTCTCCGACATGACCCAGTTCTGCAAGCGCCAGCCGGCGGCCTGCGAAGTCGGCGGGCAGGCCGCGACTATCATCGGCCAGCGGGCCCAGGATGGTGCGCGCAAGATCTACCAGATCATCAACGAGAAAAAAGAGCAGCTCGGCAACGAGAAGGCTGAGAAAAACGAGAAGAAGGCGCCTGATCGCACCGGCTCGATCGCGGCCGCCGGCGAAGGCGATGCGGTTACGAGCGAGGCGCCGCGCGACACGCTCACGCAGGACGATCTCGCCCTGGAATGGCACGGGCCGGAGACGGCGAATTAGAGCGCGCGCTCATCGCCGCAAAGCTATTATCTCGATTGCCGCAAGCCGGTTGTATGACGTTTGTCGTATGGCGCTTCCGCAACTCCCGGACAGAAATGGAAAGCTACCCCCCCGCTGGCCTTGTTGAAGCGGCCAGGTCCCCGAATGATGCCGCGCGTCAGGACGTCACATCCTCCTCGAACGCAACCAGGCGGCTCTCGTGAAGAACTTCTCAACTGCTTTTTCGGCGTGGCAATGATTGCAGGCTGAAGCGCGGCCTCAGCCCAAGCAACATCCTCGTCCGAAGCGATTACTGATTTGAGGGAGCCCAAGTTTGGGCTCCAGGCCTATCGATTTCGTCCCGCCGCGCCCCTATATTGGCCCATAGAACGAACACGGGCCATCAATGACGACGATTGACGAGATCAGGGACAATTTCGAGCTTTTGGACGAGTGGGACGACCGCTACCGGTATGTCATCGAGCTTGGCCGCACCCTGGAACCGATGCCCGAGGACGAGCATTCGGCCGAGAACAAGGTGCAGGGCTGCGTCAGCCAGGTCTGGCTCCAGAAGCTGGTCGATCGCGACGGTGGCGCGGCGATCCTGAGATATCGCGGTGACAGCGACGCCCATATCGTGCGCGGCCTGGTCGCGATCGTGCTCGCGCTCTATTCCGGCCGCACGCCGCAAGAGATCCTCGATACCGACGCGATTGCCGTGTTCAACGAGTTCGGCTTCCGCGATCATCTGACGCCGCAGCGCTCCAACGGCCTGCGCTCGATGGTCGAGCGCATCAAGACGGATGCGAAAGAGGCGCTCGCCGAAGCGTCGTGAAGCTCCAAGCTGCACTGCCGTAGGGGGGCAAAGCGAAGCGTGACCACGGTCTGAGTGCGATCAATGAGAGATGGTGGGCACGGCGCAGGCGCGCCCTTGCCCACCCTACGAAATCGGCCTGCGCTTACTTCCCCTTCTTCCGCTGCTGCTGTCCCAGCCCCATCTTCTTGGCCAGCTGCGAGCGCGCCACCGCGTAGTTCGGCGCGACCATGGGATAGTCGGCGGGCAGGCCCCATTTCTCGCGGTATTGCTCCGGCGTCATGTTGTACTGGGTGCGCAGATGGCGCTTCAGCGACTTGAAGCGCTTGCCGTCTTCCAGGCACACCAGATAGTCGGGCGCGATCGACTTCTTCAGCGACACCGCCGGCTTTGCCGGCTCGAGCGGCGTCGTCTCGGTGCGGCCCAACGACACCCGCGTCAACGCGCCGTGCACCTGACTGATCAGGTTCGGAATCTCTGCGGCGGGCGTCGGGTTGTTGCCGACATAGGCCGACACGATGCTCGCCGTCAGCTCGATGAAATTCTTGGGCCCGGCATCCGACATGGGCGCGACCTCTCTCCAACCACGGTCCGTCGCGGCATTGGCGACGGCAAAGTAATTCGTGTCAACAATACGTTTGGCCGAAATAGGACAACTTGAGAATAGGGACCGATTACTGATCTCGCGAGAAGAATCGGGTTGTCTTACCTTGAACAGGCGAGGTCTTCAGCCACCGCGCTGGTCGAGATGGGCGCGCAGCTCGTCGATCGATGCAAAGCGCATCATGCCCTCCGGCATCTGCGCCTCGATCGAGCCGTCGGAATAGAGCGAATAGGCCATGCCGTCGACGATGCCGGATTTGAGCACCGTCACCGCCGGCTGCTCCGCCGCGGGCGGCTCGGGCGTCGGAGGTGGCGCGGCAGGCTGAGGCACAGCAGGTTCGAAGGTGGATGAGGCGCGCGGCGGCGGCCGACGCGCCGCGGGCGGCTCCGGCGGCCGCGCGCGGTCGGGCTTCGGCCAGGCATCCTCGAAACTCGCGTGCGGAGCAGCGGGCGGCGTGGGCTCTGCCTGCGCCTGCGGCGGCGCGCTTTCCGCCGTTTTGGTTTCGGCGCGCTCACGCTCCTTGCGGGAGCTCGAGGCGAACATCAGGTTGCGCCGGCGCGGCGCTTCCGGAGCTGCAGGCGGCGGCGGAGGTGCTTCCGCTTCCGCCGCTGCCTCGGCGCGCGGGCGCGCGGGTGTGGGCACCTCGGCCTGCCATGGCGGCGCGGCGGCTGGTGACGACGGCTCAGCCCGCATCGCGGGGAAGGGCTCCGGCGCCGGCGCACCCGATCCGGCAAGGCCCGGCAGCACCGGCCTGACGCGAACCTCCGGTGCCGCGGCGGTTGCGGCCAAACGGCGCGCGATGGCCTGCAACTCGAGCAGGACGACGTAGAGGCCGACCAGTAGCATTCCGGAGCAGACGCCAATCGTTCCGCTCGTTATGAGCGTGCTGCCGAGGCTGAAATCCCGGATCGAATAGCCGAACGCGACCGCAAGGAGGCCCGCCACGACGGCGAAAATCCCAGCGATCAACAAAGCCACGCTCATCGAACACACCCCCGGCCGCGCATCCACGCACGACACCCACTACGCCACGATACCGTCATCCTGCGTTCCACGCCAACGACCATTTGCCGCCACCGTTCCTAAGGGAAAGGATATCAGGGACTTATTCACATTCCCTTCAGCAACGATCCGCTAGCTGTCATGTACTCCCATGTTACCGGAAATTGCTGCGTCGCATCAGGAATTTAGCCATAATGCCCAATTACTTGGTAATGGAACTGCGCTATAGGGATTCCGGGGAACAGGCCCGCGAGCGCCAACAGGGCCAAGAGGGTATTCCGGGTCACCAATCGCCATGACATCCATCACGACCTCGGCGATCGACACGCCTCTCGGGCGCTCGGTTGAACGGACTTGCGACGATCTTGCCATGCTGGTGCTGGCTGCGGTCGCCGTCATCGCAGGCCTGACCTTTCGCGACTATGGGCTCGGCTGGGATGACTACACCCATGCCGAATATGCCGACCTTTTGCTGCGGATGTACGGCTCCGGCTTCAGGGACACGGGCGCCCTCTCCTTCGCCAACCTCTATATGTATGGCGGCGGCTTCGACATGGCCGCAGCGCTGCTGCACAAGGTCATTCCGCTCGAGCTGTTCGAGACGCGGCGCCTGGTCGGCGCGATCGTCGGCGTGATCGGACTTGCGGTGACATGGCGTCTCGGCCGCCGCGTCGGCGGGCCTCTTGCCGGACTTGGCGCGTTGTTGCTGCTCGCGCTCTGCCCGATCTTCTACGGCCACATGTTCATGAATCCAAAGGATGCGCCCTTCGCGGTGGCGATGGTCATCCTGATGCTCGGCCTGGTCCGCCTTGCCGAGGAATATCCAAATCCTTCGCCGCGCACGATCCTGATCGTCGGCCTGGGTGCCGGCCTGTCGATCGGCTCGCGCATCCTCGGCGGACTCGCGCTGGTCTATGCGATGATCGGCTTCGTCCCGCTGTTCCTGGAGGAACTGCGCACCGAGGGCGCGCGCGAAGCTGTCAGGCGTTTCGCCCATGTCGTTTACGTGCTGCTGCCCGGCCTCGTGCTCGGCTATCTCGTCATGGGTCTGATCTGGCCATGGTCGATCATGGAGCCCGGCAATCCCTTCGAGGCCTTGACCTATTTCTCGCACTTCTTCGAGAAACCCTGGAAGGAGATGTTCGACGGCGCGATCGTATCCGTCCCCGACATGCCCTGGTCCTATCTGCCGACGCTGTTCGCGCTGCAATTGCCCGAGGTGATGCTGGTGCTGATGGCAGGCAGCGTGGTCGGCACCTTCGCGTTATTGCCGCGCCGCGGGGTTCCAGCCCGCCGCAAGACCATCATGCTTATGCTGACGCTGGCGGCCACCCTGCCGCTCGTGATCGCGATGGTGAAGCGCCCGGCGCTCTACAACGGCATCCGCCATTTCGTCTTCGTGATCCCGCCGATGGCGGTGCTCGGCGGCGTTGCCCTCGCCTGGATCATGGAGCGCCTGCGCGCCAATCACCGCGCTTGGCAGCCGGCCGTGCTCGCCGTGTTCTGCTTCGGCCTCGCGCTCTCGCTCGCCGAGATGATCCGGCTGCATCCCTATCAGTACACCCACTTCAACCATATCGCCGGTACGGTGCGTGGCGCCGACGACCGCTTCATGCTGGATTATTGGGGCCTCGCGCTGAAGCAGGCCTCCGACGAGCTGCGCGAGCAGCTGGTCGAGCGCCAGGAGGTGCCGCCGCGCAATCGCAAATGGAAGGTCGCGGTGTGCGGTCCGCAGCGGCCGGCCCAGGTCGCGCTCGGCCCTGATTTCACCATCGGATGGGATTCCCACGCGGCCGATTTCGCGATGACGCTCGGCGAATTCTACTGCAAGGGCCTTACCGCGCCCGTGATGGTCGAGATCAAGCGCGACGACGTGGTGTTCGCCCGCGTTTACGACATCCGAGGCCGCAGCATTTCCAGTCTGCTGTCGATCCCGGCACCGTAAAGTTCGTCTCCCAGGTCGTACCGCTCTCCGCCTTCGCTCTTCGAGCTACGGCGGACAAGCATGCGGGCTACGCTGAACAGCCGCGCTTTAGGCGCCTTGCCGCCACTCCAGAGCACGACTAGGCTCGCTCCCCGCAACAACGAGGTTCGGAGAGAATTGCCATGTCGCCAGCGGAAGCGCGCCTGAAGGAAGTGCCGTCAAACATGACGGAGGCGGAGTGGCAGCAACGGGTCAATCTCGCCGCCTGCTATCGCCTCGTCGCGCTGTACGGCTGGGATGACCTGGTCGACACCCACATCTCCGCGCGCGTGCCCGGTCCCGACCATCATTTCCTCATCAATCCCTACGGGCTGATGTTCGACGAGATCACGGCCTCGAGCCTGGTCAAGGTCGATCTGCACGGCAACCAGCTCTCCGAGAGCGAGTACAGCATCAATCCGGCCGGCTTCACCATCCATTCGGCGATTCACGAGGTGCGCGAGGACGCGATCTGCGTGCTGCATCTCCACACGCTGGACGGCACTGCGGTGTCGAGCAGCGCCGAAGGCCTCTTGCCGCTGAACCAGACCGCGCAGCTCGTCACCCACGACCTCGCCTATCACGACTACGAAGGCATCGCGCTCGATCACGACGAGCGGCCGCGGCTGCAGAAGGATCTCGGTGACCACAATCACATGCTGCTGCGCAATCACGGCACGCTGACGGTCGGCCGCTCGGTCGCCTCGGCGTTCGAGCGCATGTACCACCTCGAGCGCGCCTGCTCGATGCAGGTGCGCACCCGCGCGCTGGGCACGCCGGTCTATCCGGTCGAGCCGATCGCGATCGAGAAGAACACCGAGTTGCTCGCCAACCGCGACCGCGCCGAGCTGCGCGCCACCAACCTCGTCTGGCCGCCGCTGCTGCGCAAGCTCGACCGCGAGCTGCCGGGCTATCGGTCTTGAGATTTTCGGGATTTCGTGTAGGATAGTTGCTACCTACCTCTACACATTCCGGAATGAAACGCCGTCCAATCCCGGGCGGCGTTTTTATTTTGCGTGATGCGCCCTCCACCGTCATTGCGAGGAGCTCGCGACGAAATTGCGAAGCAATTTTGCGCTGGTGCGACGAAGCAATCCAGACTGCTTCCGCGGCGAGATTCCTGGATTGCTTCGCGGAGCCTGTCATCGGGCCGCGCTTCGCGCGGACCCGGTGGCTCGCAATGACGTGGAGAGAGCTGCGCCCTATTTCACCTCCGCCAGCGCGGCGAGGATACGGGCCCAGGAGCGGATGCCCTTCTGGAAGCTGCGCAGATCGTATTTCTCGTTCGGCGAGTGGATGTTGTCGTCATCGAGGCCGAAGCCGACCAGCAGCGAGTCGAGCCCAAGCGTGCGCTTGAAATCGGCGACGATCGGAATCGAGGCGCCGGAGCCCATCAGCACGGTCTCCTTGCCCCATTCCTCGGTCAGCGCCTTTCTGGCGGCGGCAAGCGGCTTCATGTTCCAGTCGAGCGCGACAGCCGGCGCGGCGGAATGGTCGCCGAACTCGACCTTGCAGTCACCCGGGATGCGCGCAGTCACGTAATCGCGAAAGGCTAGGCGGATCTTCTGCGGATCCTGCCCCTGAACCAGGCGGAACGAGACCTTGGCCGAGGCATGCGACGGAATCACCGTCTTGGAGCCCTCGCCGATGTAGCCGCCCCAGATGCCGTTGACGTCGCAGGTCGGACGCGTGGAAGCCTGCTCGACCATCAGTCGTCCCTTCTCGCCGGCCGGGATCGACAGGCCAACCGGCTTGAGGAAGGAGTCCGGCGTGAATTCGAGCTTCTTCCACTGCTCCAGGATCTCAGGCGGCGTGTCCTTTACGCCGTCATAGAAGCCGGGAATGGTGATGCGGTTGTCATCGTCGAACAGTCCGCCGAGAACCCTGGTCAGCACCCGGATCGGGTTCATCGCCGTGCCGCCGAACACGCCGGAATGCAAATCGCGGCTCGCGGCAGTGATCTTCACCTCTTCATAGAGCAAGCCGCGCAGCGCCGTGGTGATCGCAGGCGTCTCCGGATCCCACATGCCGGTGTCGCAGACCAGCACGTAGTCTGCCTTGAACTCGTCCTTATTGGCCTCGACGAACGGCACGAAATTCTTCGAGCCGACCTCCTCCTCGCCCTCGATCAGGAAAGTGACGTCGATCGGCAGCGAGCCCGTCACCTTCTTCCAGGCGCGGCAGGCTTCGACGAAGGTCATCACCTGGCCTTTGTCATCCTCGGCGCCGCGCGCCACGATGATCTTGCGGCCGTCGGCGTGGTCGGCCACGACAGGCTCGAACGGCGGACGGTGCCAGAGGTCGAGCGGATCGACCGGCTGCACGTCGTAATGGCCGTAGAAGATCACATGCGGCCGTCCGCCGGCGCTGGTCTTGCCGACGACGGCGGGATGGCCGGCGGTCGGCCTCACTTCGGTCGCGACACCGATGCTGGCGATGTCCCTGGCCAGATGCTCGGCCGCGGCCCTGCAATCTCCGGCATAAGCCGGATCGGCGGAAATCGACTTGATCCGCAGCAGCGAGAACAGGCGCTCAAGGCTGTTGTCAAAGTCCTTGTCGATGTGGTCGAGCACGGATTGAAGCTGCGCGTTGGCCATAGTCGGATGTCCCACTTTTCGAGTCTCAAGATGGGTGTGGTTTTAGCCCTGCGGCGGCATCGGAGCTAGCCGCAACTGGCGGATGCCGCATATGCCAGGCGAGGCTGACGGCGAGGATCGCCGTGGCTGCGAGGTTGTTGCCCCAGGCCTGGAAGGCGTGGGGAAACGGCGGCAGCGACAGCAGCATGAGAATGCCGGCAGCGCCGAGCGAAAGCCAGGTTCCCAGCCGAACCTTCGGCCGCATGTCGAACGCGGCGCGATGCATCAGCACCGTGAACGGCAGGAACAACCACATGAAGTAATATTGTCGGGCCAGCGGCGAGGCCACCGTCATCAGGCAGAACAGGATGCCGAGCTCTTCGGCATCCGACCGCGGCGTTCGCCTGTTCGCCGATGGCATGACGGCGATGAAGCCGAGCCCGAGCAGCACCGATACCGCGAGCACGATCCAGTTCGCCGTCTTGTAGTCGACGTCGATGACATTCATCGTGCGCGGCGGCTTGCTGGGATCGTCGAGATTGTAGTTGATCGGCCGGACCAGCCGGTGCGTCACGGCGATGATGGACTGGTTGACCCATGACCAGTTCTGCTCGTCGCGCTGGCCGAAGCCCTTTTCCGAGCTCGAGCCGACCATGCCCTGGTACCAGGTGTCGAGCTCGGCGGCGTTGCGCTCGAAGCCGCGGATCGGTGCCGGCACCACGTAGAGCAGGATGCCGATGAAGGCGATCATGCTGACCATGGTCGCCCATTGCCTTCGCCAGGCGAGATAGGGCAGCACCGCGATCGGAAACACCTTGATGGCGGTGGCGAGCGCGAACATGAATCCTGCGAGCCAGAACCGCCGATATCGAAGGCTCCAGAAGCCGTAGAGCATCATCGCCAGCAGCACGAGGTTCGGCTGGCCGAGGTCGAACATGTCGAACACGAAGGTCACGGTGGCGAACGCCGGAAGCGCCTCGAGCCACGGACCCGGCCTGCGATCCGAGCCGGTCATGGCATTGGAGATGATGCCTGTGTACCACCAGGCGACCGCGTTCAACACCGACAGCACGAGGTAGAGCGGGATCTTGCCGAACCAGCTCGGAATCGCCAGCAGGATTGCCGGCAGCGGCGGATAGATGAACTCGAACTGCTGATGGATATCGCTGGGATAGAGCGGGCCGCCATGCAGCACCTGCTGCCCGGCCCAGTACCACAGCGCATAATCCTTGGTCTTGCCGTGGCCGAATATCTCGGGACCAAGGACGTCGATGGTGAGGATGACGCAGCAGGCCAGGAAAAGCAGATCGAGCGGCGCGCGCAGCGAGAGAAGCCGCAATGCACGAGGCTTATCGGATGCAATCGAGCGTGTCACATGATGTCCAATCGGAAACAAACTGCACGTAGCAGACCGATGGACTCTTGCAGAGTCCCCCCTCACCCGAATTTGTACCGCCGCACGCGACCTCCGTCCCGGCCTCGATGGTCCCGGCCCGGGGTTGGCGGACGAATCGCCTCAATTGCGGGCCAGCTGCCTACCTTCGCAGCAATCCGCCGAGCGCGCCGCGGACGAGCGCGCGGCCAACCGAGCCACCGAGCTGGCCGCCGACCGATTTGCCGAGATCGGCCACGACGCCACCGACCACCTTGTCGGTCACCGTACGCGTGACGTCGCGCGCGATACGCTGTCCCGTCGTCAGCCGGTTGCGTCCGGTATTGGTGCCGAAGATGGTGCCGACGATCGAGCCGATCTGGCCGATTATGCCGCCGCTTGCTCCCGCCTGGCCGTCGGCCGGCGCCGCGGTGCCGGCGATCCGCTTCTGGAGGATCTCATAGGCGGACTCGGCATCGACGGCCGTGTCGTATTTGCCCTTGACCGGGCTCGCATCCATGATCGCCTTGCGCTCCTCCGGCGTGATCGGACCGATGCGGGCTGACGGCGGGCGGATCATGACGCGCTCGACCATCGCTGGCGTGCCGTTGCCTTCCAGGAACGACACCAGCGCTTCACCCTTGCCGAGCTCCATGATCACTTTCGCGGTGTCGAGCTTCGGGTTGGGCCGGAAGGTCTGGGCGGCGGCGGCGACCGCCTTCTGGTCGCGCGGGGTGAAGGCGCGCAAGGCATGCTGCACCCGGTTGCCCATTTGCCCGAGAACGCGGTCGGGCACGTCGATCGGGTTCTGCGTGACGAAATAGACGCCGACGCCCTTGGAGCGGATCAGGCGAACCACCTGCTCGATCTTGTCCATCAACGCCTTCGGCGCGTCGTTGAACAGCAGATGCGCCTCGTCGAAGAAGAACACCAATTTGGGCTTGGGCAGGTCGCCGGCCTCGGGCAATTCCTCGAACAGCTCCGACAGCATCCACAGCAGGAATGTCGCGTAAAGCCGTGGGCTCTGCATCAGCTTATCGGCGACGAGGATGTTGACCATGCCGCGGCCATCGCGGTCGGTCTTCATGAAATCCTTCAAGCTCAGCGCCGGCTCACCGAAGAATTTGGTGCCTCCCTGGTTTTCCAGCACCAGGAGCTGGCGCTGGATGGTTCCGACGGTGGCCTTGGTGACGTTGCCGAAGCCCTGAGCTGCTTTGCGGATCGGCGCGAGCGGATCCTCCTCCGCGTCCGGCCCCTTCTTGCCGCTGTCGGGCACGATGGCGTCGAGCAACGCGCGCAGGTCCTTCATGTCGATCAGGGCAAGACCGTTCTCGTCCGCGACGCGGAACGCGACGTTGAGCACGCCCTCCTGCACGTCGTTGAGATCGAGCATGCGCGCCAGCAGCAGCGGGCCCATCTCGGTGATCGTGGCCCGCACCGGATGGCCCTGCTCGCCGAACACGTCCCAGAACACCGTCGAGAACTGGTCCGGCTGGAACGTCAGCCCCATCTCGCTCGCACGCTTGACGATGAAGTCTTTTGCCTCTCCGACCTCGGAAATACCGGATAGATCGCCCTTGATATCGGCAGCGAACACCGGAACACCGGCGCGAGCAAATCCTTCGGCCATCACCTGCAGCGTGACTGTCTTGCCCGTTCCAGTCGCGCCCGTGACGAGGCCGTGGCGATTGGCGAGCGCCAGCGTCAGCCAGGCCTGCTCGTCTCCCTTGCCGACGAAGATTTTGTCGTCGGTATCGCCGAGCTTGTTGTCCTGCGCCGTCATCACTCTCTCTATCGTTGATTTCGCGGATTGAAACTGAAGCCGCCAGTTCCGTAGTTTAACGCATGTCGCAAGCCGAATGAAACGGTTCAAGGCGCCGCCGACAGGCAACATCGTCAGAGAATGTGCGCGCCGCATCCGTCAAAAGTCGGAAGCGCGCATTCGCACCGCGGCAATTTTCTTCAATTTCCTCTCCGTTCTTGCATCACTGCAACACTTTCGCGTCTCGGAGAATGAATCGGAACGTTGCGTGCGTTCATCGCTTGAATTTCACATCACACCGGCTCAAGATCGTTTTTCGAAAGAATACTCCGGCGTGCAACCGGTTGAGGGGCGGGTCAATATGGACGAACTGATCGGAAGGCTGGCGACAAACGCCAGCATAGATAGTGCTGTCGCCGAAAAGACCGTCGGCATTATCCTGGGCTTTCTCCGCAGCGAAGGTCCGTCCGACAGCGTGCAGGCCCTGATCGACCACATCCCGGGTGCAGAAGGGGCGATCGAAGCGTCGAGGAGCGGCGGCGGCCTCTCGCGGCTGATGGGCGGCGGCCTGATGGCCGTCGGCACGCGCCTGATGGGCCTCGGGCTCGGCATGTCCGACATCCAGAACGTGGCCCGTGAACTTTTCCGCTACGGCCGAGACAAAATCGGAGCGGATCAGATGGGCAAGATCATCGCAGGGACACCGGGCCTCAGCCAGTTCGCCTGAAGCTGTTGCATTTCATACCGAGTATCATGACATATCCAATCTCCGAGATTGAGGGCTTGCCCGCCTTTGCCGCCAACAAGTTGAAGGCGCAGGGCATCCGCACCACCGACGCGCTGCTGGACGCCGCCAGCACCGCCAAGGGCCGCAAGGCTCTCTCGGCCAAGACCGGCATCAGCGAGCAGCAGCTCCTGGAGTGGGCCAACGTCTCCGACTACATGCGCATTCCCGGGATGGGCCGGGCCAAGGTCGGCCTCGTCCGTGCCGCCGGCGTCACCACGGTGCGCGAACTCGCCTATCGGAATCCGGCAAGACTGGCGCAGAGCATGCGCGAGGCCAACGACCGGAAGAAGCTCGTCCGCATCCTGCCTTCCGAGAAGTCGGTCGGCGACATCATCGCCAAGGCCAGGAAGCTGCCGCCGAAGATCACGTATTAGGGTGTCTCTCTCGCACGACCTTCAATCTTAGCCGTCGGCGTCATACCCCGCGACCCGGCCACGCCAAGGCTTCGCCGAGGTTTTAGTCTTGGCCGCGCCGAAGCCTTAACGCAGGCGGCAAGCGGGTATCCAGTACGCCGCGGCCCCTCCGCATCGCGGTACTGCCCGGAATACTGGATTGCCCGCGTTCGCGGGCAATGGCAGCGAGCGCGGTGGTCTTGACTCCCCCAGCCCGACCGCGCAAAGCGGGCCGCATGAACGCTTCGCCCTCCCCATCCGTCCCGCCGGCCGGCTCGGCCGGGCCAGATGCGCTACGAACCCTGCTGGAACGGGCTCTGCCGGCGGTGATGGGCGTCCTCAACGTGACGCCGGATTCCTTCTCTGACGGCGGCGATTTCATCGCGCCGGAACAGGCGCTGTCGCGAGCCCAGGCGATGATCGCTGATGGCGTCGACATCATCGATATCGGCGCCGAATCCACCCGGCCCTATAAGGGCGCGCAGCCGGTGACGGCGGCGGACGAGCTGGCCCGGCTGAAACCGGTGCTTGCCGAGATCGTCGCGCTCGGCGTGCCGGTCTCGATCGACAGCATGAAGGCGGAGGTCGTGGCCTTCGCGCTCGATCAGGGCGCGGCCATCGCAAACGACGTCTGGGGCCTGCAGCGCGACACCGGCATGGCGCCGCTGGTCGCAGCCAAAGGCGTTCCCGTCATCGTCATGCACAACCGCGACAGCGTCGATTCCGCCATCGACATCGTCGCGGACATGAAGGCGTTCTTCCTGCGCTCGCTCGACATCGCCGCCAAGGCCGGCATCGCGCGCGAGAAGATCGTGCTGGATCCCGGCATCGGCTTCGGCAAGACCGCCGAGCAGAGCATGATCGCACTGGCGCGCCTGCGCGAGCTCGACATGTTCGGCCTGCCGATCCTGGTCGGCGCCTCGCGCAAGCGTTTCATCGCCTCGGTGTCGCCATCGGAGCCCAAAGAGCGGCTCGCCGGCTCGATCGCCGCGCATCTGATCGCCGCGCAGAAGGGTGCCAGGATCATCCGGACCCATGACGTCGCAGAGACTGTGCAGGCCCTGCGGGTCGCCCACGCAATCGAGAGCAAGCAATGACCGATACGATTTTCGTCACCGGCCTATCGATCCACGCCCGCCACGGCGTGATGGATCACGAGACCGAAGTCGGCCAGCGCTTCGTGATCGATCTCGAACTCTACACCGATTTGTCGGAACCCTCGCGCAGCGACCGCCTCGCCGATACCGTCTCCTATGCCGACGTGGTGGCGACCACGACGGCGGCGTTCAAGAACACGAATTACAAGCTGCTGGAGCGTGCGGCCGGTGCGGTCGCGGATGCCATCCTTTCGCACTTCCCGCGCATCCGCGCCGTAAAGATCACCGTGCACAAGCCACACGCGCCGATCGCCGCCATCTTCGACGACGTCGGCATCATGCTGACGCGTTCGCGGCATCCCTGATGGCGAGCGTGCTGATCGCACTCGGCGGCAATGTCGGCGATGTCCGCGCGACATTCAAGAAGGCGATCGCCCATATCTGCGGCATGGCCCAGGCCGCAATGATCGCGCGCTCGTCGGATTATGCGACGCCGCCCTGGGGTGACGAGGACCAGGATCCCTTCATCAATGCCTGCATCGAGATCGAGACCGAGCTCGATCCGCACGCGCTGCTGTTCGTGCTGCAGAAGGTCGAGCAAAAATTCGGCCGCACGCGAAACAAGGAGCGGCGCTGGGGGCCGCGCACGCTCGATCTCGACATGATCGCCTATGACGACGTGTCGCTGCAAAAGCCCGATCTGACCTTGCCGCATCCGCGCCTGTTCGAGCGCGCTTTCGTGCTGGTGCCGTTGGCCGAAATCGCGCCGGACCGGGTGATCTCAGGCATTCGTGTGCGTGACGGGCTTGCCAGCGTCTCGACGCAAGGCATTGAGCGGCTTCCGGATACCGGTTAACCAAAAACAACCGTTTGCAGGGACGGTCCGCCGTGGCAATTTCGCCTGCGAATAACAAGCCGTTTGGGAGCCCTTGGCCGTATGACCTCCGTGACTGACGATCTGCCGCTGGCGGCCGATTTTCCCAAGGCGACCGTCGAGGACTGGCGCAAGCTGGTCGACGGCGTGCTGAAGGGCGCGCCGTTCGAGAAGCTGGTCGGCAAGACCTATGACGGCCTGAAGATCGAGCCGCTCTACCCGCGCGCCAAGGGCGTTGCGCCGGTGGCGGGACGGCCGGCCGCCGCACCATGGCAGATCATGCAGCGGATCGACCATCCCGATGCGGCTCTCGCGAACACGCAGGCATTGCAGGATCTGGAGAACGGGGCGACGGGACTCGCGCTGGTGTTCGCCGGCGCCAACGGCGCTCGCGGCTTCGGCCTGGAACCTTCGGCCGATGCGGTCGCAAAAGCATTGAAGGACATTCATCTCGATGCCGGCATCGGCATCGAGCTTGAGATCGGACCGCAATCACGGATGGCCGCGATCCATGTCGCGGAATATGTGAAGAGCAATGGTCTCGATCCCGCCGCCTGCAACATCCGCTTCGGCCTGGATCCGCTCGCGGCCGGCGCGGTGTGGGGTCATAGCCCCTACACTTGGGACGAGATCGTTCCTGCCGTCACCGGCGGTATCAAGGGCCTTGCCGCGCTCGGCTTCAAGGGGCCGTTCGCCTCCGCCGATGGACGGGTGATCCACGATGCCGGAGGTTCCGAGGTGCAGGAGCTTGCCTTCGTGCTCGCCTGCGGCGTTGCTTATCTCCGCGCGATCGAAGGCGCCGGCGTTCCGCTCGAGCAGGCGCAGGGCATGGTCTATGCGCGGCTTGCCGCGGATGCCGATCAATTCCTGACCATGGCAAAGTTCCGCGCACTGCGGCTGTTGTGGGCGCGCGTCGAGGCCGCATGCGGCCTGACGCCGAAGCAGTTGTTCATTGCCGCCGATACCGCCTGGCGCATGCTGACTCAGCGCGACCCCTACGTGAACATGCTGCGCGCGACCATTGCGACGTTCGCAGCCGGCCTTGCCGGCGCCAATGCGATCACGGTGTTGCCGCACACGCTGGCGCTCGGGCTGCCCGATCCGTTCGCGCGCCGCGTGGCACGCAACACGCAACTCGTGCTGCTCGAAGAGAGCAACCTCGCCAAGGTCAGCGATCCCGCAGCCGGCGCCGGCGGCATCGAAACCCTGACCGCACAGCTCTGCGAGGCGGCCTGGGCGCTGTTCCAGGAGAGCGAGAAAGCCGGCGGCGCGTTTGCCGCGCTTCAGCAGGGTGTGTTCCAGAGCAAGGTCGCCGCCACGCGCCAAGCACGTGAGACCAATATCGCCAAGCGCCGCGACGTCCTGACCGGCGCGAGCGAGTTTCCGAACCTGCATGAGAACGAGACGGCCGTACTGAAGGCGACGCCGATCGCACTCACCCCTTACGGCGAGCAGAAGTACAAGTTCGATCCGCTGCCGCCGATCCGGCTGGCGCAACCGTTCGAAGCATTGCGCAACAAATCCGATGCCGGGCTGAAGGCACGCGGCGCGCGTCCAAGCGTGTTCCTGGCCAATCTCGGTACGCCCGCCGATTTCACGGCGCGCGCGACCTTTGCCAAGAGCTTCTTCGAGGCCGGCGGCATCCAGGCGCTCGACAGTGATGGCTTTGCCGATCCCGCCGCGCTGGCTGCCGCTTTCAAGACCTCCGGTGCCGGCCTTGCCTGCCTTTGTTCCAGCGACAAGGTCTATGCGGAACACGCACAAGCCGCGGCAAAGGTCCTGCAAACGGCGGGCGCGCGACTTATCTATCTGGCAGGCCGCCCTGCGGAAGCCGAGGCGGCGCTGCGGGCCGCAGGTGTCACCGGCTTCGTCTTCGCCGGTGGCGATGCGCTTGCAACGCTGCAGGAAGCCTACCTTCGGATGGAGCAGGCATGACCGAGACGAGCAAACCCGTTCTCACCGGCGGCTGCCAATGCGGCGCGGTGCGCTTTGCGCTGACCGCGGCGCCAAACCGGGTTTCGATCTGCCATTGCCGGATGTGCCAAAAAGCGACCGGCGCGCCGTTCGCCTCTTTCGCCGACATCAACAAGACCGATTTCGCCTGGACCAAGGGCAAGCCCTCATTCTTTCGCTCCTCCACGATCGCCGACCGCGGCTATTGCGCCGCCTGCGGCACACCGCTGAGTTTTGGTCGCATTGACGGCGACCGGATCGAGATCATGACCGGGGCGTTCGACCGCCCCGACCGAGTTATCCCGACGCGACAATTCGGAACTGAATCCCGCCTCGGCTGGGTGGTCGGCATCTCCAATCTGCCGAGCCAGACCACGCAGCAGAATTACGGACCGGAGAAGATGGCGACGATCGTCAGCCATCAGCATCCGGATCACGATTGAGCGTTTATGATGGTTGAAGCCATGAGCCGCATTCCCAATTTCGCTGATGTTCCATTCGAGCGAACCGCAGGCGCCGCTCCGAGCGGCAGCGCCGAGCCGTGGCTGACACCCGAGGGCATTCTGGTGAAGCCCGTCTATGGCGAGGCTGATCTCGCCGGGCTGGATTTCCTCGAGACCTATCCGGGCATCGCACCGTTCATGCGCGGCCCCTACCCGACCATGTATGTCAACCAGCCCTGGACGGTCAGGCAATATGCCGGCTTCTCCACGGCCGAGGATTCCAACGCGTTCTACCGCCGCAACCTCGCGGCCGGACAAAAAGGTCTCTCGGTCGCGTTCGACCTCGCCACCCATCGCGGCTATGACAGCGACCATCCGCGCGTCGGCGGCGACGTCGGCATGGCCGGCGTCGCGATCGATTCAATTTATGACATGCGCACGCTGTTTGCGGGCATCCCGCTCGACCAGATGAGCGTGTCGATGACCATGAACGGCGCCGTGCTGCCGATCCTGGCGCTCTACGTCGCAGCAGCCGCGGAACAGGGCGTGCCGCCGGAGAAGCTGTCGGGCACCATTCAGAACGACATTCTGAAAGAGTTCATGGTGCGCAACACCTACATCTATCCGCCTGCGCCCTCGATGCGGATCATCTCGGATATCTTCGCCTACACCTCGCAAAAGATGCCGAAGTACAATTCGATCTCGATCTCCGGCTATCACATGCAGGAGGCCGGCGCGACGCAGGACCTCGAGCTCGCCTACACGCTCGCCGATGGCGTCGAATACTTACGTGCCGGCCTGGCCGCCGGGCTCGACGTCGACCGCTTCGCGCCGCGACTGTCGTTCTTCTGGGCGATCGGCATGAACTTCTTCATGGAAGTCGCCAAGCTGCGCGCCGCGCGCCTGCTCTGGGCGAAGCTGCTCAAGCCGTTCAATCCGAAAGACCCGCGCTCGCTCTCGCTGCGAACGCACAGCCAGACCTCGGGCTGGTCGCTGACCGCGCAGGACGTGTTCAACAACGTCATGCGCACGACCGTGGAAGCGATGGCGGCAACGCAAGGCCACACCCAGTCGCTGCACACCAACGCGCTCGACGAGGCGCTGGCGCTGCCGACCGATTTCTCCGCGCGCATCGCCCGCAACACCCAGCTGTTCCTGCAGCAGGAGAGCGGCACGACCCGCATCATCGATCCCTGGGGCGGCTCGTATTATGTCGAGCGGCTGACCCGCGATCTCGCCGCCAAGGCCTGGGGCCACATTCAGGAGGTCGAGGAGCTCGGCGGCATGGCCAAGGCGATCGAGGCCGGCGTGCCCAAGCTTCGCATCGAAGAGGCCTCGGCCAAGACCCAGGCCCGGATCGATGCCGGCAAGCAGGCCGTGATCGGTGTCAACAAGTACAGGCCGACGGATGAGGCGCCGATCGACATCCTGAAGGTCGACAATACCAATGTCCGCCGGCTTCAGATCGACAAGCTGAAGCGGCTGAAGGCGGAGCGTAACCAGAAGGACGTCGATGCCGCGCTCGCCGCGATCACGCGCTCGGCCGGCGAAGGTAATGGCAATTTGCTCGCGCTCGCGATCGATGCGGCGCGGGCCAAGGCCACCGTCGGCGAAATCTCGGACGCGATGGAGAAGGTGTTCGGCCGGCACCGCGCCGAGATCAAATCCATCACCGGCGTCTACAAGCGGGAAGCATCCAGCATGGGCAACCAGGTCGAGAAGGTTCAGGCGCTGATCGATGCCTTCGAGGAAGCCGAGGGAAGGCGCCCGCGTATCCTGGTTGCCAAGATCGGCCAGGACGGCCACGACCGCGGCCAAAAGGTGATCGCGTCGGCCTTTGCCGATATAGGCTTCGACGTCGACATCGGACCGCTGTTCGCCACCGCCGACGAAGCGGCGCGGCAGGCGGTCGAGAACGATGTGCACATTCTTGGCGTCTCCTCGCTCGCCGCGGCCCACCTCACCGCCGTGCCGGAGCTGAAGGCCGCGCTGAAGAAGCAGGGACGCGAGGACATCATGATCATCGTCGGTGGCGTGGTGCCGCCGCAGGATTACGATGCGCTCTACGCCGCCGGCGCCGAGGCCATCTTCCCGCCCGGCACCGTGATCGCGGACGCCGCCGAGGAGCTGATCCGCAAGCTGAATGCCCGGCTCGGACATAGCGAGGCGGCGGAGTAGATCCGCCGCCCCTCGGTCTGGCTGCATCAAACCGGTGGGCGGACAATCGCGACCAATCTTCACGACCGAGTTTTCGCACCGCGCGTTCTGCACTGGTTCATTTTGCGGTCGCTATGCTCATGCAGGCGTCCGAGCGCCGCGACGGCGGTCGGATACAAAATCAATGGATATTGAAGTGACATATCTTCGTGCAAATGTGCGGGCCGGCCTCCTCGCAATTCTTTCCGCTGTCGCGACGATCGCCCTCGCTTACCCTTCCCTCGCCGCCGACCCCAAGCCCGACGCCGTCATCAAGAACAGGAACATCGAAGCCCGTGTCTTCCTCGACGACAGGATCAAGGCAGATGCGCCGCTCGCCGCCGATTGCCTGGCCGAAGGCAAGAAGTGGCTCGACAAGAACGCCGCCGAAGCTGCCGCCGCGCGCAAGCAGGATCCGCAATTCTTCAAGGACGGCGGCTGGGATTTCGAGCGCAAATATTCGATCCGCTCGGTGGTTGCCGACCGCTATGTCAGCGTGTTGCGCGACGATTACATGGATACCCATGGCGCTCATCCCAATTCGGACGTGAACACGATCGTTTGGGACAAGTCCGAGACCAAACGGATCTCGATCCGCCCGTTCTTCACCGAAACCGCCGACAATGGTCCGACCATGAAGGCGATGGTGAAAGCCGTGATCGCCTCGTTGCAGATCGAGAAGAAGAAGCGCGACAGCAGCGAGACCGCGACCGAGGACTGGTTCAGGGATCTCGCACCCAGCCTGCTGAAGATCGGCGCCGTGACGCTCGCGCCATCGACGGAAACAGGCAAGAGTTCCGGCCTCACCTTTCACTACCCACCCTATGCGGTCGGCCCCTACGCCGAGGGCCAATATGTCGCCTTCGTCCCGTGGGAATCACTGAAGCCCTTTCTGACACCTGAGGGGGCACGCATTTTCGGCGGTGCGCGGCCGAAGGGCGACGCTGACGAACAACCATAGGCAGGGAACCCGTGCTTACGCCGCCCCGGAGCGGCCGCTTGCGACATCCGTGCAAGACCGCGTAACATGTCGCCTCGATACCAGCCCGATTCCTGCGGGCGCCGCCGGGATCATTGATGCCAGGAATCACCCGCCGCATTTTCGCGGCCTCGTCTGTGGCCGCCGCAACGTCTGCTCTCCTCGCACCTGCACGCGCGCAAGCCTATCCGGCGCGGCCGGTGAGTTTGATCGTGCCCTGGGGCGCGGGCGGCGGCACGGATGCAACGGCGCGCATCATCGCCACGCTGCTGGAGAAGGAGCTCGGCCAGCCGTTCAACGTCGTCAATCTCACCGGCGGGTCCGGCGTTGTTGGCCATGCCGAGATCGCAACCGCGCGACCGGACGGTTACACCATCGGCATGCTCACGGTCGAAATCGCCATGCTGCATTGGCAGGCCATGACGCATTTGACGCCGCGGAACTTTACCCCGCTGGCGCTGATGAACGAAGATCCGCCCGGCGTCCAGGTCTCCACCTCCTCGCCGTACAAGACCGCGAAAGAGCTGATGGATGCCATCAAGGCTTCGCCGCCGGGACGGTTCAGGGCGTCCGGCACGGGGCAAGGCGGTATCTGGCATCTCGCCCTGGTCGGCTGGATGCAGGCGATGGGATTGCCGGCAAACCAGGTCGCATGGTCGGCGTCGAACGGCGCAGCACCGGCCATGCAGGACCTCGCTGCGGGCAGCCTCGACCTCACCACCTGCTCGGTGCCGGAGGCACGCGCCACCATCGAGGCCGGTCAGGCGCGAAGCCTTGCGATCATGGCGCACGTGCGCAATCCGAGCTTCCCGGACGTCCCGACGCTGAAAGAGACGCTCGGCGTCGACTATTCCACCAGCTCGTGGCGCGGCATCGGCGCCCCCAGGGGCCTGCCCTCGGAGATCGCCACCAGGCTCACTGCAGCCTTGAAGAAGGTCTACGACTCCCCCGCATTCAAGGACTTCATGACCAGACGCGGTTTTGGCACCGTGTGGCGCGACGCCGGCCAGTTCGAGACCTTCATGGACCAGGCGGATCGCCAGATGGGCCAGGCCATGAAGGCCGCCGGTTTTGCCAAGGCTTGAACGACCAAGGGCCTGAGGGCCCCTCGCCTGCCTGCTCCCGCCGTTGTAAAGCAGGGCATGGTTGAGAAGAAGACTCCGCTTGATATCGCCACCCTCGCCCGCGACTTGCGCACCGGCCATCGCGCGGCGCTGGCGCGGGCCATCACGCTGGTCGAGAGCCGGCGCAGCGACCATCAGGCGCTGGCACGCGAGCTGCTGCAGATGCTGCTGCCCGACACCGGCAAGGCGGTTCGCGTCGGCATCACCGGTTCGCCCGGCGTCGGCAAATCCACCACCATCGACGCGCTGGGCACTTACCTGATCGCGCGAGGCAACAAGGTCGCCGTGCTCGCGGTCGATCCGTCCTCGGCACGCAGCGGCGGCTCGATTCTCGGCGACAAGACGCGGATGGCACGGTTGTCGGCGTCCGACGCGGCCTTCATTCGCCCCTCGCCGTCATCGGGCACGCTCGGCGGCGTCGCCGCCAAGACGCGCGAGGCGATGCTCTTGTGCGAGGCGGCCGGCTTCGACGTCGTTCTGGTGGAGACCGTCGGCATTGGCCAGTCGGAGACTGCGGTCTGCGACATGACCGATTTCTTCCTCGCTCTGATGCTGCCCGGCGGTGGCGACGAGCTGCAGGGCATCAAGAAGGGACTGGTCGAGCTCGCCGACATGATCGCGATCAATAAGGCCGACGGGGACAACCTCAAGCGTGCCAACATCACTGCTGCCGACTATCGCGGCGCGCTGCATATCCTCAGCCCCCGGTCCGAACATTGGCATCCGCCGGTCGTCACCTATTCGGCGCTGGCCGGCACCGGCATCGCCGAGCTCTGGCAGAAAGTCTTGGACCACCGCAAGGCGATGAACGCATGCGGCGAGTTCGCCGCGCGCCGGCGTTACCAGCAGGTCAAATGGATGTGGTCGATGCTGGAACAGCGCATGCTGGCGCGGCTGCGCAGCGAGGCCTCCGTCCGCGCCAGGGTGAAGAAGATCGAATCCGAGGTAGCCGACGGTCACCTCACGCCGGCTCTCGCCGCGGAGGCGATCATGAAGCTCCTGCATTGAGACCGCCTCACCTTTGCCCTTCGAAAGAGAGGTGAAGCGAAGCACGAGCCCCTACTGCTCAGCTGATCTGTCCGGCCAGCACCTTCGAGACGAAGCGGGCGGTCGCCTCGCCGACCTCCTGTGGCGCCTCCTCCTGCAGGAAGTGCGAGCCCTTCACAAGGACGGTCTGCTGATTGGGCCAGGCTCTGCAGAACTCGCGCTGTGCGCCGATCAGAAAACCTGCCGGCTCGGCATCGATGAACAGTTTCGGGATCCGGTTCTTCGACATCCAATCCGCATAGGCCTCGACGATCGCGACCACATCGGCGGGCTCGCCCTCGATCGGCAATTCGCGCGTCCAGGTCAGCATGGGCTGCCGGCTCGGACCGGGATTGCGGAAATAGCGGCGGTAGACGTCCATCGCCTCCGGCGCGATATGGCGCAGCGGCAGCAGGTACTCGATGAACAGGTTCTTCTGCAGGATCATGTCTTCGCCTTGCGGAGTCCGTTGCGCCTGGAAGAAGGCGCGCGTCGCCTCGGGCCATTCGGCCCAGGAACGGAACGGGCGCACGATGCCCTCCATGTAGACGATGGCTTTGACCCTCTCGGGATGACGATTGGCCCAGTGAAAACCAAGCGCCGAACCCCAGTCGTGCACGACAAGGATCACGTTCCTGCTCAGGCCCATCACGTCGAACCAGGCGTCGAGATAGCGCTGGTGATCGACGAAACGATATGACCCGTTCGGTGCAGGACCCGAATTGCCCATGCCGACATAGTCCGGCGCGAGGCAACGGCCGTACGGCAGCAGATGCGGGATGATGTTGCGCCAGAGATAAGACGGCGTCGGGTTGCCGTGCAGGAACACGATCGGGTCGCCGCATCCGACATCGACATAGGCCATCTGGGTATCCAGCACCTCGATGTACTTCCGGTAGGAGACTTCCTCGGTCGAGATTGGCGGATGATTGACGTGCAACATGATGAAACTCCGTTCTCTCGTTCGACACCAGTAAACTATTAATACCGGTGACTTGAGTCAACCGTCAAAAGTCATTAAGTGGTGTTCATGTCGAAGGAATCGCGCAAGTTCCAGGTGCCGGATGCATTGGCGAACATCTATGATTTCGCCAACACGCTGGATTTACGGCACTTCATCCATCACGGCGTGCAGCATCAGCAGGCGGAGGAACTGCCTGACGCCGCTGCGCTCGGCGATTGGATGCAACAGCGCCGGCTCGTCGATCGCGCAGTGCTGCCGTCTCAAAAAACCTTCGAAGCTGCTTTGCAATTGCGCGGCGCGCTGCGGGATTATCTCAAATGCGATCCTGCGGAACGTCATCGCAAGTCCGCCATCACCACGCGCCTCGACAAGGCGATGGAGCCGTTTGCGCTCCGGGTCGCCAGCATCGGCAAGGATGGATTTGGACTGATCCCGTTGCAGACGGACGCGCAGGCCGGCCTCTCCATGATCATCGCCGAATTGTACAATGCCGCTGCGGCCGGGACGCTCGACCGTTTGAAGATGTGCGCAGCGGACGAATGCCAACGCGTCTTTTTCGATCGCTCCAAGCCCGGCACGCGGCGGTGGTGCCAGTCCACGCTGTGCGGCAACCGGGAGAAGACCCGGACCTATCGCGAGCGGCACAGGCATGAAACCGGATCGGAGACCTAGCCGGCAGCTCGCCGGATCGGATATGCCGTGATAGACATGAGCGGGAGCCAATCCATTGTCCGACAAACTCCGCCTTCTCATCACCGGCTTCGGCCCATTTCCCGGAGCGCCGCATAATCCGACCCAGCCGCTGGTCACGCGACTGGCGCAACTGCGCCGTCCGGCGCTCGATGATGTCGCGATCTCGCGTCACATCTTTCCGGTGACCTACGCCGCGGTCGACCGGCAATTGCCGGAGCTGCTGGCAAAGGTGAAGCCGGATGCGCTGCTGATGTTCGGCCTCGCCGCGCGCACGCCTTACTTGCGCATCGAGAGCCGCGCGCGCAATGCCGTCACCATGCTCTGGCCCGATGCCGCCAATACCCGTTCGAGCAAGCGCGGCATCGCCGGTCATGCCGACGCGATGAATTTCGGCCCGCACACCGCAAGGCTGCTGCGCGCCGCCCGGCTGACCGGCATCGATGCGCGCCCCTCGCGCGATGCCGGCGCCTATCTCTGCAACTACTTGAGCTGGCGCGCGATCGAGAGCGTCAACGCTGGCGGGCCGCGGCTGGCGGCGTTCATTCACATTCCTCTCCTGACGCGCGACGGCGCCATGCGCCGCAAAGGCGCCCCTCGGATCACGCTGGATGAGCTGGTGGATGCCGGGGAAGCGATGCTGATGGAGATGGTGGGGTTGGCGCGGAAAGCGCGGAACACGCAGACCTTGCGGTAAACATTTAACCCTACCGCGAACAATCCCGGCGATCCCGCCCGCCCTGCGCTACCTAACCTTTCGCGGACTCTCCCGCGTCCGCCGGAGGACGCGTCATGGACCTCAATCGCCGTCATCTCATCGGAGCTTCGACCGCCGGCATCGCCGGCGCGCTCGCCATGCCTGTTGACGCTGCCCGCGGGGCGCCGCTGACGTCGCTGCTTGGCCGCGATGCGACCCAATATGGCGTACGGCCCGGCAGCAACGAGGATCAAACGCGAGCCCTCCAGCGTGCGATCGACGAGACGGCCCGCGCGCAGGTGCCGCTGGCACTTCCGCCTGGAGTCTACCGTACCGGACTATTACGATTGCCTGATGGTGCGCAGCTGATCGGCGTGCGCGGTGCGACGAAGCTTGTCTTCACTGGCGGAGCCTCCGCAATCCAGAGCGACGGCTCTGACTCGATCGGGCTGAGCGGCATCAGCTTCGACGGCGGAGGCATCCCGCTGCCGACCCGACGCGGGCTGATCCATGTGCTCGGCGGACGCGACATCCGCATCACCGATTGCGCGATCACCGCATCCGGCGGCAGCGGCATCTGGCTGGAGCAGGTCTCCGGCGATATCTCCGGCAACATCCTGACCAACATCGCCGTCACTGCTGTGGTCTCGTTCGATGCGAGGGGCCTCAGCGTGTCCCGCAACACCATTGTCGGCACCAGCGACAACGGCATCGAGATCCTGCGTACCGCCATAGGCGATGACGGCACGCTGGTCGCGGACAACCGCATCGAGGATATCAAGGCCGGTCCCGGCGGCTCCGGCCAGTACGGCAACGCCATCAACGCCTTTCGCGCCGGCAACGTCATCGTTCGCGGCAACCGCATCAAGAACTGCGACTATTCCGCCGTGCGCGGCAACTCGGCCTCCAACATCCACATATCGGGCAACAGCGTCAGCGACGTGCGCGAGGTCGCGCTCTATTCCGAGTTTGCGTTCGAGGCAGCGGTGATCGCCAACAACACCGTGGATGGCGCCGCCGTCGGCGTCTCCGTTTGCAATTTCAACGAAGGTGGCCGCATTGCGGTGGTCCAGGGCAACATCATCCGCAATTTGATCCCGAAGCGGCCGATCGGCACCGCTCCTGACGACGATGCAGGCGTCGGCATCTACATCGAGGCCGACACGTCGGTATCAGGCAATGTGATCGAGAATGCGCCGTCCTACGGCATCGTCGCCGGCTGGGGCAAATATCTGCGCGACGTGGCGATCACGGGCAATGTGATCCGCAAGGCGCTGGCCGGCGTTGGCGTTTCCATCGTACCCGGGGCCGGCACCGCGCTCGTCAACAACAACATGATCTCGGAAACCCCGCGCGGCGCCGTGGTCGGCCTCGACCACGCGCGTGCCGTGACGTCAGACCTGTCGGCGGACGGCGCGCAACGTTTTGCGCAGGTGGTGGTCGGCGGGAATGCTGTGCGGCAGTAGACAGGCGGCGATAGCTGGGCCGTTCATCCTTCGAGGCTCTCCATGGGACGCGTTGCGTCCCATGTCTCGCACTCAGGACGACGGGTTCGAGAAGCGTGAGTCATTCAGCAGCGTTTAGAACGTATTCCTCAGGAGCGGGTACTTCGCTTCGATGCCGTCGAGGCTGAAGGTGAATTCGACGACGCGCTCGGGGGCGGCGACGATTTCCTCGGCTGGCGGGGTGAATTGCGGCAGAAGCGTCGCCATTGCAGCCGGCGCTGGTCTCGCGGCGGCGGCCTTGAGCGGCGGCATCTCCGCGGGCGCGGTGAACGACGCCATCAGAGCGGCCACCTCGGCCGTTGGTGCGGCAAGCGGGGCGATCGGCGCCTCGACGATTTCGGCCAGCACGTCCGGCTTCGGCTCGAGCCTGACCGGAACGGCGCTCTCGGGCGCGATGTGCACGGCCTTCGGCTGCACCGTCTGAGCCTGCACTGTCTGGGCCTGCTCGCGCGGAAACACGCGCGGCATTGTCGCCGGCGACCAGCCGAATGCGGAGGACACGCTGGCGGCGGCCGCGGCGACATCCCCACCAGTCGCAAGGGCGCGCCAGGTCTCGACCGCGCGTTTGGCTTCCTGGATGTTTTCGAGGAATGCGAGCTCGGAGTGATAGCGGCGCCAGCGTCCGGTCTCGAACATTTCGGAGAGATGCTCCAGCCGCTGCTCGGCGAGAGCGCACCAGCGTGCAGCAATGTCGCGACCTGCAGCCGCGGCACGAACCGACTCTTGGCGATGTGTCATAAATCAGCCCGTTTGGAGAAAATACGGACGCGACGCAACGCACACGAATCAATTTAGAAGCGACATGAATATTTTGTGGAAAAGATTTGACTTGTCCAGCAACGACATGGCTCTCGTCACAAAACTCCGTAGTCGTGCGGAGTTTTCAGCGGTTTGCGAGTCAAGCTTCGCACAAGCATAGCGGGCTTGCTGCGCGCCGGCCCCGAGTCCCGGCGACGATCAACGCCCGGACTCAACCGCAAGCTGACCGCGCAAGACGCTTCAAGAAATCAGACGCTGAAAGGAAAAGACCCGTCCGGGGGGACAACCGGACGGGTCAAGCCATATGGGCGCTTGGGGTGGATGGGCGCTCGCGCCTGATATGACTGATGGGGAGGGATGACCGCTCCCACATAATTTGGTCGTGACAGCGGGCTGAACGTTCAAAAGCGGCGTTTGATTTTTTAACGTTTGGCCCGCGCGCAATGGTTTCGCAGGCGCTAGCGCGCCGCCGGTCTATCTGCCTGAGAAACCGTGGGTTTATCGTTTGCACTGGATAGCGAGGGCTGTTCGATCGCCCGGACGCCGGGATCCTCGCGACGCTTCTCGGCATCTTCACGTTTAGTTGTACCTGCTACAGATGCGACCGGTGTCGTGTTGTCGGCGGGAACGGCCGTCACCGCGGCAAACGCATCGACCTCGCCGTCGCCATAGAGATCGTCACGCCCGGGGGATCCGAGGTCACGCGCGCTCTTTGCCAGCGTCATGCGCAGCGCTTCGGGCTTCAGGGCGTAGTTGCGCTCGAGCAGCAGTGCTGCGACGCCGGAGACATAGGCCGCCGAGAACGAGGTGCCCGACGTCATCTGGTATTTGCCGTCGGGCGCCGGCAAGAAGATATCGACCCCGGGCGCAGCCAGGGCGATGTAGTTGCCGCGGTTTGAGGCGGTGAACAACCTGTCCTGCTGGTCGGTCGCGCTGACCGCGATCACGTTGGGATTGGCGGCGGGATAGAGCGGCGGCGATTTGGCGCCGGCATTGCCCGCGGCCGCGATCAGCACCAGTCCGCGCGCAGCGGTCTCGGCAATGGCGCGCTCGATCACCGCGTCCTTCGGACCGGCAAAGCTCATATTGACGATCTGGGCGCCGTGCTCGGCGGCATAGTTGAGCGAGCGCAGGATGATGTAGGACGAGCTCTCGGCGCTGCCGGTGGTGCCGCCGAAGGCCCTGATGGCGATGATGCGCGCCTCCGGCGCGCTGCCCATCAGCTTCGCATGCGCGACGATGGCGCCTGCAATGCCGGTCCCGTGAACATGGGCCCCCTCGCCACTGCCGAGGGCGTCGAAATTGTCGGCAATGGAATTGGCAAGTTCCGGGTGCCTGGCATCGATCCCGGAATCGATCACCGCAATGGTGACGTTGGTGCCGTGCGCCAGCGTGTGCGCCTGCGGCAGGCGCAGCTTCGACAGCGCGTATTGCGCCGGATCGCCTTCGGTCGGCACGGCCGGCTTCTGGTCCTGAAGCAGGTAGCGGAAGTTCGGCTGCAGCGAGCGAACGCTGCCATCGGCCGCGAATTCGCGCCGCACCGTCTCATAGGGCCGGCCGTCGACAATGCGGAACAGGCCCACCGTGGCCCCGATCAACGGGTAATTCTCCGACGAGACGCGGGTCAAGCCGTGACGTCGCGCGAGTTCGTCGGCTTCGGTCGGCGATAGCGCGCTGTCGATCTCGGCGACGAATTCGTTGGCGAAGCTTCGCGTGTCGACGGTGGCGGGCGTGTTGTTGCCTCGTCCCTTGCCGGCGCTCTTCTTGACCGATTTGCCGGAGCCACCCCCGCCCCCATTCGGCTGTCCGAGGCACTCGCCGTCGGCATCGCGATAGGGCGCGGAGCAGGCCGGATAGAGGTTCGGCGAGTAGTGCGCATAGGGCAGAACGGGGTTCGGCGCCATCCGCGCGGTGATATGAGGCACCGTCGTCACGCGCGGACCGCGATCGACGTTCATGGCGCGTGCTGCGACGTTCGGAGAGATCGTTGGCGTGCGCGAGGGAAGATTGATCGTAGGCGTACGCATGATCGCCTGGGCGTGCGCCACCTCGATGCCGAGGCAGGCGGCGAGCAGGAGCGCAGCTCCGACCGACGAAGCATGGGCCCCGGCTCGCAACTGACTCTCGGGCTTGCGCATCATGGGTGCGAAGGCGCCTTTAGGGCGCTGCCACGGCGAGGTTGACGAACTTCTCGCGCTGCATCCTGGCGAGCAGCGCGTTCAGCTCATCCTGGCTCATCGCCTTGTCGAACTGGAGGCGGAACATGCCGCCCTTGGCATCGCCGATGATCGAGGCCTGGTAGTTATCGAGCAGCGCGGTGATGTCGGCGACGCGCGCCTCGGGCGTGAAGCGCACCAGCGCCCGCGACGGCGCAGCCGCTCCGAGCTCGCGCGTGATCGGCGCGCCGGTCGAGAGCGATGCGGTCTGGAAGGTCGAGGTCTGGGTCTTCATCAGCACGGCGCCGATGATGCCGGCCTGCAGCACCAGCGCGATGGCGCCGAGGCTTGCCGACCACGCCAGCGTGCGCGGCGACAGGCTTGCAAAGAACGCGGCGACACGTGTCGACAGCGGCAGTGAACCCGTCGCCCGCGCCGGCTCGGCATCGATCGCGGCAAACAGCTTCTGCATCGCGCGGGCCGACGGAGCCCCCAGGCTCTCGTTCAGGTGGATGGTCTCTTCGTATTCGCCGCGGATCGCCGCATATTGTCTGGCAAGCTCCGGATCGCTGGCGAGCGCTTCCTCGACGCGGCGGGTATCACGTGTGTTCAGCGTGCCGGCGGCGTGCCAAGGCAGCAGCATCTCGATCTCACTGGGCTCTTGCTCCAGCATCTTCTTGCTCAATGCCATCATGGCCAGCCTCGCTCAATGCCGGCTGCCTTCAGCAGTTCGGCCAATTTCTTGCGCGCATAGAACAGGCGCGTCTTTACCGTGTTCTCCGGGATCCCGACGATTTCGGCCACCTCTTCTACTGACTTCTCGTGGTAGTAGACGAGGTCGACGATTTCCCGATGGTCCGGCGAGAGGCCCGTCAGACACTCCCGCAACGCTTCACTGGTATCCTTCTTCTGCACCACCGTTTCCGGATCGTCGGAGGAATCCTCGATCGCGTTGGCGGCTTCGTCGTCCAGCTCAAAATCCTTTCTACGCCTAAGCGCAGACAGGGCCTTGAATCGGGTGATGGCCAGGAGCCAGGTGGAAACAGCGGACCGACCCTCGAACTTGCCGGCCTGACGCCAGACGTCAAGAAACACCTCGCTGATGAGGTCTTCCGCCGTCTGCTCGTCCCGCACGAGCCTGAGCCCGAATCTGTAGACCCTGACATGGTGCCGCCCGTACAGCACCTGCATGGCGAGCCGGTCACCTTGGGCGATCCTGGCGATGAGGACCTCGTCCGTAGCCGCCTGTGTCACGCTCAAAGGCCGTCTCGCAAGGTTGGTCGGGTCGATGCGGAGGACGGTTCGACGGGAGGTGCAAAATTGTTCAACCTACCGCACTCATACGGGGACCTGTGTGATCTACCCCACATACGTGCGGTTTCCTTGTCCCACCTGCGGTCGTCCGCTTCTCTCTGGAACGGTAACATAATATGGAAACGCTCTCTTCGGACTTGCCGTGGGCCGGCACAGACGGCCCGATCGAGCCCGGTCCATAACACGCCCCATGCACCTTATGTCGCGCGGCGCCGGCTTTGGTCCGCGATATCGCCTGCGATGCCTAATTGGCTGCAAAATCCCGCACCGCCGAAGGCCCGTCACCGGCCAGTGGCCCGTTTGGATTCGGTTCGAAAAGGATACCAAACCTAAAGGCTTGCCACGTAGATTTTTTCGGCTGACATCCACCATTGGCGGGACCATGAGCACGGCCGCAACGTCCTTTCCGGAGCGGAATGCCGCTGAGGTTGCGGATCTCGTGCTTGCGTCCGATGCGACGTCCCCGGACGTGTGCGCGCGACGGATGCGGCAGCGCCGCCAGATGTATGTCGGCCAGGTCGCAAGCTATTCGCTCGGCGCCTCGGTGCTGCTGCTCTACGCCTTCGACGGCGCCGTCTCGACCAACGTTCCGACGCTGTTCTGGTTCGGGGGTCTGCTGATCATCGGCACCTTCACGGTGCTGTCGGAAGCCGGCGTCGGCGACAGGTTCGCCGACCACTATCTGACGGTCTTCCAGATCTCGGCGCATATGGCGCTGCAATTCGTGTTCCTGGTGTCGGTGCCGACCCTCGGGATCGCCTTTCTGGCGGTGCTGTTCCTGATCTTCGCATTCGGCACACTGCGCATGACCTCGCGGCAGGCGATGGTCACCTGGGGTCTTGCCACCTGCGGGCTCGCCTTCGTGTTCCTGGGCTCAGACCTGCCGATCGGGTTGCCGGTTGCGAGCCGCATCGAGCGCGCCGCTTCGATGCTGTGTTTCGCATTGGTGATCGGGCAGTGCGCCTTCCTCGGCCTGTTCGGCGCCACGTTGCGGAAGATCCTTTACCAGCGCAGCAACGAACTGAAGGCCGCCTATCGGCGCATCGAGGAGCTCGCCGAACTCGACGAACTGACCGGCTCCTATAACCGCCGCTGCATCATGCGGCTTCCCGACGCCGAGATAGAGAAATCGCGTCGGACCGGCAGCCCTTGCGCCATCGCGCTGATCGACCTCGACTGGTTCAAGCGCATCAACGATGCCTTTGGCCATCCCGTCGGCGACGAAGTACTGCGGACCTTCGCCCTCACCATCTTCGCCAACATCCGGCCCGAGGACCGTTTCGGCCGCTATGGCGGCGAGGAATTTCTGCTGCTGCTGCCCGGCGCCACGAGCGAGGCCGCCTCACGCATGCTCGATCGTCTGCGCCGCATCGTCGCCGAGCTCGACTGGAGCGCATTCTCGCCAGCCATGAGCGTGACGATTTCCGCCGGCGTCGTGACGCTGCGCGACGTTGATACTGCCGACACGTTCCTCGCGCGCGCGGACAGCGCGCTTTATTCTGCCAAGGCGCAAGGGCGCAACCGCATTGCCACGGGCTGACCACTTCAATTGCTGCCGGCGCGTGAGAAGACGCCGCCGGACTGAACGCTCCAGGACAGGGCTATGAGATCGAGATCCGTGAAGTCATCCGCAAATTTGCTCGAGGAATTGCAGACCGCGCTCGCGCACGGCACGGTCGCGCGCCGGGTCGAGACGCTGCGCCGCATCACCGATCTCTTTGTCGGCAACGCGGTGGATTACTCCGACGACCACATCCGCGTGTTCGACGACGTCTTCCAGTGCCTGATCGAGCAGATCGAAACATCGGCGAAGGTGCTGCTCGCCGACCGGCTCGCGCCGATCAACACCGCGCCGCCCCAGATCATCCGCACGCTCGCGCTCGACGACGTTATCGAAGTCGCCGGCCCCGTGCTTTCCAAGTCGGAGCGGTTGGACGAGACGACCCTGATCGAGATCGCGCGCAACAAAAGTCAGGCCCATCTCAAGGCGATCTCGCTACGGCGGGTGCTGTCGGAGGCGCTGACCGATGTGCTGGTGACTCGCGGCAATGAAGACGTGGTGCAGTCGACCGTCAGCAATCCGGGCGCGAGGCTCTCCGAGGACAGCCTCGCCGATCTCGTCACGCGCGCCGAGCGCGACGACGACCTTGCCGCCTGCATCGGCCTGCGGCCCGACCTGCCGCGCCATCATTATCTGAAGTTGGTCGCCAGGGCTTCCATGAGCGTGCGCAGGAAGCTGCAGGCCGCCCACCCCGAACTTGCCGACGAGGTGTCGAGCGTGGTCCGGGAGGCGGCGCTGCGGGTCCGTACCGCCGCCATGACCCGGCAGACCGAGATGGCACGTGCGCTCGTAAAGTCGCTCCATGACGACGGCCGTCTCAACGAGTTCCAGGTCACGACGTTCGCCGAGCAGGGCAAGTTCGACGAGACCAATGCAGGCCTCGCGGCGCTGGCCGGCGTCGCGGTCGAGACTGCCGAGACCATCATGATCGAGAGCCGCACCGAGGGCGTCATGATCCTCGCCAAGGTCGCCGGCATGCAATGGTCGAGCGTGCGCGCGATCATCGCCATGCGCGAAAAGCTCTCGGGCGGCTCGCAAACCGACATGCTGTCGCTGCGCGATACCTACGAGGCGCTGCGCAGCTCCACCGCCCAGCAGGTGCTGCGTTTCCATCGCATGCAGAACACGACGTCGGCGGCTTAATACCGCAACACCTTCGACCCGACCGCCGCGCCGATGGCCGTCACGACCGCGGTCGCGATCGTGTACCAGGTCGCGACGAACAACGGCGAGTCGTCGGTGCAGTGCGAAGCGTAGAGCGTGGCGGCAAGCCCGGCCGACAGCAGGCCGGCGAGTGCGCCGGCGAGCGCCGGCCGCGACGGCGCGCCGTGACGCAGGCCGAACAAGGCGCCGGCAAGAAGGGGCAGCGACATTGCGGGGATCGCCGACAGGCACGCCCGTGAGTTCTTGCCGACGAGCCGCATCGTCATCGGCATGGCCGGTGCCATCATCGCCTCGCTGCCGATGGCAACCGCAAGCAGTCCGACGGGCAGCAACAGGAGCCAACCCCAGCCGCGCATCAAGGCTTCGGGCCGCGACAGATGCAGGCTGATGATGATCGCGGGGATCGCGAGCGACAGCGTGACTGCGAACTTCATGTCGAAGAACGGATTGTGCATGGCGCTCATCACGTCCGAACGCACGCCCAGGAACGTCGCGAAGATCAGGATCGACAGCGGCGCCGCGACCAAAAGGCCCGTCGTCAGCAACGCACCGACGCGTGGAGCGCGGTGGGCGTTGTCGGCCGCGAGCGTGCGGATGAGTTGATCGGTGTCCATGATTAGTTGTCTCGTAATTTGGCCGTCAGGGCCGCAAGCCCGCGATGCAGCGCAACCCGCACCGCACCTTCGCTCATCGAGAATTTCGCCGCCGTATCCTTGATCGAGGCGCTATCGACTGCGATCGACTGCAACACGTCGCGCTGGCGCTGCGGCAGCGTGTCGAGCTGCGCGGCGACCTCGCCCGCCGAAGCCCTCTCCTGCGGCGCCTCGCCGGGCATCGTTTCGGCGAAATCGTCGATGTTGACGAAGACGCGCCGGCCGCGGCGCCTCAGCGCATCGATCAGCTTGTTGCGCGCGATCGCGAACAGCCAGGGGGCGAAGGGCGCTTCGCTGTCCCAGGTGTGCCGCTTCAGATGCACCGCCAACAAAATCTCCTGCACGATGTCCTCGGCCTGATCGGGAGGCTGCCCGGCCCTCGCCAGGCCGCGCCTCGCAGCAGCGCGCAGCACCGGCGTGACCGCTTTCAACAGCCGATGATACGCCGCATCATCGCCTGCCATGGCCGACCGCATCAGGCCGGTCCATTCGTCCTCACGTCCGCGCACGCGCGCCCCTCACCATTGCAATTCGGCCGCTCTTTCAATTTGTTACGCCGGAGCCCAACCGATCACGAAGTCGTGATCACTGGGCCTCGCCCCGAAGCAGCCGCAGATCGTCCGGTCAGGCTCATAACACCGATCGGCCCGTGCCGCACCCGGCCGGCCGGGGCGCCCAACCGCTTTGCCCCGGTTTTGCCCGGTGTGGCCCGAAGATTCCCACTTTTTGCCCCGCTGTCGTCATGCACCAGGGTCTCTGTTCGCCCCCGGGACGGGCGTATTGGGGAGATCGTCGACATGATGAAAGCCAGCGAATGCGCGGCATTGGTGGTTTTGGCCGGAGGATTGCTGCTGTCCGGCCTAACGGCGCAGGCCGCGCCGAGCTCTGCGGCCGGCACGAGCGCCAGCAAACAGGCCGATGAGAGCAAGCCAGCCAAGCCGCGAAGCCATTCGTCTCGCCGTCATACCGACAGCAAGACGGTGCAGAAATCCGACGACAAAGCCGACAAGCCCGACCAGACGGCTGCGACGGCGCAGGCCGACGGGGCCAAGACTGGGAACAAGGCTGGCACAGAGGCCAGCGCCGACGTGCTGGGCTCGAGCCAGATGCCGCCGGAAGTCGCCAATGCCAATGCGCAGCTGGCTCCTGCCGAAGCAACCCCGCCTGCGGCTGCGGCGACCGCAATGACAGGGCGCGCCAACGACAACGTTCAGGCGGCAGCGGATAACACCACGGCTCCCAATGCCGAGAGCCAGGTGGTCGCGTCCGACCAGCTCAACGACCTCGATCGCGCCCTGCAACAGGACAGCCCGCCCGCCCAGAAAGCAGTGATCGCCGCAACCGATGCGCAGCCGCGCCCGGCGCCGGTGATGGCGAGCAGCCAGCCCAACTCGGCCTGGGACCAGAGCTCCCTGATCGGCAAGATCTTCATCGGCGTCGGTACGCTGCTGACACTGGCCTCCGCCGCGCGCATGTTCATGGCCTGATCCGGGCTTAATTTTTGACCTGACGGATACTCCTCGGGGGCGCGCGGGTTGCGCGCGTCCCGGCGGCTCCTGGCCCCTTGAAGCCCACCCCGCCAGCGGGCACATTGCCGGCTCAATCAAAAGCGCGGGTGGAGCATGAGCACGTTCGAACACATCATCGTCGAAAGCAAAGGCGCGGTCGGCATCATCAAGCTGAACCGGCCGAAGATGCTCAACGCGCTCTCGTTCGGGGTTTTCCGCGAGATTGCAGCAGCCGTCGACGACCTCGAAGCCGACGACGCCATCGGCTGCATCGTCGTGACCGGCAGCGAAAAGGCTTTCGCAGCCGGAGCCGACATCAAGGAGATGCAGCCGAAGAGCTTCATCGACATGTTCTCCGAGGACTTTGCCGCGATCGGCGGTGACCGTATCGCACGCTGCCGCAAGCCGACCATCGCGGCGGTCGCCGGCTACGCGCTTGGCGGCGGCTGCGAGCTCGCCATGATGTGCGATTTCATCATCGCCGCCGACACCGCCAAATTCGGTCAGCCCGAGATCACGCTCGGGACCATCCCCGGCATCGGCGGCACCCAGCGCCTGACGCGTGCGATCGGCAAGTCCAAGGCCATGGATCTCTGCCTCACGGGGCGCATGATGGATGCGGTGGAAGCCGAGCGCAGTGGCCTCGTCAGCCGTATCGTACCGGCAGACAAGCTGATGGAAGAGACCATGGCAGCCGCGGAGAAGATCGCCGCAATGTCGCGGCCGGCGGTCGCGATGGCCAAAGAGGCGGTCAACCGCGCCTTCGAGACCACGCTCAGTGAAGGCATGAGCGTCGAGCGCAATCTGTTTCACGCGACCTTCGCGCTCGAAGACCGCTCCGAAGGCATGGCTGCCTTCATCGAGAAGCGCAAGCCGGTGAACAAGAACCGGTAAAGCCGACGGACGGTCAGGCTGGTGTAAGGCTGCGCCCCTTTCCGCAGAACCCCTGTGACGCGCCTGCAACAAGCACGGATTTCATGGGGGTTTCCTCCGCGGCAGTTTGCCTGCGCGACCGGCGCTGGGTAAACAGTTAAGAGAGCCGCCGTCGGCGGGGGCGGACAGCCGGGGTTTGCGGGATTACATGATTGGGCGTGCCGCCAGAATTGGTCGCGTGAGGACGCGGCGTCGATCGGGCGTGGGTCCTGTCCTGGCGACATGGACTACGCTGGCGCTCTGCTGCGCCCTGCCCGCTGCAGCCCACGCCGAGGCCCTGCCGGAAGCGCTGGTCAAGGCCTACCAGACCAATCCGCAACTCAATGCCGAGCGCGCAAGACAACGCGCCACTGACGAGAACGTGCCGCAGGCATTGGCCGGCTATCGGCCGCAGATCGTGGCGAGCCTCAGTGCCGGCTTGCAGGCGGTGCGCAACCTGCTTCCGGATAATACGATTCAGACCGCGTCGCTGAAGCCCTGGACCATCGGGGTCACGGTGTCGCAAACCTTGTTCAACGGCTTCCGCACTGCCAACAGCGTGCGGGTCGCCGAACTCCAGGTGCAGTCCGGCCGCGAGGCATTGCGCAATGTCGGTCAGGGCGTGCTGCTCGACGCGGTTACCGCCTACACCAACGTGCTGGCGAACCAGTCGCTGGTCGAAGCCCAGCGCTCCAACGTCGCCTTCCTGCGTGAGACGCTTTCCATCACCCAGCGCCGTCTCAACGCCGGCGACGTCACCCCGACCGATACCGCCCAGGCCGAGGCGCGGCTCAATCGCGGCCTTGCCGATCTCAATGCCGCCGAGGTCGCCCTCGCGGTAAGCCAGGCGACCTACGCCCAGGTGATCGGCAATGCGCCTACCGCGCTTCGCCCTGCCGAAGTGGTCGATCGCTATCTGCCGAAGAGCCGCGAGGATTCGATCGCGATGGCGATCCGCGAGCACCCGGCGGTCATGGCCGCGAGCTTCGACGTCGACGTCGCCTCGACCAATATCCGCGTCGCCGAGGGCGCGCTGCTGCCGAGCGCCAGCCTCCAGGGCAGCGTCAGCCGCAGCCGCGACAGCGACCAGACACTCGGCACCCGCGCCACCGACCAGGCCTCGATCGTCGCCAACGTCACCGCGCCGATCTATGACGGCGGCCAGGCCGCCTCGCAGACCCGGCAGGCCAAGGAAGTCACGGCGCAGAGCCGGCTGGTGCTCGACCAGGTGCGCAACCAGGCACGCACCGCCGCCGTCAGCGCCTGGGTCGCCAATGAAGGCGCCAAAATCGCGGTGTCGGCTTCGGAGTCCGAGGTGAAGGCCGCGACCGTGGCGCTCCAGGGCGTGCAGCGCGAGGCCGCCGGCGGACAACGCACCACGGTCGACGTGCTGAACTCGCAGGCCGATCTGATCCAGGCCAGGGCCCGCCTGATCGGCGCGCTGCGCGACCGCGTCATCGCCTCCTACACGCTGCTCAGCGCGGTCGGCCATCTCGACGTCAAGACGCTGAGCCTGAACACCCCGGACTATCTGCCCGAAGTGCACTACCATCAGGTCCGCGACGCCTGGCACGGCCTGCGCACGCCGTCGGGGCAGTAACTTTTCGGTCGACACCGATGAAGAGCCGCCGCATTCATCTGATGGGGGCTTCGGGCTCCGGCGTGACGACGCTCGGCCGCGCACTGGCGAGCCGGTTGGCGCTGCCGCATCACGACACCGACGATTATTTCTGGCTGCCGACCGCGCCGCCCTACCAGACGACGCGCCCTGCCGCCGATCGGCTGCGCCTGATGCGTGAGATGTTTCTGCCGCGTCTCGATTGGGTGCTCAGCGGCACCGTCACCGGCTGGGGCGACGAACTCGTCCGGTTCTTCGATCTCGTTGTCTTCGTGACCACACCGCGCGAGCTTCGTATGCAGCGTCTGCGCGCCCGGGAAGCGACGCACTTCGGTGCCGACGCTGTCGCGCCCGGGGGCTGGCGCGGCCAGGAGGTGGAGGCGTTCGTTGAATGGGCCTCGCACTACGACGCCGGTGATCGCAACGGACGCAGTCTCGTGAAAGACGAGGCATGGCTCGCCCGCCTGTCCTGCCCGGTCGTTCGCGTTGACGGGTCACGCCCCGTTGCCGAGCTGGTCGAGCTGCTATGCAGCGAAGCACAGCGACTACCCTGACCATGTGATATTGTTCTTCGCGACAAGGCATAAGGGAACGAAGCAGGAGTGAAGCCATGCTCAACCGACGCAGTGTCCTGCTTACCTCTCTCGCCGCCGGAGTAGCCATGAGCACCAGAGCCCACGCGCGTGCGTCGCAACCCGCAACGCCGGTCAATTTTGACGTCCCGCCGCACGCCTGCGACTGCCACACCCATATCCACGGTGATGTCGAGAAATTTCCGTTCTTCGCCGGCCGGGTCTACACGCCGGAGCCGGCCTCACCGGAAGAGATGGCCGCGTTGCACAAGGCGCTGCATATCGAGCGCGTCGTGATCGTCACCCCGAGCGTCTACGGCACCGACAATTCCTCCACCCTGTTCGGCATGAAGGCGCGCGGAGCGAATGCGCGCGGTGTCGCCGTGATCGACGACAAGACGACGGAGGGCCAGCTCGACACCATGCAGCAGGAGGGTTTTCGCGGCATCCGCATCAATCTCGCGACCGGCGGCATCAGCGATCCCGATGTCGGTCGCGCCCGCTTCACCGCCGCTGCCGAACGCATGAAGGCCCGCGCCTGGCACGTGCAGCTCTACACCACGCTGCCGATGATCTCCGCCATCAAGGATCTGGTGCTGGCTTCACCGGTCCCTGCCGTGTTCGACCATTTCGGCGGCCTCGAGGCCTCGCTCGGACTGGAGCAGCCCGGCTTTGCCGACCTCGTCGCGCTCGTCAAATCCGGCAAGGCCTATGTGAAGATCTCCGGCGCATACCGCTCGTCGAAGCTTGCACCCGATTACCAGGACATGGTGCCTTATGCCCGCGCGCTCATCACAGCGAATGCGGACCGCATCGTCTGGGGCACCGACTGGCCGCACCCCGATTCGAGTCACGTCGAGGGGCGGAAAGCCACCGACATCGCGCCGCTCTATCAGATCGACGATGGCCGCCTGCTCAACCAGCTTCCGGTGTGGGCGCCGGATGCGGATGTGCGCAGGAAGATCCTGGTCGATAATCCGGCGCGGCTGTACGGTTTCTGAGCCGCGGTGGCTGTCAGCGCGCGCGGCGCGAGAAGAAGGAGATCAGCACCGGCAACGTGACGAGGATCACCACCGGCGCCAGCATCATGCCGGTGACGACGACGACCGCGAGCGGCTTCTGCACTTGCGAACCGATGCCTTCCGACAATGCGGCCGGCAACAGGCCGACGCCTGCGACCACGCAGGTCATCAGCACGGGCCGGAGCTGCAACTCGCCGGTGCGGATTACCGCGCTCATGCGATCCATGCCCTCTTCGATCAACTGGTTGAATTGCGAGAGGATGATGATGCCGTCCATCACGGCGATGCCGAACAAGGCGATGAAGCCGATCGCCGCCGAGACGCTGAAGGCGGTGCCGGAGATCAAGAGGCCAAGCACGCCGCCGAAGATCGCCATCGGGATCACGCTCATGGCGAGCAGCGTGTCGGTCATCGAGCCGAAATTGAACCAGAGCAGGATGCCGATCAGAGCCAGCGAGATCGGCACCACGATCGACAACCGCCGAATCGCATCCTGGAGATTGCCGAACTCGCCGACCCATTCCATGTGCGAGCCGGGCGGCAGCTGGACCTGCTCGGCGATCTTCTGCTGCGCCTCGCGGATGGCGCTGCCGAGGTCGCGCTCGCGCACCGAGAACTTGATCGGCAGATAGCGTTCCTGCTGCTCGCGATAGATGTAGGCCGCACCGGAGACGAGGCTGATGGTGGCGACTTCGCTCAGGGGGATCTGGGTGATCGAGCCGTTCGGCCCGGGCGCACCGATCCGGATATTCTGGATCGCCTCGGCGCTGCGGCGATATTCCGGCGCAAGGCGAACGATGATCGGGAAGTGACGGTCGCTTCCCGGCTCGTAGAGGTCGCCCGCAGTGTCGCCGCCGATCGCGACCTTGATGGTGGCGTTGATGTCGCCGGGCGCGAGCCCGTAGCGCGCCGCCTTGGCGCGATCGATGTCGATCTGCACGGTCGGCTGCCCGAGCGAGGTGAAGACCGCGAGATCGGTAACACCCTGCACCGTCGACAGCACCTGTTTGATCTTGTTGGCGGTGTCGGTCAGTGCCTGCAGATCGCTGCCGAACAGCTTGATCGAGTTCTCGCCCTTCACACCGGAGACGGCTTCAGAGACGTTGTCCTGGAGATATTGCGAGAAGTTGAACTCGACGCCGGGGAAGCGGTCGTCGAGCTGCTTGAGCAGCTCCGCCGTCAGCACTTCCTTGTCGTGCGTGCCCGGCCACTCGCTCGCGGGCTTCAGCGGCGCGAAGAACTCGGCATTGAAGAAGCCGGCGGCGTCGGTACCGTCGTCAGGACGGCCATGTTGCGACACCACGGACTCGACCTCGGGCCGCGCACGGATCAACTTGCGCATCTCGTTGACGTAGGTGTTGCCTTCCTGGAGCGAGATGGTGGGCGGCAGCGTGGCGCGGATCCAGAGGTTGCCCTCTTCGAGCTTGGGCAGGAATTCGAGGCCGAGCAGCCGGCCGAACACGATCGTCATCACAACGAGGCCGGCTGCGCCGCCGAGCACGATGGTGCGGTTGGCGACGGCCCAGTTCAGCACCGGCATGTAGAGCCGGTGCAGAACCTGCATCACCCGCGTCTCGGTCTCCTCGACATGCGCCGGCAGGATGATCGCGGACAGCGCCGGCGTGACGGTGAAGGTCGCCAGCAGGCCGCCGGCGAGCGCATAGGCATAGGTGCGCGCCATCGGCCCGAAGATGTTGCCCTCGACGCCCGACAGCGTGAACAGCGGCAGGAAGGCCGCGATGATGATGGCGGCGGCAAAGAAGATCGAACGCGAAACGTCGGCCGCGGCACTGAGGATGGCGTGGCTCTTCATGCCGAACAGCGTCTCGGGAGACATCTGCTCGGATTCCGAGGTCGGCGTGGTCTGCGTCAGACGGCGGAAGATCGCCTCCACCATGATCACGGTAGCATCGACGATCAGGCCGAAATCGATCGCGCCGACCGAGAGCAAATTGGCCGATTCCCCGCGCAGCACCAGGATGATCACGGCGAAGAATAGCGCGAACGGAATGGTGGCACCGACGATCAGGGCACTGCGGAGGTCCCCGAGGAAGATCCACTGCAGCAGCACGATCAAGAGGATACCGACCACCATGTTGTGCAGCACGGTGTGGGTGGTGAGGTCGATCAGGTCCTTGCGGTCGTAGATGCGCTCGATGCGCACGCCCGGCGGCAGGATCGTCGAGCCGTTGATCTGCGCGACGAGCTGTTCGACGCGATTGATGGTCGGCGTGCTCTGCTCGCCGCGCCGCATCAGCACGATGCCCTGCACGATGTCGTCGGCATCGTCGAGGCCGGCGATACCGAGACGCGGCTTCTGGCCCACGGTGACGGTGGCGACGTCCTTCACCAGCACCGGGTTGCCGTTGGTCTGCGCCACCATGGTGTTGGCGAGGTCGTCGATCGACTTGATCAGGCCGACGCCGCGTACCACGGCGGATTGCTGGCCGATATTGACCGTGTTGCCGCCGACGTTGACGTTGGAATTGCTGACCGCCTGGAGCAGTTGCGGCAACGTCAGGCCGTTGGCGACCAGCTTGTTATTGTCGACTTGAAGCTCGTAGGTCTTGCTCTTGCCGCCCCAACCGGTGACATCGATCACGCCGGGCACGGCGCGGAAGCGGCGCTGGAGGATCCAGTCCTGGATGGTCTTGAGGTCGAGCACGCTGTAGTTCGGCGGACCGACCAGGCGATAGCGGAAGATTTCGCCGATCGGACTCAAGGGCGAGATCTGCGGCTGCACATTACCCGGCAGCGGCGCGAGTTGCGCCAGACGGTTCAAGACCTGCTGCAACGCCTCCTCATAGGTGTAGGCGAAGGAGAACTGCATTTTGACGTCGGAGAGACCGTACAGCGAGATGGTGCGGATGGTCGTGAGGTTCTTCAGGCCCGCGACCTGGGTCTCGATCGGGATGGTGATGTAGCGTTCGATTTCTTCCGCCGACAGGCCCGGGCTCTGGGTGACGATGTCGACCATCGGCGGGGTCGGGTCGGGATAGGCCTCGATGTTGAGCTGGTTGAATGCTATCAGGCCGCCGATGAATACGGCGACGAACATGCCGACCATCAGGAAGCGCCGGTTGACGGCAAGGGCGACGAGACGGTCCATTCAGGTTTTTCGCAGTTTCTTGGGGTCGTCGATTCAGCTACCGGACGCCGCGCGGTCGATGAACAGGCTGCCTTTGACGACGATCTGTTCGCCGGGCTTCAGGTTGCTGGTCACCTCGACGAGGTTGCCGTTGATGAGGCCGATCTTGATCTGGCGGAGCTCGACTGACTTGTCCTCACGCGCGACCCAGATGCGGACCTGGTTGCCTTCATAGATCAGCGCCTGCTTCGGCACCGCGGGCGCCCCGCGGTCGCCGGCTGAATAGATCGTGACATTGGCGAACATTTCCGGCTTGAGCAGGCCATCCTTGTTGTCGATGGTGGCCCGGACAAGCAGGCGGCGGGTGTTCGGATCGATCGCGGCAGCGACGTAGTTGATCTTCGCGGTCAAGGGACGGCCCGGCAGCGCCATCACGTTGACCAGGATGTCCTGCCCAACGCTGACCTGCGCAGCATCGCTCTCGCGCACGAAGGCGGTAAGCCAGACCGTGGAGAGGTCGCCGATCACGAACACCGGATCGCTGGCGCCGGCACTGACATATTGTCCGGGACCGATCTTGCGCTGCACGACCGTGCCGGAGAGCGGCGCGTAGATCGTGATTTCAGGATTGATGGTGCCCTTGTTCTGGAACGCCTTGATCGTTTCGTCCGTGAAACCGAGGATGCGCAGTTTGTTGTTTGCAGCCTCCAGCGCCGTCACCGCGGAGCGCATGTCATTCTGCGCCTGGACCTGGGTCGCTTCCGCCTGTTGATAATCCTTGAGGGGAATGGCGCGGCCCTCGTAGAGATCCTTGGCGCGTTTGTATTGGATGTCGGCGAGCTCAAGCGCCGACTTTGCCTTGTTCTGCGATGTCATCGCCGCGATGAAATCGTTCTGGGCCTGCACGGTATCGGCGGCCTCGATTGTAAACAGCGGTTGACCCTGCGTTACGCTCTCGCCGGGCTTGGCGAGCAGCCTGGTCACCCGGCCCGCATAAGGCGAGAACACCGGCGTCGAGTGGTCCTCGTCGACCGCGACCTTGCCTTCGGTGACATACTCGGCCCGAAACGTCTTGGCGTTGACCGGTTCGATCGTCAGCGTCGCCCATTCGGACGGAGTCGGCTTGAAATTCTGAGCGTTCTTGCGCGACTGGCTGGAGACTTCGGAGTGCTGCTTCTCTTTGGCACCCGCAAACATCAGGCCGTAAGCACCCGCCCCGGCAAGCGCCAGTAAAACTACGGATGTGATTACCCGTCGCTTTGTAAGCACCTGCAATCGTTTGGTATTTTCAGCTACCATGGGGCCCGGACATGTCTGCGACGATCTCGGCAGACGACTGCCTCATCGGTCGCGCTAATAGTGCCGAATTGAGATTTCAGACAACCTAAAAAACGCGGCTCGTCTTTCGGTTTGCGTTAAAATTTTGCGACACCGTCAGCTTCACGTCAGCTTCGGCGCGGCCATTGCGGCGGATGGCTGCCGAGCGGCATTGCCGGACGGCGCCATTGCGCCGGCGTCTTCGACAGCACGGCCGAATGGCGCACCGCCTTCAACGTGCCGAAGCCAGATGACACCGTTTCCATGAACGCAGCATGTACGGCCTCACCCGTAAGGTCGGGGGTGTTGAGGCCTCCATCGAGCCGGCCGAGATTCCACAGCCAGCGTCCGGTCTGCGCCAGCGACACGCGCACATGCCAGCTGCCGCCTTCGCTCGCCTGCCGCGCCTTGGCCATCATGGCGCCGAACGCCATCAGATAGCCGGTGGCGTGGTCGAGCATCTGCGCCGGCAATTCCTTCGGGCTATCGATGCCGGCGGCCTTCCCTTCCGCATCGTTGAAGCCGGTCGTGGTCTGTACCAGCGAATCGAAGCCACGCCGCTCGGCCCACGGGCCGGCATGGCCATAGGCCGACAACGTCACATACACGATGCCCGGATTGATCTCCGCGGCCTGCTCCGGCGAGAAGCCAAGAGCTGCGAGAGCGCGTGGGCGATAGCCTTGCGAAAAGACGTCAGCGTCTTTCAGCAGTTCGCGCATTTGCGCCCGACCTGTTTCGCTCTTCAACCCGATAAAGGTGGTGAGCTTGCCGCGGCCGGTATCGATGGTGAGCCAGGGAATGGCCGGCAGATCGGGCCCCGAGACGAGCAGCACATCCGCCCCATGCGCGGCGAGCGTGCGTCCGGCGACGGGCCCTGCGATGACGCGGGAGAGATCGAGCACGCGCAGACCCGCGAGCGGGCGTTCGCCTTCAGGCCAGGGCTTCGGCGGGGCATCGCCGATCTTCTCGATCGAGATCAGCGGCAGCTCGGCGAGTGCTTGTGCTTGCGGCAGCGCGGACCATTCGTCGTAAGAGCGCATCAGCGCAACGACGCCGCCGGCGGCATAGACCGCCGTTTCAAAATCCCCGCCCTTCCATTGCTTCAAGGCGGCCGCCACCTGCCCGCGCTCGGGCGCGCAGCCAAGCACCTTGCAGACGGCGTCGCGGTGGTGCGGGAAATTGGTGTGGCAGCGGACGAAACGGTCGTCGCCGGTCTTGTAGACGCCGGCAATGGCGTCCCAGGCCGGCGGTGGCGGCTTGTCGTCGAGGCGCAGATAACGCTCGGAACGGCATTCGGCAACGGCATGGCGCATGTCGACGGAGACATCCTGTGCCTCGCCGCTGCGCAGTCTCCAGATTTCGGCAGCGGCAAGGCCGGCGGCGGCGATCGTTGCCTGCCCTGCGACGGCAACACGGAAGGAGGATGGGATCTGGGGCTCCTCTCCGGTCAGGCGCACGCGTTCGAGCGCGGTCAGATCCCCGCCGGCGGAGGTCCAGATACCCTTGAGGATGTCAGCGGGGCTTTGCATGGCCTCTTTTCTCCCTTTAGCTTTGCCACGATCCCATGAGCACGGAAAGGATTGCAATGGCTGCCATCGATCCCCTCACCGCCGGCGCCGTGTTCGTCGCGACAGCGGCCACCGACGCGGTCTATGTGATGTTCACCTCAGCGGTCGTCGCGCGCAAGCGTGTGCCGGCGGCGAGCTGGAGCGCGATCTGGTATCTGCTCTCCTCCTACGCCGTGATCAGCTATACCGAAAATGCCGTCTATGTCGCTTTCGCGGCGGCCGGCTCCTGGGTCGGCGCCTATGCGTCGCTAACCTTCCTGCATCGCCCGCCCGGCGGTCCGCCGGTGGGGGCTGCGCCGGAGTGAGCCGGGGTCCTCCATCCGCGTCGTCATTGCGAGGAGCTCTTGCGACGAAGCAATCCTGGCTGTTTCCAGAGATGCATTTCTGGATTGCTTCGCGGCGCTCGCAATGACGAATTGGAGAGTTCTGGGGATCGATCGAAACAGCTACACTCTCTGCACCAACAACAAGGAAAACCCCACAATGGATCTCGGTCTCAAAGGCAAAAACGCCGTCGTGCTCGGCGGCACGCGCGGCATCGGTCGGGCGATTGCGGCGACGCTGGCCGGTGAAGGCGCCAATGTCGCGGTCTGCGCGCGCAATGCAGAGCAGGTCGCAGCGACCGTCAATGAACTGAAAGCGAGCGGCATCAATGCCACCGGCGGCACCGTCGACGTCACCGATGGTGTGGCGCTGAAGGCGTGGGTCGAGGGCGCAGCAAAGGAGCTCGGTGGCATTGACATGCTGTTTTCCAATGCCGGCGCCATGGCGCAAGGCCATGATCCCGCGTCATGGGAGCAGAACTTCCGGCTCGACGTGCTCGGCGCCGTGCACGCGTTCGATGCCGCGCGGCCGTTCCTCGAAGCCAGCGGCGCGCGCAACGGCGACGCCGCCTTCGTCATCATCTCTTCGATTTCGGCGGCGCAGGCCGATCTCGCCAGCTCCTACGGCCCGATCAAGGCTGCCCTGATCCATATGGCCAAGGGATTGGCGCGGCAATACGCCAAGAAGAAGATCCGCGTGAACGTGGTCTCGCCCGGCACCGTCTATTTCAAGGGCGGCGTCTGGAACATGATCGAGCAGAACATGCCCGAGCGTTACAATGATGCGATGAAGCGCAATCCGACCGGACGCATGGCAACGCCGCAGGAGATCGCGAGCGCCGCGGTGTTCCTGGCCAGCCCGGTGTCGGGATTCACCACGGGATCGAATCTGGTGGTGGACGGCGCGATCTCGAACCGGGTGAATTTTTGAATTTCACTCGGTCATGGCCGGGCTTGTCCCGACCATGAGGATGAGAATGTGTCGCGCGATCGCTTCAACAAACTCGTCATTGTGAGCGTAGCAACATCCTGCGCCATTCCCTCAATGAAAATCCCGCGACGGCGGCAGGATGCGGACGTTGCGGGGGTGGCGGATTTTTTGCGCGGGCATGTCCGCGAGGGCGCGGGGGTCTTCGTTGAGCGGCTCGACCAATGTGGCGCCTGCGGGTACCGGATGCTTGCGGCTCAGGGCATCGTTGGCGAGACCAACCAGATCGTGCGAGCGGTCGATCATCCGCTGGGCGATCAGATGCGTCACCTTCTCGGGGCTGCTCTGGATATAGCCCTGCACCTCGATGAGGCGCGCGCCCATCACCTCCTTGCGGTACTGCTCCATGACCTTGGGCCAGACCACGACATTGGCGATGCCGGTTTCGTCCTCCAGCGTCATGAACACGACGCCGCTGGCGCTGCCGGGCCGCTGCCGCACCAAGACCACGCCGGCGCAGCGGACACGGCGCCGCTCGTTCTGGTGGCTGATCTCCCTGCAGGCGACGATGCGCTCGCGCGTAAACATCTCGCGCAAGAATTCCATCGGATGGCCTTTGAGCGAGAGCCGGATGGTCTGGTAATCGGCAACAACCTGCTCTGGGCGCGGCATCTCAGGCAACGGCCTGGCGTGCTCGTCCGGCTGCTCGCGCGCGGTGGCCGCTTCGAACAGCGGCAGCGCGACGTCATCGGGCAGCCGCCGCACCTGCCACAGCGCCTCGCGGCGGTCGAGCCCGAGCGAGCGGAACGCATCGGCATCCGCCAGCAGGATCAGCGCGCGCTTGGGCAGGCCTGTGTCGCGGGCGAAGTCTTCGAGCGAGGTGAACGGACGGCGATTGCGCGCGGCGATGATGCGATAGGCCCAGTCTTCTTTCTTGTCATTCCGGGGCGACGCGTCAGCGTCGAGCCGGGAATCCATTCCTCTAGGCATATGCGGTCGGATGGATTCCGGGCTCGCGCTACGCGCGCCCGGGAATGACGACTGTGAGCGCTTCAGCCTCTCCTCGTCCTCGTCCAGCCAGTGAAAGCCGTCGATCTGACGAAAACCCAGACGCACTGCGCAGTATTTGCTGCTCCCCTCCTCCAGCGTGTTCTGCGCAAAGCTGTAGGACACATCGATCTCGCGCACCTCGACGCCGTTCTTGCGAGCATCGCCGACGATCTGCGCCGGCGCGTAGAAGCCCATCGGCTGCGAGTTCAACAGGCCGCAGCAGAAGGCGTCGGGATGATGATATTTCAGCCATGACGAGATGTAGACCAGCTGGGCAAAGCTCGCGGCATGGCTCTCCGGAAAACCATAGGAGCCAAAGCCCTTGATCTGGTCAAAGCAGCTTCGGGCGAAGTTTGCATCATAGCCGCGCGCGACCATGTTGCCGATCAGCTTCTCCTCGTATTGGCCGATGGTGCCGACATTGCGAAAAGTCGCCATCGAGCGGCGCAGGCCGTTGGCCTCCTCGGAGGTGAAATGTGCGGCCTCGATGGCGATGCGCATCGCCTGCTCCTGGAACAAGGGCACACCCAGCGTTTTGTGCAGCACATTGTAAAGTTCATTTTTGTCGCCGTGATCCGGCGACGGAGACGGATAGCTCACCTTCTCCAGACCATTCCGCCGCCGCAAATAGGGATGCACCATATCGCCCTGGATCGGCCCCGGTCGCACGATCGCGACCTCGATGACGAGATCGTAGAAGGTCCGCGGCTTCAGCCGTGGCAGCATGTTCATCTGGGCGCGGCTCTCGACCTGGAACACGCCGAGCGACTCGCCGGCACACAGCATGTCGTAAACCTTGGAGTCGTCCTGCGGGACGGTCGCCAAAACCCAACGCTTGCCCTTGTGCTGGTCGATCAGATCAAAACATTTCCTGATGCAGGTCAGCATGCCCAGCGCCAGCACGTCGACCTTCATCATGTTCAGCGCGTCGACGTCGTCCTTGTCCCATTCGATGAAAGTGCGGTCGTCCATTGCGGCATTGCCGATCGGCACATAGGTGTCGAGCCGGTCCTGGGTCAGGACATAGCCGCCGACATGCTGAGAGAGATGGCGCGGGAATTCGATCAGCTCGGTCGCCAGCTCGACCGCGAGGTTGATCATGGGATTTTTGGGATCGAGCCCGGCCTGCCGGACCTGCATGTCGTTGAGGCCCTTGCCCCAGCTGCCCCAGACGGTGTCGGCGAGCGCGGCGGTGACGTCCTCGGTCAGCCCCAGCGCCTTGCCGACGTCGCGGATGGCGCTGCGCGGACGATAATGGATGACAGTGGCGATGATCGCGGCGCGGTGGCGGCCATAGCGGCGATAGACATATTGCATCACCTCCTCGCGCCGAGAATGCTCGAAATCGACGTCGATGTCGGGCGGCTCCAGCCGCTCTTTGGAGATGAAACGCTCGAACAAGAGATCGACCTTGGTCGGGTCGACCGAGGTGATGCCGAGCACGTAGCAGACGGCCGAATTCGCCGCCGATCCCCGCCCCTGGCACAGAATGTTCTGGCTGCGTGCGTAGTGCACGATGTCGTGCACGGTGAGGAAGTAATGCGCGTATTTCAGCTCTGATATCAGCGCGAGCTCCTTGTTCAGCGTCGCGCGCAGCTTGTCGTCGATCTTGCCGCCGAAATATTTGTCGACGCCCGCCCAGGTCAGATCCTCCAGATGCCCCTGCGCGGTCTTGCCGGGCGGCACCGGCTCATCAGGATATTGGTATTTGAGCTGGTCGAGCGTGAAGTCGATCCTGTCGGCAAAGCGCATGGTCTCCGCGATCGCCCCCGGAAAATCGCGGAACAGTCGCGCCATCTCTCGGGGGGTCTTCAGGAAGCGTTCCGCGTTGGCTTCCAGCTTGCGTCCGACCGCCTCGATCGTGGTCTTTTCCCGGATGCAGGTCAGCACGTCCTGAAGCGGACGGCGGCCGGGATCGTGGTAGAGCACCTCGTTGGTCGCGAGCAGAGGCACTTTTGCCCTGGCGGCGAGATCGTCCAGCCGCGCCAAGCGGCGGCGGTCGTCGCCGCGATAGATCAGGCTCGCCGCCAGCCACACGCCGTCGGCGCGGCTTGCTTTCAGCTTTGCGAGAAGGTCCAGCGCTTGCGCCTGATCGAACCGATGCGGCAGCATCAGGATCAGAAGTTGCCCTTCGGAAAACTCGAGCAGATCGGCAAAGCTGAGGCAGCACTCGCCCTTCTCGATCCGCGTGATGTCGTCGCCGCGCTTGCCCCGGGTGAGAAGCTGGCACAGCCGGCCATAGGCGGCACGGTCGCGCGGATAGACGAAAATGTCGGGCGTGCCGTCGATGAAGACGATGCGCGCGCCGATCAGGAGCTTCGGCTTGTGCAGAACCTTGTCATTGTCGAGCTCATTCCAGGCGCGCACCACGCCGGCGAGCGTGTTGTGATCGGCGATGCCGATCACTGGAATGTTGAGCTTGCTGGCCTGATGCACATAAGCGCGCGGATCCGAGCCGCCGCGCAGGAAGGAAAAATTGGTGGTGATGCCGATCTCGGCATAAGCGGGCGTATTCATGCGAAGAGACCATGCACATACCAGTTGGGGGACGCGGGCTTGCCGTCGGCGTCGAACACCTCTCCCTCGTAAAGGCCGTCGCGAAAGATCCAGAAGCGCAGGCCCTCGGCATCCTCGATGCGGAAATAATCCCGCGTCAGCTGCTTGCCGTCCTGCCGCCACCATTCCATGGCGATGCGCTCGGGTCCTTCCACCCGCACCACCGCATGTTTCGCCCGTCGCCAGGTGAATTGGTGCGGCGGACCGTCAGGCACGGTCGCGAACGGCACGGTGACCGGCTCCGGCTGGTCGAACAGCCTTAAGGGGCGCAGCGGCGGCTCACCCTCGGCACGATCGGGCCACTTGGCCTGCATGGCAGTGGCGAGATGATGCTGGGCGGGCGCGGCCAGCACCGCCTGCTCGGGGATGTGCGTGTCTTGCGGCAAATGTACGACGACGCGTTTTCCGCCGATACGCGCAGCGATACGATCGATCAGCGCCGCAAGTTCGTCATTGTCGTGGACATGCGCGTCGAGATCGCGCTGCTCCTGCACCACGATCTCGGTGCGGCTTGCCGACAGCCGCACCATGTCGAAGCCGAAGCCGGGATCGATGGGATCGGCAAGCGCATCGAGACGTTCGCGGAACAGGCGGTCAATGACCGCGCTTCGCGTCACGGGACGTCCGGTTTCGACCGTGATCGCGCGCACCACGCCGTCGGTGCGGAAGAACGCGGCCTCCAGGCGGCGCGCGCCCTTGCCCTGCTTCTCCATGGAGGTAATCAACGTGTCGGCCAGCCGCGACAGCGTCATCGCGATCATGGTGTCCGTCGCGATCGGCTCGGCAAAACGTTTTTCCACGATGTAGTCAGGCAGCGGCTTTCGCGGATTGATCGGCGCATCGCCCTGTCCCAGCGCATGCGCAAGTAGCGTCGAGAACCGCGCACCGAACCGCGCTGTGATTTCGCTCGGAGCGCGCGAGGCGACATCGCCGATGGTCTTCAGGCCGGCGCGGCGCAGACCGGTGGTGATGGCCTCGTCCGCACCGAGCGCGGACACCGGAAACCTATCGATCGCCGCCGCCTCCCCGCCGTCGGCGACGATACTGCCCGTGGCTTGTCGCGTCAGCGTGCGCGCGCAGACCGAGGTGCCGGCAATGGCCGCGCTGACGGCAAAGCCCTGACGTCCCAGCGCATGAACCAGCATCTTTAGCAGCGCCGCTTCACCGCCGAACAGATGCGCGCAGCCGGTAATGTCGAGGAACAGACCGTGCGGCGGATCGAGCGCCACCAACGGCGTGAAGCGGTCGCACCAATCGGCGATGTCGCTGAGCGTCTTCGCATCGGCCACGACATCGGCGTCGAACACTTTCAGATCCGGGCACATCGCCCGCGCATTGGCCAGCGGCTGGCCGATATACAGGCCGAGCCGCTCGGCGGGCTCGTCCAGCGCGTGGATCACCAGCGCATTGTTGTTCTTGATAACAACGATGCTCGGCTCATTGGTATTCTTACCCAGCCCGGCGCTGTTGAAGAACCGCTGAATCCGGTCGATGGGCAGGCGCGGCAGCCACAGGCTGAGAATACGCCGACGGTTCACTGAACTGGCACTCATCACAATTCCATTCCATGATCCAGCGGCCGCACAGGCCATGACGATTGCGCAACAGCTCGGCATCGAAGCGCGGGGCGCCCCAGGCACTCCACGCAGATCCCGGCGGCGAATGCGCCGCGCGCAGCATCCATCGCGTCTCCGCGGTTGAGGGTAGCGGCTGCGCGGCCATGCGCAGCAACAGGCCGGTGACGCCGGAGCCTTGTGCAGCCAGCGTCAGCTTGCGGCTCGCCACGAGATCGAACTGTCTTGTCTCGCCCCAGAGCTCGAGCACGACGGCGCCAAGCGCATCGCAAGCGAGCGCATCGGCCGAGGTGCGCAGCGCGCTCTCGACATCGGCGGCGCGCACCATCACCACGCGGCGCGGATCGAGGCCGAGCTCGGCGAGCCCGCTCATCGACAACGCGCCGGTCTCGATTTCCGAGAAATCCTGCCGCACCCACAGCAGCGGCCGCTGTGCCGAGACGCGGCCCGCAAGCCCCATCACGAAGCCCGTCCCGGACGCGCCTTGCCGGCCCTCGCAAAACACCTCGTGGATCGCCGCACGTGCGAGCCCGCCCTTCAGCGCGCGGTCGGCCTCACTATGGCCGAGCGCGACGCGGTCGTGATGATGCACGACCTCCGCCGTCTCGATCCGTTCGATCTGGCTGCGCAAGGTCGCAAGCGCGCTCATGCGTGCGCCGCTCATGCTCGCCGCTCCTTCAGAGGTGATTGCCGTGGCCTTCAAAAGAAGAACCAACGGCTGGCTCATTTGTTCATGATATGTTCTAATATAAAGCTAACGGCGCGCAGAGAGTCAATCGAATTGGCGCGCAAATGGATTCATGAACTGAATCAAAGGGATTCCAGGATGGACGTACAACGCAAGCTGGCAATTCTCGCGGACGCCGCCAAGTACGATGCGTCCTGCGCATCCAGCGGCACCGAAAAGCGGGATTCCAGCGACGGCAAGGGCATGGGCTCGACCGCGCCCGGTATGGGCATCTGTCATTCCTACGCGCCGGACGGACGCTGCATCTCGCTGCTCAAGGTGCTGCTGACCAACGCGTGCAATTACGATTGCCTCTATTGCGTCAACCGCGCCTCCTCCAATGTGCCGCGCGCCCGCTTCACCATCGATGAAGTCGTCAAGCTGACGCTCGACTTCTACCGGCGCAATTACATCGAGGGGCTGTTTCTCTCCTCCGGCATCATCCGCAGCCCCGACTACACGATGGAGCAAGTGGTCAGCGTCGCGCGCAAGCTGCGCGAGGAGCATCACTTCCGCGGCTACATCCACCTCAAAACCATTCCCGAGGCCGACGACGCGCTGATCGCGGAAGCCGGCAAATATGCCGACCGCCTCTCCATCAACATCGAGATGCCACAGGAGACGAGCCTGCAGCAATTCGCACCCGAGAAGGACGTGCGCGCGATCCGCCGCACCATGGGCCGGCTGCGGCTGAAGCTGGACGAAGCCGAAGAAGATCGAAGCGTGAAAACAAAGGCGAAACCACAGCGCTTCGCGCCGGCCGGTCAAAGCACACAGATGATCGTCGGGGCCGACAGCGCGAACGACCACACCATTCTCCACACCAGCGCCAATCTCTACGGCTCGTACCGACTGCGGCGCGTCTACTACTCAGCCTTCAGCCCGATCCCCGATGCCAGCCGCGCACTGCCTCTGGTCCAGCCGCCCTTGCTGCGCGAGCACCGGCTCTACCAGGCCGACTGGCTGATGCGATTTTACGGCTTCGCCGTCGGCGAGATCGTCGACGACAGCGCCATGCTGCCGCTCGACATCGATCCAAAGCTTGCCTGGGCGCTGCGCCATCGCGACCGTTTTCCCCTCGACGTCAACCGCGCCAGCCGCGAGGAGCTGCTGCGCGTGCCGGGCTTCGGCACCAAGGCGGTCGAGCGCATCATCGCGACGCGGCGCACCACAACGATCCGCCTGTCCGATCTCGCACGGCTGCACGTGCCCAAGCACAAGGCGCTGCCGTTCATCGTCCTCAGCGACCACCGCCCCTCGCCGCATAGCCTCGACGAGGCGCGGCTGATCGAACGGTTCAAGCCGAAAGCAACACAATTGGGGTTTGGCTTCTGATGCAGTACATCACCCTCGACAGCGAAACCGATTTCGACGGCTGGCGCAAAACCGCGCGCGCCCTCGTGCTTCATCATGTTGCGCCTGACGATGTAACCTGGGCCGTGCGAGGCGGCGAAGCCGATCTGTTTGCACCGCCCGCGCCGTCGCCGATCCTCGAGGTGAACGACGGCACCTTCAGCGTATCAAGCAAATTTATCGACCTCGCCAAGGCTGCGATCCTGCATCGGGACGGCGAGCGCTTCGCGATCCTCTATCGCCTGCTGTTCCGCCTGAAAGACAATCACGATCTCATCGATGTCGCGACCGATCCTGATGTCGCGAAGATCACGGCGATGGCACGCGCGGTTCATCGCGACGAGCACAAGATGCATGCTTTCGTGCGGTTCCGCGAGATCGGTCGGGAACGCGAGCCGCATTACGTCGCCTGGTTCGAGCCCGAGCATCACATCGTCGAGCTCGCCGGGCCGTTCTTTGCAAAGCGCTTTGCCGACATGCCCTGGTCGATCCTGACGCCGGACCTCTGCGCGCATTGGGACGGCCACGCGCTCTCGTTCACGCCCGGCGTCAGCAAGAGCGAGGCACCGGGCGAAGACCGGCTGGAGGAAACTTGGCGGCGCTATTACGCCAGCATCTTCAATCCGGCACGGCTCAAGGTGAAGGCGATGCAGACGGAGATGCCGAAGAAATATTGGAGGAACCTGCCCGAGGCCTCGATCATTAAGCCCTTGATCGAAGATGCCGAACGCATGACCGGTGCTATGATCGCCAACGCCGCGACCGATCCGCACAAGCCTCAGAAGCGGCCGGAGGCTCCTATGAAACGCAAACCTGCCACCGACAGTCTCGAAACGCTTCGCGAGGAGGCCGCGCATTGTCGTGCCTGCCACCTCTACAAGGATGCGACCCAGACCGTGTTCGGCGAAGGCCCGAAGTCTGCCAATATCATGCTGGTCGGCGAGCAGCCCGGCGACAAGGAAGACCTCGCTGGCCATCCCTTCGTGGGCCCGGCCGGCCAAATGCTCGACCGGGCACTGGCGGAGGCCGGCGTCGACCGCAAGAAGGTCTATGTCACCAATGCGGTGAAGCATTTCAAATTCGTGCCGCGCGGAAAGATCCGCCTGCACCAGAAGCCGGCGACGCCGGAGATCAAAGCGTGCCGGCAATGGTATGAGCGGGAAGTATCGGCAATTCAGCCTGATCTCATCGTGGCGATGGGTGCGACCGCCGCGCAAAGCGTGTTCGGCAAGATCACGCCCATCGGCAAGACCCGCGGCCGGCTCATAGACCTCCCCGATGGACGCAAGGCTCTGGTGACCGTACATCCGTCCTATCTACTGCGGCTCCCCGATCCCGAGGCGAAGGTGGTGGAATATCAGCGCTTTGTCGCGGATTTGAAGATCGCCGCCTCCTTGCAACGGAGATCGTCGCGCGCCGCCTGACGTGAACCAACGCCAGGGCAACAAGCCCTGGATGACTCGCGTCGTTGCACTCGTCTGCCCGTCATTTCAACCGCCTGTCACATGCCACGCGCAAAATCGGGGCCTTGGGACAGGAGAATTTCCAATGAGTGACGTTGCATTGCCGGGCTCCATCGAGCCGGCCTTGAGTAGGGGGCCCGACCTCAATCGCGGATTCCATCCGCTCACCGGCGTGATCTACATGGGGGTGATCGCTGCCGCCCTGCTCTTTGTGGCCTACAGCATCTGGGTCGATGTCGATGCCACCGGCACGCAGGTCAAGGCCTTCGCTCCCTTCCTCCTGCTCTTCGTCGCGCTTCTGATCGCGCTCGGATTCGAGTTCGTGAACGGCTTCCACGACACCGCCAACGCGGTCGCGACCGTGATCTACACCCGCTCGCTGCCCGCCCACGTCGCCGTGGTCTGGTCCGGCATGTTCAACCTCTTCGGCGTGCTCTTGTCCTCGGGCGCGGTCGCGTTCGGCATTGTCTCGCTGCTGCCCGTCGAGCTGATCCTCCAGGTCGGCTCCAGCGCCGGCTTCGCCATGGTGTTCGCACTGTTGATCGCCGCCATCATCTGGAACGTCGGCACCTGGTATTTCGGCCTGCCGGCCTCGAGCTCGCACACCCTGATCGGCTCGATCATGGGCGTCGGCATCATGAACGCGGTGCTGCATGGCCGCAGCGGCACCTCCGGCGTCGACTGGATCCAGGCCACCAACATCGGAAAGGCGCTGCTGCTGTCGCCGCTGTTCGGCTTTGCGCTCGCCGCCGGCCTGCTGCTGGTCCTGCGCACCGTGCTGCTGCGCGCCACGCCCGCGCTGTTCGGCGAGCCGAAGGGCGACCAGCCGCCGCCGTGGTGGATCCGCGGCATCCTGATCCTCACCTGCACGCTGGTGAGCTTCTTCCACGGCTCCAACGACGGCCAGAAGGGCATGGGCCTGATCATGCTGATCCTGATCGGCACCGTGCCGACCGCCTACGCGCTCAACCGCGCCCTGCCGGAGAGCCAGATTGCTGCGTTCAGCCAGAACTCCGAGGCCGCCAGCAAGATCATCGAAGGCAAGGCCGCCGGCTACAGCGTGATCGGCAATCCGCGTCCTGCCGTGACCAACTATGTCGCGCAGCACGAGGTCAACGGCGGCACGTTCCCGTCACTGGCGGTGCTCGTGCGCGACATCTCCAAGCAGGTGACCACCTACGGCTCGCTCGCCAAAGTACCGGCCGAGCTCGTCGGCAACACCCGCAACGACATGTACCTCGCCTCGGAAGCGCTGCGCTTCCTGATGAAGGACAAGGAAGCCGAGCTCAGCGCCGCTGACGTCACCGTGCTCACCGCCTACAAAGGCTCGCTCGACAGCGCCACGAAATTCATCCCCGGCTGGGTGAAGATCGCGGTCGCCATCGCGCTCGGCCTTGGCACCATGGTGGGCTGGAAGCGCATTGTCGTCACTGTCGGCGAGAAGATCGGCAAGACCCACCTGACCTACGCGCAAGGCGCCTGCGCCGAGATCACCGCGGCCGCCACCATCGCCGCCGCGGACGTCTACGGCCTCCCGGTCTCGACCACCCACGTGCTGTCGTCAGGCATCGCCGGCACCATGGCGGCCAACGGCTCGGGCCTGCAATGGGCGACGATCCGCAACATCGCCATGGCCTGGGTTCTGACCCTGCCGGCCGCCATGATCATCTCGGGCGTGCTCTACTATCTGTTCTCGCACCTGTTCTGAGCGCAACACGGCACGTGAAACAAAGGGGCCCGTGCGAGGCACCGGCCCCTTTCATTCGTCCTTCGCTCAGCGGCTCATGACGCCGCGAGCTGTTCCTCGACCAGCTTGACCCAATAGGACGTGCCGAACACGATCGCCTCGTCGTTGAAATTATAGGCGGGGTGATGGAGACCGGCGCTGTCGCCATTGCCGCAGAAGATGAAGGCGCCGGGGCGCGCTTCCAGCATGTAGGCAAAATCCTCACCGCCCATCAGCGGCGGCATTTCGAGCACATTGGCCTCGCCCGCGACCTGCTTGGCGATACGCGTCGCCACATCGGTCTCCGCGGCGTGGTTGTTCACGACGGGGTAATTGCGCTTGTAGTGCAAGTCGATCTTGGCGCCGGTGATTTGCGCCACCCCCGCCACCACTTCGCGGACGCGCTTCTCGACCAGCTTGCGCACCTCCGGCGACAGCGTGCGGATGGTGCCCCTCAGCGTCGCCGTTTGCGGAACGACGTTGCGGGCGTTGCCGGCGTGGAATTCGCAAATCGAGATGACAGCCGATTCCAGGGGATCGACACTGCGCGCAACGATCGACTGCAGCGCCGTGATCACCTGGGCACCGACCAGCACGGAATCGATGCATTTGTGCGGACGGGCGGCGTGGCCGCCGAGGCCCTCGATCATAATGTCGACCTCGTCGGTCGCCGCCATGATCGGGCCCGGCCGGATTGCAAACGAGCCGATCGGAATGCCCGGACCATTGTGCATGCCGTAGACCTGCTCGATGCCGAAGCGCTCCATCATGCCGTCCTTCACCATGGCCGCGCCGCCGGCGCCGCCTTCCTCGGCCGGCTGGAAGATCACGACCGCGTCGCCGGCGAAGTTGCGGGTTTCGGCGAGGTAGCGTGCAGCACCGAGCAGCATCGCGGTGTGGCCGTCATGACCACAGGCGTGCATCTTGCCGGGAGTCTTCGAGGCGTAAGGCAGGTTGGTCTGCTCCTCGACGGGCAGCGCGTCCATGTCGGCGCGCAGGCCGATCACCTTGAGCCCCTCGCCGGCCGGCTTGCTGCCCTTGATCACTCCAACCACGCCAGTCTGGCCAATCCCGGTGACGACCTGGTCGCAGCCGAACTCGCGCAGGCGATCCGCGACGAATGCTGCGGTGCGGCGGACGTCATACAGCAATTCGGGATTCTGGTGGATGTCCCGCCGCCAGGCCTGGATATCGGGTTGAAGGTCGGCGACGCGGTTCACGATCGGCATGGAGCGGTCTCAAGTTTTGTTGAAAATACAGCGCTGTCTACCATGCAAGCGCCAGTCCACCTAACCCCCGCAGATCAAGGGTGGTCCTGTCCCTGCTCATGGCCGGGCTTGTCCCCGTGGTCGCCGTCTGCCTATTAGGACGGAACGTTTAGGGACCATCCGGGTGGAAGCAGAATGCCAAGACGGCTCGAAGGTGAGTTTGACTACATTGTCGTGGGCGCCGGCACGGCCGGCTGCATCCTTGCCAACAGGCTGTCGGCCGACCCCAGGAACCGGGTCCTCATTCTCGAGGCCGGCGGGGACGACAACTGGATCTGGTTCCACATTCCGGTCGGCTATCTCTTCGCGATCGGCAATCCACGCTCGGACTGGATGTTCAAGACCGAAGCCGAGCCGGGACTGAACGGCCGCGCGCTGGCCTATCCCAGAGGCAAGGTGATCGGTGGCTGCTCGGCGATCAATGCCATGATCTCGATGCGCGGCCAGGCTGCCGACTACGACCATTGGCGCCAGCTCGGCATGACCGGCTGGGGCTATGATGACGTGCTGCCGCTGTTCAAGCGGCTGGAAGATCATTTCCTTGGCGCGAGCGAGCATCACGGCGCCGGCGGCGGCTGGCGGATCGAGGCGCCACGGCTGTCCTGGGACGTGCTCGATGCGGTCGGCGACGCCGCCGAGGAGATGGGCATCAGGCGCATCCCTGACTTCAACACCGGCGACAACGAAGGCACCAGCTATTTCCACGTCAACCAGAAGCGCGGCCGGCGCTGGTCGTCGGCGCGCGGGTTCCTCAAGCCGGCCTTGAGGCGCCCCAATCTGCGGCTCGAGAAGCATGTGCTGGTTGACCGCCTCATCGTCGAGCAGGGCCGCGCCGTCGGTGTTCGCTTCATCCAGAACGGCGAAATCGTCGAGGCGCGCGCGAGGCGCGAGATGATCCTCGCGGCCGGCTCGATCGGCTCGGTGCAGGTGCTGCATCGCTCCGGCATCGGGCCTGCCGACTGGCTGTCGCCGCTCGGCATCGACATCGTGATGGACAAACCCGGTGTCGGGCGCAATCTCCAGGACCATCTCCAACAGCGCGCGATCTACAAGGTCGAGGGCGTGCGGACGCTGAACGAGACCTACTACAATCTGTTCCGCCGCGGCCTGATGGGCCTCGATTATGCATTCCGCCGCCGCGGTCCTCTGACCATGGCGCCCTCGCAGCTCGGCATCTTCACGCGTTCCGATGCGACACGCGCGCGCGCCAACATCCAATTCCACGTGCAGCCGCTGTCACTCGACAAGTTCGGCGATCCCCTGCACCGTTTTCCCGCGATCACCGTCAGCGCCTGCAATCTCCAGCCGAGTTCGCGCGGCACCGTACGCCTGCGCTCGGCAAGCCCGGACGAGAAGCCGATCATCGCGCCGAATTATCTGTCGACCGACGACGACCGCCAGGTCGCCGCCGACGCCATCCGCACCACCCGCCGCTTGATGCGGCAGAAGGCGCTCGCAAGATATCGTCCGAGTGAGTATCTGCCCGGCCCGACCGTCGGCGACGACGATGCCTCGCTCGCAAAAGCCGCCGGCGACATCGGCACCACGATCTTCCATCCCGTCGGCACCGCGAAGATGGGATCGGCGAACGATCCCCTGGCCGTGGTCGACGAACGGCTGCGCTTCTATGGCCTCGACGGTCTTCGCGTCGTCGACGCCTCGATCATGCCGACCATCACCTCGGGCAATACCAACACGCCCACCGCCATGATCGCCGAGAAGGGTGCCGCGATGATTTTGGAGGATGCGAAGTAGCATCCGATCATATGATCAGTCATCGCTTTTCAATCGGTACCGCCAGTGCAGAGATCGCCATGCTGCAATGGGGTGAGAGCGGCAAGCCGCCCGCCCTGCTCGTGCACGGCACCGGCTTCGTCGCTGATGTCTGGGACGAGGTCGCGCGTGATCTCGCGTCGACCTACACTGTCTATGCACTCGATCGCCGCGGCCATGGCGCGAGCCACAAACCCGGCGCCTATCACTTCGCGGACTATGCCGACGATATCTGCCGCGTGATTGACGCTCTGGACTTGCGCGACGTGTACGGCATCGGCCACAGCGCGGGCGCGACCGATCTGCTGCTGGCAGCGAAGCTGCGCCCCGGGTACTTCAGGCGCCTGTTTGTGATGGAGCCCACCGTGATGAATCCGCGGGCAGAGCGCAATCCATCGGCCGGATTAAGCGAACAATCGCTCTCCCGCGTGCAGAGCGCCCTGCGTCGGCAGGCGGAGTTCGACAGTCGCGACGCCGTCTTCGAACGTTACCGGGTCGCGCCCGCCTTTGCGGATTGGACGGACGCTTCGCTGTGGGCCTATGTGCGGCACGGCTTCACGCCGCTCGATAATGGCCGGGTGCGCCTCTGCTGCACCCCCGAGATCGAGTCGGCGATGCTGCATCCGATCTACGAGGCGATGGAGCAGGTCTATATCGGCGACGCGCGCGGCAATCCCTTTGCCTGGCTCCGCGAAATCGCGTGTCCCGTGATGGTGACGACAGCCGAGACGTCGTGGCCGATCTACAAGGAGATGGCCTCACGCGCTATGGCGCTCATCCCGCAGGCCCGCGCCCTCGCATTCGAAGGCGCCGGCCACTGTGTGGCGCAGGAAGCACCCGCCCGCGTGGTGCAGGCGATCCGGGAATTTTCCGCTTAGATCCGCGTTCACCTCGCTTGTTCCGGGCGCAGTGCACCAAACTGCGCGCAGCCGAGTTGGGGGCTCAACCCCTGCGGCTCCCGCTCTGCAATGTATCGCCAACAGGCGCTGCGTTGCTTCCACGTGTGATCCCACCTCACGAAAACGTCATCGCCATCCCACGAATAAATCCGCCCCTCCCCCGATCAGCTCCTCAACGCCCAATTCCGGGCAAAAGGAGACGTGCGATGAGCGGACACGATCACGGGGAAGACGGCGTCAGCCGCCGCAAGGTGCTGGAATGCATGACTTGGGCCGGCACCGGGGTGCTCTGGACCATCACGGGCGGCGTGCCGCGCTCGCTCGGCATCATCGACTCGGCTGAGGCCGCAACCGCCGCCGCGCCCGGCATGACCTTCCTCCAGATCAGCGACAGCCATGTCGGCTTCGACAAGCCTGCCAACCCCAATGCGCTGGGCACGCTGGAGGAAGCCGTCAACAAGATCAATGCGATGCCGGTCAAGCCGTCGTTCATGATCCACACCGGCGACATCACCCATCTCTCCAAGGCCTCCGAGTTCGACAACGCCGACCGCATCATCTCACAGTCCAAGCTGGACGTGCACTACGTCCCTGGCGAGCATGACTTCCTGGACGAGGAGGTGAAGTTCTATCGCGAGCGCTACGGCCGCGGCACCAAGGGCGCGGGCTGGTACTCGTTCGATGCCGGCGGCGTACATTTCATCGGCCTCGTCAACGTCGTCGATCTCAAGGCCGGCGGCCTCGGCAATCTCGGCACCGAGCAGCTCGCCTGGCTCGAGGACGATCTCCGCGGCAAATCGAAATCCACCCCTATTGTCTTGTTCGCGCATATTCCGCTCTGGACCGTCTATCCGGAATGGGGCTGGGGCACCGAGGACGGCGGTCGCGCGCTCGAATATGTCAAGGGTTTTGGCTCGGTCACCGTGCTGAACGGCCACATCCACCAGGTGATGCAGAAGGTCGAGGGCAACGTCACCTTCCACACCGCGCGGTCGACCGCTTTCCCGCAACCGGCGCCGGGCACAGCCCCCTCGCCGGGACCGATGAAGGTCGAGGACGCCAAGCTCCGCTCGATGCTGGGCGTCGCCAGCGTCAACTTCAAGCAGAACGAACAGCGGCTGGCGATCATCGACACGCCGCTCCAGGGTTAATCCAGGGCTGAAGAGAAGCTGACCATGAAGACACTCAATCGCCGCGACTTCTCAGTCGATTTCGGTCTCACTTTGGCCGCGGCCATCCTGCTTCCCGTCGCGACAGCCCGTGCCGACGACACCAACATGGAGGTCCATATCGACAATTTCGTCTTCCAGCCGCCGGAGCTCAAGATCAAGGTCGGCACGACCGTGACCTGGACCAACCGGGACGACATTCCCCACACCGTGGTGTCGGCCGGCAAATTCAGGTCCAAGACTCTGGACACAGACGACAAATTCTCTTTCACCTTCACCGATGCGGGCGACTACAAGTATTTTTGTTCGTTGCACCCGCACATGACAGGGATGATCAAGGTTGAGTAACGTCTCCAACCAAGGCATCTCTGTCTTGCCCGGCCGGTGGTCCCACGCCGGCCGGGCTCGCACGCCTTCGGTCAGACCCAAAGGCGCAACGAGTTACGAAACGCAGCGAGAGGCAAAGCGAGAGGCGATGCCGGCAAGCGACGATTTCCAGAAGGCGCAGCGCTTCCGCGAGGCGGCCCTGCCCTATCTCGACGACGTCTACACGCTCGCACGCTATCTGCTGCGCGATGCCTCCGACGCGGAGGACGCGGTGCAGGAATGCTATTTGCGTGCACTGAAGCACTTCGACAGCTATCGCGGCCCGGCCATGAAGCCGTGGCTGTTCGCGATCCTGCGCAATGTCTGCAATGCCGAATATGCCAGGCGTGCGCACTCGCACGCCGCGATCGAGGACACACCTGGCGCGGCCGACCAGACGCCGATGTGGCAGGAGAACGAGGCAAGTCCTGAGACCGAGGTGCTGCGCAGCCGCGATGCCGGCGCCGTCCGCAAGATGATCGACGCGTTGGCCGAGCCGTTCAAGGAAACCTTCGTGCTGCGGGAGATCAACAACCTGTCCTATCGCGAAATTGCAGAAGCCGTCGGCGCCCCCGTGGGCACCGTGATGTCCCGCCTCGCCCGCGCCCGCGCCATGTTGCGTGCGGCCTGGACGGCGGAAGAGGAGCACTCGAAATGACCTGCGACGAAGCAAAAATCCTGCTTCACGCGCTGCTCGACAACGAGCTCGATGCCGGCCATGCGCGCGAGGTCGAAGCCCACATCGCCTCCTGCCCGGCCTGCACGGCCGAGTTCGCGGCGCAGCGGGAGATGAAGCGCGTGCTGGCCGACACCAAGCTGCGCTATAGCGCGCCGGCGGCCTTGCGCGCCCGTATCGAGGCCTCGATACCGCAAGCGCGGCCGCAGCCGAGCCGTCGTTCCGTGCTGCGCGGGTTCGCCATGGGGTCGGCGGTTTCCGCCCTCGCCGCCACGGGCATCGTCGCCGTCGTGCTGCGCCAGGACGACCAGCAGCGCATCCTCTCCGAGGTCGTCTCCGCGCATCTGCGCTCGCTCCAGGCCGGCCACCTCATCGACGTCGTCTCGACCGACCAGCACACGGTCAAGCCCTGGTTCAACGGCAAACTCGACGTCGCTCCGCCGGTGATCGACCTCACCGCGCAAGGTTTTACTCTGGTCGGCGGCCGGCTCGACTATGTTGATGCGCGCGCCATCGGCGCCGTCGTCTACCGGCGTCGGCAGCACATCATCAACTTGTTCGTGGCGCAGACCGCAAGCACCGAGCACCGGCCGCCGAAGACGCAAACCATGCAGGGCTTCAATTGCCGTCGCTGGGGCGAGCGCGGCCTGAACTTCTGGGCCGTCAGCGACATCGGCGGCGACGAGCTCACCGAATTCGTCGACAAATTCGAGGCGGCGATGAAAGCGAATGTCGAGGGATAGCGGCGCTTCCTTCGGAAGACGAGATTACAACTTTCGATTGCGATGACGGGGGCGCACTGCTAATTCAGCGCCATGATGCGCTCCCTCTTTCTTGCAGCAGCCGTTGCCTGGACGATAGCGGCTTCCGGGCCCGTAGCAGCCCGCGATGGACTCGCCACCACGATGCGAGCCGTCCTCTACGAGGAAGACCTGAGCGATCCAAAGGGTCATCGCGCAGAGGGACAAATCACCTGGCGGGTTGAACCGACGGCCGATGCCTCCGCACCATCGGGCGACGTCACGATACGCGGAAGCGTCGAGGTGCCTTCGCGAAGCCTGCGAATGACGCTCTCCATCCGCCGCAATTTCGATCCCACATTGCCTGCCACTCATACAGTGCAGATCGATGTCGCTCCAGGCTTTGCCGCTGGCAAGATCAAACAGGTCATGGGCCTTCTCATGAAGGCCAACGAGCAGGCCAAGGGTGCACCCATTACCGCGCTCTCGGTGAGGGTCGACGACACGCAATTCCTGATCGGCCTGTCCGCGGTGCCGCAGGATGCGTCCAAAAATTCGCTGCTGATCCGAAACGAGGACTGGATAGACATCCCGATCCTCTATGCAACGCAACACCGCGCCATTCTCGCCGTCGAAAAGAACAGCGACGTCCTTCCGCTGTTCAATACGGTCTTTGCCCACTGAGGTGGATACGGCCTGAACCCGCCTGAACGGCCGGCCTTACGCCGAACGCCGCACCGCGTTGTCGACCAGCGTCTTGCCGAGCGACCAGATCGCGCCGGGGACCTTGTGGCTGCCGGCGATGACTTCGTCGAAGGCGCGCTCGATCCAGCTGCAGTCTTCTTCGGTGATGGTGAGCGGGGGCAGCAGCTTGATGGTATGGCTGCCGTGGCCCGCGACCTGCGTCAGGATCTTGTGATCCTTGAACAACGGGACGGTGATGAGCTGGCAGAACAGGCCCTTGTTGGCGGCCTCGAGCACGTTCCAGGAGGCCCGCAGCCGCAGCGATTTCGGCGGGCCGAACTCGATGCCGATCATCAGGCCCTTGCCGCGCACTTCCTTCAGAAGCTCGTAGCCGGGCACCATGCGCGTCAGCGCGAGGCGAAGCTCGGCGCCGCGCTTGGCCGCGGCATCGATCAGCTTCTCCGATTCCATCACGTCCAGCGTGGCGATGCCCGCAGCCATCGCGAGGTCGTTCTTGGAGAAAGTCGAACCGTGCACCACGGCGCGGTCCATCTGATTGAAGATCTTGTCGAAGATGCTCTTGCGCGTGAGCACGGCGCCAACAGGCACGTGGCCGCCCGACAGCGACTTCGACAGCAGCACCATGTCGGGCTCGACATTCCAGTGCTCGACCGCGAGGAAGCGGCCGGTGCGGCCCATTCCAGTCTGAATCTCGTCGGCGACGAACAGAGTGCCGTACTTCTTGCAGAGCGCGGCCGCGCCCGGCAGGAACTCGTCGGACGGCATGTTGACGCCCTTGCCCTGGATCGGCTCGACGACGAAGGCCGCGACCTCGCGCGAGGCCAGCGCCTTCTCGAGCGCCGCCAGATCGTTGAACGGAACCGGAGTGCAGCCCGGCAGCAACGGCTCGAAGCCGGTGCGGAAGTTCGAATCACCGGTCAGCGACAGCGCACCATAGGTCAGGCCATGATAGCCGTGGGCGCAATAGACGATGCCGGGGCGGCCGGTGGCGCCGCGAGCGAACTTGATCGCCGCCTCGACGCATTCGGCACCGGAATTGGCGAAGAACGCCTTGTCGAGATAAGGAACGTATTTCAGCAGCCGCTCAGCCAGGACGCCCGCCAATGTCGAGACGTCGAACTGGACGAGATTGGGCAAATCGGCGTCGAGCACGCTTTTCAGCGCCTCGCGCATCACGGGATGATTGCGCCCGATTGCGAACACGCCAAAGCCGGACAGGAGGTCGAGATAGCGCGCCCCCTCGCGATCGTAGAGGTACTGCCCCTGCCCCTTCTGGAAGCCGACGTCGTAACCGATGGTCTTGAGAACCCGGACGAACTGCTCGTTCAGGTACCGATTATGCAGGGCGCTGCGCTGGGCCTGACGGTCCGCGAACAAGTGGGACATGTCTGGATTTGGACTGTTCATCCGCTACATACTTCGGTTGAGGGCCGTTTCGTCAACTGAAAACGGTCAGCAAGCAGAAAAGGGTCTGTGCGGCCTTTTGCCCTTTTTCGGACCATCTTCGCAAGCACAGCTTTAGACCATGTTGCACTGCCGAGGAACACAGATGCGTTTGGCCATTTACACCGCAATAATACTGGCTGGCGGTTACGCCGGCCTGACACCGGCGCTCGCCGCCGATCCAACCGGCGACTGGCGGGTCGCCGATGGCGTCGCCAATATCCGCGTCGCCCAGTGCAATGGAAGCATCTGGGGCGCGGTTTCCTGGGAAAAGCAGCCCGGTGGCCGCGACGAGAACAACCCGGATGTCTCAAAAAAGAACAGGCCGACATTGGGCATGGCGACCCTGATCAACATGAAGAAGACCCCCGGCGCCGAGCAGTGGGAGGGTCAGGTCTACAACGCCAAGGATGGTCAGATGTATAGTGCGACCATCACGCCTGTCGGCACCGACCAGCTTGAGATCAAGGGCTGCGTGCTGGGCTTCCTGTGCGGCGGAGAGACCTGGACTCGCGTTGGTCCGCCGATTCCCGCGAGCACCGCCAATGCCATGGCCAAGGGTGGGCCCAAAACCACCGGAGCGGCGCCCAAGGCTTCGCCGGCCCCCGGTGCCGCAGCAGCGGCTCCGAAGAGCGCCGCCGCGGCCAAGCCCGGTCAGAAGGGCGTTCCCGATCCCGTCGGCGACATCTGCCTACTCCCTGAGATTGCGGGGTTTGCCCATTAGGGCCGGCTGAAACAGCAGCACTGCGGCAAGCGTCGTCACCAACGAGAGTGCGAGCAGCTTGCCCATGCTGGACGTACCAGGATGGCTCGACAGCCATAGGCTGCCGAATGCGGTTGCCGTGGTCAGCGCGCTGAAGAAGATCGCGCGCGTCAGGCTGGTTTGAAGCAGGTTTGTCCTGCCGGAGCGCCACGCCACGACATAATAGATCTTGAACGCGACACCGACGCCGAGCAGCAGCGGGAACGCGACGATATTGGCAAAGTTGAGCGGCAAGCCGATCAGGACGCAAATCTCGAGCGTCACTGCGCCCGCCACCAGCAACGGCACCAGCGTCATTGCAACGTCGACGAGGCGGCGCAGCGTGATCCAAAGCAGCAAACCGATCACCAGCAGCGCATAAATGCCGGCATGGATGAACGCCCTCACGACGGTGTCGCCGGATTTCAGGATCGAGACCGGGCCGCCGATGGCGGTCGGTTCGGCCGCGAGCACGGCTGCCGCGAACTTGCGCAGCGTATCGTTGTCGTTCGGATCGCCCTTGGGCTGGGCCTCGACGCGGATGATGCCGTCCTTGCTCTTCCAGGCGTTGACGAGATCGGGCGGCAATGACTTGAGCGTGACCGGTTCGGCCTGCATCGCGTTTCTGAGCTGGCTGAACACGATCTTCATCGGCGTCACGAACACGTCCTGCGCCTTGTTGCGAGTCGCCTCATCCGCGTTGGCCAGCTTTTCCAGCGCATCCGCGAGGCGGCGCGAGGCGATCGCGCCCGGGCCGGCGGCGTCAGCTGCGGTGCGGCGGAGATTGTCGACCGAGGATTTCAGCGACTCGACGTTCTCCTGATCCGACGGCGGCGCATCGATCTGGTCCGGGTTGAGTGCGGGGTTCAGGATCTTGGCGCCCTCTGCGATCAGCTTCAGCTTCGGCTGCTGGTCCTCCGGGACGAAACTGTCGAGCGACATCACCCGCAGCACCTCCGGCACCTTCTCGAGCTTCGCCTCGACCTGCTTGGCCTGCTCTTCCGACGTGGTCATCACGTTGATGGCGTTGGCGCCGGTGTTGGGATCCTTGCGCAGGTCGAGGAAGGTCGCGATCGACTCCGCGTTCGGGTTGCGCAGGTTCATCGGGTTGAAGTCGAACTTCATGAAATAGAGCAGCGGCAGGCCGGCGACCGCCAGGAACAGCGTGCCGCCGACGACCAGCACGCGGTGCTTCTCGAGGAAATGATCGAGTGGCGCGAGGAAGGCGTAGCCCACCGGCTCCTTCTCGCCGGGCGGGTTCAGCAGCTTCAGGAGCGCCGGCAGGACGGTGATCGAGGAGATGAACGCCACCAGCATGCCGACGCCGGCGATTTGGCCGAGCTCGGCGATGCCTTTGTAGTCGGTCGGGATGAAACAGAGGAAGCCGGCCGCGGTGGCCATCGCCGCGAGCGACAGCGGGATGGCCGAGCGTCTGGCGGCAAGCACCAGCGCCTTGCGGAGATCATCGACCTTGTAACGCTCCGAGCGGTAGCGGACGCTGTATTGGATGCCGAAATCGACGCCGAGGCCGACGAACAGCACCGCAAACGCGATCGACAGCAGATTGAGCGAGCCGACCATCATCAAGCCGGCGGCGGTGGTGATCGCGAGGCCGACGAACAGATTGACGAACACGGCGAAGATGATCTTCGCCGAATGCAGGGCCAGCCACAGGATGAACAGCACGACCAGCACCGTACCGATGCCGTTGACGACGGCGCCTTCCTGGACCGTCGCATATTCCTCGTTGGCAATCGGGACCGGGCCCGTCAGCCGGACCCGCGCCTGATATTTGGTCGCAAAGTCGAGATCGGCTGCAGCTTTACGGATCGCGTCGGTGGCGCCCTTGCCGGGCTCCAACGCGTTGTAGTCGAGAATTGGCTTGAACTCGATGAAGGCGCGCTTGTCGGAATCCTTCAGCGGCTCGTCGCTGACGAGCTCGCGCCAGGAGAAGCTGGCATTGCCCTTGTTGAGCACGGTCTCGACCGTCTGCGCGATCTGGTTGAACGGCCGCGCGGTGTTGTCGAGCTTGACCTGGCCACGCTTGACGCCGGCAAGTCCGGTCTCCAGCGCGCCGGTCAGGCCGCGGATCGACGGATCGCCGGCCATGATCTCGATCAGGGGAGCTGCGGATTCGAACTGGCCGGTGATCTTGGCGACCTCCTCGGTCGGCAGGAACAGCAGGCCGTTCTTCTCGAAGAACTCGCCGGTGCCTAGCTGCTGCATCGACTGGAATTCGGTCTTGTTGTCCTTCAGCTTGGCAAAGAGCGCATCGGCCGCGGCGGTTGCCATCTCCGGCGTCTTGGCCTCGACGACTGCGAGAATCGTCGCGTCGCGGTCGAAGGCGCGGTCGAATTGCTGGTCGCGCTGCCGCCAGTCCAAATTCTGAGCAATCAGGGAGTTGATGTCGGTGTTGATGGCAAAGTGCCGGGACGTGTAATAGGCCGCCCCCACCGCCAGCAGGAGCCCGAGAACGACGACGAGGGAGGCAAACCGGGTACAGGCCCTGACGATGGCAACGACTACGCTCTGCAGCACATCTTTTCTTTCTAGTGTTAACAGCTTGCCGGAAACGCCCGCTGTTTAGCGGAGTTCCCGGGCGAAACCTATTGCCGTTTTGGGTCGTTCTCACCGGAACAAGGTTCGAGGTAAACGGCGAAAAACGATGGCAAAATCATGCGGGACGGCCGGTATAGCCGGCGACTTGAGGCGTTAAAGTGACGGAGGAGTCTGCGACAAATATCGTCGCCTTGCCGGCCTGAAAGGCTGCATTATAATACCAAGAATCGCCCGTCGCCGGAGCCCGCGGCTCATTCCTACCTTTCCTGATTGCCGATTTTTTGACACAAAGTGCTGCCGGAACCCAGATGGGGTGGGCAGTTACCGCAGCCGCGAACCTATGGTGCGGTTATTGCAGCATCGGCCCGTACAACATGCGCCCCTATCTGGGTGCCACGGGGACAATTGAGCGGATTGGTGCAACTTGCGTGATGGGCGTCCCATGGAAGTTTATCTGGCCCAGCCGCGCGGCTTTTGCGCGGGAGTGGTGCGCGCGATCGACATCGTGGAGCGGGCGCTGGAGAAATACGGCCCGCCGGTCTACGTGCGCCATGAGATCGTGCACAACAAATACGTCGTCGAAAGCCTGAAGGCCAAGGGCGCGATCTTCGTCGAGGAGCTGTCGGAGGTTCCGCCGAAGGCCGTGACCGTTTTCAGCGCCCATGGCGTCGCCCGCAGCGTCGAGGAAGAGGCCGCCGCGCGCGACCTGCCGGTGCTGAATGCCACCTGCCCGCTGGTCACGAAAGTTCACAATCAGGGGAAGCGCTATATCGCCAAGGGCCGTACCCTGGTCCTGATCGGTCATGCCGGCCACCCCGAGGTCGAGGGCACGGTGGGCCAGGTCCCAGGGCCCGTCCTGCTGGTTCAGAGCGTCGAGGAGGCCAAGGCCCTGGCGCTCCCGGCAGATACGCCAATGGCCTACATCACCCAGACCACCCTGTCGGTCGACGACACCCGGGACATCATCGGGGCTCTTCAAGCCAAATTTACAGATATTCAAGGCCCTGACATCCGGGATATCTGCTATGCGACACAGAACCGCCAATCTGCGGTAAGGGACTTGAGCAAGCTGGTCGACGTGATCTTGGTGGTGGGCGCTGCCAATAGCTCGAACTCGAACCGGCTCCGCGAAATCGGCACTGAGGCCGGCGTCGCGAGTTATCTGATCGCCGATGGCAGCGAGCTCAATCCCGAGTGGTTGAAGGGTGCCAGGACCGTCGGCCTCACGGCCGGCGCCTCGGCGCCCGAGGTGCTGGTGGATGACGTGATCGAAGCGCTGCGGCGGATCGGACCGGTGACGGTCTCGGTGCTTCCCGGCCACGAGGAAAACATCGAATTCAGGCTTCCGGCCCAGTTGGCTGCGAGCTGACCTACCGAATTTCAAGCCCAGAAAGAAACCTGTAATGGCAATCCCCTTCTTCAAGGAAATGCGTATCGGCGGCTATTTGCTCAAGCAGAAACTGCTTGGCCGCAAACGCTATCCGCTCGTGCTGATGCTGGAGCCGCTGTTCCGCTGCAACCTCGCCTGCGTCGGCTGCGGCAAGATCGACTATCCGGACGCGATCCTCAACCGCCGCATGACCGCGCAGGAGTGCTGGGACGCGGCCGACGAGTGCGGCGCGCCGATGGTGGCGATTCCCGGCGGCGAGCCGCTGATCCACAAGGAGATCGGCGAGATCGTGCGCGGCCTCGTCGCGCGCAAGAAGTTCGTCTCGCTCTGCACCAACGCCCTGCTGCTCGAGAAGAAGCTCGATTTGTTCGAGCCCTCGCCTTACCTGTTCTTCTCCGTGCATCTCGACGGCCTGCGTGACCACCACGACAAGGCCGTGTCGCAGCAGGGTGTGTTCGACCGTGCCGTGTCCGCGATCAAGGCGGCGAAGGCGCGCGGCTTCACCGTCAACGTCAACGCCACCATCTTCGACGGCCATCCGGCCGAGGAGATCGCGAAATTCCTCGACCTCACCGTCGAGCTCGGCGTCGGCGTCTCGATGTCGCCCGGCTATGCCTATGAGCGCGCGCCGGACCAGGAGCACTTCCTCAACCGCACCAAGACCAAGAAGCTGTTCCGCGACGTCTTTGCGCTGGGCAAGGGCAAGAAGTGGAATTTCATGCACTCCGGCCTGTTCCTCGACTTCCTCGCCGGCAACCAGGAATACGAGTGCACGCCGTGGGGCATGCCCGCGCGCAACATCTTCGGCTGGCAGAAGCCCTGCTACCTGCTCGGTGAAGGCTACGCCAAAACCTTCAAGGAGCTGATGGAAACGACCGACTGGGACAGCTACGGCACCGGCCGCTACGAGAAGTGCGCCGACTGCATGGCCCATTGCGGCTACGAGCCGACGGCGGCGACCGCGGCCCTCAACAACCCGCTCAAGGCAATGTGGGTGTCACTGCGCGGCATCAAGACCTCAGGTCCGATGGCGCCGGAGATCGACATGTCGAAGCAGCGCCCGGCGCAGTACATCTTCTCCGAGCAGGTCCAGAAGAAGCTCTCGGAGATCCGCAAGGACGAAGCCGAAGCCGCCGCGGCGAAGGCGGCACGAAAGGCTTCCACGGCCGCCTAAGCGCGCAAGCCGGTACGAACGAACGAGGCCCGGTCGCCGATGGCGATCGGGCCTTTTGTTTTGCTCGGCGCGAGCGGCCCTCTGTGCACGGGACCTCCATTGGAAAAGATAGAAAACAACCCCATGCACAGTAGACGCGCGGTTGCTCGCTGCCGGGATCCAGATCGGCGAGCTTCGTTTTTTACGAAATTCGGTTGACCCGTCGGGCAACACAGTGGCACTATGCCAAGCTGGCCTTTTCGTAAATTGCGCCCGCACGGTGTTTCGTGAGACGCACCTTCTGCAAGGCCAGGGTTATCTTCATCCGAGGTCCATCGTCCCCTCGCGGACGATGATCCTCACGCCGCCCTGAGGATGCCGAGCTGCTGCAGCGCCGTCGCGCCGTCATCCAGCCCGATCTCCTCGACAATCCGGCCCTCCCTGACGCGGAGAACTGTCGTTCCGGTAAAGTGCATCTTGCGCCCGGAGTTGGCCGGAAGCGATCCGATCAGGAAATCACCGAAGGCGGGGCCGGTGTGCGTTCCGCCGCCTTCCCAGCGGCCCACCACCTGATCGCCCTCCGCGATGAGATCCGCCGTGCCCCAGAACTTGAGATCCGGGAAGGCCCGCCGGAAGCCGGTGATGAACTTCATCACCTCGTCGCGCCCGCGCCGCGGCTCGTGCAGCGAATATTGCAGCAGCATGTCGGGCGCGGCGAGCTCCTCGACGATATCGGGGTTGAAGGGATTGCCCCAAAAGCCTTCGAACCAGCGGCCGACGATGGCCTTGTTGTCCTCTTCCTTCGACATGAGTGTCGCTCCTTGTTCTGCTGTAACCGTGTACCGACCATAGGCGCGCAAGGCCCGCGCCGACGACCCGATTTCCGACAAGCCGCAAATCGCGCCGCGACCGATCAGCCCCTTCCCGTTTGCGATTGCTCAAGAACCGCTCGCTCCGCCTCGCTAGATTCATCTGCGCCTCAGCTCGTTCGGAGTCCGCCATGCACACACAGCACACGCGAACACCCTACGCGTCGGCCGCGCTGATCGTCCTCGTCTGCGTCATGGTCGATGTGGCCCTGCATCGCTTGTTTTCCTGGACGTTCGACTTCGACTATTTCGACAACGGCCTGCCGCAGAGTGTCTTCGTCAGAAACGGCACCTTTCCGCTCGCGGCCGTCGCCGGTTTCCTTCTGATGTTCGGATTCCTCGCGGCAATCTTCCTTCGCGTGCGCCCCTCGCTCGGCAAATTGCCTCTTCCGGCCGGCCAGTGCTTCTTCATGCCGATTGCACTCATCATGTTCTTCGGCGTCCTGGAATCCGCATTCGTTTTCCCGACCCCACTCAGGGCGGAGATCATCACCGGGGTTGCCGACGCGCTTCCCTATCTCCTGCTCGGCTTGTTGCTCGACCGCTTCGTCCGTCCGATGGATGGCCTGCGACAAGGACCGGCTGTCGAGATTGCACCCTGGTGGTCGATGCTGTGGGTCGCGCTCTTCTATGTCGGAGGACGCTACGTCGTCTCCTATCCCGTCCTGCACATCGCCTCCGGCTACATCGCGCGGCCGGCCGGCACCTTGATCTGGACCGTGGCCTGCGGGCTCAGCGTGGGCGCCTTCCATTGGCTGGCAGGCTCTGCCTTCCCCGCGGCGACACCGCTGCAAAAGGCTCTGCGCGTCGCCGCGACGCTCGGGATATTCTGGCTCATGGTCCAGCTCTTTTATGCGCTGATCTCGGCGGTCTCGGTCGCCGACCTCGTCATCCGTGGCGCCGCCGATACGGTCTATCTCGCCGCCGGCATCTACAGTCTCGAGGCGCTGCTTCGAAGAAGCAAACCTAGCGCGTAGGATGGCGGAGCCAAGCGAGACCCATCAACTTTACGAGGCACGAAGCACGATGGGCCTTGCAAGAGCCCAACCCGTCCGATGCGGGCGAGCATGGTCGCGGAGCTCAGCGCGAACAGCGCTGCGACAGAAGAGTACGGCTCTCACCGCAATTGCTGAGGGGCCACGGACCCAAAAAGAAAAGGCCCAATCGCCGATGCGACCGGGCCTTGCTTTTCAGTAGTTCGCCAATCCCGCTCAGATCGTCTCGGCCACCAGCGCTTCGCTGTCCACCAGCTCCGTCCCGATCAGGAAGTCGCGGCAGCCGCGCAAGGAGCGCAGCGCGCGGTTGAAGTCGATGCCGGTCGAGACCAGCGCATGCAGCGTCGCCGGATTGCGGACGATGCCGCGCAGGACGGCGGCGAGGTCGATCTGGCCGTTCGGCTTGATGGCGGCGCGGGCGAGCGCCGGCAGTGCGCGGTGGGCGGGGTCGCTGATGACGCGCACGGCCGCGAAGGGCAGGCCGGCCTCGGCGGCATAGGCGGCGGCGATGTGGCTTTCCATGTCGACGGCGGAGGCGCCGGTCTCGGAATGCAGCGCCGCCTTGCACGAGGAGCCGGTGACCACTTCCTCGGCGCCGGCGAGGCTGCCGCGCACGACGCGGCGGCGGCCGGAGGTCAGCTTGTCGATGAGATCGTCGCTGAGCGACAGGCCGGCGGCCCAGCGGGCGTCGCCCGAGAGCACCTCGGTCGCCACGACGACGTCGCCGGACCGCAAGCTCGGGTCGAGCCCCCCGGCCACGCCGAACGAGATCACGCCGCGAATCGTATCAGGGTCGACCACGGTCAGCAGCGCCCGCAACTGGGTCGGGCTGCTGGATGAGCAGATCACGGCCATGCCCGGCCCGGCCGCGATGCGGGCCTCCTGAACCAATCCAGTCACGATCAAGATCGGCCGCGGATCAATGGCATTGCCCGCGGTAAGATAGTCCCCCGTCCCCAAAGTCACATTCCGACCCCTACCACCCTGCTGTTGGTGTTCCGCAAGTTCCGATATCGCGCCAGCGCCCACAGCGGAAAGAACTTCGGGTAACCATGATATCGCAGATAGAACACGCGGGGGAAGCCCGTGGCGGTGTACCGCTGCTCGTCCCACAGTCCTTTTTCGCCTTGTGTTGCAATCAGGTACTCCACCCCGCGGGCGACGGCCGGGTGATCAACCTCGCCCGCAGCCATCAGGGCAAGCAAGGCCCATGCCGTTTGCGAGGCGGTCGAGGGGGCGGCTTCCCATCCCTTGTGATCCAGCCGGTAGCTGACGGCGTCCTCGCCCCAGCCGCCGTCCTCGTTCTGGATCGAGGTGAGCCAGGCCGCGGCCTTCCGAATCATCGGATCCTTCTGGTCGACGCCGGCCATGTTGAGGGCGCAGAGCACCGACCAGGTTCCATAGATGAAGTTCATGCCCCACCGGCCGTACCAGGACCCCTCCGGGTGCTGGGTCTTGCGCAAGAAGGCGACGCCGGCGGCGACCTGCTTGCTGGTCGCCTCGGTCTGGCCGAGCTGCGCCAGCATCGAGATGCAGCGCGCGGTGACGTCCTCGGTCGGCGGATCGAGCAGCGCGCCATGGTCCGAGAACGGGATGTTGTTCAGGTAGTATTCGAGGTTGTTGACGTCGAAGGCCGCCCAGCCGCCGTCGTCGCTCTGCATGCCCTCGATCCACTCCCGGCCGCGATCGATCGCGGCATCATAGCCGGCGACGCCGTGCTCGCGGCGCATGCGGTCCATCGACATCACCACCACGGCGGTGTCGTCGAGGTCGGGGTAATACGCATTGTTGTACTGGAAGGCCCAGCCGCCCGGACGCACATCCGGCCGCTTCACCGCCCAGTCGCCCTTCACTTCGAGCTCCTGCTTGGGGATCAGCCAGTCGAGGCCCTGCTTCGCCGCGGGCACCGCCTTGTCGCCCCCGGCTTCCAGCAGCGCGTGCGCCGTCAGCGTCGTGTCCCACACCGGCGAGACGCAGGGCTGGCAATAGGCCTCCTCGCCATTGATCACGAGCAGCTTGTCGATGCCCCGGCGCGTGGTCGCGCGCGGCGGATAATTCGCGTCCTTGCCGAGCGCGTCATACATCATGACGATGTTGGCCATCGGCGGATAGATCGCACCCATGCCGTCCTCGCCGTTGAGCCGCTCCTCGATGAAGGCGAGCGCGGCGTCGATCGCGCGCTGGCGCAGGCTCTTCGGGAACATCGGCTCGACCACGCGCAAAATGCCGTCGAGCGCGCGGAACAGCACGAACCAGGCCATGCTCTGATGCGGCGCCTTCGCGGTCATGCCGATCGAGCGCGGATCCTGCAGGAACAATTCGTCGATGCCGACGCGCTTGGGATTCTTCGCCAGCGGCTTCAGCGCGGCGATCACCATCAACGGCACCATGGTGGTGCGCGCCCAGTAGGAGATCTTGTTGAGGTGGAACGGCGACCAGAACGGCAGCAGCACGATCTCGATCGGCAGCACCGGCACCGCGCGCCAGGTCATGACGCCGAAGGTCGCCAGCAGGAAACGGGTGAAGACGTTGCTGTTGATCGCACCGCCGCGCGCGTGGATCGCCTCGCGCGCACGCACCATGTGCGGCGCGTCCACGGAATCGCCGATCATCTTCAGCGCGAAATACGCCTTCACGCTGGCGCTCATGTCGAACTCGCCGTCATGCACCAGGGGCCAGCCGCCATGGGCGCCCTGGACGCGACGCAGATAGTTGCCGATCTTGGCCTCCAGCGCGGTGTCGACGGGCTCGGCCAGATAGTGGCGCAGCAGGATGTATTCGGCCGGAATGGTACAGTCGGCCTCGAGCTCGAAGACCCAGTGGCCGTCGGGTTGCTGAAAGCCGAGCACGCCTTGCGTGGCCGACGCAATGCTCGATTCCAAAGCTTCACGGCTGATCGCGTTCACAGCATCCATGTCGCTCGATTGCTCCTGGCGTCGATTGAAAATGACCGGCACATGGCCGTCAGGGCCGCTTTGCGGCGAGAACCAGATCGGCGGCGCGATCGCCTGACCGGACCGATCCCTCGATCGTTGCAGGCAATCCCGTAGCAGTCCAGTCGCCGGCGAGAAACAGGTTTTTCAGTGCGGTGACCGGCCCCGGACGCAGGGCATTCTGGGCCGGCGTTGCCGCAAATGTGGCACGGCGCTCCCGCACGATCTGCCAGGGAGGCAGTTCGCCGGAGACGCCGCCGGCCTTGCAGACATCGTTCCAGATCGCCTGTGCCAGCTCCTCGCGCTGGAGGTCGACGAGGCGGTCGCCGTTGCTGATGGTGACGGAGAGCCGGTTCGGGAAGGCGAACAGCCATTCCACCACGCCGCCGATCACGCCGAGGATCGGCGCCGAGCCCGGCGGCGGTTCAAAGCGGAAATGCGCGTTGACGATGGCGCGGAATTCGGTCGGCGCGGTCAGGCCGGGCAGCAGGCTGGTCGCCGCGCGCGGCGGCACCGCCATCACGACCACGTCACCTGCAGCGAGCTGGACGACGTCCTCACCGCCGAAATTGAGCGCGCTGACCTTGCCGTCGGCGCTGATAAAAGAGCGCAGCTCGTGGCCGAGCTGAACCGTGTGGCCGCGCTCGGTCAGGAATTTCACGGCAGGCTCGATCAGCACGGCGCTGAGCCCGTCGCGCGCGATCAACGGACGGCAGGCCTGCCCCCCCGCAAGCAGCGTCTCGCGCACGATGGCGCCGGCGAGCCCGGCCGAGCCCTCGGGCGGATCGACATTGAGCGCGGCGAGCAGCAGCGGCTGCACCAGGCGCTGATAGAGAACGCCTTCGGTCGGAATCGACTTGCCGACCAGCGTCTGTTCGGAGGCCCAGATCAGCGGCGCGAGCTTGAGATAATCGGTGAGGCCGGTGTCGGGCACGCGGCGGCTCTCGTCGAGCACCCAGGTCGGCCACCGGCCCGTGCCGAGATCGATCTGCCAGCGCTGCCCGGTCTTGATGTCGACGAAGGGAAATTGCGCGCTCGCGGGTCCGACGAGCCCCGCCTCGGTACCGATCGCGCGCGCATAGGCCCGCGCGTGGCTGTTGCCGGACAGCAGCAGGTGATTGCCGTTGTCGATGGTGAGGTTGGTGGCGCCGTCGAAATAGGAGCGGCAGCGGCCGCCGGCCTGGTGCGTCGCCTCGTGCACGACGACCTTGTAGCCGGCATTGGCGAGCCGCACAGCGGCGGAGAGGCCGGAAATTCCAGCGCCGATGATGTGAGCCGTGTTTTGCATCAGATGAAAGCGTAGCGGAGCAGGATCAAGATGCGTGTGATCTTCGACACACGCACCGGCTCGCGCGGCGCCGTGAAGCCGCGCGCGATCAGGAGGTCCAGGATGGAATGGTAGTATTTCGACATGATCCGCGGCGCGCGCACCGCGCGGCGCCTGTTGCGGTTCATGATCTCGTCCGACTTCTCGAAATGCGCCTTCGCGCGCTGCGCCAGCGGCAGGCACACTTTCGACAGCGCCCGCTCGGCGATCACGCGGTTCGGATCGTTGGAGGTGATTCCGGCATGCAGCAGCGCCTCACGCGGCAGATAGAGCCGGCCGAGGCCTGCGTCCTCGTCGATGTCGCGCAGGATGTTGGTGAGCTGGAGCGCGCGGCCGAGATGGTAGGCGAGCAGGATGCCGTCCTCTTCCGGCAGGCCGAACACTCGCACCGACAGACGTCCCACCGCGCTGGCGACCCGGTCGCAATAGAGATCCAGCGTCGCCATGTCCGGCGCGCGGATGTCCTGCGGCACATCCATCTCCATGCCGTCGACGATGGCGATGAAATCCTCGCGCTTCAATCCGAAGGTCTTCACCGAGGCGACGTAGTCCTTCAGCCGCGGCGGCGGATTGCCCTGATAGAGCGCATCGATGTCGTTGCGCCATTGCTGGAGCGCGGCCAGCCGCGCATCGCGCGGACCGTCGGAATCGGCGATGTCGTCGACCTGACGGCAGAAGCTGTAGATCTGGAACATCGCCTCGCGCTGGTCGCGCGGCAGGATCCGCATCGCAGCGTAGAAGGAGCTGCTCGATGCGGACGAGCCATAATCGGCGCCGGGCGCGGTCGCCTCAAGCGTCATGGGCAGTCCCCGGATTTGTGATGAACTTGCGGCCGAGCGCACGGCGGCCGAGTTCACCGGCGATGCCGGCAAGGCTGAAGGTGAGCAGTTCGAACTTGTTCAGATGCACGCGCTCGCGCAAGGGATCGCGCACCTTCAAGAGGCGCACGATGCGGTCGGCGTAGGCCTGGATCACCGCGACGTCGACGCCGAGGCGGACATCCCTGATCTCGGCAGCGAGTGACCTGCCCTGATTGAGCAGCGCCTCGTTGCGCGCGGCGAGCGACTGCAGGCAGGCCAGCATCGCCGGCGCCGATTGCGCGAGGCCGAGCTGCTCGACCGAGGCGCCGTGTGCTGCCAGCGCATCGCGCGGCAGATAGACGCGATTGAGCTCGCGAAAATCCTTGCCGCAATCCTGGAGGTGGTTGTTGATCTGCAGGCCCGCGCAAAGCGCGTCCGACGCCGCCCAGGTCGAGGTGCTCTCGCCGTGGACGTCGAGCATGAAGCGGCCGACCGGCATCGCCGAATAGCGGCAATAGTGGATGACTTCGTCCCAGCTCTCGTAGCGCAGCTTGGTCACGTCCATGCGGAACGCGATCAGCACATCGAGCGCGTGGCGCGGCGCCATGCCGCGCTCGGCCAGCGCGCGCCGCAAGGCGACGGCCTCCGTCTGGGTGTCGCCCTTGCCGAGCAGTTCCGCCTCGAGCAGGTCCAGATAGCGAAGCTTTTCGTCCGCCGGCAGGGTCGCATGGTCGGCGATGTCGTCGGCGGTGCGGACGAAATTGTAATAGGCCAGGATCAGCGCGCGATGACGCGGATGAATGATCCAGGACGCGACGGGAAAATTCTCGTCGCGGTCACCCTTGCCGGATCGCAATTCGCTCGCAGAGGTCATCGAGGGCTGATCAACAATCGTTTGGACAGAAAGGGCTTTTGCGCTCGCGGGCTCATGCCGGCGACGCCGCCGCGGCCCCCATATAGGGGAATACGGCCGCAAAACCAATCCTGTCTCGCGACGGCAGCCCTTCCCGATCCGGCCTGAAAAAGGCGGCCCGCGGCCGCCTTTGTGGGCCAATGGCCGAACTTACTGGTTATGGTTCTTCAGGACCTGGTCGCAGGCCTGCGAGATCTTGGCCCGGTTCTCCTTGAGGCAGGCCAGGATGGTGAAATCGCCCTGGTCGATGACCGGACGGCAGTACTTCTGCACATCGCGCGTGCAGGCCTTCTGCTCGGCGTCCGTGCCACGCCCCTGCTGGGCGAACGCAGCAGTGGACAGGGTGGCCGACAGCACGGTGAGGGCGACGAGAAGCTTACGCATTGTATTCCTTCATTCTGACGGCAGAATCGCACCGATCCCGGACAGCACAGGGCCGACGGAACAGATTGTTCTGATGGCAAGTTACCGCGGGATGAGAGCGGCACCGGAGAAGACCACAAGCGCTGGCAAATGCGGCCAAATTGGCGCCGCGCCTGCCAAACCAGGACTTCCCTCAACCTTCATTGACAGATGTAAGGGATTGATACTACGTCACAATTCTGGCGCCCGGCGTTTTACTGCATACCTGTTGCAGAGCTGCATCTGTCCGCCCGGCCTTTTCTGCCAGAAACACCTTGAAACAGAGAGAAATCGGGGCGGGTCGGTGACGGGCCCTCCGGGCGCAAAGCGCCATCAGCCGTCAGGCCTTGAGCCCGGGTGCGCCTCTTGAACCTGACACCGGCTCACAACACTAAACTTTCGATGTGGCGAGACTGCCCCGTGATCAACGGGGCGTCGTTCCAAAACGGGATATTGATGATGAAATTCATTGGACGATCTGAACTGGCAATCAAGGCAGCCGGCATTGGCGCGGCGCTGCTCTTCTCAGTTGCGGCGAGCCACGCCCAGTCGTCCGGACCGTTCGCCGGCTTCAACGGAGCCTGGAGCGGCACCGGCACGGTGTCGCTGTCCGACGGCTCGACCGAGCGCATCCGCTGCAAGGCCGACTACAAGGTCGCCGGCACCGGCCTCAACCTCAAGCAGGCGCTGCACTGCGCCTCCGACAGCTACAAGTTCGACCTCACCAGCGACGTGACCAGCCAGGGCGAGCGGATCTCCGGCAATTGGAGCGAATCCAACCGCAACATCTTCGGCAACCTCCAGGGCACCGCCGGCGGGGGCCAGATCGACGTGTTCGTCGAGGCCAACGGTTTTGCCGCCAACCTGTCTCTGCGCACCAATGGCGCCAAGCAGACGGTGCAGATCTCGTCCAAGGGCGAGATCCGCGGCGTCAACATCACGATGACCAAGAGCTGATCGCCCGTCACGCTTCCAAGAGGACCAAGCCCCCGGTGCTCGCGCGCCCCGGGGGCTTTTTGCTGTGTTTGCTTGCTGCGCGACGCGCTCCACCAAACCGCTCAGATCGCCGGCTTCTCCGGACCCTGAAGCTTGGCGTGCAGATTGATCAGCCACATTGCCGTCGGCCGCAGGATGAAGAGGTCGGCGACCAGCGCCGCCACCATCGAGAAAGCGCTGAGCCAGCCGAACAGCCGCAGCGACGGCAAATCCGAGAACACGGTGACGACGAGGCCGCAGGCCAGCACCACCGTGGTCAGGATCAGCGCCGGGCCGACCAGCACGGTGGCGCGCTCCACTGCGAGCGCCGAGCCGACGCCGGGCTTGCTCTCCAATCGCAGGCGGTTGAGGAAGTGGATGGTCGCGGAAAGGCCGAGGCCGAACGAGACGGTGAGCGCGACGACGCTGGCGAATTGCAGCCCCTCGCCCATCGCCCACAGCACCGTGCCCGACATCACCACCGGGAAGATGCCCGGCAGGATGCAGGCGAACATCACCACCCAGGAACGGAAGGCAAGGCCGATGAAGATCGCAACCAGCGCGAATTCGACGGTGAGGCCGCGGTTCAGCTTCTCGATCATGCCGGCCGAGTTGCGCGCGGCGATGGCGGCAAGACCGGTGACGGCGATCTCATAGCCGGGATGCTTCTTGCGGACAGCGTCGAGCTCGGAATCGAGCTTGTCGACGATCGGCAGGAGTTGGCTGGAATCCTTGTCCGGCACGCGGCCGGCCACGACCACAGCGTCCTGCTCGGCGTCGATGAAGCGCCGCACCAGATGCTCGGGGATCACGCCCACATATTCCTTCAGCGTCGCGACGTCCGCGCTGCCGGCCTTTTCCGCCAGCCAGCGGCGCAGCGTCTCCAGCGACCAGACGTTGCCGACGCCGGCCGCTTTCTCGACGGTCGCGTGCACGTCAGCGATGGTTTGCAACGTCTCAGGCGAATAGAGCGATTCCCCCTTGGGGAACTGGATCAGCACGTTGACCGGATTGGCGCCGGTCAGCTTGGCATCGAGCCGGTTGCTGGCGGCAACCGCCTGACGCTTGTCCGGCACCTGGTCGGCGAGCCGGTAGCGCGGCTGAAGATTGGCGTAGATGACGCCGAGGCTGGCCACGAACAGCAGCGCGATCAGGCTGAACAGGCCGGGCCGGCCGACCATGCGCACTGCGATCCAGTAGCAGAAATTGCGCAGCGCCTGCACGCCGGCATCGGCGCTCTGGAACTTGACCGCGAAGATCTTCTCGTTGCGCACGAACAGCACGCCGAACACCGGCACCAGCGACAGCACCGTGATCAGCGCGATGATGGTCGCGGCGAGACCGGCCTCGCCGAATTTACGGATCAGGTCGGAATTGGAGAACTGCAGCGCGATGAAGGAAATGCCGGCGGTGCCGTGCGTCAGCACGCAGGCCGGGCCCACCACCAGCACCGCGTTCTTGAACGCGGTGAACTTGTCCTGGCCGGCGATCAGCCGGTCGCGCGCGGCGAAGGTGAGCTGCATCGAGTCCGAGAACGAGATCACCATGATGAGCGGCGTCATCACGTTCAGGAACATGTTGAGATTGAAGTTGGCCCAGCCGAGCGCGCCGAGCGCGATCAGGATCGCGATCATCGGCGGGAACGCCGCCACCACCATGAACGATATCTTGCGGAAGAAGATGATGGCGATGATGCAGCCGGCGAGAATGCCGAGGATGTTGTAGGTGAGGCCGTCGCGCTCGACAGCGTTGCGGATCTCGAGCTGCATCACCGGCACGCCGGAGAGCTGCACGTTGAGCCCGGTGTCGCCGAGATCGTCCTTCATCAGCGCGCGGATGTCGCCGACGACCTTGCCGAGCTTGCTGGAGGCGACCACCTGCGGATCGAGCGACAGCACGACCAGCGCGAGCGTGCCGTCCTCCGACAGCAGCTTGCCGCGGATGATCTCGTTGTTCTTCACGGTCTCGATGAACTGGTCGTAGGCCGCCCCCTCGGGCAGCTCGGCCGGAAACAGCGCCGCCGGCAGCTTGCCCGGCGCCGGCGCCTGACGCGCCGAGAACAGCGAAACGAGGCCGCGGGTGCCCTCGACCAGTTGCAGATCGGTGACGAAGTCGCGCAGCTTCTCGAGGTTGTTCCGCGCCAGCAGGGTCTTGCCCTCGACCACGACGAGAACGTCGAACTCCTCGGCCGGGAACTTTTTCGTGACCTCTTCGTACTGGCGGAATTCCTGGGTGTTGGAGCGGAACAGCTGCGAGAGCGAATCGTCGATCTTGATCCGCTCGATGCCGAACACCGCGGCGACGATCAGCGCGAGCAGGACGATGCAGGAGACGATCGGCGCCCGGACCGCGATCAGCCCGAGGCGCTCCAGCCCGAAGGCGATCGAGGACGCAGGCCCCTGCTCGACCTTGTCGACATGAACCTCACTCTCGCTGTGCTTTTCGAGCATGCCTTGTCCAGTTCCTCAATCGGCTCTAGCTGTGAGCTTATTGCGCTCCGCGAACGGCTTGAAAACGCCATACCAATGGGAGGTTTGCCAATGGGAGGCTTGCCCTTTGAAAATGCGCGGAAAATCGCCGGCAGCGGTTTAGCAGGTCTAAAGCCCCCCTCGCAAGCGCACCAGAGGGCTGCCAACAGATCAAGATGCGGCGATTTCGCCAGAATGCCGGTCAATCCGGCTCAGTCGCGCCGATTCGACGCGGCGCGCGGTCCGCGCTCTCGTCCTTGAGCGCCACGCCCGTGACCTGCCGCGCCAGCCCCTCGCGCACGAGCCAGGCGATCTTGAGGGCCGCCTCGTCATAGCTCAACCCGGCCTTGTGGATATTCGAGACACAGTTGCGATCGGCGTCGGTCAGGCCGGGCCTGGGCGCAAAGGTCAGATAGGCCCCGAGGCTGTCGGGCGCCGACAGGCCCGGCCGCTCGCCGATCAGCATCAGGACCATGCGGGCGCCGAGGATAGCGCCGATCTCGTCGGCGAGCGCGACGCGCGCGCCTGAGGCGACGACGACACGGCCGGTCGCGACGGCCTCGCCCTCGCCGAGCCGCGGCAGCAAGCTTTGCAGCAGCGCGACGGAATGGGCATGGACCGCGGCGGCCGACAATCCATCGCCGATGACGATCGCAAGCTGGCATGGCGCAATGGCGACCTCCGCCAGCGCCGCAGCGGAGGGGGGATCGAGCTGCCGTCCGAGATCCGGCCGGCGCAGATAATCGCCGCGATCGGCGGCCCGGCTCGTGACCTCGGTGGCGGCAAGGCCGAGCGCCCTCACCTCGGTCATAAGACGCGGGCCGTCGAAGACGGCATGTACGGCATCGCGCGCGCGGGCATGGGCCAGCGTGAAATCGAGCAGCGGCTTGGTCGGCAGGCTCGCCCCGCTCCGCCCGAGCGCAACGCGCGCAGGCGTGAACGATCGGAGGTCGACGGTCGGGCGGGCCGGAACGGGCTTGTCGTTCATTCGGCGGGGACGGACGCTTCGCGCAGCCTGATCGAATAGTTCGACGCGTTCTGCTTGCCGCTGGAGGCCGCGCGCGCAAAGGTGATGAGATGATGCGCGATGACGGTGCAGCCGATCAGGCCCTCGATATCGCCGCGCTTGATGCGCCCCAGCGCGAACTTCCAGAATACGCGCCTGTAGTCGCCGAGAACGCCGACCTTCCAGAAGATGTTGCGCAGCATGACGAGACCGCGCCGGATGTTCGGCCAGTTCTTCATCTCGTCCGGCACCGGCATCTTGAGGCGGTTCACATAGACGTGGTCGCATTGATGCTGGAAGCGCGCGAATACTTTCTCGGGCGCGTAGGCGACGTTCATGGCGTGCTTCCAGGACGCCACGACCTCGTCATAGGGCAGCAGGAAGTCGACGTTGGAATCGCGGCCGTCGTCGTCGAGCAGACGCCCCTCGCGCTCGAGACGATCCCATAGCGGCGTCTTCGGCAAGGCCTGCAGCAGGTTGATGGTGAGCAGCGGAATCCGGGACTCCTCGACGAAGGCGAGCAGCGCATCAGCCGTGTTCGGCTTGTCGGTGTCGAGCCCCATGATGATGCCCGAGACCACCTCCATGCCGTAGGAGTTGATGGTGCGCACGCCCTCCAGGATCGGGACCATCATGTTGTGGTCCTTCTGCATCGCTCTCAGCGCATCCGGGTCCGGCGTCTCGATGCCGCAGAAGATGGTGATGAAATAGGCCTCGCGCATCTTCTCGAGGATCTCAGGGCGCTTGGCGATGTTGAGCGTCGCCTCGCAGGCGAGCCTTGTCACATAGCCGGTCTTCTTCTGCCACTTGATCAGATGCGGGAGCAGGTCCAGCGCCGCCTTGCGGTTGCCGATGAAGTTGTCGTCGACGAAATAGACGGTGTCGGTCATGCCGCATTCGCGCAGGCGGTCGAGCTCGGCGATGATCTGCTCCGGCGTCTTGATGCGCGGATTGCGGCCGTACAGGCCGGGGATGTCGCAGAACTCGCACTGATAGGGACAGCCGCTGGAATACTGAATGCTGCCGAGGAAATAGCGCTTCACGTCGGCGAGCTCATAGGCCGGGATCGGAAACTCCGTCATCGGCACCCGGTCCTTGGTGGCGAGCACCACCTGGCTTTCGGGCCGCGAGGTATCGCGCGACAGAATCTCGATCAGCTGGTTGGTGGCATCGCCGAGCTCGCCGACATGGAGATAGTCGAACGAGGGATAATAGTCGGGACAGGCGCTGACCGAGGGGCCGCCGAGCGCGACCGGCAGATCGAATTCATGGGCACGGCGGCAGATGTCGTTCATCTGCTGGCGCTGGATGTGCATGCCGCTGACGAAGACGGCTTCGGCCCATTCGAATTCTTCCTTGGTCGTGCGGCGGAGATTCTCGTCGACGAACTTCACCTGCCACTCCCTGGGCAGGTAGGCGGAGATCAGCAGCAGCCCCTGCGGCGGCATGAAGGCGCGAACGCCATCGGTCAGCGGATAGGCGTGCTCGAAGGTACCGAACGAGGACGTGTAACGCGGAAAAACGCAGAGAATCCGCCGCGACGTACCGTTGCTTTCAGCTCGCATTCAAGCTCCCCCGCCACGCTCGACCTGGTTGCGGAAATTGCCAGCCAGACACATAGCGTAATGCTGCCGCCGGAATTTCTCAATATTGTGGCGCGAGCATAATTCCTGGAAGGACGGATGGTTTCCTTCGCGCCGCGGGGTCAGGCGATCAGCCGCGCAGCAAAATCGGGCAGCAGGCCTGCATCACCGGCCAGGCGGAAATCAGCGCCTGCGATGCCTGACTGCGCCAGCCAATCGTCGAATTCCGGCGCGCGGCGCAGGGCGAAGACGTCACGGACATAGAGCGCGTCGTGAAACGACGTCGACTGGTAATTCAGCATGACGTCGTCGGCGCCCGGCACCCCCATGATGAAGCTGACGCCGGCGGCGGCGAGCAGCGTCAGCAGATTGTCCATGTCGTCCTGGTCCGCCTCGGCATGGTTGGTGTAGCAGATGTCGACCCCGAGCGGCAGGCCGAGCAGCTTGCCGCAGAAATGATCCTCCAGCCCCGCCCGGATGATCTCCTTGCCGTCGTAGAGATATTCCGGGCCGATGAAGCCGACCACGCTGTTGACCAGCAAGGGCGCAAAGGCGCGGGCCACCGCATACGCGCGCGCCTCGCAAGTCTGCTGATCGACGCCGTGATGGGCGTTGGCCGACAACGCCGAACCCTGGCCGGTCTCGAAATACATGACGTTCGCGCCGACCGTGCCGCGCTTCTGCGACAGTCCCGCCGCCTGCGCCTCTTTCAGCAGCGCGAGGTCGATACCAAAGCTTCGGTTGGCGGCCTCGGTGCCGGCGACCGACTGGAAGACAAGGTCGACCGGCACGCCCTGCCCGATCAGCGACAGCGTCGTCGTGACATGGGTCAGCACGCAGCCCTGCGTCGGGATTTTCAGCCGCGCGACGATTTCATCGAGCAGCCGCAGCAATTGGGCGATCACGGCGGGATCATCGCTCGCCGGATTGATGCCGATGCAGGCATCACCGGCCCCGAGCAGCAGGCCATCGAGGATCGAGGCGGTGATGCCCCTCGCATCGTCAAAAGGATGGTTGGGCTGGAGCCGCGTACTCATCCGGCCCTTCAGGCCGATGGTGTTACGGAACGCCGTCGTGACCTCGCATTTCCGCGCCGCCAGAATCAGGTCCTGGTTGCGCATCAGCTTCGACACCGCGGCCGCCATCTCGGGCGTGACCCCCGGGGCGAGCTTGCGCAGGACCTCAGGCGTGGCCGCGTCCGACAGCAGCCAGTCGCGGAACGCCCCGACCGTCAGCGAAGCCACCGGCGCGAACGCCCTGGCGTCGTGGCTGTCGATGACGAGCCGGGTAACCTCGTCGGTCTCATAAGGAATGACGGCCTCGTTGAGGAATTGACCGAGGGAGATGTCCGCGAGGGCCATCCGCGCGGCGATCATCTGCTCGGCGCTCCCAGCGGCGAGCCCGGCCAGGCGGTCGCCGGAGCGCGGAGGCGTGGCCTTGGCCAGGAGGTCGCGCAGGTCGGAGAACGTGTAGGTCGTGGCGTCGATCGTGTGGCGGTAGACCAAAGGCCCCTCCTGAAATCCTCGGCCAGTGGCCGACCTCAATCGATCCTGAAGCCGGCGCTGAACTCAGGGAATACGCGCTCGGCCGCCGGTATGCACGCCGATGTTTGGCGCATCCGGCCGATCCTCGGGACCGACCTGCCGGGAACCACGTGGAATGACACCAAGCTTCTGAGATAGCTCGCATTTCCTGCGACGTCCGGCGTCCATCCCCGGCCCGCGCGTTAACGCTGCGTCCATCTTCATTCTGCATAATTTTCTCTCAATTTAATACGACCGCGCGCACCGGCCGCTCCTGGCCAATCGGGCCCGAACACCATGCAAATCGATCGATCTGGGAATTCTGCCAGCCTGGCAGGCCGTTTCACGCTGGCGAGCAAGCTCTACGCGATCTTCGCGCTTTTCGCCGTGCTCACCGCGGCGATCGCGATGCTGTCCGACTACAACAGCCGCCGCAGCGCCGAGCTGACCAGCGCGATCGAGACGGCGAATGCGGCCGCGCTGAACGTCGAGCGCGTCAACTCGCTCGTCTACGCGGTCGTGATGGAATCGCGCGGCGTCTACATGTCGACCGAGCCGAAGGTCGTGAAGAAGTTCGGCGACGGCCTGCTCAAATTCAACGCCCAGATTCTCGATGTCGTGAGAGGTTGGGAAAGCATCGTCAAGGCTGACGACGCCGAACAGTTCGCGACCTTCAAGAAGCGCATCGAGCAGTTCGTCGAGTTCCGCAAGGAGCTGGTTCGCCGCGGCGTCGAGATCAATGCGGCGGCGGGCCGCGAATGGGGCGACAACGACGCCAACCGCGCCGTGCGTTCTGCGTTGAACAAGGATCTCGAGGCGTTGTCCAAGGTCTATGCCGAGCGTGCCAAGCAGATCGCGCGCGAGACCGAGACCAACCGCACGCTGTCCTTCGTGCTGACCTGCCTCGGCGGCGTGGCGCTGGCTTTGGTCGTGATCGGCATCGTCATCATCGCCCGTTCGATCGCCCGGCCGCTTGCCGCCATCACGGCGACCATCAAGCAGGTCGCCGACGGCGCCGAGAACGTCGCTGTGCCGCACACCGAGCGCGCCGACGAGATCGGGGCGCTGGCCCGCGCCATCCAGATCTTCCAGGACGCGATGGGACGCAACCGCAACCTCGCCTCGCAGGTCTCGCAGGATTCGGCCGCACGCGAACAGCGCACGCGCCACATCGAGCAATCGGTCGAGGCGTTCCGCGAAGCGATCGGCGCGATCATGCGCGGCCTCAGTGACAATGCCAGCGTCATGCGCGAGACCGCGCAGACCATCACCCGCGTCACGGCGGATGCCAGCAACCGCGCCAGCACCGCGGCCAACGCGACGAAGCAGGCCTCGCACAACGTCACCGCGGTGGCGGGTGCGGCCGAGGAGCTGTCGGCATCCGTGGAAGAGATCGGACGCCAGGTGAGGCAGAGCGCGGGCGCAGTCGAGCAGACCGGCCAGCGCACCGAGAAATCGATCGCCGAGATCGAGAGTCTCGCGGCCGCGACGCAGCGCATCGACGGCGTGCTGACCCTCATTCAGGCGATCGCCGAGCAGACCAATCTGCTCGCGCTCAACGCCACCATCGAGGCGGCCCGCGCCGGCGACGCCGGCCGCGGCTTTGCCGTCGTCGCACACGAGGTGAAGGCGCTGGCGGGACAGACCGCCAAGGCGACCGCCGACATCAGCGAAAACGTCGCGATGATCCAGTCCTCGACCCGCAACGCTGTCGATGCCGTGCGCGAAATCGGCGGCGCGGTGCGCGAGATCAACGAAGTCACCACGGCCATTGCCGGCGCCGTCGGCCAGCAGGACGCCGCCACGCGCGAGATCTCCTCCAATGCGCAATCGGCCGCCCAGGGCAACGAGACGCTGGTGGCGAACATCACTTCGCTGCGCGATGCGATCGGCGAAACCGACACGGCCGCCGCCTCCGTGCTGACCGCCGCGAGCAGCGTGACCGCGACCGCGGAGACGCTGTCGCGCGAGGTCGAGAAGTTCTTCCAGAACCTGCGTTCGGACAGCCGTATGGCCAAGGCGGGATGACGGCGCGGCGTGCCTGCGCCAAGAGCGGCGGCCGGGGCCGGCCCTCCTTCTCCCTCACATCGTCAGCAGCGTCGTGATGGCGCGGCGCTGGTGCGTCCGGTTACCTTGACGAGCCGACAACCGAGGACGTCGCCCGAACTTCGCATTCGGACCACAAGCAGATGTTCATAGGCGCATCTCATGCCGGGAGATGTTACGCCGGAACGGCCGCACAAACATGGCGGCCAAGGGAACAGCGACCAGCGGCGCCGCCGATTTCGGCTGCGTCGAGGCTGCCAGTGGACTTGCAACGACCACCGCCGTCAGGCCTTTAGACGCGTGGATCGTCATCGCAGCCACAGACAGCCCCGCGATCACATCCACAAAGTAATGCCCCCCGACCAGCGGGGTCGCGACGAGCATTCCCCCATTCAGAATCAGCAGGGCGGGACGCAGCCACCAGATATTCCACAAGCTCCAGACGCTGACGAGCGCCATGGCAGCGTGAAAGCTCGGGAAGGTGAGGATGCCGCCGAGCTTGGTAAGGTTGAGAACTCGCAACGTGCCGTTGCGCAGCATCGGGATGTCTCGTGCCTGCCCTCCATATCCGTTCGCGTTGAATAGCTCGGTGTCGGAGGGCAGTCCGAATTCAAAATAGGTGCCGATCGCCGGAAGCAGGGAGGAGACGACAATCACCGCCCACAACGCCAATATTGATGCCATCACGAACTGCTGTAGACGGACATATTGCCCCGTCATCCCCAGTGCGACAGGGACGACGAAGCCCGGCACGAGGATCATCGCGTAAAACAATTTAGCGTAGATCAGGGATTTCGGGTGAGCCATCGCGAAATGGAAATATGCAGGCCAATCCAGGCCGAGCAATCGGTCAAGCTCGGCAAATCTCGCGTCCTGCAGTGGCATCCCGGCGCCCAAACCGATGTACGACAGCGGCGCCGCGCAGATCACGAAAAGACCCATCTGCGCAAACGCGAGCAGGGTAAACGCCGACCGCTCGCCCCAGCGCCGCCGCGTGAGCCACAACCCGGCAATCGCCAGTGCCGGCGCGGTGAGGACTTCCCTGCTCATCAAACCTTCCAGCGTGAAGGTCGTTGCGGCAAGCGCGATGCAGAGTGTCAGCGCATATCCGGCCACCAGACTCCAGTTGACCAGTCGTAACCTGTTCGCAATCCCCTGGTCGTGGCGACCGACCGAACGCCGCTCCTCCTTGACAGCACAACTTGCTCTCTCGAAGGGCGGGGCACCGAACATTCCAATTCCCATTCCAACGTACGTGCAATTTCGGGCGGCACTCCCGGAAGTTTAGTCGACGCACCGTCTGGTTGCACCTCTTCACTGGCGCCATCGTTACTATTGGTGAAAAGTTCGTTTCCTGATGTCGCGAAGGTCCTTCCGGTAATGGAACCTCGCTCACGAGCAGGAACAGGCGAGCCTCGAAGGCCTCGGCAACCGCGCATGATGCCACCGTGCAGTTGACCGACACGTCGGTTGGGCCGCGTGCATCAACATGGGCCTGCATCAGCCAAAAATAAAAGACCGTGCATGGGACGCATCGTCGAAACATCCAGAAGCAATTTGTTGACCAAACGAAATGATTGAGGCAGACCGCTATCGCAATTAGAAAGTGTACTCGCTAAGGTTGAATGATGGAATGACGCCCTTATCGGGCGTGGGAATGCTGGAATGCTGGAATGCCCGAAGAATTGTGGGATGCGCGATGGACGAGGTCCGCCGGCTCGATCGAAACTTGGGGACCTGTTACGGGCAAAGCCGCGATCGGACGGCTCGGGAGCCGCGCACCACACGCGCTGACGCAGCGTTGCTCCTGGCTGGTTGCCGGCCTTGCAACCGCCTTTGCAGCATCTTTGATGTCCACGCTCACTGTCGCAATCGATCGGGGCAGCGTCGAAACTTCAGTTCTCTCATTGCTGTTCCTGGTTGCGATCCATCTTGTTTACGGCAAGTGGTGTCCGGCCCCGGTGCTCTCCAACCTTGGCGGGGCGGTTGCCGTCCTCTTCGTCTCTATTGGAATGGCCGGCATCATCAGCCTTGTTGGCCTCAGGCACAACGCAGCGTTCATCGATGAAACGTTGGCGCGGGCCGATCAATACCTGGGGTTCGACACGCCTTCGATGATCGCGTGGTTCGCCGATCATCCGGTCTGCTCCGAGCTTCTCAAGCTGGCTTACGCGAGCTCCTTCGTTCAACTCTTCGGCCTCGTCGTTCTGCTTAGTCTGCTCCGCCGCTTCGACAAACTCTGGGAGCTCGTCTTCGTCTGCAGCTTTACCATCGTGGCATCGACGACGTTCTCGGTGTTCTGGCCCGCCATAGGCGCGTTCGCCCACTACGACTATGCAGCCGGGATCCTCGAGCGTCTGCCCATCGGTGCGGGACTCTATCACCTCCCAAAGCTTGAATATTTCCGGAACGCGGCATTGCCGGTCGTCTCCTTTGCGAACCTGCACGGAGTCGTGACCTTCCCCTCCTTCCACTGCTGTCTCGCCCTCATGACGGTCTTCGCCGCCACCGGAACGCGATGGTTGTTCTGGGCGTTGGTCGCCCTGAACGTCCTGGTCTTGGTCTCGGCTCTGCCGATCGGCGGTCACTACGTCATCGATCTGCCCGCAGGTGCGCTGCTGTGGCTGGCCGCCACCGCGGCTGCCGCGATGCTGAATAAACCGGAATCCGCGCGAGCATCGTCCGGTGATTTCCAATCCGTCTCGGCGCCAGCGTCAGGTGGCCGGCGCGCATTTCAAAACGAAAAGCCCCGGCGCGAAGGCCGAGGCTTGCGATCCAATCCGCGTACATCCGGCGAACCAATCGTCGAGACAGAGGTTAGCCACGAATCTTGTACAGATGATGACGGAATTCGGCGCCGACAAAATGACGCGGCGGCCTCGGAACCGGATCAACTGATCTCGGCTGGGCACTCCCTTTAGCCGCGCCGCTTTAGCGCGAGGCCGAGGCTGATCCAGCCCGCGCCCGCCATGATCAGATCGATGCCGAGGAAGAGGCCGAGGATGTACACGCTGTTGATCGGCCAGCGCGCGACGATCAAGAACCCGAGCAGCAGCGTGATGGCGCCCGACAGCGCCACCCACACCCACGGGCTCTCGCGCTTCATGCTGAAAGCGAGAAACAGCCTGACGGCGCCGGAGGCGATCAGCGATGCGCCGAGGAACAGCGTCAGCAAGACCGCCGCGAACAGCGGGTTGTCGAAGGTGAGAATGCCGGCGATGACATAGAGCGCGCCGAGCAATACCCAGATCATGAACTTGCCCCAGCTCTTCATCTGGAAGGCGCCGATGATCTCGGCGGCACCGGCGACGATCATCATCGCCCCGACCACGATCACACTCGCAACCGTCGCCATCACCACGCTGCCGAGCGCGACGAAGCCGGCGACGAGGTAGACGACGCCGAGGGCGACGATCCAGCCCCATTTCCCATGCAACGCTGCGATGCCGGAGCCGAGGCCGAGATGGGGAGAGGTATCCGAAGCAGATGTCATGACGCACCTCCTGCAGGTGATGCCCGAGCGCATCTCAGGTGATGCGGCGCCGGGACCCGGCAACCACAGCAGCCCGGCGGCCGCCTGCGTTGACGCAGATCAAGCGCGCGACCGCTCCATGGCCAGTTCGGCCTTGAGATTGTCGAGATCGCGATAAATTGAGGCGACCGCCAGGATCCGGCCGTCCTTGCGGTACTTCAGCAGACAATCCCGGTCTTTGATGCTGCCGTCGATGGCGATATCGTCAAAATTCTCGGCGTGGCCGACATAGTTGATCGGCACGTCGTAATGCTGGCTCCAGAAGAACGGCACGGCATCGAAGCGCTCGCGCTTGCCGAGCATGTTGCGCGCCGCGGTCTGGCCCTGTCGCTCCGCGACCACCCAGTGCTCGACGCGGATGGTTTGCCGCGAGTGCGGGTCGGGCCAGCGCGCGATGTCGCCGGCCGCGAAGATGCCGGCCACGCTGGTCTCCAGATATTCGCTGACGCTGACGCCGCGATCGGCCGCAAGCCCGGCCTGCTCGGCCAGCGCGAGGCGCGGCTTGACGCCGATGCCGACCACGACGAGGTCGGCATCGATGACGCCGCCGCTCTTCAGCGTCGCACGGGCGCCGTCGAGCTTTTCGACGGTGTCCTCGAGGTGAAAGACGACGCCGTTCTCCTCGTGCAGCGCGCGCACGAAATCGCCCATCTCGGGCCCGAGCACCTTCTGCATCGGCCGCTCTTCCGGCGCGACCACGTGCACTTCGAGCTTGCGCGCGCGCAGCGACGCCGCAACCTCGAGACCAATGAAACTCGCACCGATCACCAGCGCGCGCCGGGCGCTGCCGGCGGCCTTGATGACGGCGCGGCTGTCGGCGACGGAGCGCAAGGTATGGACATGCGGCTGGTCGGCGCCTGGTATCTGGAGTTTGACCGACTCTGCGCCGGTCGCGAGCAGCAGCCGGTCGAACGGCAGCTTGTCACCGTTGCCGAGCGTCACGCTGCGCGTCTTCGGATCGATCGCCGCGACGTTGGTGTTGAGCCGGAGGTCGATGCCCGCGTCCTTATAATAGTCCTGGCCCCGCAGCGGCAGCCAATCCTCCGGCGCGTTGCCGGCAAGATAGTCCTTGGAGAGATTTGGTCGGTCGACCGGCATCGCGCCGTCATTACTGAGCATGGTGATCGCGCCGGCAAATTCCTCGCGGCGAAGCGTCGCGGCCGCCGCGAAACCCGCCGCGCCGCCGCCGACGATGACGAACTTTTCGGGCGTCGGCGCGCTGCGATGTGCCATCGAGGGCTTTGGCGCCTCGCGCTTGCGCGCAACGGTAATCCTGTCGCCATCGTGCGTGACGTCCCACACCGCCAGCGCATTCAGCGCCGGCGGACGCGCCGCCTCGCCCGATCGCAAGGCGAAGCAGGCGTGATGCCAGGGGCAGCGGATGGTGTCGCCGACCACGAGACCCTCGGCGAGCGGACCGTGGTAATGACTGCACAGCGGCTCGATGGCAAAGATCTCGCTGCCGGCCTGCACCAGCAGAACATCCTCCTCGCCGACATGACCGAGCAGTTTGCCGTCCTTGAACTCGGCGAGCGCAACGCCTTTGGTCAGGTCCGGGCCGCTTGGCTTCTTCTCCTCGGTCATGGCAGCGTCTCCTTCGCTGGCGTGGATCAATCGTCCGAGTTGGCCAGCCCCAGCAATTCCTGGCGCGTCAGCGCATTGTCGCGGAACACGCCGAGCATGCGGCTGGTGACGAGATCGGTCCCCGGCTTGTGCGCGCCGCGCGTCGTCATGCAGTGATGCGTCGCCTTGATGATGACGCCGACGCCTTCCGGCTTGAGCACATCGTTGATCGTGTTGGCGATCTGCGCGGTCATCTTCTCCTGGATCTGAAGGCGCTTGGCGTAGACGTCGACGACACGGGCGAGCTTTGAGATACCAACCACGCGTCCTTGCGGGATATAGGCGACCCAGGCGCGTCCGACGATTGGCGCCATGTGGTGCTCGCAATGGCTTTCGAAGCGAACGCCGCGCAGGACGATCATCTCGTCGTAGCCTTCGATCTCCTCGAAGGTCTTTTGCAGGATTTCGGTCGGATCCTGCGCATAACCGGAGAAATATTCTTCGAAAGCACGCGCGACGCGATCCGGCGTGTCCCGCAAGCCGTCGCGCGCGGGATCGTCGCCGGCCCAGCGGATCATCGTGCGGATCGCCTGCTCGACCTCTGCCCTGTCAGGCCGCTCGCTCGGCGCCTGCGCGACCGCGACACGTTCCAGCCTGCGCGCTTGTGATTTCATCGAAAACCTCCCCTGCAACGGGCCGCACACGGAAGCGGCCCCACAGCTTGGACGGCGGCGACTGGAAAAGGTTCCCGGGATCAGGAAAAATCGGAGACTGGCCTCAGATCCTCATCGTGAGGCGCTGGATTCAGCCGCTTTCCGCACGTCGAGCACCGCCTGCGCCCATTCTGCCGGGCGCTCCTGCGGCAGATTGTGACCGGCGCCGGTGAACACGCGTCGCTCGAACAAGCCCTCGAACTTGCGCGCGTGATGGGCGGTGCCGGGATTGACGCCGTCGCTGTCGCCATCGATCGCGATCGTGGGAACGCGGACCGGAGGCTGTTGGGCCAGCTTGGCTTCGATCTCGGCATAGGCCGGATCGCCTTCGACCAGCGCGTAGCGGTGACGATAGGAATGGATCACGACATCGACGAAATCGGGATTGTCGAAGGACGCCGCACTTCTTTCGAACGTGGCATCGTCGAACTGCCATGCCGGCGACCACATCGCCCAGAGCTGACGGGCAAAACCGCGGCGGTTGCGCTCCAGCGCACGGCGGCCGCGCTCGTTGTGGAAGAGATACTGATACCAGAGCGCCGCCTCCTCCTGCGGCGACGCCGGCTCCATAGCGCGCGCAATGTTCTGGATATTGTAGGAATTGCCGGAGACGAGTCCGGTCACGCGGTCGGGATGAAGCACCGAGACCACGCAGGCCGCGCGGCCGCCCCAATCGTAGCCGCCGACGACGGCGCGCGCGATGCCGAGTGCGTCCATGAAGGCGAGGAGATCGGCGCCGAGCGCGGCCTGCTCGCCGGAGCGCAGCGTCGCCGGGGAGCGAAAACGCGTCGGCCCGTAGCCGCGCAGCCACGGCACCAGCACCCGCGCACCACCTTGCGCGATGAGAGGCGCGGCCTCGGCATAGGCGTTCACGTCGTAGGGAAAGCCGTGGCCCATGATGCAGGGCCAGCCGTCCGGCTCGCCGTATTCGCGATAGGCGATGTCGAGGACGTCGGTGCTGATGGTTTTTTGTTGCATGATTTTGCTGACGGAGTTGGAGGCCGCAGCCCGGATGGAGCGCAGCGCAATCCGGGCACGCAGCCATCCGCGAATCCCGGATTTCGCTGCGCTCCATCCGGGCTACTATAGGAGCGTTACTTCTGCGGTCCCGACAACGAGATGTCGCGCTCCGCACGGAAAACGTTGCTGTAGAGGTTGGCTATCCATTGCCGGCCGATCTCGGTCTTGTTGAGATAACCGATCTCGGTCTGGATGTGCGGTGCGACGCTGTTCCAATAGAATTGCGGATAGCGGTTGACGATGTCGGCGGGCGAATCGTAGCCGAGCTGGCGGTTGATGCCGACCTCCTCGAACTCGTAATAGAGCGCATTGGCCTTGCGCAGATAGTTGGGATCGCCGAGCTGGCCGATGAAGTCGGCGGCGCGCAGGATCGAGGCGTCCTCGTCATAATCCTGGCCTTCCCGGGCAGGAAAGCGTGTTCCCTCGATGGCGCGGGCAATGCGTTCCGGATCGAGCCCAGGAATATGCTGCAGCCGCCGCGTCACATAGAGTTTCGAGCGGTCGACGTGATACATCATCAGGCTCGCATCCGACGCGCCGCGCGGCAGCGAGATCTTGCTGTCGGCCGCATCGATCACGAAGCCGTCGGCGTCATCCTCCTCGAACAGGCCGCGAACATAGCCGATATCGTGGGCAAGGCACGCGATCAGGACGTGGACGTAGTCCCCGGCCGACAGATGCGTATGAAGGCTTCGGCCAGCGAGAATGGAATGACCGGCCAGCGTCACAAGCATCGTATGTTCGATGTTGTGGTAGAGCGCATCGCTGTTGCCGATACATTCCATTGCGGTGCGGGTCGCGCTCTCGACGATGCTTGCGGACGTTTCGTCGTACCGGCGGCGCATGAACGTTCCCAGCAACTTCTCCAGGGATTCTGCCGCTAGTCTCGGTAACGTGATCATGGATGCTGTCCCACGCCAACTCCCGACGTCTCAAACTTGCCCTCGACGCAGGCTCAGCATAGCGCAATCTGGGGCGGCTGGCCAAACTCGGGAACAAAAATACGTAAATATGTTGCCGTGCCGCCTCCGCAGCACCACGGCTGTGGCCACATTTCGATACACTCTCAGGTTGGGATACAATCCGGCCAATGGCCGACCGCAGGGGGATCGACGGGAGGCGTGAGCCGAACGTCCGTCGCTGTCAGACCAGGACCTCTGCACCGCATTGCGGACAGGCGCGTCAATTCCCTCGCGGATGCGATCGCGAATGACTCGCAACGACCTCCACCGTCACTCCACCAGCAGCACGTCCACGGCGACGCCGAGCTTCTGCTTCGGCGAGCCGACGATAATGCCGTCGATCGGCGAGACATCGGAGAAGTCGCGGCCGACCGCCAGCACGATGTGGTCGTTGGCGACCAGAAGGTCATTGGTCGGATCGAAATCGATCCAGCCGAGCTCCGCCCCGCACCACAGCGACACCCAGGCATGGGTTGCGTCCGCGCCCTGCAAGCGCGGCTGGCCCGGCGGCGGGATGGTGCGCAAGTAACCGCTGACATAGGCCGCCGGCAGGCCGAGCCCGCGCAGCCCTGCGATCATCACATGCGCAAAATCCTGACAGACGCCGTGCCGCTTGTCGAACACCTCGTTCAACGGCGTCGAGATCACCGTGGCCTTGGCGTCGTAGCGAAATTCGGTGCGGATGCGATGCATGAGATCGACCGCACCGGCGAGGATACCCGTATCAGGCGCAAAGCTCGAAGCCGCATAGGCACTGACGGGGCGCAGCACCGGCACCAGCGGGCTCGCGAAGACATAGCCGACCGGCGAAGAGGGCCCGAGGCTGGTTGCTTCGAACGCGACGTCGCGGATGCTCTCCCAGGACGGGCTGACGGCATCGCGCGCCGGCGGCTTCCGATCGACGGAGACGCGCGACCGGGAATCGATGCGCAAATTGCGATGCGCGGCGTCGATCACGACGCTCTCGGTCAGCGTGCCGAAGAAGTCGCGTCGGACGTGGCGCTCGGACGGACGCGGTCGGATCTCGACCTTGTGCGAGATCAGCTCCTGGCCATTGCCGTTCCTCGGCTCGAGCCGCAGCGTGCAACGGGCGAAGCTGACCGGGCTCTCATATTCGTAGGTCGTGACGTGCCTGATGTCGTAGATCACGCCAGCCCCGTCAGCTTTTCCGGTCGGCTCGCGTTGGGGCCGTGCGGGAAGTAGTGCAGCCCGATCGCTTCGGCGAGGCTCAGCAGATCCTGCTCCAGCGCAAACAGCGTCTTGACCTCGAGCTTCTCGGCTTCGGCGGTCGCCAGCATTGCCTGCACGGCCACGGCGAGCCGCTGCGGCTTTTCGATCAGCCCGTGCTCCTTCAGGCTCGGCAACGCCGCGATGTGCTCGTTCAAGGTCGCCACCTGGAATGCGACCGAGCGCGGATTGTAGGGATCGAGCACCGCGAGGTCCCGCACCGGCGCCAGGATCGGCGCCAGCAGATAGCGCGAGCGATAGGTGATCTGCGAATCCACCAGCGTCAGCAGGATATCGAGATCCTCGTCGCCGGCCTCGTCATAGGCAAATTGACGAGCAAAACGCGTGGTGTTGATGGCGCGCTCGGCGCGGCGACCGATATCGAGGAAGCGCCAGCCGGCGGCGCGGTTCATGTTCTCCTGCGCAAGGCCGGCAAAGCTCGCGAGCTCCTGCAGGGTCAGCTCGGCGGCGCTCAGCACGCTGTCGTCGTCCTCGACCTGGTAAGACAGGCGCTCGGCCATCTCGGTGATGACCTGCCAGGCGTCCGGCGAGAGCCGCTCGCGCAACGACGTCGCCGTGCGCAAGGCCGAGCGCACCAGCGACAGCGCCGAGCCGAAGCGCGCCTCGCTCTGCAGCGCTTCGGCAACGATGCGCGCCGGCGTCGCGCGCGAGGTTTGCGAGATCGCGCCCCAGGTCACCAGCAGGCGCTGGATCCGTTCGGCCGCCTGCAGCGAGGCCGCGGTACCCTTGTTGGGTCCGCTCGGCGAGCCCAGCGCGCGCACCAGCCGCAGCGTCGCTTCGGCGCGTTCGAGATAGCGGCCGAGCCAGAACAGATTGTCGGCGGCGCGGCTCGGCAGCACGCCGGCGATGCGGCGGATCCGCACCTTGTCGGTCGCCGGCAGCAGCGACGCGGTGGGAACCTTCTTGTCGGAAACCACCCAGACGTCGGCCGCGCGGGCGCCGTCGCCCATCGACACGGCGCGCGCGTCCGGCTGCTCCGCGATCCGGCAAAAACCGCCCGGCATGATGGCCCAGCCGTCCGGCGTCGCGGCCGCGAACACGCGCAGCACGAAGGGACGCGGCTTGAGCTGGCCCTGCTCCCACACCGGCATGGTTGAAAGCCGCACCACCTCCTGGCCGACATAATCCATGCCGCGCGCGCTAATGGCCTCGACCAGGCGCTGACGCCCGGCCGCATCGAGCTCGCTCGCCAGCACGGGGCCGCGGCTCTCGAAGCCTGGCACGCCGCGCTGATAGGCGCCTTCGATCGCGACCTCGCCGAGCCGCGACAACACCTCGTCGCGCGCGGAGCGCTGGCCGCACCACCAGGTCGCGATATGCGGCATCTTCAGCTCTTCGCCGAGCAGGCGGCGGCTGAGCGCCGGCAGGAAGCCGAGCAGCGCCCTCGCCTCCAAGACGCCCGAGCCCGGCATGTTGGCGACGACGACACCGTCCTTGCGCAGCACGTCGATCAGCCCGGGCACGCCGAGATGCGAGGAGGCATCGAGCTCGAGCGGATCGAGCGAATTGGAATCGACGCGGCGCAGCAGCACGTCGAGCCGCTTCAGCCCGGCCACGGTGCGGATGTGGATCCGGTTGTCACTGACGGCGAGATCGTCGCCCTCGACCAGGAGGAAGCCGAGATAGCGCGCCAGCGTCGCGTGCTCGAAATAGGTCTCGCTGAAACTGCCGGGCGTGAGCACGCCGATGCGCGGCTCGTCGCGATCGGCGCGGGCACGAAGCGAGTCGCGGAACGCTTCGAAGAACGGCGCGACACGCGGCACGTTCATCGACTTGTAGAGATCGGAGAAGGCACGCGAGAGCACGAGGCGATTCTCCAGCGCGTAGCCCGCGCCTGATGGCGCCTGGGTGCGGTCGCCGAGCACCCACCAGCGGCCGTCGGGCCCGCGGCCGACATCGGCGGCATAAAGCGAGAGATAGCGCCCGCCCGGCGGCGGCACGCCGCACACGGGCCGGAGATATTCCGGGCTGCCGGCGATCGCGCCGGCCGGCAGCGCGCCCTCCGCGACCAGCCGCCCCTCGCCATAGATATCGCGCAGCACGAGCTCCAAGAGCTCGGCGCGCTGGGTGATGCCGGCGCAAAGCTGCGTCCAGTCGGACTCGTCGATCAGGAGCGGCAGGTGGCTGAGCGACCAGGGCCGGTCGGCGCTGTCGCCCGGCGCGCGGTAGGTGACGCCGGCCTCGCGGAGGTGGCGGTCGGCCATGCCGAAGCGGCGCTCGACCTCGTCGGGCGCGAGCGCGCCGAAGGCATCGAAGAAGCGGCTCCAGACCGCGCGCGGAGCGCCGTCGGGCCCGAGGAACTCGTCGGGGATACCAGGCAGGCGGCGATAGTCGCGGACCCACTGCGCGAGCCGGCGCTGGCCTTCACGCTGGCCTTGCGCCTGCCCTGCCTTGTTCTCTTCGGCCGCGCCCTCGCCCATGCGCCTCTCCCTGCCCCACCATCATACTCATTGCAGGAGCGGGGTCCGCAAGTCGAGGGTCAGCGGAAATTCACTTGTGCGTTCCTCGGGCGGCGGCTGCATCGGCCCCGGCGTATGGCCGTGGTCCTGGAAGCGCGCCAACCGCCGCGCCTCGGCCTCGTAGGTGTTGACCGGCTTGGTGTCGTAGTTGCGGCCGCCGGGATGGGCGACATGGTAGACGCAGCCGCCGAGCGAGCGGCCGTTCCAGGTGTCGATCAGGTCGAAGGTCAGCGGCGCGTGGACCGGGATGGTCGGGTGCAGGCCGGACGCCGGCTGCCAGGCCTTGAAACGGACGCCGGCCACGGCCTCGCCGGAGCGCCCGGTCGAGGTCATAGGCAGGCGGCGGCCGTTGCAGCTGATGACGTGGCGGCCCTCGACAAAACCTTCCGCCTTGACCTGGAGCCGCTCGACCGAGCTATCGACGTAGCGCACGGTGCCGCCGGCCGAGCCTTCTTCGCCGAGCACATGCCAGGGCTCCAGCGCCTGCCGCAACTCCAGCGTCACGCCGGCATGATGGACGCGGCCAAAGGCTGGGAAGCGAAATTCGAGCTGGGCCAGATACCATTCCGGCTCGAACGGATAGCCGGAGTTCTTCAGCTCCGAGAGCACGTCCTCGAAATCTTCCCAGATGAAATGCGGCAGCATGAAGCGGTCATGCAGCGCGGTACCCCAGCGCACGAACTTGCCGTGTTGCGGCTCACGCCAGAACCTTGCGATCAGCGCCCGGATCAGGAGCTGCTGCGCCAGCGACATGCGGGGATCCGGCGGCATTTCAAGCGCACGGAATTCGACGAGGCCGAGGCGGCCGGTCGGACCGTCAGGCGAATAGAGCTTGTCGATGCAGATCTCGGCGCGATGGGTGTTGCCGGTGATGTCGACGAGCAGATGCCGGAACAGCCGGTCCACCAGCCACAGCGGGGTCTGGTAGCCCGGCGGCGGCACATGCGAGAGTGCAATCTCGAGCTCGTAGATGCTGTCGTGACGCGCTTCGTCGATCCGCGGCGCCTGGCTGGTCGGGCCGATGAAGAGCCCGGAGAAGAAATAGGACAGCGAGGGATGCCGCTGCCAGTACAGCACCAGGCTCTTGAGCAGATCGGGCCGGCGCAGGAACGGCGAATCCTGCGGGCTCGAGCCGCCGATCACGACGTGGTTGCCGCCGCCGGTGCCGGTGTGGCGGCCGTCGACCAGAAACCGGTTGGCGCCGAGGCGCACCTTGCCGGCATCCTCATAAAGACCAGTGGTGATGTCGACCGCATCGCGCCAGCTCGTCGCCGGCTGGATGTTGATCTCGAGGACGCCGGGATCCGGCGTCACCTTGATGACCTCGATGCGGGGATCGAACGGCGGCGCATAGCCCTCGACATGAACCTGGAGCTGCATCTCCTCGGCGGTGGCCTCGACCGCCGCGACCAACTCGAGATAATCCTCGATGCGCTCGACCGGCGGCATGAAGGCGCAGATCACCCCATCGCGGACCTCGATCGACAGCGCAGTACGGACGGGGATGGTCGTGTTGAGTTTCTCCGGCGCGACGCGCGACGGTGCTTTCGGCCGCTCCGGAAGCGTGAACACCGGCAGCTTGCCGCGCGCCTCCATGGGATCCTGCTCGACGATGTAGGGATATTGATTGGGCGGCACATAGCCGAGCGAGCCGATCGGCAGGCGCAGGCCGAGCGGTGAATCGCCCGGCGACAGGAACAGATGACCGCGGCGAAGCTGCCAGCGCTCGCTGCGCCAGCGCGGCGGCGCATTCCAGCGCTGCACCGGCAGTACGTAGCCGCGTGGCTTGCGGAGACCTTGATCGAACACCCGCGCCATGCGCGCGCGATCCTCCGGATTGGACAATTTGGAGTCGGAGGGATCGACGTTGATCGGAAGCTCGGCCTCCTTCAGCAGCCAGTACGCGGTGTCCTCATAGGCGGGAATGATGTAGCCGGGATCGAGACCGAGGCGGGCCGCCGTGCCCTCCATGAAGTCTTCGGCATCCTCGGTCATGGCGCGCTTGGGATTTTCGATCTTGGCGATGAGATCCGCGTTCTTCCAGATCGGCACGCCGTCCTTGCGCCAGTAGAGGCCGAAGGCCCAGCGCGGCAGGCTCTCGCCCGGATACCATTTGCCCTGGCCGTAATGCAAAAGGCCGCCCGGCGCGAAGCGCGTGCGCAGACGGCGGATCAGATCGTCGCCAAGCGCGCGCTTGGTCGGACCGACAGCTTCCGTATTCCACTCCGGCGCTTCGAGATCATCCACGGAGACGAAGGTCGGCTCGCCGCCCATGGTGAGGCGGACGTCCTGTGCGGCAAGATCGCCGTCGACCTGCTCGCCCAGATCGTTGAGCCGCGCCCAGGAATCATCAGAGAACGGCTTTGTGATGCGCGGCGCCTCGCGGATGCGCTTGACACTCATGTCGAAAGCGAACTCGACTTCGGCAAAGCCGGCGCCGCCGGAGATCGGCGCGGCCGAGCGATAATGCGGCGTGGCCGCAACGGGGATGTGCCCCTCGCCCGCCAGCATGCCCGATGTCGCGTCGAACCCGATCCAGCCGGCGCCCGGCAGATAGACTTCGGCCCAGGCGTGCAGATCGGTGAAATCGTTCTCGACTTCAGGCGGTCCTTCGATCGGATCGATATCGGGACGGATCTGGATCAGATAGCCGGACACGAAACGCGCGGCGAGTCCGAGATGACGGAAGGTCTGGATCAACAGCCAGGCGGAATCGCGGCACGAGCCGGCGCAGGAGGTCAGCGTCTCCTCCGGCGTCTGCACGCCGGGCTCCATGCGGATGATGTAGCTGATCTTCTTCTGCAGCTCGCGATTGAGCTCGACCAGGAAGTTGACGGTGTTCGGCGCCTCCCGCGGGATCGAGGCCAGATATTTTGCGAAGGCGGCGTCGGGCTTGATGGTCTCGAGATAGGGCGCCAGCTCGGTCTTGAGATCCCCGGGATATTCGAACGGAAAACTGTCGGCATAGGGTTCGACGAAGAAGTCGAACGGGTTGACCGTGGTCATTTGTGCCGTGAAGTCGACTTCGAATTTCAGCTCGGTGGTCTTCTCCGGGAAGACGTAGCGGGCGAGCCAATTGCCTTGCGGGTCCTGCTGCCAGTTCACGAAGTGGTTTGATGGCGTGACCTTGAGCGAGTAACTCAGGATCGGCGTCCGCGTGTGCGGCGCCGGCCGCAGGCGGATGGTCTGCGGTCCGAGATCGATCGGGCGGTCGTATTTGTAGTGCGTGACGTGGTGTAATGCGACGTAGATCGACACGGGATGCGGTGCTCCAGCAGCTTTTTTGAGCAGAACACCTGACGTCAATGCGATCAAGCACTAACAACGGGCAGAGAGTGCCTATGCAAGGTGCTGAGTGGATGCTTTCGTCCTTCTCCCCCAGTGGGGGAAGGTGGCGCGAAGCGCCGGATGAGGGGTTCTCTCCACTCGCGAGTCCGCTCGTGAGGGTAGAGATCCGTCACCCGGCTTCGCTTTAGCGAAGCCGCCCTCTCGCACAAGGGGAGAGGGTTACAGCGTGCTCTTGAGCAAACCTCACGCCGCCGAGGTCAATCGCTGCAGGAACTGCGTCACCTCGCGGCGGAGCGTCTCGACCTCGTTGTGGACGCGCTCGGAGGCGCTGTTGACGCGGGCAGCGACGCGGCCAGTGTCGGCGGCGGCTTCGCTGATGCCGGTGACGTTGGAGGACATCTGCGACGTGCCGGCCGAGGCCTCGTGGACGTTGCGTGCGATCTCGCGCGTTGCGGAGCCCTGCTCTTCGATCGACGCTGCAATCGACGCGGTGATGCCGTCGATCTCGGCGATGGTCTGCGCGATCGCCTCGACGGCCGCGACCGAATTGGTGGTCGACTGCTGCATCTCGCCGACTTTGGCGCTGATCTCCTCGGTCGCCTTCGCGGTCTGATTGGCGAGGCTCTTGACCTCGGAGGCCACGACCGCGAAGCCGCGGCCCGCCTCGCCGGCGCGCGCTGCCTCGATGGTGGCGTTGAGCGCCAGAAGGTTGGTCTGCTCGGCGATCTCGCTGATCAGCTTGACGACGTCGCCGATGCGCAAGGCCGCATCCGCAAGCGTGCGGATCTCGCTGCCGGCGCGGTTGGCTTCGTTCACGGCGCGGCCGGTGCTCGCGGTCGAGCCCGTCACCTGGCGGCCGATCTCGGCAATCGAGGATGCTAGCTGCTCCGCCGCGCTGGCGACCGTCGCGACGTTGCGCGAGGCGTGGTCGGAGGCGCTCAGCACACCCGAGGTCTGGCGGCTGGTCTTCTCGGCGGCGGCCGCCATCTGGCCGGCATCGGATTCGAGATCGGTCGCCGCGCCCATCAGCGCGCCGGCCACTTGATCGAGATGCGTGCCGAACTGTTTGGCGAGACCGGCGATCTCCACCACGCGACGGCCGAGGCTGTCGGTGCCGGAATTGATGACGACGGCCGAACGGCGGAACGAGCCGGGCAGACCGCGCGCGAGGATCTTGCGAAAATACTTGCCGCGGCTGGCATAGTCCATCGACGCCGAAGCTTCGCGGACGAAGGCATCGGCGATGTCGAGCATGTCGTTGACCGACTTCTGCAGCGTCCCGATTCGTCCGGCCTGGCGCTCGCTCAGGATGCGCGCTTCGAGATCGCCATGCGCCGCCTTGCGGCACACGTCGGCGGCCTCATCGAGAGCGGCGGCGGTGCGCTGCTGGCTCCAGAGCGCGTAGCCGAGCAGCACGACGATCGCGGCGAGCAACGCCGCAGCAGGGATTCCGCTCACGCCGAGCAGCGAAAGGGCGAACGCAACGGCGGCAAGGCCGCAGGCGAGCGTGGTCGCGCCTTGCGCCTTAGAGAGAGAGCACAAATTCATCGTAACCGACACCCTGTTGCTTCAAGAGTCCGACCATCGCGTCGAAGCTCGCATGCATGCCCTCCTTGGCATTGGCATGCCGCGCCTCTTCCTCGCACAGCGTCTTGTAGATCGGCTTGATGCGTTCGACCTGCGCCGGATCCGGCTTGCGACGGTTGGAGTGATAGCCGACGATATTGCCGCGTTCATCGAAAGTCGGCGTGACGTGGGCGAACACCCAGTAATGGCTGCCGTCCTTGGCCAGATTGACGACGTAGGCGAAGATTTCCTGCTTGGCCTGAAGCGTGTCCCAGAGCAGCTTGAAGACGGCGCGCGGCATGTCGGGATGGCGGATCAGGCTATGGGGGGCGCCCATCAGCTCTTTCCAGGAATACTTCGCCATCCGGATGAAGACGTCGTTGGCGTAAGTGATGCGGCCCTTGAGATCGGTCTTCGATACGATCAGTTCCTCCTCACCGAGGAGATTTTCCACCCCAGTGGGACGTATCGCTTGCATCGGCTCGATCCTTCCAGGCCGGCCCGCAACGGTGCGGAGCCGCATCAGACCCTGTCTACGGCAACAGTGTTAACCAGATGTAAGCCGGGGAACTTTTGGCGGAGACGCCCGCCTCCGTATCATTACCTAGCGAAAGATCGTTGCAATTCGGGTCATGACACGCGCCGCCGGACCGGTGCGCAAACACCGGTTTTTCGGCTGGTTCGAGTGTATTTGCGTGATCGGCGCACGCAACACGGCTACATCGTTGCGCCGAGCACCCAGGGCGCGAACTCGGCGCCGCCGAAATCAAAACTCTCGCTCTTGGTCGGCTGTCCGGAGGCCGTCTTCAGGATGAGGTCGAAGATGCGCTGGCCGCACTCCTGGACGCTCTCCTCGCCTTCGAGGATGGTGCCGCAATTGACGTCCATGTCCTCTTCCATGCGCTTGTACATCGGCGTGTTGGTGGCAAGCTTGATCGAGGGCGCCGGCTTGCAGCCGAACACGCTGCCTCGTCCCGTGGTGAAGCAGACGAGATTGGCGCCGCCGGCGACCTGCCCGGTGGCTGCAACGGGGTCGTAGCCGGGCGTGTCCATGAAGACAAAGCCCTTCTTGGTGACGGGCTCGGCATAGCGCAGCACCTCGACGAGGTTGGTGGTGCCGGCCTTCGCCATCGCGCCGAGCGACTTCTCCAGGATGGTGGTGAGGCCGCCGGCCTTGTTGCCGGGGCTCGGATTGGCGTTCATCTCGGCGCCTTCGCGCGTCGTGTATTCGTCCCACCAGCGCATCAGGTCAACCAGCTTCTCGCCGACCTCGCGGCTGACCGCACGGCGCGTCAAGAGATGCTCGGCACCGTAGGTCTCCGGCGTCTCCGACAGGATCACGGTGCCGCCGTGACGCACGATCAGATCGCTCGCCGCACCCAGCGCCGGATTGGCCGACACGCCGGAATAGCCGTCCGAGCCGCCGCATTGCAGCGCCACGGTGAGTTCGCTCGCCGGCACCGTTTCGCGCTTGACCTTGTTGGCGTCGGCCAGCGCCTCGCGCACGAAGCCGATGCCGGCCTCCACCGTCTTGCGGGTGCCGCCGACCTCCTGGATGTCCATCGCGCGCAGGCGGCCGGCGAGCTTCTGTTCTTCCATCAGGCCGCCGATCTGGTTCACCTCGCAGCCGAGGCCGAGCACGATGACATGCGAGAAATTGACGTGCCGTGCGTAGCCGCCGAGGGTGCGGCGGAGCAGCGCCAGCGGCTCGTTCTGCGTCATGCCGCAGCCGGTCTTGTGGGTCAGCGCGACCACGCCGTCGACATTGGGGAAATCGGCCAGCGGATTGTCGCCGGTGAAAGGATTCTTCTTGAAGACATCGGCGACGAGGCTTGCGACATGCGCGCTGCAATTCACCGAGGTGAGGATGCCGATGTAGTTGCGCGTGGCGACGCGGCCGTCGGGACGGCGGATGCCTTCGAAGGTCGCCGGCAGATCGAAATTCGGCGTCGGCTTGACGTCGGCGCAATAGGCATAGTCCTTGGCGAAATCGCCCATGCCGCAATTCTGCACGTGCACGTGCTGGCCCGGCGCGATGGCCCGCGTCGCAAAGCCGATGATCTGGCCATAGCGGATGACAGGCTCGCCCACGGTGATCGGCTTGATCGCGACCTTATGGCCGGAGGGGATGCGCTCGACCGTGGTCACGCCGTCGGCGACGACCGTCCCCGGCGGCAGGCTCGCGCGCGCGATCAGCACGCCATCAGCGGGATGCAGACGGATGACGGGACTGATGGTCATGGTGGTCTCCTTGGATATAACTATTGTGCCCCGGACGCAGCGCAGCGTGAAACGGTGCGCTGCCGAGCCGGGGCCCATCTATCGTGCGTCTCGCAAGCCACTGGGTCTCGGCTCTGCGAAGCAGCGTTACGCGCTGCATCGCATCCGGGACACCAGGGCTCAGGCCTTGCCGCCCGAATCCTTGCGGGTCGCGTTGACCTGCATCTTGGCGTAGGTCGTCATCAGGCCGACCTCGTTGGAGAGCGTCACGAGCTTGAAGCCCATGTTGATGGCGCGCGTAGCGCCTTCGGCGCCGCTGCAATGGATGCCCGGATTGAGGCCCCGCTTGCCGCACTCCTTGATGATCTTCTCGTAGATCGCGAGGATCTCCGGCTCGGAGCGGTCGAGCTTCGGCTCGAGGCCGTAGGAGAAGCCGAGGTCGGACGGACCGATATAGACACCGTCGATGCCTTCGACGTCCAGGATCGCCTCCATGTTCTCGACCGCGGTCTTGGTTTCCATCATCGGCAGCAGGATGGTGTCGGCATTCGCGGTCTTCTGATACGAGCCCGCGGTGCCGTACATGCCGGCGCGGATCGGGCCGTTGGAGCGGACGCCCTGCGGCGGATATTTGGAATAGGAGACCAGGTTCCTGGCTTCCTGCGGCGTGTTGACCATCGGGCAGATCACGCCATAGGCACCGCCGTCGAGCACCTTGCCGATGATGCCGGGCTCGTTCCAGGGCACGCGGACCATCGGGGTGACCGGATGCTTGTCCATGGCCTGGAAGCACTGCACCATCGACAGATAGTCCTGCACGCCGTGCTGCATGTCGACCGTGACGCTGTCGAAGCCGCATTGCGCGATCATCTCAGCCGAGAAGCCGGAGGGAATAGCGAGCCACGCGTTGACCACGGCCTTGCCCGACTTCCAGATTTCCTTGACCTTGTTCGCCACGTTGCCTTCCTTCCCTGTTGCTCTCACTCGCCGCGGATCGGGTTGGGCCGCACTTTGAGCGAAAAAAAGCGTCAATGTCCATGGCTCTCACCGCGCACGCACGCATATCTGGGATCACTCCTCCGCGCGTGTATCATCCTCGCTTCCAAGCCCTTCGAGACTCAGTTCGAGCTCGCCGAGCATCTCCTGCAACTCGACAAGCTTACGCGCCCCGAAACGTCGCGTGATTTCGGCATAGATTGCCTCCGATGTCGGCGCCACCGCGGCCATCAGTTTCACCCCGTCTTTCGAGATCGAAACCATGCTGCGGCGCTGGTCCGTCTTCGCCGTCTTGCGCTCGATCAGGTTGCGCGCCTCCAGATCGCGCAGGATGCGCGACAGGCTCGGCCCGAGGAGAAAGGCCGTGCGCGCGAGTTCCGTAACCTCGGCGGCCTCGATGGCCGCAAGCGCGCGAAGGATGCGCCATTGCTGCTCGGTCAAGCCGTGCTGGCGCAGCGACGGGCGAAATTGCCGCATCACCGCCTCGCGGGCCCGCAGCAGCGACATCGGCAACGAGCGCGAAAAGTCGCGCATCGGCACCTGATGCGCGGCAGGCGCGTTTCCATTGATGGAATCAGCCGGTCTCTTCGCCATGTTGCCCCTTCCAAAGTCGTCCTTCAGACCGCAAAGCGTGTGCAGTGCAGCATGCCCGAATTGTACTTGATGTATTCACTTAACATGTTAAGTATCTCCAGGCACCACGTTACGTGTGATCACAGATGGCGCTTTCCAAGGACGATATCCAAGCCTGCGCGAGCCGTCTGCACCAGGCGGAGAAGACCCGCGTGCAGATCCGGCAGCTCTCGCAGGATTTTCCGGGCATCTCCATTGCCGATGCCTACGCGATTCAGAAGGCCTGGGTCGACGTCAAGATCGCCGAGGGGCGCGTCGTCAAGGGCCACAAGATCGGTCTGACCTCGAAGGCGATGCAGAGCGCTCTCAATATTGACGAGCCTGACTCCGGCGTGCTGCTCGACGACATGTTCTTTGCCGACGGCGGGAGCATCCCCACCGAGCGCTTCATCGCGACCCGCGTCGAGGCCGAGCTCGCCTTCGTGATGAGCAAGCGGCTGTCGGGGCCCGACTGCACGATGTTCGATGTGCTCAACGCCACCGAATTCGTGGTCCCGGCGCTGGAGATCCTGGACACGCGGATCGAGCGCGTCGATATCAGGACCAAGGCGACGCGCAAGATCTTCGACACCATCGCCGACAACGCCGCGAATGCCGGTATCGTGCTCGGCGGCCGGCCGATCCGCCCGCTAGACGCCGACCTGCGCTGGATCGGTTCGCTCTGCTTCAAGAACGGCCAACTGGTGGAGACCGGACTTGCCGCGGGCGTGCTCAATCATCCGGCGACGGCGGTCGCCTGGCTCGCCAACAAGATCGCGCCGCTGGGCCTTGCGCTCGAACCGGGGCAGGTTGTGCTCGCCGGCTCGTTCATCCGTCCGATCGAGACCCGCAAGGGCGACACAATTCAAGCCGATTACGGCGCCTACGGCTCGGTGAGCTGCTACTTCGCGTAACGCGACAAGAAGAGACAGGGAGCGAAACCGCAAATGCCGCATTTCACGATCGAATATTCGGCCAATCTCGACGGCCGTCTCGACATCGCCGCGGTGTGCGAGGTGGTGCGCAAGGCGGCGGTGGAGACCGGAATCTTCCCGCTCGGCGGCATTCGCGTCCGCGCCGTCAGATGCGAGCATTATGCGATCGCGGACGCGCGGCAAGACTACGGATTCCTCGACATGGTACTGCGCATCGGCGAGGGCCGCGACCTTTCAACCCGCCAGAAAGCCGGCGAGCACGTGTTTCAGGCGCTTTCAAAGCACCTCGATCCCGTCTTCGCCGCCAGCAAGTTCGCTTTATCGTTCGACATGCAGATCAACGACAAGGACACCAGCTGGAAGCGCAACAACATCCACGACGCACTGAAAGCGGAGGCAGCCCATGGATAAGTCCACGCCGAAAGCCGATGTGTTCCACGCCAATCGCGAGCGCGTTGCGCCGCTGCTGAAGACGCTGCGCGCGAGCGGCATCGGTCACATGATCGACGGCAAGATCGTCCCGTCGATCTCAGGTGAAATCTTCGAGACGAAATCTCCTGTCGATGGCGCTGTGCTCGCGAGCGTTGCCCGCGGCAATGCCGAGGACATCGACGCCGCGGCCACGGCCGCCGCCCTCGCCTTCAAATCCTGGCGCGACATGGGGCCGGCGATGCGGCGCAAGCTGCTGCATCGCGTTGCGGACGCGATCGAGGACAATGCCGACGACATCGCCGTGCTCGAATGCGTCGACACCGGCCAGGCCTATCGCTTCATGGCCAAGGCTGCGATCCGCGCCGCCGAGAACTTCCGCTTCTTCGCCGACAAATGCGCCGAGGCCAGAGACGGTCTCAACACGCCGAGCGACGAGCACTGGAACGTCTCGACCCGCGTGCCGATCGGCCCCGTTGGCGTCATCACGCCGTGGAACACGCCGTTCATGCTCTCGACCTGGAAGATCGCTCCTGCGCTGGCCGCCGGCTGCACCGTCGTGCACAAGCCGGCGGAATGGTCGCCGGTGACGGCGTCCATCCTGGCGAAGCTCGTCAAGGAGGCCGGTGTGCCCGACGGCGTGCTCAACACCGTGCACGGGTTCGGCGAAGAGGCCGGCAAGGCGCTGACCGAGCATCCCGCCATCAAGGCGATCGGCTTCGTCGGCGAGAGCGCGACGGGCTCGGCCATCATGGTCCAGGGCGCACCGACCTTGAAGCGCGTTCATTTCGAGCTCGGCGGCAAGAACCCCGTGATCGTGTTCGACGATGCCGATCTCGACCGCGCGCTCGATGCCGTCGTGTTCATGATCTACTCGCTCAACGGCGAGCGCTGCACCTCGTCGAGCCGCCTATTGGTCCAGCGGAACATCGCGGAGAAATTCGTGGAGAAGCTGACCGCGCGGGTGAAGGCGCTGAAGGTCGGCCATCCCCTCCATCCCGCTACCGAGATCGGCCCGCTGATCCACGAGCGGCACCTCGCAAAGGTCTGCTCCTTTTTCGAGGTCGCGCGCCAGGACGGCGCCACGATCGCGGTCGGCGGCAAGGCCTATGACGGTCCTGGCGGCGGACATTATGTCGAACCGACCCTGGTGACCGGCGCGCATGGCAAGATGCGTGTGGCGCAGGAAGAGGTGTTCGGCCCGTTTCTCACCGTGCTGCCCTTCAAGGATGAAACAGACGCGATCGAGATCGCCAATGACATTCGCTATGGCCTCACCGGCTATGTCTGGACCAACGATGTCGGCCGCGCGCTGCGTGTCGCCGATGCGCTGGAAGCCGGCATGATCTGGCTGAACTCCGAGAACGTCCGCCATCTGCCGACCCCGTTCGGCGGCATGAAGGCCTCCGGCATCGGCCGCGACGGGGGCGATTACTCGTTCGACTTCTACATGGAAACCAAGCACGTCTCGCTGGCGCGGGGCACGCACAAGATTCAGAAACTGGGAATTTGACGCTCGTCATTCCCTGGGGAAACGCCAATGCCCGTACCGCAACACGTCTTCGAACCGCCGTTCAACATCATCCGCTCCAGCCACGTCGTGCTCGACGTGACCGATCTGAAGCTGAGCCGCGACTTCTACGAGAGCACGGTCGGCCTGCATGTCGAGGACGCCGACGACAAGGTGGTGTACCTGCGCGCAGCCGAGGAGCATCAGCATCACTCGCTGGTGCTGCGCAAGGCGGCCGTGCCGGCCTGCGCCCGACTGGGCTTCAAGGTCGGCAATGACGGCGATCTCGACAAAGCCGCAAAGTTTCTCTCCGAAAACGGCCTCGCCCACGCGTTTGCGGATCAACCGTTCCAGGGCCGCACGCTGCAATTCACCGATCCCTTCGGCTTCCAGATCGAGCTCTATGCGTCGATGGAGCGGCGGCCGCATCTCCTGCGCCGCTATGACCTCTACCGCGGATGTCATCCGCAGCGGCTCGACCATTTCAATGTCTTCGCCGCCGAAGTACAGGACACCGTCGAGTTCTATGCGCGGCTCGGCTTCCGCCTCACCGAATACGCCGAAGAGGACGGACCGAACGGTCGCATCGCCGCCGCCTGGATGCATCGCAAGGGCAATGTCCACGATTTTGCGATCACCAACGGCAAGGGCCCTCGCCTGCACCATTTCGCTTACTGGACGCCGACGGCGATGAACATCATCCATCTCTGCGACGTGATGGCGTCACAGGGCTTTGTGAAGAACATCGAGCGCGGTCCGGGACGCCACGGCATCTCGAACGCGTTCTTCCTTTACGTGCGCGACCCGGATGGACATCGGTTGGAGCTCTACACCAGCGATTATTTCACCGGAGATCACGACCACGAGCCGCTGCGCTGGTCGCTGCGCGATCCGCGCCGCCAGACGCTGTGGGGCGCGCCGGCGCCGCGCTCCTGGTTCGAACAGGGCTCGCCCTTCACGGGCCAGCCCGTACGGGAGCCGAAATTCGTCGCCGACGTGCTGGTGGCGGATTGAGCCATGAAGCTCCCCCGTCTCGCCACCTATTCCGTCAAGGGTGATACCCGCTATGGCGCCGTTCTGGAGGGCGGCATCGTCGATCTCTCGCCGCGCTATGCCAAAGACTATCCGACGCTGCGCGAGGTGATCGCCGCCGGAAGGCTCGTGCGCCTTGCCGAAGAGTCGGCCAGCCTCACGCCGGATCGCGCGCTCGGCGATATCACCTGGCTGCCGCCGGTGCCGGCGCCGGAGAAGATCATCTGCATCGGCGTCAACTATCCCGATCGGAACGCCGAGTACAAGGATGGCCAGGAGGCGCCGAAATATCCGAGCATGTTCATGCGCTCGCCGCGCTCCTTCGTCGGCCACGACACGCCGCTGGTGCGCCCACGCGCGTCCGCGCAGCTCGACTACGAAGGCGAGATCGTGCTGGTGATCGGCAAGCAAGGCCGGCACATCCCTGAAAGCAGCGCACTCGATCACATCGCCGCCCTCACCCTGTGCAACGAAGGCTCGGTGCGCGACTGGCTACGCCACGCCAAGTTCAACGTCACCCAAGGCAAGAACTTCGATTCCAGCGGCAGCCTCGGTCCGTGGCTCGTGCCCTACACAAGGGAAGCGCAGATCGCCGACATCAGGCTGACCACGCATGTCAACGGCGAGCTCAGACAGGACGATCGTACCAGCCGGCTGATGTTTCCGTTCCGCTACCTCATCAGCTATATCTCCACCTTCGCAACGCTCGTTCCCGGCGACATCATCGTCACGGGCACGCCGACCGGTGCGGGTGCGCGGTTCGATCCGCCGCGCTATTTGAAGCCGGGTGACGTGATCGAGGTCGCGGCTGAGGGCATCGGCACCTTGCGCAACGGCGTCATCGACGAAGCCTGAGACATCGATTGAAGTGGAATGATGCAATGACCACCCTCACCGGCGGCGAAGCGATCGTAAGCGGGCTCGTCGCCCATGGCGTCAATACCGTGTTCGGCCTGCCCGGCGCGCAGGTCTACGGCCTGTTCGACGCCTTCCACCAGGCCCAGCTCAAGGTGATCGGCGCGCGGCACGAGCAGGCCTGCGGCTACATGGCTTTCGGCTATGCGCGCTCCAGCGGCAGGCCCGGCGTGTTCAGCGTGGTGCCCGGTCCCGGCGTGCTCAACGCCAGCGCGGCGCTGCTCACCGCGTTCGGCTGCAACGAGCCGGTGCTGTGCGTTACCGGCCAGGTGCCGACGCAGTTCCTCGGCAAAGGCCGCGGCCATCTCCACGAAATGCCGGACCAGCTCGCCACCTTGCGCACCTATGTGAAATGGGCCGACCGGATCGAATATCCCGGCAACGCGCCGACCGTCGTTGCGCGCGCCTTTCAGGAGATGATGTCAGGCCGGCGCGGACCCGCCTCGGTCGAAATGCCGTGGGACGTTTTCACCCAGCGCGGCGATACCGCCGCGGCACAGGTGCTGGAACCTCTGCCTGCACCGCCGCCCGATCCTGACATGATCAAGCAGGCGGCTGCGCTCATCAAAAGCAGCAAGGCGCCGATGATCTTCGTCGGCAGCGGCGCAATCGAGGCGGGCGAGGAGATCCTCGAGCTCGCCGAGATGATCGATGCGCCGGTGGTCGCGTTCCGCAGCGGCCGCGGCATCGTCTCCAATGCGCATGAGCTCGGCCTCACCATGGCCGCCGCCTATAAGTTATGGGCCAAGACCGACCTGATGATCGGGATCGGCACGCGGCTGGAACTGCCGACGATGTCGCGCTGGCCGTACCAGCCCGACGGCCTCAAGAGCATCCGCATCGACATCGATCCGGTCGAGATGCGGCGCTATCAGTCGACCACCGCGATCGTCGCGGACGCCAAGGCGGCGACCGCCGATCTCGTCGCAGCCGTGCGCAAGGCCGGCTACAGCAAGACCGCCGGACGCCGCGCCGCGATCCGCGAAGCGACCGCGACGGCGCAGCAGGAAATCCAGCGCATCCAGCCGCAGATGGCGTACCTGAACATCCTGCGCGAGGTGCTGCCGGCCAATGCGATCGTGACCGACGAGCTGTCGCAGTTCGGCTTCGCCTCCTGGTACGGCTTTCCGATCTACCAGCCGCGCACCTTCATCACCTCGGGCTACCAGGGCACGCTCGGATCGGGCTTTCCGACGGCGCTCGGTGCCAAGGTCGCAAATCCCGACACGCCCGTGGTGGCGATCACCGGCGACGGCGGCTTCATGTTCGGCGTGCAGGAGCTTGCCACCGCCGTGCAGTTCAACATCGGTGTGGTGACGCTGGTGTTCAATAACAATGCCTATGGCAATGTCCGCCGCGACCAGCGCGAAAGGTTTGAAGGCCGCGTCGTGGCCTCCGATCTGGTCAATCCTGACTTCGTCAAGCTCGCGGAGTCCTTTGGCGTGGCTGCGGCGCGCGTCAACGCCCCGGATCAATTCAAGGCCGCGATGGAGAAGGCGCTGGCGCATGGCGGGCCATACTTGATCTCGGTGGAAGTGACCCGGGACTCGGAAGTGAGCCCCTGGGCGTTCATTCACCCGCCGAAGCCGTAGTCCGTCATTCCGGGGCGCGCGTAGCGCGAGCTATGATGCGCAATTGCGCATCTGAGAATCCATAAACACGATCGGGAGTATGGATTCCGGGCCTGCGCCTTACGGCGCATCCCGGAATGACGAAAAGGATCACCGCGTCCTGCGAAACGTCAGATTGATCCTGATACGCCCCAGCAGCGCGTGCTCGCCTTCTGCAAGCGGCGCGACGCCGTGATAGGCAAGCCTGGAGGGTCCACCCCAGACAACGACGTCGCCATGGACCAGCCGAAAACGCCGCGGCTTGTCGCTGCGCGCAAGGCCGCCGAACAGGAAGGTCGCTGGCAGGCCGAGCGAGGCCGAGACGATCGGCGCCGAATAGTCGAGCTCATCCTTGTCCTGGTGCAGCGACAGCCGCGTGCCGGGCTCGTAGCGATTGACGAGACAGGCATCCGGCGCGAAGTTTTGGAAGCCCCCCTGCTCCGCCGCGCGGCGGGCGAGATCGCACAGTACCGGCGGCATCGCCGGCCATGGCGCACCGGTCTTGGGATCGATGGGATCATAGCGATAGCCGGTGTGATCGGTGATCCAGCCGCGCTCGCCGCAATTGGTCATCGCCACCGACATCTGGTAGCCGCCGGGCGTCGTCATGCGGCGGAACGGCGATTGCGCGACGATCGCGCGCACGGCTTCGATCAACTCGTTCTCGATCGGCCTGACAAAACCGCGCAGCAGCACGGCGCCGTCGGCGATCTCCTCACGGGACGGCTGCGCCTCGGCAACGTTGTCGAACAAATCAGCCGTCAATCGGAATTCTCATTTGGCATCGTGAAAGATCACACCCAGCGTGTGGCGCTGGCCGGACCTGATGCGGCTGACGCCATGGCGGAGATTAACGCGATAGGTGCCGCGTGTCCCCTGCACCGGGCGGTGATGCACAGCGAAAGCGACCGCATCGCCCTGCGCCAGCGGCACGACTTCGGCACGGGATTGCATGCGCGGGCGCTGCTCAGTCAGCACGAATTCACCGCCGGTGAAGTCGCGCCCCGGCTCGGACAGCAGGATCGCGACCTGAAGCGGGAACACGTGCTCGCCATAGAGATCCTGGTGCAGGCAGTTGTAGTCGCCGGCCTCGTATTGCAGCAGCAGCGGCGTCGGCCGCGCCTGCCCCGCCTCGTGGCAGCGCTTCAGGAACGCCGCATGCGCGGCGGGATAGTGGATGTCGATCCCCATCGCCTGGTTCCAGCTATTGGCAACGGCTTGCAAATGCGCATAGAGCGCCGGACGCAGCTCCGCGATGAGATCAGGCAACGGGTAGGAGAAATATTTGTATTCGCCGCGGCCAAAGCCGTGGCGCCCCATGACGATGCGGCTGCGGAAGTGGGCGTCGTCGGGATAGAGCGCGGCGATGGCAAAGCACTGCTCGGGCGTGAGCAGGTGTTTCAGAACGGCGCAGCCCTGAGAGTCGAGCTCGGCGGTGATTTGGGGCCAGTCGAGGGCGTCCACGTGGGTTGTGAGGTCCGCGGCGAGATTAGCAGGTGACTTGCGTGCTGTTGCTGTCATGGCTACGCCTTTCGCAAAACTATCCCGCCCCGCGCCACCCGATTTCCGATGACTTGCTCCGTCCGTCATTGCGAGCGGAGCGAAGCAATCCAGGCTCGCTTCGAGGAGGGATTCTGGATTGCTTCGTCGCAAGAGCTCCTCGCAATGACGCAGGGAGAGAGTTACGGCGCAACCACTGCGGAAGCGCCTCTGGCCTCAGCCCCGCACCGGCAGCGTCGCCACGTCATATCCGTGCGTGATCGTGCGCTTCAGCACGGGATCTTCCAGCTCGAACTCGAAGCGTTCGGCGGGACGGATGCCGCCTTTGGCGGCGAAGGTTCCGCCGAACATGGCGCAGCCATCGGGGAACTTGCCGCCCTCGAAGCCGCGCGCGATCAGCTCGGTGACCGGCAGCATCGCATCCAGCGTACCCTCCTGGTAGAGCACGCGCTCACCTTTGATCGTGGCGTAGGAGCGCAAGATCATCCTGTCCCAATGGCCGATGACGTCGTCGAGCTCCCACAGCGTGGAGGCGATCGGCTTGTCGCACATCTGCTTGGAGACCGTGACGTTGTAGGCCTCGACCTTGCGGTCGGTGTGGTCGGAGCCGCAGCCGACGAAGATGCGGCCCTGCCAGCCGATCAGCACGAACTCGACCTCGCCGGAGGAATCGCCGCCCGTGCATTCGATGCTGTCTTCCTGGGTCAGCCGCCGTGCCGAGGCACGGTAGTAGATCGGCGTCGACGCCGGCGGTGCGATGCCCATCTCTTGCAGCTCTTTGATGTGCTTGTCGCGCGCGACCGGATCGCGGCCGGTCCAGCCGGCGATGACCATCTGGTCGATCGCCAGGGTCAGCGGCGTGGTGGTGTCCTGGGCATCAACGGTGAAAGTGAGGTCAAACACGAATGACGGTCTCCATGCCGGCAGCAAGTTCAAAGATACGGCGATCGGACCCGCCGGCACCCGCAAGCATCAAGCCGACGGGGATATCGCCCTCCCGATGCGCGGGCAGCGAGATGGCACAGCCGTCGATCATGTTGATCAGGGTGCAGTTGCGCAGCGCGCGCAGGTTTTGCGCGGTGAACGCCTTGTCGTCGGCAAGGTCTGCGATCTTCGGCGGCGTGTTGGCCGTGGTCGGCAGCACCAAGGCGTCATAGGGCGCGATGCGCGCATTGACGCGGGCGATCAGCGAGCGGCGCTCGTTGAGCAGATCGATGTAGTCGGCCGCGCTCTGCGCCTCGCCGCGCATGATGCGGACGGCGACACGGGGATCGTAGACGTCGCCCTTGGCGGTGATGAGATAGCGATGCCAGGCATAGCTCTCGGATGCGGCAAAGCCGCCCTTGGCGTTCATCGGGCCGATGTCATGGAACTCCGCCATCTCGATGCGTTCGATGACGGCGCCGTGGTCGGAAAGCGTCTTCAGTGCGCGCTCGAAAGTCTCGGCAACCTCCGCATCGAGATCGTCGAGCGCAATCGTGGTCGGCACCGCCAGCCGCATGCCCTTCACGGGACGTGGCTTCAGCGCGACGTTCGGCTCGTTGGCGAGCACCGCATCCATTATGGCACAGCAACTGACCGAACGCGCCAAGGGTCCGATACTGTCGAGCGAGAAGGACAGCGGCACGGTGCCATCGAGCGGCACGCGGCGCTGCGTCGGCTTGTAGCCGACGATGCCGTTGAAGGCCGCCGGAATGCGGCAGGAGCCGCCGGTGTCGGTGCCAAGCGCGCCATGCGCCATGCCATCGAGCACGGACACCGCCGCACCCGAGGACGAGCCGCCGGGCACGTGGCCCTCGGCCCGGTTCCAGGCGCCCTTCGGCGTGCCGTAATGCGGATTGATACCGATGCCGGAATAGGCGAACTCGGTCATGTTGGTGCGCCCGATCACGACGAAGCCAGCCTTGCGCAGGCGCGCCACCGCCGGCGCATCGTGCTCGGCCGGATCGGAATCGTCGAGCGCGCGGGAGCCGGCCCGCGTCGTCTGCCCCTTGATGTCGAACAGATCCTTGATCGAGACCGGGATGCCGGCATAGCGCGACGGCGCGGCTTTGGCCTTGCGCAGGCCGTCCATCGCATCCGCAACCGCCAGCGCGGCGTCCTTGTCGACATGGAGGAAGGTGCGCTGCCCTTCGCCGGCGGGATCGGCGATCCTGGCGATACAGGCTTCGACCAGTTTTCGGGAGGTCGTGCGACCGCTTTCGAGGTCTTCGGCGAGCTTCGCCAATGTCGGGAAATCGGGCATGTCTGTCTCACGGAATATTTGCGCGCGCAATCTATAGCGCGGCCTAAGTTCGACACAAGCATTGTGCGCATGATGGCATGCATGCGCATTGCTGGACCGTTGACGCACGATAGCCGATTGTCGCATCAAGATCGAAACAGGCGGGCACGAAGCCCGCCGTTTGGGAGGGTTTTCCGAGATGGCCGAACCGCAGCGTGCGCGACCGAAACCAACGCCGGAGACCCAGCACTTCTGGGACGGCACCAAGGCGGGCGAGCTGCGCCTGCAGCGTTGCGACGCCTGCGCGCATGTCTATTTCCCGCCGCGTCCGTTCTGCCCGTCCTGCGCCTCGCGCAAGGTCAGCGTCTTCAAGGCGAGCGGCAAGGGCTTCCTCTACAGCTATGTGATCAACCACCGCCCCGCAGCGCCCGGCTTTACGCCACCTTATGCCATCGCCGTGGTCGAGCTTGCCGAGGGGCCGCGGATGATGAGCAACATCATCGACTGCCCGCAGACGCCGGAGGCACTCGAGCTCGACATGAAGCTCGAAGTCGCCTTCCAGCAGCTGGACGACAAGATCACTCTCCCCGTGTTCCGTCCGGCGAAAGGGTAGACCATGCGCAAGAACCAGGTTGCCGTAGTGGGCGCGGCCGAGACCACCGAGCTCGGTGTCATCCCCCATGCTTCGCAGCTCCAGCTGCACGCGGACGCGGCACTCAATGCCATTGCCGACGCCGGGTTGAAACTCTCCGACATTGACGGCTTTGCCACCGCGGTCGAGACGCCGCAGCAGGTCTGCCACTATCTCGGCATCAAGCCGACCTGGGTCGACGGCACCTCGGTCGGCGGGTGCTCGTTCATGCTGCATGTCCGCCATGCGGCTGCGGCGATCGAGGCCGGCCTGTGCAGGACCGTGCTGATCACCCACGCCGAGAGCGGCAAGTCGATGATCGGCAAGCAGCCGCGCTTCACCGCCGCGGACAGCCTCAACGGCCAGTTCGAGGCGCCCTATGGCGTCTACGGCCCGCCCAGCATGTTCCCGATCCCCGTGCTGCGCTTCATGAAGACCTATGGCATCACGCATGAGCAGCTCGCCTCGGTCGCTGTCGTGCAGCGGGAATGGGCAGCGAAGAATCCGCGCGCGATGATGAAAGATCCGATCACGGTCGCCGATGTCCTCAACTCGCGCATGATCGCCTATCCGTTCCGACTGCTGCAGTGCTGCCTCGTCACCGACGGCGGCGGCGCGCTGATCCTGACGTCGGCCGATCGCGCCAAGGATTTTCCACGCAAGCCCGTCTATATCATGGGCACCGGCGAGAGCGTGGAGACGCCGATGGTCAGCCAGATGGAGACCTTTAATTCGTCGCGCGCGTTCAAGACGGCGGGGCCCCTTGCTTTCAAGGAGGCTGGCATCGCACACAAGGACGTGGATCATCTCATGATCTACGATGCCTTTGCGCATCTGCCGCTGTTCGGCCTCGGCGATCTCGGCTTCATGCCGCACGAGGAAACCGGCAAGTTCATCGCAGACGGCAACACCCGGCCCGGCGGCAAGCTGCCGCTCAACACCAATGGCGGAGGCCTCTCCTACATGCATTCGGGCATGTATGGCATGTACGCGCTTCAGGAGAGCGTGCGCCAGATGCGCGGCATCGCGCCGGCGCAGGTGCCGAACGCGAAGATTTCAGTGTGCCACGGCGTCGGCGGCATGTTCGCCGCCTCGGGCACGATCGTGTTTACGAACGAGAGGTAATCGATATGAGCAAATCACTGCAGGACAAGGTCATCATCGTCACCGGCGCGGGCCGTGGCATCGGGCGCGAGATCGCACTGCTTTGCGCCGGCGAGGGCGCCAAGGTCGTGGTCAACGATCCCGGCGGGGCCGCCGACGGCGCCGGTGCGAACGCCGCGCCGGCCGAGGAAGTGGTCGAGGAGATCAAGAAGCGCGGTGGCACCGCCGTGGCCAATTTCGAGTCGGTCGCCGAGGCGATCCCGGCCAGCAAGATCGTCAAGACCGCGACCGATCATTTCGGCCGGCTCGACGGCGTCGTCAACAATGCCGGCATCCTGCGCGATATGATCTTTCACAAGATGAGCGTGGAAGCGTTCGAGGCTGTCATCAAGGTGCATCTGATGGGCTCGTTCTATGTCAGCCACGCCGCGGCGCGGATCTTCCGCGAACAGGAGAGCGGCTCCTTCGTGCATTTCACCTCGACCTCCGGCCTGATCGGCAATTTTGGCCAGGCCAACTACGCCGCCGCCAAGCTCGGCATCGTCGGTCTGTCGAAGTCGATCGCGCTCGACATGGGCCGTTTCAACGTCCGCTCCAACTGCGTCTCGCCGTTCGCCTGGACCCGCATGATCGGCACCATTCCCACCGAGACCGAAGCTGAGAAGGCGCGCGTCGAGAAGATCAAGCAGATGGGCCCGGAGAAGATCGCGCCGCTCTGCGGTTATCTGCTCGGCGATTCCGCCAAGGACGTCACCGGCCAGATCTTCGGCGTGCGCATGAACGAGATCTTCCTGTTCAGCCAGAACCGCCCGATCCGCTCGGTGCAGCGGAGCGAAGGCTGGACGCCGCAATCGATCGCGGAACATGGCATGCCGGCACTGAAGGGCTCGTTCTACAAGCTCGACCGCTCCGCGGACATCTTCACCTGGGATCCCGTCTAGCCTTATTTCAGGCATCTCTGCGCCGCGATCTCTGGTTGTCTTGTCCAGAGATCGCCCCGCTTTATGCCTGAATGCGGGCGAATGGTGTCCTCCCAACATAATCTTGGGAGGAAACCATGACAAGAATACTGACCAACCCCAACGACACTTCAGCAACAGAACCCGGCGGCCTCGGCCGCCGTACGCTCCTCAAGGGCGCCGCGACCGTCGCCGCCTCCGCCCTGCTGGCCTCCAGGGCCGATGCGCGCGACTACGGCGCCAATGCCGAGCCGCAGCGTTACCCCGACCCCGACATTGTCGTCATTGATCCCAAGCGCTTCAAGGCCAAGGTCGGCAACACCTCGATCAAGCGGCTCTATACCGGCTGCCTGTGGGCGGAGGGACCGGCCTGGAACGCGCAGGGCCAATATCTCGTCTGGAGCGACATCCCGGCCAACCGGCAGCTGCGCTATCTCGATGACGACGGCCACATTTCCGAGCAGTTTCACAAGCCCTCGAACGAGGCCAACGGCAACTCGTTCGACACCGAGGGCCGCCAAATCAGCGCCGAGCGCACCCGCCTCGTCCGCTACGAGCATGACGGCTCGGTCACAGCGCTCGCCGAGCAGGCCAACGGCAAGCCGCTCAACGGCCCGAACGACATGGTCGTTCACCCCAACGACAAATCGATCTGGTTCACCGATCCCGGTTATGGCGCGATCAGCATCTACGAGGGCAAGCTCGCCAACACCGGCTCGGTGCAGCCTTACCAGAAGGAAGCCGTGTATCGGCTCGATGCGCAGTCCGGCCAGTTGACGAAAGTCGCCGACGAGCCGTTCAAGCCGAACGGCATCGCCTTCTCGCACGACTACAAGAAGGTCTATGTCTGCGACACCGGCATCACGCATTATCCGCAGGCGGAGAACGTGGTGTGGTCCTACGACCTCGACGGGACGAAGCTGTCGAACCCGAAGCGGCTGATCGACATGAAGCTCGACGGCAAGTCGGGCTTTCCCGACGGAATGCGCGTCGACACCGAAGGCAATGTCTGGGTTGGCGCCGGCTGGGTCGGGCCGGGTTATGACGGCGTCCAGGTGTTCGCACCGACCGACGGCGCCCGCATCGGCCAGATCATGCTGCCGGAGACCTGCGCCAATCTCTGCTTCGGCGGCAAGAAGCGCAACCGCCTGTTCATGACCGCGAGCCAGTCGCTCTATGCGGTCTATGTGGAGACGCAGGGCGCGCACTTCTGTTAAAGGAAGCCTCTCTCCCTCCGCGTCATGGCCGGGCTTGGCCCGGCCATCCACGTTTTGCCGCGCGCCCGAAGAACGTGGATGCCCGGGACAAGCCCGGGCATGACGGCTGAGCGAGCGTCCCTACCCCGTATTCCGCAATCCCGCCGAGATGCCGTTGATGGTGAGCTGAATCCCGCGCAGCACCTGCTCGTCCGGGTTCTGCGCGCGATGCTCCCGCAAGAGCTCGACCTGCACGTGATTGAGCGGGTCGAGATAGGGGAAGCGGTGCCGCACGGATCGCTCGAGCAGCGGGTTGCCTTGCAGCAGGCGGTCCTGACCCATGATGTCGAGCAGCGTCTCGATGCAGGAATGCCATTCGCGACGGATGCGGCCGAAGATCTTTTCGCGCAGGGCCTCGTCCGGCACCAGTTCGGCATAGCGCGAGGCGATCGCAATGGAGCTTTTCGCCAGCACCATGTCCATGTTCGACAGCAGCATGCGGAAGAACGGCCATTCCTGGTAAAGCTCTTTCAGGAACGGCATGCCCTTGTCGGGGTGCTCAGCGATCCACTGCTCGACCGCGCTGCCGAAGCCGTACCAGCCCGGCAGCATCAAACGGCATTGCGCCCAGGAGAACACCCAGGGAATTGCGCGCAGATCCTCGATGGCGCGGGTCTTCTTGCGCGAGGCCGGACGGCTGCCGATGTTGAGCGTGGCGATCTCGTTGATCACGGTCGAGGACCAGAAGTAGTCGACGAAGCCGTCGGTCTCGTAGACCAAGCCGCGATAGGCCTTGAAGGCGAGGTTCGACAATTCGTCCATCGCAATCAAGTATTCGCGGCGGGGCGCGCTCTGGCTCGGCTGCAACAGGCTCGCATCCAGCGTCGCAGCCGCCAGGATCTCGAGATTGTTGCGGCCGACTTCGGCGTTGGAGTATTTCGACGAGATGATCTCGCCCTGTTCGGTGATGCGGATCTGGCCGTTCACGGCCCCGCCGGGCTGCGCGACAATGGCGTCGTAGCTCGGACCGCCGCCGCGGCCGACGGAGCCGCCGCGGCCGTGGAACAGACGCAGCCGCACATGGTGTCGCTCGAACACCTCGACGAGGCCGATCTCGGCCTTGTAGAGCTCCCAGCCCGAGGTGACGAAGCCGCCATCCTTGTTCGAGTCGGAATAGCCGAGCATCACCTCCTGCACGCTGCCGCGGCTGTCGACGAGGCGGCGGTAATCATGCACGGACAACATGCGATCCATGATGCCCGATGAGGCCTGCAGATCCTCGATGGTCTCGAACAGCGGCACGATGTTGATGGCGCTGCGGCCGGAGGGATGAACCAGCCCCACCTCCTTCAGCAGCACCGCGACCTCGAGCATGTCCGACATGCCCTTGCACATCGAGATGATGCATTGAGGAATCGCATCCGAGCCGAACATCGCATGCGCTTCCGCGGCGGCATGGAAGACGTTGAGCTCGCCCATGGTCTCGTCGCTGTACTTGACGAACGGCGACACCAGCGCGCGCGTCGAGCGCAACTCGTTGGTCAGCAGCGAGATGCGCGCCTCCTCGCCGAGCGCGAGATAGGACATGCCGGGATTGGCGGCATCCATCAGCTCCGCAATGGTGCGTTCATGCACCGCGGAATTCTGCCGGATGTCGAGCCGCGCCAGATGAAAGCCGAAGCAATCCACCGCGCGCCGCAGCAACCGCAACCGGCCGCGGGCGATGACGCGGGCATTGTTCGAGATCAGCGAGCGGTGCAGCACGTCGAGATCGGCTTGCAGCTCCTTGACGTTCTGATAGGGCGCCCCCTTGCCGACCGGACGGCGGGTGATCTCGACCTCGAGCTTTTCGGCCGTGGCGGTCAGGCGAGCATAGATCCCGGACACTGCGAGACGATAGGGCTCACCACTCCGGTGCGGCGAGGTGTCGGGCGAGCGCTCCGCGAGCGTACGCAGCTCTTCGGAGACATCGGCGAGATGGGCTGCGATCGACAGTTCCGAGCCGAGCACGTGCAGCTCTTCCAGGTAGAACTGCATGACCCGGCTCGACTGCAGCCGCAGCGTGCCGCGCATCACGTCGGCGGTGACGAAGGGATTGCCGTCGCGGTCGCCGCCGATCCAGCTTCCCATGCGCAGGAACGAGGCGAGCTCGCCGGCCGCCGCGCCGCCCTCCTCCAGCCGGTCCTCCAGTGCGTTGATCAGCCGCGGCACCTCGCGCAGGAAAGTGTAGTCGTAGAACGACAGGCCGTTGGCGACCTCGTCGAGCACGGTGAGCTTGGTTCGGCGCAGCAGGTTGGTCTGCCACAGCGTCAGCACCTCGCGGCGGAGTTGCTCGTCGCTGGCGGCCGCCTCGTCCGCGGTCAGCGCGACGCGCTCGCGGCGGTCGAGCAAGGCCGCGACTTCCATCTCGCGGTCCATGGTGCTCTTGCGCCGGACCTCGGTCGGATGCGCGGTCAGCACCGGGCTGACGAGCGCGCTCCTGAAGAACTTGCGCAGTGCATCGGCGCCAATCCCCGCGCCCTTGGCTTTGGCGAGCGTCCGAGCCAGGACACCGGAACTGCCGTTCTTGCCGGCGCGCATCTGACGGATGTTGTTCTGGTCCTCGGCGATGTTGGCGAGGTGCGAGAAATAGCTGAAGGCGCGGACGATCCGCACCGTCTCGGAGATCGACATGCTGTCGAGGATCTGCTCGAGCTCGCGGCGGGCGAGCCGGTCTTCATCACGGTGGAACCGGATCGAGGTCTGCCTGATACGCTCGACCAGGTCGAACACGTCGGCCCCCTCCTGGTCCCGCACCGTGTCGCCCAGGATACGCCCGAGCAGGCGGATGTCGTCGCGCAGCCGGACGTCCGCTTCCAGCGCCTGCACGTCCTCAGGGCGGTTCGGCCGGAGATCGGCGGCGTCGGACGATACGGTCTGGAGGGACATGGCTCGCTTCCCTTGCAGAGCTCCCAATGGCTCCTTGGTCGGGAGGAGTGTGCGATATTTTTCTACCGCAGTGCAAGATGAACTTGGGGGCGGCGCACACGCCAGCCGGATCAGGCCGGCACGATCACCTTGCCGATCGGCCAGAGCGCGATCCCCGCCAGCTTCAGATGCGCCCATGCAAAGGGAATGCCGATGATGGTGATCGCAAAGAGCACGGCAGTCAGCAGGTGGCCAAGCGCCAGCCACCAGCCGGCCAGCACGAGCCAGATGATGTTGCCGATCACCCCGAGCGGTCCGGTGCCGATATCGCCCATGCCGGTGACCTCGTCGCGGCTCACGGCGCGCGAGCCGAACGGCAGCAGCGTGTAGATGGCGATGTTGAAGGCCGCGCGCGCCCAGGGCAGGCCGATGATCGTGAGGGCCATGATGATCGACGCCACCAGCCAGCCGAATGCCATCCAGGCACCGCCGATGAGAATCCAGATGATGTTGAGCAGGATGGAAACGGGGGCCATGGGACGATCCGCAAGAGGATGATTTGACCATATAGCCACGAAAATAGTCGTTGCGAAGACAACGCCCGTGTCCACTCCCCGGTTTTATCTTTCGTGGGCCCAACGACCTCAACCACGAGCACCGGCGTCATCCTGAGGTGCGAGCCTTACGATGCTCCTGCATCGCAAGGCGAAGCCTCGAAGGATGGCCGGGGGCGCTTGCAGCCTATCCTGCGAGGCGCCCAAGGGCGCGCACCTCAGGATGACGGTAGAGTTCGCGGAGAGGATTGTGGTCTCAGATCTTTCGCCCCGCCTGCTCCCAATAGGGATCCCGCAGGCGGCGCTTGAAAATCTTGCCTGAGTCTTCGCGCGGCAGCCCCGCGCGGATCTCGATGTGCTTGGGCACCTTGTAGTCGGCGAGCGAGGTCTTCAGTCCTGCACGGATCTCGGCGGCATCGAGCGTAATGCCGGGCTGCGGCTCGACCACCGCCATCAGCGCCTCGCCGAACTCGGCGTCGGGGATGCCGAACACCGCGCAATCATGCACCCCCGGCACGGCATGCAGCACCGATTCGATCTCGGCCGGATAGATGTTGACGCCGCCGGAGATTACCATGTCGCGCTTGCGGTCGCAGATGAAGACGTAGCCGTCCTCGTCGATATAGCCGACGTCGCCTGAGGTGATGAAGCCGTCGCGATCGATCTCGGCGCGCTTCTCCGGCTTGTTGTGGTAGGTGAAGTCGGCCATTGCAGGCATGCGGGAATAGATCTCGCCGATCTCGCCGACGCCGAGCACGCGGCCGTCTTCGCCGATGAAGCGCAGTTCGGCGCCGGGCGAGATCTTGCCGACAGTGCCGGGCTTCTTCAACGCATCCTCTGACGTTGCGAAGGTGACGGCGCTGGATTCGGTCGAGCCGTAGAACTCGTAGATCACGGGCCCCCACCATTCGATCATGGCGCGCTTGACGTCGGCCGGACATGGCGCGGCAGCGTGGATGACGTGGCGCAACGATGAGACGTCGTACTTCTTGCGAACCGCCTCCGGCAGCTTCATCAGGCGGATGAACATGGTCGGCACCATGAAGATGGTATCGATCTCAAAACGCTCGATCAGTTGCAGGAATTCTTCAGCCTCGAAACGCGGCATCAGCACCAGTGCGCCGCCGAGCTTGCCGGCGCGGATGCCGAAGGAGTTCGGCGCGGAATGATACAGCGGGCCCGGCAGGATCGCTCGGGCACCGGGCTTGAGGCCGTAGATCATCGCGCGCATGCGTTCGCCGGCGGCCTGCTGCTCCGGCGTCGGCGCGTTGCGGCGCACGCCCTTGGGATGGCCTGTCGTGCCGGACGTATAGATCATGTTCATCGGCTGCGGCACGACCGGACCGTCATAGGGCTGGAATTGCGCAAGCCAGGATTCGAAATCGATCGCGAAGTCGGGAGTCCCCAGATGATCGCGATCGATCTTGTAGTTGGAGAGGATTTCCGGCGGTGTCGGCACGCTGAGCACGGTGACGCCTTTTGGAATCGCGTCGCGCAAGGCGTGGAGCATGTCGGCATGGCCGATCAGCACGGATGTGCCGGTGTCGCCAAGGATGTAGTTGATCTCCTCCGGCTTGAAGTGCCAGTTGATCGGCACGCCGTAGGCGCCGAGCCGCATCGCGGCGTAGGCCGCTTCAAGGAAAGCGATGTCGTTCCGCATCAGCATGCAGACGCAGTCGCCTTGGCGGACGCCGATCTTGGCGAGGCCGGAGGCGATACGATCGGCGCGATTGGCGACTTCGGCGTGAGTGCGATCGCGTTCGCCGGAGACAATGCCAAGGAAGGTGGACGTTTCGCTCATTGTTGTTGTCCGATCTTTCGTCGGTTAGGAACTTCGGCGACAACCGCCCTCGTCATTCCGGGATGCGCCGTAGGCGCAAGCCCGGAATGACGAGCTCAATCCGCAAACTTCGGCGCGCGCTTCTCCAGATTGGCGCGCACCGCCTCGGTCTGGTTGGCGCTGCCGATCAGCTTCTGCTGCTCGACGGATTCGGCCAGCAGCGCGCCACCCGGATCGACCGAGAGATTATTGAGCAAGCGCTTGGCGGCGCGGATCGCGTCGGGACTCTTGCCGGCGATTTCGCGCGCGGCTTGGAGCGCGGCTGCGCGCGGGTCGTCGCAGATGCGGGTGGCGAGGCCATACGTCATCGCCTCCTGCGCAGAGAAGATGCGGCCGGTGTAGGTGAGATCGCGCAGGATGTCGTCGCGGACGAGGCTCGCCAGGATCGGCGTTCCCGCCATGTCAGGCACGAGCCCCCATTTGATTTCCATGATCGACATTCGCGCATCTGCCGAGAGAAAGCGCATGTCGGCACCGAGCGAGAGCTGAAAGCCGCCGCCGAAGGCGACGCCGTGCACCGCCGCGATCACCGGTACCGGAAGCTGACGCCAGCCCCAGACCGCGGCTTGCGGGAAGTTCGCCTGGCCGTGTGTTCGCTTGGTGAGATCGCGATTTTCGCCACCCGGAATTCCATTGCCGCCCTTCTCCTTCATGGCGGCAAAACGCCCCATGTCGAGGCCGGCGCAGAATGCACGGCCTTCACCTGAGAGCACGACGGCGCGAACGCCCTTTTCCTTCGAAAGCCGCTCGGTTGCCGCAACAAGGGCCTCGAACATGGGCTGATCGAGCGCATTCATCTTGTCCGCGCGCACCAAGCGCACGTCGGCGACGCCTTCCGAAATCGAGATCGAGACGCGCTCTTCCATGGATGAATTCTCCCCTGTTCTTGTTCGGTGCCGCTTTACAGAAAGCTGTCGGCCGGATTTAGTCAATCGACCAATTAACTGACAATCCGTACGGGAGAAACAGCCATGTTCAAGGAAAATCTTCTGGCTGGGCGGCGCATTCTCGTGACTGGCGGCGGCACCGGGCTCGGCAAGTCGATGGCGGCGCGCTTCCTCCAGCTCGGCGCCGAGGTGCACATCTGCGGCCGGCGCAAGATCGTCTGCGACGAGACCGCGACCGAGCTGATGGATCAGTATGGCGGCCGCGTCACCAGCCATGGGGTCGACATCCGCAACGCGCTCGCGGTCGAGGAGATGGTCGAGACCATCTTTCGCGATGGGCCGCTCACCGATCTCATCAACAACGCCGCCGGCAATTTCATCTCGCGCACCGAGGAGCTGTCGCCGCGCGGCTTCGATGCCGTCGCCAACATCGTCATGCACGGCACGTTCTACGTGACCCATGCGGTCGGCAAGCGCTGGATCGCGTTGAAGCAGCCCGGCAATGTCGTCTCGATCACGGTGACCTGGGTGCGCAACGGCTCGCCCTATGTGGTGCCGTCGGCCATGAGCAAGTCGGCGATCCACGCCATGACGATGTCGCTCGCCACCGAATGGGGCCGCTATGGTATCCGCCTCAACACCATCGCGCCGGGGGAAATCCCGACCGAGGGCATGAGCAAGCGCATCAAGCCGGGTGACGAGGCCGGCGCGCGCACCAAGGCGATGAACCCGATGGGCCGCGTCGGCACCATGGAGGAGCTGCAGAACCTCGCGACATTCCTGATCTCCGGCGGCTGCGACTGGATCAACGGCGAAACCATCGCCATGGACGGCGCCCAGGCGCTCGCGATGGGCGGCAATTTCTATCAACTGCGCGACTGGAGCGACGACGACTGGAAAACCGCGCGCGAGAGCATCATGGCGCAGAACGAGAAGGATCGGGCGAAGCGGGGGTAATCTCTCGTGCCCGGACGCATCGCAGCAGCGTTGCAGCGCGTCCGGGACACGAAGCCGCGGCCGATTTCTCCCTTCTTGTCTTCACGCGCGGATGACGCCACACTCTCCGGCACAAAAACAAAACGCCACACGGGGGAAACATGTCCACACAGCCATTGGCTGATCTCGCCGACATGGTGCGCGAGCGCGCGAAGAGCCGCGGCAGCGCGATCGCCTACGAGTTCGAAGGCCGCGTCACCAGCTTTGCCGAGTTCGACGTCAAGACCAATAAGGTCGCCAATGCGCTTCTCGCCATGGGCGTGAAGAAGGGCGACCGCATCGCCTATCTCGGCAAGAACAGCGACATCTATTTCGAGCTCCTGATGGGCGCAATCAAGGCCGGAGTGGTCATAGCGCCGGTGAACTGGCGGCTCGCCGGGCCCGAGGTCGCCTTCATCGTCGCGGATTGCCAAGCGCCGGTGCTGTTCGTCGGGCCGGAGTTCATTACACTGGCTCGCCAGATCAGAGATCAGCTTCCGGGCGTGCGCACCGTCATCACCACCGAAGGCGGCGCGCCGGAATGGCAGGATTTCACGGCCTGGCGCGATGCGCAGAGCGGCGATGATCCGAAGGTGCCGATCGACAGCAAGGACATCGCGATCCAGCTCTACACGTCGGGGACGACGGGCAAGCCGAAGGGCGCGATGCTGAGCCACGCGAACTTCCTCAATCTGGTGCAGACCGGAAACGCCGAGGACAAGCCGGAGTGGAACCGGTGGTCGACCGACGACGTCTCGCTGGTGGCGATGCCGATCTTCCACATCGGCGGCTCCGGTTGGGGTGTGATGGGACTTTATCACGGCGCCCGCGGGGTCATTGCGCGCGAGTTCGACCCGACCAAGGTGCTGGATTTCTTCGAGCAGTCGGGCATCACGAAGCTGTTCATGGTGCCGGCGGCGATGCAATTCGTGGTGCGGCAGCCGCGCGCCAGGTCGATGGACTTCTCGCGCCTCAAATACATGCTCTATGGCGCCTCGCCGATTCCGGCGGCGCTGCTGAAGGAGTGCATCGAGGTCTTCAAGTGCGGCTTCGTGCAGATGTACGGCATGACCGAGACGACCGGCACCATCGTCGCGCTGCCGCCGGAGGACCACGTCGAGGGCCTGGAGCGGATGCGCTCGGCCGGCAAGGCGCTGCCGGGGGTCGAGATCGCCATTCTTGATGCAGACGGCACCCCGCTGCCGCCGCGCCAGGTCGGCGAGATCGCCACGCGTTCGGGCTCGAACATGGCGGGCTACTGGAATCTGCCGGAGGCGACGGCCGCGACGCTCCGCAGTGACGGCTGGTTGCGTACCGGCGATGCCGGCTACATGGACGAGGACGGCTATCTCTATATCCACGACCGCATCAAGGACATGATCATCTCCGGCGGCGAGAACATCTATCCCGCCGAGGTCGAGAGCGCGCTATGCGATCATCCTGATGTCGCCGAAGCCGCGGTGATCGGCGTGCCTGACGACATCTGGGGCGAAGCCGTGAAGGCAGTCGTGGTGATGAAGCCGGGCAAACAGGCGAGCGCCACCGACATCATCAACTTTACCCGGACACGCATCGCCGGCTACAAGACGCCGAAGAGCGTCGAGTTCCTGCCGGCACTGCCGCGCAATCCCTCAGGCAAGATCCTGCGGCGCCAGTTGCGCGAGCCGCATTGGGCGGGGAAGGAGCGAAGGGTGAACTAGTTGATCCAGCATCCTCCACGGAGACATTGCTGGATTGCTTCGCTGCGCTCGCAATGACGGTGTGGAGGCAGAAGCGCGCCTCTCTCCTCCGTCATTGCGAGGAGCCGTTGCGACGAAGCAATCCAGACTGTCACCGCGAGAAGCGGTGCCGTAGGGCCGGCAAAGGTACGCGTTTAATGCTTCCCCGGCCCCATATAGCCGAACAGGAATCCCGCGACTTTCCGCATCTGGATCTCCTCGCTGCCTTCGGTGATGCGGTAGCGCCGATGATGCCGGTAGATATGCTCGAACGGCTTGTGGCGCGAATAGCCCATGCCGCCGTGGACCTGCATGGCGCGGTCGGCGGATTCGCAGCAGAGGCGGTTTGCCCAGTAATTGCACATCGAGATGCGGTCGGAGAGCGTGCGCTCGATCTGCTCCTCGGTGAGCTGGTCCATCTCCCAGGCGGTCTTGCGGATCAACAGGCGCAGCATCTCCGCCTGCGTGGCAAGCTCGACGAGCGGGAACTGGATCGCCTGGTTCTCGGCGAGCGCCCTGCCGAACGGCTTGCGCTCGCGCGCATATTTGACACTCTCGTTGATGCAGTAGACGGCCGCGCCGAGCGAGCTCGCGGCCTGGCGGATGCGGTTCTGGTGGACAAAGCATTGCGCCAGCGACAGGCCGCGGCCGACGTCGCCGAACTGCGCATCCTCGGGCACGAACACGTCCGTAAAGCTGACGCGGGGGTGATCGGTCGGCATGTTGAAGGTCCACATATATTCCTCGACCTTCACGCCGGGCGTCTTCGCCGGCACCAGGAAGCAGGTGATGCCGCGGGCATCGCCGTCGTTGCCGGAGGTGCGCGCGAACAGTGCGCAATGCGTGGCGACGTGCATGCCCGTCGTCCACATCTTCTCGCCATTGATGATCCAGCCCTTGAGGTTGTCGCGGGTCGCCGGCACCGCACGCGTCTCCATGTGGGTGGCATCCGAGCCGTGATGCGGTTCGGTGAGGCCGAAGGTGATGCGGTACTTGCCCCTGATGGAACCGTCGATCATCGCCTTCTGGTCGTCGCGGCCGTAGCGATCGAGCATCGTGACGACAGGGAAATTGCCGACGACCGAGTGTTCGTTCTGCAGGTCATTGTGCAGGCCGAGGCCCTTGGCCGCAAAATGTTCGCGGATCACGGCCATCCAGAGGTTGGAGCCGTCCTTGCCGCCATATTGCTTCGGCACCGGAAAGCGCAGGTGGCCGGCGGCATCGGCGAGATCCTTGGCCTTCCGCAGCAACGCTTCCCATTCGTGCCGCGGCAGGCCGCCATTCTCGAAATCGGTACGGGCCCATTCGCGGCGATGATCGAAGAAGCGGATGTTGTCGTCGGCCTCTTCCAGCGGCTTGATCTCGCGTTCGATGAAACGGTCGAGCTCTCCGAGGTATGCGACGAGATCGGCAGGCAATGAGAAATCCACGGCTCTCTCCCGGATTGATTTTTGTCGTTTTGCGTTGAGGCGCTAGGCGCGTCCCTGCTTTGCACGAATAAGGTGAGAAGAGCCCGCGCAAGTCAAGCAAGCCGAGAGTCGCGAGGCGCAAAGCGCACCCGCGCAATTCGATGGCGCGCCGGCGCCTTCGCGGGGTAGTATGGCCCCAATACTCCTTGACGAGAAAATGCGGGAGCACGCGATGGAGCTGAAATTCTCGAAGGTGGAACGCAAGGGACCGATCACGATCGTGACGCTGTCGCGGCCCGAGGTCTATAACGCGATGCACATCGATGCGCATTTCGAGCTCAACAAGGTGTTCGACGATTTTTCCTCCGATCCAGAGCAATGGGTCGCGGTCGTCACCGGCGCTGGCGACAAGGCGTTCTGCGCCGGCAATGATCTGAAGTGGCAGGCGGCGGGAGGAAAACGCGGCTGGGACAAGGGCGGCTTCGCCGGCCTCACCGCGCGCTTCGACTGCGACAAGCCGATCATCGCCGCGGTGAACGGCGTTGCCATGGGCGGCGGCTTCGAGATTGCGCTCGCCTGCGACCTCATCATTGCCTCGGAGAACGCGACCTTCGCACTGCCCGAGCCACGCGTCGGACTTGCCGCGCTCGCCGGCGGCCTGCACCGACTGCCGCGGCAGATCGGGCTGAAGCGCGCCATGGGCATGATCCTTACCGCGCGTCACGTCAGCGCCAAGGAGGGTTTCGAGCTCGGCTTCGTCAACGAGGTGGTGCCGCAGGGCGAGGCGCTCGCGGCCGCGCTGCGCTGGGCGGAGATGATCACCAGGAATTCGCCGATGTCGATCCGGGCGTCCAAGCAGACCATCCGGAAGGGCCTCGCAGTGTCGCTGGAGCAGGCGATCGAGGAACAGCGCGAGTATCCCGCGGTGAAGGCGATGGTGGCCTCGCAGGATTACATCGAGGGCCCGAAAGCGTTCTCCGAGAAGCGGCCACCCAAATGGGTTGGGAGGTAGGCCTCTGTCATTCCGGGGCGCGCCCGCTTGGGCGCGAGCCCGGAATCCATCGTACCTCAGGAACGGTGGATGAATGGATTCCGGGCTCGTCGCTACGCGACGCCCCGGAATGACGGCGGAGAGCGTGGCGCCCGCCTACACTCTGCGCCCCAGCTCCCTTTTGTATGACGCGTAGTTCGGCTGATCGACCGCGAGCTTATCCATCGTGGTCGCCCACAGATGCTCGGCGAGACCCGGCGTTGCGAGGTCAACCTGGCCTTTGGCGATGCGATCGGCGAGGACACGGTTGAGCTCCGTCACCGATCCGTCCATCCCGAGCAGCGTCCGCAGGCGCTCGACTTCCGCAGCATCGCTCCCCTCCTCCAGCGTCAGCTGCCGCGTGACGAGATCGAGGATGTTGACGGCGACGCGCAGCTTGAAAGCCTGATGGCCTGAGATCAGCGGCGCGATGTCGTTGCGCAAGAAATCGGCGACCGCCTTGGTCAGCTCGATCGGCGTCGGTTCGTCCTGCATGGGTCAGCTCCCGCGCGGCGCCAGCAGCCGCAACAGATCGATTTCGGTCTCGCTGGCGCGGCGGCCGATCATGGCACGCTCCATCGAATGATCAGGCCCCTCGCGGAACCGCTGCATCATGCCGCCGCACATGATGCCCCAGCGCAGCGTGCCCATCACTTCCCAGAATTTGACGCGCGCCGGATCGACCTTGCGGCCGACCGCTTCATAGCCCTCGAACAATTCCTCGCGTGCGCCAAAGCCGCCGACGGGCTTGTCGATCTCGCCGAAACGCCACGAATTGACGCAGACCCACCCGAGATCCTCCATGGGGTCGCCGAGATGGGCCAGTTCCCAGTCGAGCACGGCACGAACACCATCGGGGCCGACAATGAGATTGCCGTTGCGGAAATCGCCATGCACCAGTGTCGTCTCGGCGGAGGGGCCGGGATCGTGGTCGCGCAGCCAGCGTAGCGCCAGCTCGAACACGGGCTTTGGCCAGTTCAGGCTGCGATAGTCGCGCTCGAAATCGGAGATCTCCTGCGTGGCGCCGCGATTGCGCAACTCGGGCAGTTTATCCTGCGGCAGTTGATGGAGGCCCGCGAGAATGCCGCCGATCTGTCGCGCAAGCAGCGGCCGTGCCGCCGCGAACTCGTCATCGCGAAGAATCTTGCGCGCGATGGTTTCGCCTTCGACCCGCTGCATGATGAAGCCGGTGCCGAGATCATCTTCCGGCGTCAGCACATGCATCACGCGCGGCGACGGCACGCCGGCCTCATAAGCGAGCTGCATCAGCTGCGCCTCCGCGGCAAGCCCCGCGGCGCGCGTGGGCGCAGCGCCATAGCCCTTCGGCGAGCGGCGCAGAATCGCGCCGATCACGCCATCAGGATGCACGATGTCAAAGCGCCAGGTCTCCTGGCTGGCGCCGCCGGACAGTTTTTCCGCACCGGCGACGCCGGTCGCGCCCTTGCACCACCGCACGACGCTGCGTGAAAGTTCGGCCTCGATCATTTGCCTTTGAACTGCGCGGGCCGCTTCTCCAGGAACGCACCGACGCCTTCGCGAAAATCCTGGGTGTCGCCGGCGCGGAGCTGGCACTGGAATTCGAGGTTGAGCTGATCCTCGAAGGAATTTTCGGGGCTGTCCCAATAGAGCTTGCGGATCAGCGACAGCGCGACCGTCGGTCCGGAGGCGAGCTCGCGTGCGAGCTTCATCGCCTCCTCCATCAACACGCCATCGTCATAGACGCGGTTGACGAGCCCCCATTCCAGCGCCTTCTCGGCCGGCAGCCGCTCGCCCATCAGGGACAATTCGATCGAGCGCGCGCGGCCGACGAGGCGCGGCAACAGCCAGGTCGAGCCGCAATCCGGCACGAGACCGATGCGGCGGAAGGCCTGGAGGAAGTAAGAAGAACGCGCGCACAGGATCATGTCCCCGAGCAGCGCGAAGCTCATGCCCGCACCGGCGGCCGGACCGTTCACCGCAGTGACGATGGGACAGTGCAGATTGCGGATGCGGCGCAGGAACGGATGAAAGCCCGTCTCCAGCGTCAGGCCGGCCTTGGTCTTCTTCGACTGGTTGTTGCGACCTTGCAGATTGGCGCCCGTGCAGAACGCACGGCCCGCGCCGGTCAGCACGACGCTGCGCACCTCGTCCCTTCTCTCCTCGATCGCGTCGAGCGCCTCGGCCAGACCGCCCAGCATGTCCACGGAGACCGCGTTCATCACCTCCTGATGGTCGAGCTTGAGGACCGCGACAGCCCCATCGAAATCGAGCGTGACGTGTTTGAACTGCATGGTTTCCTCGTTGGTTGCGGCGAGCGTCAGTTTCGCAGGCCGGAATTTCGTCTTGCCGGGCCGCATATTTGATTTTTGGCGCGCTCTTGTCCATGGTGATCGGAGCATAGCAAGCAATCTTGCGCGCAGCGGCTGATGCGCATTCGCGCCAAAACAGGAAACGCGCCATGAACCTTTTCGACCTCTCCGGCCGCGTTGCCGTGATCACCGGCGGCAATGGCGGCATCGGGCTCGGCATCGCGCAGGCCCTCGCGGGCCAGGGCTGCAACGTCTCGATCTGGGGCCGCAATGCTGACAAGAACAAGGCTGCTGCCGCGAGCATTGCGGGCCTGCCTGGAAAGGTCGATGCGCGCGTCTGCGACGTCACCGATCCGGCCTCGGTCAATGCGGCGATGAAGGCCACGCTGGATATCTTCGGCCGGGTCGACGGCTGCTTTGCCAACGCGGGCATCGGCGGCGGTGGACGGCGTTCCTTCATCGAGCGCACCGAGGAGGAATGGCGCACGATGTTTGCGACCAATCTCGACGGCGTATTCCACGCTTTTCAAGCGGCCGCGAAGCACATGACCGAGCGCGCCAATGCCGGCGACCGTTTCGGCCGGCTCGTGGCCACCTCGAGCCTCGCGTCGATCTTCGGCACCGCGCGCAACGAGCACTATGCCGCGACGAAGGCCGCCATCAACGCGCTGGTGCGCGCGCTCGGCGTCGAGCTGGCTCGCCACGGCGTCACCGCCAATGCGATCCTGCCCGGCTGGATCAAGAGCGACATGACATCGGGGCTGATGGCCAACGAGAAATTCGTCACCAACGTGATGCCGCGGATTCCGATGCGCCGCTTCGGCGAGGCATCCGATTTCGGCGGCATCGCCGTGTATCTGATGAGCAAGGCCTCGTCGTATCACACCGCGGACACGTTCGTGATCGATGGCGGCTATACGGCGTTTTGAGTTCGACAATCATCAAAGGAGGGGCAAGATGTTCTCACATGTCATGATCGGTACCAACAATCTCGACAAGGCAAAGACGTTCTACGACAAGCTGCTCGGCACGCTCGACGTGCGACCGGCCAGGGTCGACGGCCATCGCATCTTCTACATCACCAAGACCGGTGTGTTCTCGGTATCGAAGCCCATCAACGGCGAACCGGCGACGTGCGCGAACGGCGGCACCATCGGTTTTGCGGCCAATTCGCCGGAGCAGGTCGAGGCGTGGCATGCGGCCGGCATCGCGGCCGGCGGAACGCCGATCGAGGATCCGCCCGGCGTGCGCGAAGGCTCGGGCGTCAAAATGTATCTCGCCTATTTGCGCGACCTCGATGGCAACAAGATTTGTGCGATGCATCGGATGCCGAGCTAGCCACATCCTCCGCCGTCATTCCCCGCGAAAGCGGGAATCCAATACGCCGCGGCCTCTCAGACCACCGCTGACGTCTCGGAATACTGGATCGCCCGGTCTTCGCCGGGCGTTGACAGCGGAGTGTGAGGCACGCCGCTGCCGCTTGCTCCAGCACCATTCAAACAACATTTCAAACGCCGTCGCGATATTCCATCGCATGGCATGGCCGCTAAAAAAATACGCGCTCGCACTTTCCGGGCGCTGCGATTATTCTCCCGGCCAATACGATCTCTGACGTCCCCGGGAGGAACAATGACAAAACACACCTACATTCCCCGCACCACCAATTACACCCTCAATCCCGGCGACGAGCTCAACGATCTCAGGATGTCGGAGCAGGTCCGACCGCTCTACGATCACGTCAAGAAATTCATCCGCGATACCGTCGAACCGATGTCGATCGAATTCGCCAAGGCGGGCGAAGGCAAGGAGGATCGCTGGAGCTTCACGCCGAAGCAGCTCGAGGTGCTGGAGAAGGCCAAGAACAAGGCCAAGCAGGAAGGCCTCTGGAATTTCTTCCTGCCCGATGACGAGACCGGCCAGGGCCTGAAGAACCTCGATTACGCCTATATCGCCGCCGAGCTCGGCAAGAGCCCGCTGGCGTCCGAGACCATGAACTGCTCGGCGCCCGACACCGGCAACATGGAAGTGCTGGAACGCGTCGGCACCAAGGAGCAGAAGGAGAAGTGGCTGAAGCCGCTGCTCAACGGCGAGATCCGCTCGGCCTACGTCATGACCGAACCGAACGTCGCTTCTTCCGACGCCAAGAACATCTCGACCACGGCAAAACTCGTCGGCGACGAGTGGGTGATCAACGGCGAGAAATACTACATCTCGGGTCTCGGCGATCCCCGGTGCAAGATCCTCATCGTGATGGTGAAGACCAATCCGGATGCGGCGCCCAGCAAGCAGCAGTCGCAGATCCTGGTGCCGCGCGACACGCCCGGCGTCGAGGTGCTCGGGCCGATGTATGTGTTCGGCCAGGACCACGCCCCGCGCGGTCACATGCATATGCGCTTCAACAATGTGCGCGTGCCGAAGGAGAACATGCTGCTCGGCGAAGGCCGCGGCTTCGAGATCTCCCAGCTCCGCCTCGGCCCGGGCCGCATCCATCACTGCATGCGCACCATCGGCAAGGCCGAGAAGGCGCTCGATCTGATGGTGCAACGCGGCCTCACCCGCGAAGCCTTCGGCAAGAAGATCGCCCATCTCGGCGGAAACATGCAGATCATCGCGCAGGCCCGCTGCGAGATCGAGGCGATGCGGCTGATGGTGCTGAAGGCGGCCAAGGCGATGGACGTGCTCGGCAACAAGGAGGCCCGCGTCTGGGTCTCCATGGTCAAGGCCATGGTGCCGGAACGGGCCTGCAAGATCATCGACCAGGCGATCCAGATGCACGGTGCCACGGGCATCTCGCACTGGACTCCGCTCGCCGAGATGTACCAGGACGTGCGCCATCTGCGTTTTGCCGATGGTCCGGACGAGGTGCACTGGATGGTGGTCGGTCGCCACGAGCTGAGCATGGCTTGAGCCTTCCACTTTCGCCTCTCCCCGCTTGCGGGGAGAGGCGAAGCAGAAACCTAGGTCGCCGGCGCGATCTTGTCCTGCGTCTTCGTCTCGAAGTCGCTCGCATCGTGCCGCTCGTGGAGCTGGCTGGCGGGATCGCCGGAGACGCGGTTGACCATGCGGCCGCGCTTCACGGCCGGACGCTGCGCGATCTGGTCGGTCCAGCGCTGCACGTTCTTGTAGTCCTGCACCGACAAAAACTCGCCGGCGCCATAGACCAGCCCCTTGGCGAGCGCGCCATACCACGGCCACACCGCCATGTCGGCGATCGTGTAGTCCTTGCCCGCAAGATACTCGTTGTCGGCCAGGCGGCGATCGAGCACATCGAGCTGGCGCTTGACCTCCATCGCGAAGCGATCGATGGCGTATTCGATCTTGAAGGGCGCGTAGGCGTAGAAATGGCCGAAGCCGCCGCCGAGATAGGGCGCGCTGCCCATCTGCCAGAACAGCCAGGACATCGCCTCGGTGCGGGTCTTGATGTCCTTGGGCAGGAAGGCGCCGAACTTTTCGGCGAGGTAGAACAGGATCGAGCCGGATTCGAACACACGGATCGGCTCCGGGCCTGAGCGATCCATCAAAGCCGGGATTTTCGAGTTCGGGTTGATGTCGACAAAACCGCTGCCGAACTGGTCGCCGTTGCCGATCTTGATCAGCCAGGCGTCGTACTCGGCGCCCTTGTGGCCGAGCGCCAGCAGTTCCTCCAGCATGACCGTGACCTTGACCCCGTTCGGCGTCGCCAGCGAATACAGCTGGAGGGGATGCTTGCCGACCGGCAGCTCCTTGTCATGAGTGGGGCCGGCGATCGGCCGGTTGATGCTGGCGAACTGCCCGCCATTCTCCTTGTTCCAGGTCCAGACCTTAGGCGGCTCGTAGGCAGGGGCGTCGGTCATTGCGAAGGGCTCCGGCAGAAAGATGCGCGTGCATTAATTAGCCCGACAATGGCCGATGGCAAGCCCCGCCGGCTCTGCGTCCCACGCGGGCCTCAGGGCGGCGTCATGCATCCGGGCTGACCCGCGCCATCCTGCAGGCGCACGGCGCAACGCCTGCGCGCAAGATGCTCGCCCGAATCCGGCGTGGCATCACAGGCAACGAAGGGTTAGCGTCGAACGGCCCTCGCACAGCAAAACAAGAGAAGAGCAACGCGAAGGCCGCAGGGAGAGAAACATGAAATCGCCGATCTGCGGCATGCTGGGGATCGAGTTCCCGTTGCTCGCCTTCAGCCATTGCCGCGACGTCGTTGCCGCCGTCAGCCGCGCCGGCGGTTTCGGCGTGCTGGGCGCGACCGTGCATACGCCCGAGACACTCGAACGCGAGCTGAAATGGATCGACGATCACGTCGATGGCAAGCCATACGGCATCGACGTGCTGATCCCGGAGAACATCTCGACCTCGGGCGAGAAAGACGTCACCTGGAAAAGCCTGGAGGCGCGCGTGCCGCAGGCCCACCGCGACTACACGCGCGAGCTCCTGAAGAAATACGATATCGAGCTGACGACGACCGAGGTCGCCGCCGACCAGCCGCAACCGTTCGACGCCAAGACGGCACTGGAGCTGCTCGACGTGTCGTTCAATCATCCGATCCGGCTGATCGCAAATGCACTCGGCGTGCCGCCGAAGGCGATGATCGAGATGGGCAAAAAGCACGACGTCCCCGTTGCAGCGCTGGTCGGCGCCAAGGAGCACGCGCTGCGCCAGGTCGCGGCCGGCGTCGACATCCTCGTGGTGCAGGGCACCGAAGCCGGAGGCCATTGCGGCGAAGTCTCCACCATGGTGCTGGTGCCGGAGGTGATCAAGGCCATCAAGCCGATTCGCGACGTGCCGGTGCTGGCGGCCGGCGGCATCATGACGGGCCGGCAGATGGCAGCCTGCATGGCGATGGGCGCGGCCGGCGCCTGGACCGGATCGGTGTGGCTTGCCACCGTCGAGTCCGAGACCACCGAGATCTTCCGCGAGAAGATGATCGCGGCGTCCTCGCGCGATGCGATACGCTCGAAGGGCCGCACCGGAAAACCGGCACGGCAGCTGCGCTCGGTCTGGACCGACGCCTGGGACCGCGCGCCGGAAAGTCCGGGCGCGCTGCCGATGCCGCTGCAGAGCATCATCAGCCGCGATGCCTTCAACTCGATCGACCGTGCCGCTGCGAGCGGCAATGCCAGAGCGCGCGATCTCGTCAGCTATTTCGTCGGCCAGGGCGTCGGCCTGATCGACAGCGTGAAATCTGCGGGCGCCGTGGTGCAGGAGTTTAAGGAAGAGTTTGCCGAAGCAGTCGAGCACATGAATGCGCTGGTGGCGGAGTAATACCCCTCCTCGTCATTGCGCGCGCAGCGAAGCGATCCAGGCTGCCTCTGCACAAGGATTCTGGATTGCTTCACTGCACTCGCAATGACGAAACAACCGACATCGTGAATCAAAGAATGACCGACAAGACCAACACCCCCGAAGACCGTATCCCCGTCATCGTCGGCATCGGCGAGATCGTCGACCGCCCGAAGGAGATCACCGAGGGACTCGAACCGCTCGATCTGCTGGAGCAGGCGCTGCGGCGCGCCGAACAAGATGCCGGCGCCAAGCTGCTCGCCGAGGTCCAATCGCTCGACGTCGTCAATTTCCTGAGCTGGCGTTATCGCGATCCGGAGAAGCTTCTGGCGCAGCGTCTCGGGATCCAGCCTGCGCATTGCTACTACGGCCCGGTGGGCGGCGAGACTCCGATCCGCTACATCCATGAGGCGGCAAAGCGCATCGCCCGAGGCGAATGCACGGTCGCGGCGGTCTGCGGCGCCGAGGCGCAGTCGACGGTGACGAAAGCCGATCGCGCCGGCGTCAAGCTGCCGTGGACGCCGTTCGCGCACGATGTCGCGGAGCCCAAGCGCGGTGCGGCGTTTCAGAAGCCGCTCGCCATCAAGCTAGGCGTGTTCCGGCCCGTCACGGTCTATCCGTTCTATGAAGCCGCCTCCTCCGCACATTGGGGCCAGACGCCGCGCGAGGCGATGGCGGAATCAGGAACGCTGTGGTCGCGCTATTCGGAGGCAGCCGCACAAAATCCCAACGCCTGGCTGAAGCGGCGCTATGCACCGGAGGAGATCACGACGCCAAGCACCGACAACCGCCTGATCGCGTGGCCCTACAACAAGCTGATGGTGGCCAACCCGAGCGTCAACATGAGCGGCGCGCTACTGCTCACCAGCCTCGCCAAGGCGCGTGCGCTCGGCATCTCGGAAGACAAGCTGGTCTATCCGCTCGGTGGGGCATCAGCCGAGGACCCGGCCGACTATCTCCTGCGCGACCAGTTCTACGAGAGCCATCCGCAGAACGCGGTGCTGACGGCCGTGATGAATCTCGTAGGTGGCGACGGCAAAAAGTTCGATGCGATCGAGCTCTATAGCTGCTTCCCCTGCGTGCCGAAGATGGCCCGGCGGACGCTGGGTCTTTCCGCCGAGGTGCAGCCCACCATCGCCGGAGGCCTCACTTTCTTCGGTGCGCCGCTCAACAGCTACATGACCCATGCGGCCTGCGCGATGGTGCGGCGCCTGCGCGGGGGCGCCAGGCTCGGCCTGCTGTACGGCCAGGGCGGTTTCGTTACCAAGCACCATGCGCTGGTGGTTGCGAAGACGCCGCCGCGCGAGGCGATGGCGCAGGAGACCAGCGTGCAGGCCGAGGCCGACCGCAATAAGCGCGCCGTGCCGGAGTTCGTCCCGGAGGCTTCGGGTAAGGGCAAGGTCGAGAGCTTCACCGTGCTCTATGGCCGTGGCGGCGATGTCGAGCACGGCGTGGTGATGCTGCGCACCGAGGATGATCGACGCACGCTTGGGCGGATTCATGCCCACGACAGTGCGACGCTGGCACACCTGCTCGACATGAACCGCACGCCGGTCGGCTCGCTCGGCGAGATCACGATGGCCGCCGATGACGTGCCGGAGTGGCGGGTGGCGTAACATCCTCTCGTATTCCCGACGCCTCCGCGAAAGCTCTCGTAGGGTGAGCAAAGCGAAGCGTGCCCACGTCCCGCCTCTTTGGTGAGACGACGTGGGCACGGCGCAAGCGCGCATCTGCCCACCCTACAAGACTGCGCTACCCCTTCGGCGCCTGCTTCTCCGACGCCGTCGCCGGCTTCCCGCCTGCACCGACCACGCGCACCAGGTCGCCGTCGGAGAGTCCATCCGGCGGGGCGGTGATGACGCGGTCGCCCGGCGCAATGCCCGAGGCGAGCTCGATCTCGCGGCCGAGATCGCGGGCGATAGTCACGGTCTTGAACTGAACCTTGTCGTCCGCGCCGACGGTCGCGACGCGCAGGCCGCTGCCGTTGAAGATCAGGGCGCTCGCGGGAATGCTGAGCGGCGCGGCGTCGCGCTGGAGATTCAGCTTCACACTGGCATAACCGCCCGGCATCAACTCACCGCTGGAATTGTCCAGACCAAGCTGCATGCGCGTGGTGCCTGAGGCGACGTCGACGGCTTGCGAGGACGCTTCCACCGTGGCCGGGAAAGTGCGGTTCGGATATTCGGGCAACGTAATCGTGGCCTTGGCGCCGATCTTGATCGCCGGCACGTAGTTCTGGGGAACGTTGACGTAGACGCGCAGCTTGGTGATGTCGGAGATCACGAACATGGCCGGCCCCGAGCCGCCGCCCGCATTGATCAGCGCGCCGACGTCGGTGTCGCGTGCGGTCACGACGCCGTCGAACGGCGCAGTGATCTTCTTGTAACCCGCCAGCGCCTCCAGCCGCTCGACATTGGCCTTGCCGGAATTGACGGCCGCGTTCTTGTTGGAAAGGTCGGCGGTGCGCTCGTCGATCTCCTGCGCGGAGACGAAGTTGGACGCGACCAGCGTCTTGCGCCGGTTCAGCGTTGCCTCCGACAATCTTGCGCTCGCCTGCTGGCTGGCGAGGTCGGCGCGGGCCTGCAAGAGCTGCTGGTCGAGGTCAGGCGCCTCGATCTCGGCGATCACCTGCCCTGCCTTCACCCGCGCGCCGATGTCCGCGCTCCAGCTCTTCAGGTAACCCGAGACGCGGGCGAAGATCGGTGCGCGATAATAGGCTTCCAGGCGACCCGGCAGATCGATGGTGGCGTCGAGGGCCTTGGCGCTCGGCTGCGTCACCGCGACGCTGGGAACGGCCTGATCGTCGGTCCATTCCTTCAGCTTGGAGCCCTGCTCCTCGCGAGCACGGATGCCGGTGCCCACGACGAGGCCAGCCGCGATCAGCGCCACCACGCCGAAGATGCCCAGTTTCCGGTGCGACACCGGGGCGCGGGATTCAGTGGGCGACATGCGAGGTCTCCAATGCGGCGGCGGCTTTGGCGCCTTGTTTCTTGTGTACCATACTGAACACCACGGGAACAAACATCAGCGTGGCGAAGGTTGCAAAGATCAGGCCGCCGATCACGGCGCGGCCGAGCGGCGCATTCTGCTCGCCGCCCTCGCCCAACCCCAGCGCCATCGGCGCCATGCCGATGATCATGGCGAGTGCGGTCATCAGCACCGGGCGAAACCGGACGAAGCCGGCTTCGAGCGCGGCCGCGATGGGGTCGCCGAGCTCTTCGTAGCGCTCGCGCGCGAAGGCGATGACGAGAACGCTGTTGGCGGTGGCAACGCCCATGCACATGATGGCGCCAGTCAGCGCCGGCACTGAAAGCGTCGTCTGCGTCGTGAACAGCATCCAGACGATTCCGGCCAGCGCGGCCGGCAACGCGGTGATGATCACGAACGGATCGGACCAGGACTGGAAGTTCACGACGATCAAGAAGTAGATCAGCACGACGGCACCCAGCAGGCCGAACAAGAGGCCGGTGAAGGCGCTATTCATGGTCTGCACCTGGCCGAGCAGCACTACCGAAGACCCCTTCGGCACCTCCTTCGCGGTCTCGGCGATCACCTGGCGGATGTCGTTGGACACCGCGCCGAGGTCGCGCCCCGAGGTGGTCGCAAAGATCTGCACCATCGACTGGATGTCGTATTGCGACACCACCGCGCTCGAGGTCGAGCGCTTGATGTCGGCGATGCCGCCGAGGATGGGCGACTGCGAATTGCCGGATGCGGTGATCGGCAGCGTCTGCAGCGCGCTGAGCGAATCGATCTGATATTGCGGCGTCTGCATCACGATCGAATAGGACACGCCGTTATCGGGGTTGAGGTAGTAGGTCGGCGCCACCTGCGAAGAGCCAGCGAGATTGACCACGAGACTGTTGGTGACGTCGCGCTCGGTCAGGCCGACATATTGCGCACGGGTGCGGTCGACATCGATGTTGAACGTCGGCGCGTTCGGCGACTGCTGGATGCGTGCATCGGCGATGCCCGGGACCTTGCGAACCTTGGCCAGCAGCTTGTTGGCATAAGCGAAGTTGGCGCCGAGATTGGCGCCGCGGATCTGCAGGTCGATCGGCGCCGGCGCACCGAAGTTCAGGATCTGGCTGACGATGTCGGCAGGGAGGAACGCGAAGCTGACGCCGGGAAACAGTCGCGGCAGCTGCTCACGCAACACCTTCACGTGCTCTTCGGTCGGCTTGTGGCCTTCCCTGAGCTTGATCTGGATGTCACCATCCTGCGGGCCGATCACACCCGTATTGTTGTAGGTCATGTTGATGCCGGAGATCGGCATGCCGATGTTGTCGGTCATGGTCTCGATCTCGCCCGGAATCAGCCTGCGCACGGCCTTCTGCACGTCGGCGAGCTGGTTTGCAGTCTCCTCGACGCGGGTGCCGACCTGGGTGCGGACATGCATCAGGATGTTGCCGGCGTCGACCGACGGAAAGAAGTTGCGCCCGAGGAACGGTACCAGCGCGAAGGAGGCGCCGACCACGCAGATGAAGCCGATCGCGAATACCGCGCGATGCGCCAGCGCGAGCCCGAGCAGGCCGCGGTAGCCGCCGCGGATGCGCTCGAACCGCGCCTCGAAGCCGCGCTGGAACCAGACCAGCGGGTTGCGCGACTTCGGCGGCTCGCCCTGATGATGGACGTGAGCCTGCAACAGATAGTTCGCCATGGTCGGCACGAGCGTGCGCGACAGGATGAACGACCAGATCATCGCGAACATCACCGCTTCCGCCATCGGCACGAACAGGAAGCGCGCAACCCCGGTGAGGAAGAACATCGGCACGAACACGATGCAGATGCAGAGCAGCGAGACGAAGGCCGGCGTCACGATCTGGTTGGCGCCGTCGAGGATCGACTGTTCGACCGGCTTACCCTGCTCCAGATGATAGTTGATGTTCTCGATGGTGACCGTGGCGTCATCCACGAGGATGCCGACCGCCAGAGCCAACCCGCCGAGCGTCATGATGTTCAGCGTCTCGCCGATCGCCGACAGCATGATGATGGCCCCCAGCACCGAGAGCGGGATCGAAACCGCGATGATGATGGTCGAGCGCCAGCTGCCGAGGAACAGCAGGATCATGACGCTGGTGAGCAGCGCCGCGATCACGCCCTCGAAGGCGACGCCCTCGATCGCGCCGCGAACGAACACCGACTGATCGCCGATGAAACCGATCTTGAGCGCGTCGGGCATCTGGTCCTTGACGTCGATCACCTTCTGCTTGATGCCGGCGATGATATCGAGCGTCGAGGTCGCGCCTGCCTTCAGCACCATCATCAGCACCGAGCGGTTGCCGTCGACATGAACGATGTTGGTCTGAGGCGGATTGCCGTCGCGGACGCTGGCGACGTCACGCACATAGACCATGGCACCGTTGACGGTCCTGATCGGGAGGTTGCCGAGCTCGTCGATCCTCAGCGGCGAGTTGTTGAGCTGGATGTTGTATTCGAACTGGCCGATCTTCTGGGTGCCGACCGGCGTGATCAGGTTTTGCGCCGCGAGCGCGTTGGCGACGTCCTGGCCTGACAGGCCGCGGGCCTGCAGTGCGGTGGGATCGAGGTCGATCTGGACCTGGCGCTGCTTACCGCCGAACGGATAAGGAATCGCAGCCCCCGGAACGGTGACGAGCGGCGTGCGGAGCTGGTTGATGCCGATGTCGGCGAGGTTCTGCTCGGTCAGGCCATCGCCCGACAGCGCCACCTGGATGATCGGCACCGTCGAAGCGGAGTAGTTCAGGATCAAGGGCGGCGTCGCCCCCGGCGGCATCTGCTTGATCAGCGTCTGCGAGATCGCCGTGACCTGCGCGTTGGCGGTGCGGATGTCGACGTTCGGCTGGAAGAAGATCTTGATGATGCCAAAGCCGTTATAGGAATTGGCGGTGATATGCTCGATGTCGTTGACGGTCGTCGTCAGCGCGCGCTGGAACGGCGTGGTGATACGGCCGGACATCTGGTCGGGCGGCAGGCCGGTGTATTGCCACACTACTCCGATGACGGGGATGCGGATGTCCGGAAAGATGTCGGTCGGCGTCCGCAGCGCCGCGAGCGGTCCGATGATCAGCAGCAGAAGCGCGAGCACGACAAACGTATAGGGCCGGCTCAGGGCAATACGGACCAGAGCAATCATGCGCCAGGCAAATCCAGGTCAAGCGAGAATACGGAATCCGCCCCCACGGCGATCCCGCTTTCCCTTTACCCGAGCACCGCCGGAAACGCTAATCGTCGCGCATTCACTTCCCTGCTACCGCACTGCAAGATTTACATCGCAGCCATGCGGCCGCACCCCTCACGCGGCGCGGACCGTATCGAGGAACTTGCCGACCTCGAGCTTGAGGCGATTGGAGTCGCGGGACAGCATCTGTGCCGCGGACAGGACCTGAGACGAAGCCGAACCCGTCTCGGCGGCGCCACGCTGGACGTTGCCGACATTGGATGACACCTGCTGCGTTCCCTTGGCCGCCTGCTGCACGTTGCGCGCGATCTCCTGGGTCGCTGCGCCCTGCTCCTCGACGGCCGCCGCGATAGCCGAGGCGATCTCGGAGAGGTTCGCAATCGAGCCTCCGATGTCCCGGATCGCGCCGACGGATTCCTGGGTGGCCGCTTGCATGTCGGTGATTTGCTGCGAGATCTCGCTGGTGGCCCTGGCGGTCTGCTCGGCGAGCGCTTTCACCTCGGAGGCGACCACCGCAAAGCCCCGGCCGGCCTCACCGGCTCGCGCCGCCTCGATCGTGGCGTTGAGAGCCAGGAGATTGGTCTGGCCAGCGATCTGGTCGATCAGCTCGATGACGTCACCTATCCTGGCGGCCGCTTTCGACAATTCACCGATCCTGTCGTTGGTCCGCCCAGCCTGGCCAACGGCGTCGTTGGCCATCCGAGCCTGATCCTGCACCCGCCGGCTGATCTCGTTGACCGACGACGAGAGCTGCTCGGTCGCCGAGGCGACCGATTGCACATTGGAGGAAGCCTCGTCCGAGGCGGAGGTGACCACTACGGCCAACTCCATGGCGCGGCCGGCGGTGCTGTTCAAAGTGCCGGCGGAGGCCTCGAGCTCGGTCGAAGCCGAGGAGACCGTATCGACGATCTCGCCGATGGCCGTCTCGAATTGACCGGCAAGCCGGTGCATGTCTGCCTTGCGCTGCGCGGTCGCGATCTGATCCTGCCTGATCTTCGCCTCCCCCTCCATGCGCGCCTTCTCTTCCGCCTTGACCTTGAACAGTTCGACCGCGTGCGCCATGTCCCCGATCTCGTCGTTGCGGCCGAGGCCGGGCAGCACGAGGGCAAAATTGCCGGCGGCAAGTTCGCCCATGGCGCTCGTCAGCGCGGAGAGCGGGCGCGATATCCGTGCGAACGCGACCCAGAAGCTGAGCAGTGAAAGAGCAATGTTCGCAACGAGAATGCCGCCGCTGACTTCCAGGTTGAAGCTGCTGCTTGCGGCAAGTCCCGCAGCCTCCCGGTCAGCGTCCGCGGCAATGGCCTGCCCGAGCTGCAGGATCGCGTTGATGGCGCTGGTCGCGCTCGCCACGTAGTCGTTGCCACTGATCTTGTATTCACCGGCCTTGCCATCCTTGATCACGTCGGCGCGCAGCGAGCCATAGAGGCGGAAGTACTTCTGCTCGACGTCCTTTATCGCTTGAGCGAGATCGGCCGAAATATCGGCGCGCTGGGCAATGGGAGAGATCGTGTTCCAGGCAAGCTCGACATGGCCACGGAATCCGGACATCAAGCCGATGCCGTCGGCGGTGAGTTTTGCGCGGGCGCTGATCAAGCCTCCGAGAAAGGCCCGCTCGCGGCCGGCATTCTCGGCCATTTCCGCGGTGAGATGGCGAAGCCCCACAAACCGCGTCATCGCCGGCGACGGAGCATCGGTCAACGTCTCCAAGGTGAGCCGCAACCGGTGAGCCGCGGTCTCGATGAGGCCGGTCAGGGCCGGAACGAGCGCGCTGACAATGGCAGGATCGCGCCCGGTCCCCGGCTTGGCGAGTTCGGCGTCGACCTTTTGCCGCAGGCTCTCGATGTTCTGAAGCGCGCGTTCGGCCTCGGCGATGCGAGGTTCGGCGATTTGCATGGCGGGCAGGCTGCGCAGGCGCCGTGCAGCATCGCGGAACGACCGGTCGGACTCCGCGCGGATCCGGCCGATATCGGCACGGCGATCCTCAGCGATGGTCTCGGGCGCGTTCAGCGCCGCGTTCGTCATTCCCCTTTCGAGCGCCCATTGCCCGGCGCTTCGCAGCAATTGCTGCGAGATGCCGTTGAGCTCGACGAAGGCGTGCGCCTCCTCTCGGCTATGATAGGCCCGAACGGCCGTGAAAGCGGTGGCGGCCACTCCCATCAGCGCAAGCGCCGAGACAATCAGAGGCAGGATCGTTCCAATTCGCACGCGCACGGCCAGCTTCCCCTCTCCTGAGCGCTGCTGTCGAACAGGCAGCTGGGTGGAAGCAATAACCGGCTTTCACAACACCTAGTTGTCTCACATCAAAGATCGTCGGGGTTTCAACTCCGCGCCTGATTTCATCGGATTGTATGATTATCGAATGGTTGTCGACCGCGCGCCGGTCAAAGCACAACGATGGCGGCGATCGGAGCGATCGCCACCTTGACGTCCGGTCGTGCGCGCCGCTACGCCGCGCGCACGGAGTTCAGGAACTTGCCGACCTCGAGCTTGAGGCGGTTGCTGTCACGCGACAACATCTGCGCCGCTGACAGCACCTGCGACGACGCCGAACCGGTCTCGGAGGCGCCGCGCTGAACATCTCCGACATTCGACGAGACCTGCTGGGTGCCTTGAGCGGCCTGCTGGACGTTGCGGGCGATCTCCTGGGTGGCCGCGCCCTGCTGCTCCACGGCCGCCGCGATCGCCGCGGAGATCTCCGCCAGGCGCGCGATGGTGCCGCTGATTTCGCTGATGGCGCTCACCGACTCCTGGGTCGCGGACTGGATGCCGCCGACCTGCTGGCCGATTTCGCCGGTCGCCTTGGCGGTCTGCTCGGCGAGCGCCTTGACCTCGGAAGCGACGACGGCGAAACCACGACCGGCCTCGCCCGCACGGGCCGCTTCAATCGTGGCGTTGAGGGCGAGGAGATTGGTCTGGCCGGCGATGGCGTTGATCAGCTCGACGACATCGCCAATTCGCGCTGCAGCCCGTGACAATTCGCTGACACGGTCGGTGGTGGCGTGGGCTTGGTTGACCGCTTCGCTCGCAATCCGGGATGAGTCCTGGACCTGCCGGCTGATTTCGCGCACCGACGACGACATCTCCTCGGCGGCCGTCGCCACCGAATGAACGTTGGCGGAAGCCTCTTCGGAACCTGCCGCAACGGCGACCGACAATTCCTGCGCGCGGCCCGCGGTCGAGGACAGGGTCGAAGCGGAAGCTTCAAGCTCGGTTGCGGCTGACGAGACGGTCTCGACGATTTCGCCGATCGCGGCCTCGAAGCCGTTGGCGAGCTTCGTCATCTCGGCTTTGCGCTGGGCATCGGCACGGCGTTGCACCGCCTGCACCTCGTCGCGGCTGAAGCGGATGATGGTCTGCACGGTCTGAAGGTTGCGCAGTGCCTCGCCGATCTCGTCGTCGCGTTTGATCACGATGCGATTGTCGAGCTTGTCCTGGACCAGGTTGACCAAGGTTTCGTTGAGGTGCTGCATCGGTCCCTGGATCGCCCGCATGGTCGCAAGGCCGGCGAAGCCGCCGATGCCCACGCCCGCGACGGCCAGTAGCGACAGGATCAGACTGGTCGAACCCGCGGCGGACAGCACCCCGACGACACACAGCGCCAGCATGAACAGCGTCTGAAGCGCCAGCATCGTCACGAGGCGCGCCTTCAGCGTCCTGGTGAAGATGGAAAAGCCGTCAAGCCAGGAACGACGGCGGATGATGCCGCCATCGATCCGATAGCCATGCGGCTTCTTCTCGCGGATCGCTGCGTAAACCTCTTCGGCGAGCCTGCGCTGGTCGGCCGGCAGCTTGGTCCGGATCGAGGTGTACCCCTTGACCTGACCGTTCTCGCGCATCGGTGACGCGGTTGCCAGCACCCAGTAGAAGTCGCCGTTCTTGCGGCGGTTCTTCACCGCGCCGAGCCACGGCTTGCCGGCCTTCAGCGTGTCCCAGAGATTGTCGAATGCCTCCGGCGGCATGTCGGGATGACGAACGATGTTATGCGGCTGGCCCATCAGTTCCGCCGACGAGAAGCCGGCAGCCGCGATGAAGTCGTCGTTGAAATAGGTCAGCTTGCCCTTGAGATCGGTGCGGGAGACGATCAGCGTCTCGTCGCTCACCGGATATTCGACGTCGGTGACGGGAAAATTCTTGCGCATCAAAGGCCTCCAAACGAACGGACTATGGATTCATTCCAATTCGGACGGCCGCTATTCGAGTCGTCTGATGCAATTCTCGTAAATCGAATTTAACTAACGATGAAAGCCGGCCCTACGTAAGTTTACGGAGGGCCTCCACGATCCTACGTGCAGCGATATCATGTTACCGGCCACGAATAGAAAAAGAGCGGCACCAGCGGCGCCGCTCTTGCGTGAGATATATCGCCGCTGCCGCTTACGCAGCGCGGACGTTGGTCAGGAATCTTCCGACCTCGGTCTTGAGCCGGTTCGAATCGTTCGAGAGCATCTGGGCCGCCGACAACACCTGCGAGGAAGCCGTGCCGGTCTCGGTCGCGCCGCGCTGCACGTCCGTGATGTTGGAAGAGACCTGCTGTGTGCCGTGGGCCGCCTGCTGCACGTTGCGGGCGATTTCCTGAGTCGCAGCACCCTGCTCCTCCACCGCGGCCGCGATGGCCGAGGAGATTTCCGAAAGCCGCTCGATGGTCGAGGAGATCTCCTTGATCGCGCCGACCGAGTCGTTGGTCGCCGCCTGGATGCCGGAGATCTGCTGGCCGATCTCGCCGGTCGCCTTTGCAGTCTGCTCGGCAAGCGCCTTCACCTCGGAGGCAACAACCGCGAAGCCGCGGCCGGCCTCACCGGCACGGGCCGCCTCGATGGTCGCGTTCAGCGCCAGGAGATTGGTCTGGCCGGCGATGGTGTTGATCAGCTCGACGACGTCCCCGATGCGCGATGCCGCCTTCGACAGCTCGCTGACGCGCTCGGTGGTCGCACGCGCCTGGCCGACGGCGTCGCCGGCCATCCGCGCCGATTCCTGTACCTGGCGGCTGATCTCGCCGACCGAGGAGGCCATCTCTTCGGTCGCCGAAGCCACCGACTGCACGTTGGTCGAAGCTTCCTCCGACGCGCCGGCAACGGTGGTCGCCAGCCGCTGCGAGCGGTCGGCAGTTGACGTCAGCGTCGAGGCGGAGGCCTCGAGCTGCGTGGAGGCCGACGACACGGTCTGGACGATCTCCCCGATCATGGTTTCGAATTCGCGGGTGATGTTGTCGACGCGGCGGCCACGCTCGATCTTGGCTTCAGCGTCCGCGGCCGCGGCTTCGTCGGCAGCCTTCTTGGCGATCAGCGCGTCCTTGAAGATCTGGAGTACGTCGGCCATGGCGCCGATCTCGGTCTTCTCGCCGCGATGCGGGACTTCGGCTGACAGCTCGCCCTTGCCGAGCGCCTGCATCGGCTCGATGATGGAGTTGATCCCGCTCGACACGTCTTGGACGAGGTAGAAGCCGACGCCGATGCCGATGACGACGGCAGCAGCGAGGATGATCGAGACCAGCATGAACGCGAAGGAATAACTGTCGGCTGCAGCCTGCGCAGCTTCGTCACCACCCCTCGTGTTGAGCTCGATATCCTTCGTAAGAACCTCATCCGCCGCGAGGCTGATCTTGTTGACCGTTTTGAAGTTCAGCTCCTGGGCTTCGTGCGGGACCTTGCCGGCCTCCTTGCGCGAGAGCGCCATCACCTCCTCGGTGCCCTTTTTATAGTCGTCCCAGAGCTTTGCCCACTGGCCGTACAGCGCCCGCTCCTCCGGCGAAGTGATCATCGTCTCGTAGCGGCTGCGGATCTTGGCAAGCGCCTCGATCACGGTCGCCGCCGTCTTTTCGACGGTGAGCTTGTCCTCCAGCGTCTCGGACAGCATGTGCTGGCGGACCACGTTGCGATAGGTGATGACGCTCGCCCGGAGTTCGCCCAGCACGCGCACACTCGGCATCCAGTTCGTGGTGATGTCGACGGTGTTGGCATTCATCGACCGCATCTTCGCGACGGCGAGCAGACCCATACCGGTCATGGCGAGCAGCAGGAACGCCAGGACACTGATGATCTTGGCGCGGATGGAAATCGAAGCGAGCATAATACGGTCTCTTTGTGTTGGCGCGATGTGCGTCCGAAAGGTTTTGCGAATCAACCAAAGGGAGCAGCACCGACATCCTGCACCAGAGCACCTGTGAAGATGTTAACTACGACTCCGTACGAGTACGAAGCCTCAAAGAAGTGAACAGGCAGCTAAGAACGCTCTGCGCTTAGCGCATGAGCCTAAGCGCGTCGGTGAAAAAGGCGGGGCCGCCGAAATTGCCTGATTTGAGGGCGAGCAACATGCCGCCTTTCTCAGCGCCAACCGCGCGCAGCACCGGAACCCCCGGGGCGATTTCTACCCCCACGAGAAATCCGGGAATCTTCAACCGGTCGACCACGGCGCCCGAGGTCTCGCCCCCCGCGACGACCAAACGGCGCACGCCGGCGCCCGCCAGGCCTTCGGCGATGTCCGCCATGGCCTGCTCGATCGCATGGCCGGCGGCATCGCGGCCGTGGCGCGCCTGAACGGCGGCGACAGCTTCAGGCGTCGCGCTCGAAGCGATCAGTACCGGACCGTCGGCAAGCCGCGGTCGCGCCCAAGCGAGCGCACGCTCGGTCTCGCTTGTGCCCGCGACAATTTGCTCCGGGTCGAGATGAAGAACCGGCATGGCGCGCTCGGCATTGGCGATCTGCTGAAGCGTCGCCTGCGAGCAGCTTCCGGCAAGGCAGGCCGCAGGTCCGCCAACGACGGCGCCCGCGTCACTGCTCGCCGAAGCCGGTTTGACCTTGCCCGTCGAGACCAGCGCCCGCGCCAGGCCGAGGCCGATGCCGGAGGCGCCGACCGACAGCCGATGCTCTGCGGCGACGAGGCTGATGGTCTCGAGATCGCGGTCGAACACGGCATCGATGACGGCCGCACCGATGCCCTTGCCCGCGAGTTCGGCGAGCCGTGCGCGCACGGCGTCCGCGCCGCGCGTGACGGTGGCGAGGTCGACGAGGCCCACTTGCGTCCGGCTCTGGCGCGTCAGCACGCGCACCAGGTTGGAATCGTGCATGGGATTGAGCGGATGGTCCTTCAGCGGGCTCTCGTTCAGCGGCACGGCGCCGACGAAGAGATTGCCCTGATAGACGGTGCG